>JBDHLD010000172.1:0-5927 GCA_039586035.1 Gemmatimonadota bacterium | reverse complement strand
CCAGGGGCAGCGCCGGGTAGCGACGTCGGGAAGGGATAACCGCTGAAAGCATCTAAGTGGGAAGCCCACTCCAAGATGAACACTCCCAGTCCCTAGAGGACTCTGAAGGGTCGTGCGAGACTAGCACGTTGATAGGCGGTAGGTGGAAGCGTGGCAACACGTGAAGCCGAGCCGTACTAATTGCCCGTGAGGCTTGACCAGCTTTTTTCTTCTGTACGCCACACACCAGGCCGCTCCCTCTCTCCCATCTTGTTCTATAAGGCTCCCATGTCGGATGGGGCCGCCCCTGCGACGCAGCCCAGAGGCTGTTCAGGTTGGATGCAGGGGTAGGCGGACGAGAAGCGACGCCGAGGCGTATCTAAATGATACGTCGCAGGCGACGCGACGAGTCCAACGACGCCCTGCGCCAACATGGACAGCCTGCCACTTTGGTTGGTGGTTATTGCGTGGAGGCCACACCCGTTCCCATCTCGAACACGGCCGTTAAGCTCCACCGCGCGGATGGTACTGCCGGGGCAGCCCGGTGGGAGAGTACGTCGCCGCCAGCCATTTACATCGAACCGCCCCTCGTCATCAGCGACGAGGGGCGGTTCTCGTTGTCATATAGGCCAGCACGGTCGGCTCTCGTTTGCCGCGTAGTCTGGATGCAGGGGTAGGCGGACGAGGAGCGACGCCGAGGCGTATCTAAATGATACGTCGCAGGCGACGCGACGAGTCCAACGACGCCCTGCGCCAGAATCCGCGGCCGTCCCCCTGATCCACCCGCCCACGGTACTGCCTACGCGTCGCGACGCACGAAGGGCGCCAAGAGCTCACGGACTGCCCGAGCGGGGTCGGGGGCGCTCATCACGGCGGCGATGACCGCGATACCGGTGGCGCTCGTCGCGGCCAGTTCCTCGGCGCGGTCCACGTCGATACCGCCGATGCCGAGGACCGGGGCTGGAACCACGGTCGCCACGCGGTCCAGGCCCGCCGCACCGATCGTCTCACCCGCATCGGCCTTGCTGATGGTGGCGTAGACGGTCCCGCAGCCGATGTAGTCCGCGCCGCTGCGTACCGCCGCCGTGGCGACTGAGGGATCGTCGGAGGAGAACCCCACGATGAAACGCGGAGGAGCCGCCCGCCTCACCGCCGCCACGGGCAGATCGTCGGGGCCCAGATGAACGCCGTCGGCCCCAGCCGCGAGGGCGACGTCCATACGGTCGTTCACGATAAGCAGCGCATTCCACTCCCGGGTCAGGGCCCGGAGTCGGAGGGCCTGCTCCAGAAGGTGCCGGGGCTCGGCCGCCTTGTCGCGGAGCTGAACGGCGGGCGCCCCTGCTTGCAGGGCCTCCGTCACCACGTCCTCGACGGTCCGCGGCGCGGCGAGGCCGGCGTCGGTAATCACCATCAAACGCAGCCGCGCCGAGAGGGTCCGCGCATCCTGCCGGTCGGGGGTCGAGCCGAGAGACATGGAGGGCGCGGCCGACTCACTCGCCAGGATCGGTGGGCCGTTGCTGCCGCAGCCGCCGAACGGTGTTCCGCGCGCGATTGTGCTCCTCGAGGCTGCGGGTGAAGATGTGGGTGCCGTCCGGGTGGGCCACGAAGTAGAGGTAGTCTTCGTCGGCAGGGTTGAGCGCGGCGTCCAGGGCCGCCTCGCCCGGAGCACCGATCGGTCCGGGGGGCAGCCCCGACTGGGTGTAGGTGTTGTACGGATGATCGGCCACCGAATCGATGGCCGCGTAGAGCAGGCGGGCCCGACGCCCGCCTAGCGCGTACAGTACGGTGGGGTCAGCCTGGAGCAGGTACCCGATGCGAAGGCGATTGTGGTACACGGCCGAAATGGTGGGCATTTCCTCGACCCTCCGGGCCTCGGCCTGGATGATGGAGGCCAACGTGACGATCTCTCGCTCACTCCTGCCCAATGCGTCCAACCGGACTCGGCGTGCCGGAGTCCACATCGACCGATAGCGCCCCGTCATGGTGGCTACCACCTCTTCGACCGGCACCCCGGCGGCGAAGCGGTACGTGTCCGGAAAGAGGTACCCCTCCAAACCGGGCCCCGGGACATTCCATCGCTCGTCCGCGCCCTCGGCCAGGAGCACCGACAGGATACTGTCGCTACTGGTTCCCGTGACCTCGGCGATTCTCTCCGCGATCTGCGGCAACCAGAAACCCTCGGGCACGGTCATGGGCTGGGTGAGAACCCGGCCCTCGGTCAGGTGCTGGAGGATCACGCTCCACTCGGTGCCCGGTTGGAGGCGGTACGGCCCGGCTCGGACTTCTCGGTCCGCCCCTTTCCACTGCGCATAGAGGCGAAAGAGCAGCGGGCGGGCGATGATGCTCCGTGCCTCCAGGGTGTCGACGACCTCGAGGAACGATGCGCCCTGCGGCACGGTGATCTCGACGGGCTCGGCGTCCGGGGGCGGGCCTCCGCATCCGGCAGTGCCCAGCAGCACCACCGCGACGCCCGCGGCGCTCCGACCGAAGCCGGGGAGGATGCGTCGAGGGGAGGGCCTGGCCGCACATTCGCCGGGGCGCCGGGGCCGGGTACTCACGTGTCCCTCCGGTCGAGCCAGAGCTGGAGGATGATGGCCGCCGCGGCTGCGTCGACTCGCTCCTTTCTCTCCCGCTCCCCTTTGGGCAGACCCGCACCACGCACGGACCTTTCCGCCATCACCGAGGTCATCCGCTCGTCGACGAAGTGAACGGGCACTCCGAGCCGCTCCGCCAGACGGTCGCCCACGGAGCGCACCTCACGAGTCCAGTCGGTTTCGGTGCCGTCCAACGCGAGGGGCAGCCCGAACACCACGGCCTCCACGTCGTGCTCACGGGCGACGCCCTCCAGGGCCTTCAGGGGAGGACGCTTGCCGGCCCGCCGCTTCAAGGTGGGCAGCGGGGTGGCGAGCGTTCCGGTGGGATCCGACAGGGCGAGGCCCACGCGCCGCTCCCCGAAGTCGATCCCCAACACGCGAGTCTCGCCCTGCGCCGGAGGGCTCAGGGCGTCTCCAGGGCCGAGCGAACGTCACCCTGATCGGAGAGCCGAGACCGCAGCCAGCGGATGGCGGCGGCGGATCCGAAGGCGAACGCCGGATCCAGCTCGGCAGTGTCCGTCGGTACGCGGATCACGCTGACCTCGGCGCCCGCGGTCCGAGAGAGGATCCCCTGGATCATTCCTTCGGAGAAGGGGTTGTCCCGGGCGTCCGCCCATCCCGTTCCCGTCAGCAGCCCGACGCCGGGATGGGGCGCTTCGTGTCGGAGGGCGCCCCAGCCCCGACGGGAGAGGACCGTGGACAGGTGTCGCCAGAAGGCCTCCTCGCCGACCTCGGCCAGCGACCGGCCGAGCTCGGATTCCGTCTCCTCGAACAGTCGCTCTCCAGCGGCGACACCGGCGGATCGAAGCGCTGCGTCGGCAGCATCCTGGCCCGCTTGACCCACCACGGCGTCACGGAGAGCCGCGAGCGCGGCCGCGGGCAGGATGACCTCTCGGTCGGGTCTGGAGCGTTGCACGAACACGACTCCTTGGTGTTGGCGGATTGGGTCGGCGCGTCCCTCCGGGCTTCGAGACGGGCCCTCACGTCCGCTTCGTTTCGGCCGGGAACCGGAACCGTGCAGTAATATAAGGTGAACAACAGTAGTCGATGAACCGCCCGGACCCGGACGAATCGTGAGACTTGATCGAGGCACCCTCACTGCTGCTCTCGCCATCGTGCTGCTGAGCTCTCCAGGGAGCGCGCAGGTAGGCTCGCCCGCCGGCCCCGTGCCGGTGGAGCTCCTCCGTGAGCGCCGGGTGCGGGTCACCGACGCCCTGGACGGCGCACCGGTGATCCTGGGGTCGGCGCGGCTGCGGGACCTGGAGCGGGAATACCCGCAGGATTCGGATTTCCGCCAGTCCAACGACTTCTTCTACCTGACAGGCCTGGAGACGCCCCACGCCTGGCTGGTCCTGAACCTGCCGACACCGGGGTCGGAGGTCCTCTACCTCGAGCCGCGCGATCCGGCCCAGGAGCTGTGGACGGGCGCCAAGCTCGGGCCCGGAGCGGAGGCTCGGGTCCGGAGCGGCCTCGCGGACGTCCGGTCCAGCGACCGTCTGGTGGCCGACGTTGCCGGTTGGTTGGGGCAGCGGGACGCGCCGGCGGTCTACGTCGATCCCGGAGATCCCGCCCACGTGGACCGTCTCGCCGAGGCGCTCGGCGGAGCCCGAGCGACGGCGCAACGGCTGGGGCCCACGGTGGCCGAGCTGAGGATGATCAAGGACGACGATGAGCTACGCCGGCTACGAGAGGCGGTGCGAATCACGGGCGAGGCCCATCAGGAGGCGTGGCGGGCCGCCAGCGAGGGGATGCACGAGTACGAGGTCGAGGCCCTGATCGAGTACGTGTTCCGTTCACGCGGCGCGGAACGGGTGGGGTTTCCCTCCATCGTGGGATCCGCCGAGAACAGCGTGACGCTCCACTACGACAAGAACCGCCGCATGCTGCAAGACGGCGACCTGGTCGTGGTGGATATCGGGGCCGAGTTCGGCTATTACACGGCGGACCTGACCCGCACCTTTCCCGTCGGTGGACGGTTCACGGATCGACAGCGTGCGGTGTACGAGCTCGTGCTGGGAGCTCAGGAGGCCGCACTCGCCGAGGTGCGACCTGGTGCCACGATTGGACGGCTCGAACAGGCCGCGCGCCGGTACATGCAGGAGCACTCCGGCGACCTCTGCGGCGGCAGGTCGTGCGCGGCCCACTTCCCGCATGGGGTCTCGCACTGGCTCGGCATGGACGTGCACGACGTGGGCAACTACGGTACGCCGCTGGCGCCCGGGATGGTGTTGACCATCGAGCCGGGTATCTATCTTTCGGAAGAGAACCTCGGCGTGCGAATCGAGGACGACGTTCTCGTCACGGAAGACGGGTATGAGCTCCTGAGCCGGAGTCTGCCGCGCCGTCCCGAGGACGTCGAGCGCATCATGTCCGAAGCGCCACGGATCGTGTCCGTGGCCGGACAGGGTAGTTGAACGAAAGGGGATCTGGAAGAAGATGGAATACGAAAACGATACGGCAGTCTTCAACTTCCTGGCCGGTCTGGTACTTGGAGCCGCGGTGGGAGCCGCAGTCGCGATCCTGACGGCGCCCCAGAGCGGACGGAGAACCCGTCGGCGGATCCGGAAGGTGGCGGGAGAGATTCGAGGGAACGCCGGCGACCGCTGGGAAGATCTCGCGGGAGAGCTGAAGGGCAGGGTGGACGAGGCGGTGCAGACCGCACGCCATCGGTTCTCCAACTGACCGCCCCGGACGCCCCCACCGCCGAGCGACGACGGGCCTCGAGGCGGCGTTGACGCGACCGGGTCAGGCGGGAGCCGGGTGATCCCGTATCGCCTGATCGAGCGGAAGCGAAACGGGGACCCGCTGGCCCCCGCCGAGCTGCGCTCGTTCCTGGGTGGGTACCTCGACGGCGAGGTACCCGAATACCAGATGGCCGCCTTTCTCATGGCGGTCTTCTTTCAGGGCCTGGACCAGCAGGAGCTATCCGCGCTGGTCGAGGTCATGCTGGGGTCCGGCGCCACGCTCGACCTCGGCCACCTTGATGGCCCTCGCATCGACAAGCACTCCACGGGGGGGATTGGCGACAAGGTCTCTCTCGTTCTGGCGCCCCTGGCGGCCGAGCTGGGCGTCTTCGTTCCCATGATGTCGGGCCGAGGCCTCGGTCACACGGGAGGGACGCTGGACAAGCTCGAGGCGATCCCGGGCTTTCGTACCGATCTGCCGTTGGACCGCTTTCGGGCCGTGCTCGCCCGTGTGGGTTGCGCGATGATCGGCCAGACCTCCGAGATCGCCCCCCTTGACCGACGCCTGTATGCGTTGCGCAGCGTCACGGCGACCGTCCCGTCCATCCCGCTGATCGCGGCGAGCATCATGAGCAAGAAGCTCGCGGAGGGCCTCACCGGGTTGGCGCTG
>JBDHLD010000171.1:0-5631 GCA_039586035.1 Gemmatimonadota bacterium | reverse complement strand
CGGTCCGCGCCTCGACCTCCTTGATGATCCCGTAGCCGTGACGATCGGCGTCGGCCAGGGCCAGGAGCACGTGATAGGTCAGGTGCGTGAGGGGCAGGTGGTCCAGGGGGTCGGAATGCGACATGCGACATCCTCTTTTCCGGGTGCTGAGCGGAGCG
Organism: Gemmatimonadota bacterium; assembly: GCA_039586035.1. Lineage (GTDB taxonomy): Bacteria > Gemmatimonadota > Gemmatimonadetes > Longimicrobiales > Gaopeijiaceae > JBDHHQ01. The sequence goes on along the minus strand of JBDHLD010000171.1, from coordinate 5,473 downwards.
GCCGTTTGAGGGGCGCGCCGAGGGCGGCTCTCGCCCGCCGCGTAGTGGCACGCTCCCGGGCGCGGCTCGCCCCGCCGTCCGCCACGGTCCGGTCCTTGGTGGCACCGGGTGGGGAATGCTTCCCTTACTATAGGGACGATCCCTATAGTTGTCAGGCCGGTATCTTCGCCATGCCGGTATCTTCGCCATTCGCGCGACTTCTCTGGGTCGCGTCCTCGCCATGTCGCGACGCGGGAGCGGGTTGCATCCACCGGCCCCGAGCCCGACTATACGGTACAGCCCGCGACGGCACGCTTCTGTCCCCCGCTCGGAGGGTGCCGCGATACGTCACTGCCATCTCCGCTGGGCTGTCACCCTGCCGTTGTGCCTGTGGGCCTGCGATTCCACTGTGGCGGACGTCGCCCCCACGGCGGCCCTGTCGCTCCACGTGTTGGCCGCCGACGGGTTCTCGTCGACGCCCGATCAGGGTCGCATCTACGTCGAAGGGCCGACCCCACGGACCGTCCTGATCGAGCCGGGGACGACGGAAACGATCTCGGGCCTCGTGCCCGGCACCTACACGGTGGCCGTTGAAGGGCTGATCGCGGGCGAGGTCGAGTCCTACGGGGAGCGTGGGGGGATCGTCGTGACCGCGGGCGCCAACACGCCCGTGACGGTGGTGCGCACCGACTTCGTGCCGGTTCTCGGCGCGCTGGATGGTGAGCTCCAGCCCGGACAGACCATGAACGTAGCGTGGAATCCGGTGCCCGGCGCAGACGAGTATCGACTGGAGTGGGACGACGACGGGAGCTTTCCAAGCCCCACGGTAGTCGAGCTGGACGTCACGTCAACCGTGATCACGTTGGAGGCGCCGGGAACCTACTACGTCCGCGTGCGTGCCGTGACGCGGTTCGGCAACGCCGGACAGCCCAGCTCGACCGGTTCGACCCAGGTCTCCAATCCAGGACCGGTCATCGCGTCCGTCGATCCGTCGGTCGTCACTGCCGGCGGAGACGGTTTCGAGCTCACCGTGCACGGGTCTGGATTCGTGCCTGGGTCCGAGGTGAGGTGGAATGGCGACGGCCGCCCCACCACCTACCTGGATGAGCAACGTCTGCAAGCATCCATACTGGCCAGCGACATCGCCGATGCGGGCACCGCCCAGGTTGCGGTTCACAATCCCCAACCGGGCGGCGGGGTCTCCGGCGTGGTGACCGTGACAATACAGTCCGCGGCGGTGGTTTGGGCACAAGTGGTTTCGGGAGAATCACATACCTGCGGCATGACGACCGCGGGTACCGCGTACTGCTGGGGCGCCGGAGACCGCGGACAGCTCGGCAACGGGTCCGCGGAGACGAAGCTGACCCCGGCTCCCGTCAGTGGTGGCCTGGTCTTCGACATGCTCTCGGCCGGCAGTGAGTACACCTGCGGCGTGACGACTTCGGGGTCCGCGTATTGCTGGGGTAAGGGAGACCAGGGACAGCTCGGCGACGGATCCACGGCGGACCGACTCTCGCCGGTCCGGGTCATCGGTGCACCGGCCTTCGCGTCGATTGCCACGGGCCGAACGCACACCTGTGCCGCGACGGCGGCCGGCGACGCGTACTGCTGGGGATCCGGGGCCCAGGGGCGGCTGGGCAATGGCTCGACGACGGATCATCCCACACCGGTTCTCGTCAGCGGCGGTCACCAATTCGACGCCATCGGAACGGGTTACTGGCACTCGTGCGGCCTGACGGCGCAGCGACAAGGGTACTGCTGGGGCGGCGGCGGCTCGGGACAGCTCGGCACCGGCTCGGGCGCGAACCGGCTCACGCCGACCCCGGTCAGCGGAGGCCTGTCCTGGGCCGAGATCTCGGCCGGTATCGCCCACACGTGCGGATTGACCGTAGCGGGCGCCGGGTACTGTTGGGGCTTCGGATCCGACGGACGCCTCGGGAACACCGGCGCGGTCAGCGATGTGGTACCCGCACCGGTCCCGGTCAGCGGTGGGCTGACGTTCTCGACCATCTCGGCGGGCGTGCAGCACAGCTGCGGGCTGACCACAGGCGGTGACGCCTACTGCTGGGGAGACGGAACCAGTGGACAACTCGGGGAGGGGGCCACGGTGCACCGCTTCAGTCCCGTTCCGGTCAGCGGTGGGCTCACCTTCGATGCGATCTCCGCATCGTGGCACAGCTGCGCCGTGACGTCGGCTGGCGAAGCCTATTGTTGGGGCGGCGGAAGCGTCGGTCAGCTCGGCAACGGTTCCACGGAGGACCGGCTTACGCCGATGCGTGTGTCCGAGCCCTGAGGGTCGTGTGCACGGCGGCCGGGGCGCCGGCTCGCCTGGACAGCTCGGCCCTCCTTGCGCCACCACAGGCCCACGGCTGGAGACGCGCGTCCATCAGCGTCCGAACTCCCGCAGAAGCTCGTCGGTGAACGACATCAACTCGCCCTCCAACGCCTCGCTCGCGGCTCCGAGAGCGGGCCCGTAGAACCCACTGTGGATGCGCCGAACGTGTCCGGTCGGGTCCAGGAAGATCGTCGTCGGGTAGGCGATGGGCCCATCGAGCTGGGGCTGAGTCGCCTTCGGTGATTCGCTGTCGTTCACGCCGGCCAGCAGGAGCGGATACTCGATGTCGAACTTGTTCGCGAAGCGTTCCACCAGCGGACCGTCGATCGCGGGATCGCCCGTCACCTCGTAGGCCAACCCGACGATCTCCAGGCCCCGGTCCTTGAACTCGTCATAGAGCCGCCCGATGGTCGGGGCTGCATCATGGCACGTCGGGCACCACGTCCCGAAGATCTCCACGATGACGACCTTGTCGCGGAACCTCTCGTCCTCGTTGGTCACGAGGTTGCCTTGCAGATCCGGGAACGCGAACTCGAACGCCGCCGTCGTATCGGCCTTGGTCAGCTCGGTGGGGGGGACGAGATGGGGGGCCCCGGTGGACCGAACCGCGATGAACGGTCGTTGTGAAGTGAGACCCGCGTGAAAGATCCCCCGAAGCGTGTCGCCCTCGAGGTCACCGGTGAGCATGTAGACGAAGGAACCGTCGAAGTGGGACATGTCGAAGCCGTCGTCCGTGGCTCCGCCCCAGAAGAGGCCCTGGTCCCCGGTGTTGGAGATGATCGTTCCCTCGAGACCCCGGTCCGTGCGGCGGAACTCGAGCACACGCGGGCTCGGGCTCGTTTCGGGGTTGAAGGTAGCGTCCCACCGACCCGTCAAAGACGAGCCCGGGGGTTCGATCGGCCAGGAGCCGAGCGTCGCGATGAACGGAATGGTCCTGGGTCCGCGGTTGCCGACATTCCGGTAGAAGCCGACCAGGGCGTCGCCCTCGACGTGTGCGCGGATGGCGGCGGCGTAGTCGCCGATCTCGAGAAGGACCGAGTCGCCGGGCAGGGGCTGCACGGCCGAGAAGGGGTCACACTTACCGGCGTTGCAGAGCTGTCCGGAGAGCCCTGCTTCCTCTGTGAACTCCATGTGGAAACGGAGCGGTCCTCCGGCCAGGTCGAGCTGGGCCCGCCACTGACCGGCGAGCCCCAGCAGCGGATCCTGGGCCCCCAGCCCGTCTGCGGAAGTGGCACACAGGAGACTCAACAGGAGGAGCGTGCCTCGTCGGGCCAGGTGTTCAGTCATCGGATGGCTGGTAGAGCTCCCCGGCCTCGACTCGCCCCTCCAGGGCGTTGCCGGCCCACGGGAGTGGACACGGGAAGACTGTGTTGTAGGCGCAGAAAGGGTTCCTCGCGCGGTTGAAGTCGAGACGATACCGCCTCCGCCCCAGTGGCTGTAGCACGACGAACCGTCCAGGCGGGTAGGTCTCGTCGCCGCTCGTCCCGTCCATGAAGAAGATGCTCACTTCCGTTTCTTCCGAGCCGGCCACAGGGATGCTGTACGCGGTGAGCGCGAACGCCTCGCCCATGACCTCTCCCTCGAAGGTCCCGGCCAGAGCGGCCCTGACCTCGACTCCGTCGAGCCCGAGCATGCGCCGCTCCTCCGGACGATCAGGCCGTCGGAGCTCTCCCTCCACCGAGAGGCCCGGGCTCTCGGGGAACCAGCCTGGGTGGTTCACCTCGCGGGTCAGCGGGGCGAAGACCGTGACGACGGTGACGCCACGGGACCCACTGACGCGAAAGCGCCAATCGCCCAGTGACACGTCGCGGTTCCGCGGCACCGATCGCCGTCCCTCTTCGGTCTCCAGTGAAAGGCCCCGCCGTCCTACCGACAGCGTCGCTGTAGGCGCCTCGGAGAGGGGAGCCGGTCCGTCCGGTCCGAAGGCCAACTCGTCGGAGAGGGGCTGATGGTACACGGCTGCGTATGGAGAGGCAGGCGACGTGCGCAGCCACGAGCTGACGTCCGCCCTCTCGGCCTCCAGAGCGGTCGAGGCCTGGGCCGAGAGCACGGCCGGAATGAGCAGTCCGATGGATAGCAGTATCCTTGGCATCATCTGGGTACAAGTAGGCCCAAGCGGCGATTTGCGCGAGTGGTCGGTCCGGCTGCTCGACGTCGATCGCGGCAGGGTGCGGCGGCTGATACGACCCCAGCGTTCCCCCGCGGGGCGGCGCCCTCCACGTCGCGAGCGTCAGCGCCGGCCGTCGATCTCGAGGGTCCCGTGGCCCTCCGTCAGGGCGATCGTCGTGCCATACGGCCTGGAGAGCTCGGCCAGCCGTCCGAGGATCGACTGACCCACCTCCCCTACGGCGACCTCCGGATAACCACGGGTCTCGAGGAACCGATGACCATCCCTCCCCGGATCCAACGCGACCGGAGTGAATTCTACCCGATCGACACCTTCTCCATCGAGAATCAGCTCCGCGATGACGCTCTCCCACACGTCCGGCGGATACCGGCCAAGCTGCGTCCGGGTGTGGAAGATGAAGTTGCCCAGACCGTAGAGGATCAGCCCGCCCCGGTACACCTCGACACCCGCGAGGGTGGGCTCGCCATGACTCACATAGACGGTCGCACCCGCATCGATCGTGGCGCGTGCCCACCGCTCTTGCCACCCAGCCTCGGCGTCGACCTGGAAGTGCTGGTATGCGAGGACGGCGTCGGCATCGGCCGCCGCGGCCTGCACTGCCGCGATGTTGCGGTCCCAGTCGACGGGATTACCCGGATCCAGCATGTTCACCCCCGCACGCACCTCCGTGGCCCTGGCTGCGTCGGGCGAGTTGACGGTCGCCATGGAGACGAGCCCCAGCCGGAAGCCGTCCACGTCCAGGTAGGCGGGAGCCGTGGCCGCGGCAACGTCAATGCCTGTGCCTGCGTGGATCATGCCCCGCTTGTCGGCCTCGTCGATGGTCGAAAGGACGCCGTCCGTCCCATAGTCCCACGAGTGGTTGTTCGACAATGCCACGAGGGAGACACCGATCTCGGCGAGGAAGTCGAGCACGCCGGGCTGGGCCCCGTGGAAATAGACATCGTCTCGCGTGGGCACGCAGTCACAACCGGCGCCGGAGACGGCCACCTCGAGGTTGGTGAAGACCGCGTCAGCCTGGCCGAGGACGGGCA
>JBDHLD010000170.1:0-5388 GCA_039586035.1 Gemmatimonadota bacterium | reverse complement strand
CGTTCCAGTGGAAAGAGCTCCGACTCGGTACGAGCGGTCCTCATGATCTCCTCGATGCGCGCCAGCACCTCGGGGTGGTCCCGGGCAACGTCGCGGGACTCACCGATGTCGGTGCCCAGGTCGTAGAGCTCGAGGTCGGTGCGCCCCCGCCCTCTGATCCCCTTCCAGTCCCCGTGCCGCACGGCCTGCCCGCCATTGAACTCCCAATAGAGGTAGTCGTGACGGCGCTGAGACTCCTGGTCCCCCAGCAGCGTGGGAACGAGGGACAGGCCATCCAATCCGGGGGGCGTCGTCGCGCCGGCGAGATCCGCCAGCGTGGGGAACACGTCCCAGAAGGCCGACGAAAGATCCGTCACCGTCCCGGGTGCGATCCGACCGGGCCACCGAACGACCATGGGCACCCGAATCCCACCCTCCCAGAGCTGCGCCTTGCGTCCGTGCAGCGGGCCACGGCTCTCGAAGAAATCCGGATCGGCCCCGCCTACCCAACTCGGGCCGTTGTCGCTGGTGAAGAACACGATGGTGTGCTCGTCCAGGCCCAGCTCGGCGAGGAGGGCCAGAATCCGTCCCACGTCCCGGTCCATCCGGGAGATCATCGCTGCGTAGGCGGAGCGGGGCCGGGGATGGGGCAGATAGCTGATCGCGCCGTCCTCGGGACCGGTGTATGGCTCCTCGTCGAACGCGCCGTCGTACTCGGCCAGCGCGTCCTCGGGCACCTGCAGAGCCACGTGGGGGATCGTGAACGGCACGTACAGGAAGAAGGGTCGGTCCTGGCTGTCCCGGATGAAGCGCAGCGCCTCGTTCGCGATGAGGTCGTGAGCGTACTGCTCCCCGGAGAACGCCGCGTAGGAGGCCGGATCGTGCGGATCCGCCGTATCCGGTAACGCCTGGTGGGGGTGAAAGTAGTCGTTCCCATCCAGCACGTGCTTGACGCTGTCCCGCCACAGGTGCACCGGATAGTAGTTGTGCGCCAGGCGCTGCCCGAGGTAGCCGTACCACCGGTCGAACCCCTGCCTGTTGGGCGCTCCCGTGCTACCCGGGCCGCCCAGGCCCCACTTCCCCATGGCGCCCGTCGTGTACCCGGCCTCCTGGAGCACCCGAGCCACGGTGACCGTGCCCTCTCGCAGCGGCCGCTGGCCTTCCAGGCTCAGGTCGTGCCACACGTCGCCGCGGTCCGCCATCTCGTCGTTGCCACGGATGTACGCGTGACCCGTGTGGAGCCCGGTCAGGAGCACGGCTCGGGAGGGCGCGCAGACGGGGCTCCCGGAGTAGTGCTGCGTGAACCTGAGCCCTTCCTCGGCCATGCGATCGATGTGCGGGGTCCGGATCTTGGTCTGGCCGTACGCTCCGAGCTCACCGTACCCGAGATCGTCCGCCATGATGAAGACGATGTTGGGAGGGCGCCCAGGGCCCGGCGGCTCGGTGCAGGCTCCGGTCATCAACGCGGCCATCGACAGGAGCAGCGCTCTGATGCGAAGCACGAGCGGCGATTGGAGATTCATGGCGGCCGGCGGCGGTGGTAAGGGCGCGCGAGCCGTCAAGCTACGCGGGCTCGCGACCAGGCTGCAACGCGTGCGGCTCGCCGGCGCAGGGCAAGCGCTCGCGGGTGATTGGTCACCTTCCGGGCCCGCGCATCGCCCCGGTGAACGGCTCTTCGCTCACCGGCATGTTTTCTTCGCACGGCCCCATCTCCCGGGCCATCTCGGCGTAGCGGCGGGCTGCGGGCACCGCCGTCACGCCGTGCAGGACGATGCTGAGCGCCACCGTGACCACCACGGCCGCGAAGATCCCCGCCTCGTTGGGCACCTCGACTCGCTCGAGGACCAGGAGGACGAAGAGCACCGACGCCAGTCCACGGGGACCGAACCAACCGAGGAATCCCCACGTGGCGGGTCGAAGACCCGTGCCCAGAAGCGAGAGGAAGACCGGTAGAATCCGGACCAGGGTCAGCGCCACCAGGGCGAAGCCCAGGTGGGCTACCGTCACGGCGCCCCACGCTTCCGGGATCATGGCGCCCCCGAACGCCATGAACGTGGCCAGGACCAGGATCGTGCCCTCGGTTTCCGTGAACTCGTAGAGGAACTCGCACTTCTGCTTGAGGGTGTTGCCGAAGACGAGGCCCGCTACGAACGCCGCGATGAACCCGTTCCCGTGCACCAGCTCGGCGAAGCCGAACGACGTGAACGCCAGGGCGAGCGCCACGATGCCCTCGGCGCTCATGGCCATCCAGCCCTTTCGGTAGCAGAACGCCACCGCCTTGGCGCCAACGTAGCCGACCAGCGCACCGGCCAGGGGGCCCAGCACGACCTGCATCGCCCCGAACGTCAACCAATCGGTCGGATCGCCGACTTCGGCACTGGCGCTCGCCATGCCGGCGCCGGCCAGGCTGGCGAAGATCAGCACGAACGGCAGGGCGACGCCGTCGTTCAGGCCGCTCTCCACGTTGAGTGCCTGTCGGATGCGAACCGGCACCGCGCGGTTCGACACCACCGCCTGGCCCAGCGCGGCGTCCGTCGGAGCGAGAATGGCGGCCAGCAGCGCCGCCTCCCACGGTCCGAAGTCGGTGAAGATCAGAACCGCGGCGGCGGTCCCCAAGGCGATGCTCAACGGCATGCCCAGCAGCAGCATGCGCACCGGCAGATCATGGTCGCGGCGGAGCTGCTCGAGGTCGATGCTGGCCGCGTCCGCGAAGAGAACCAGGATCAGCGTGATCTCGGCGAGCGTGTGCAGTCCCTCGTGCCCCACGTCCACGGGCACGAGGCCGAGTAGCGCCGGGCCCGCGACCAGTCCCCCCGCCGCGAACAGCATGGGCCCGGTGAACATGGACTCCCGGATCCTGCCGCTGATCAGCCCGTAGACGATGAACGCCGAGGTAACCGTCAGGATGGCGATGAGGTCCACGGGGCCTGTCCCTTCCCCTTCCCAGTGCCCGTCGAGAGGCGCGTTCGGTGACCCGGACCATCTGCCTGCCGAGTCCTCCGGAATGTCGAGCCGACCCGTCGGAAGGGCAAACGGGCCGGGAGGGGTGGCGCATCGGAGGGGGATGCGCCACGGTTGTTGCCCGCCGGAGCGTGCACCCCTACCTCCGGCCCGCACCGGTGGCCTCCACCCACGTCGACCGAGCTCGGTTCCGCCCTGATGCGCTGATGGTACAAGAACGACACCTGGGCCTGTTCGGCGCCACGGCGCTCGGCGTGGGCGCCATCGTGGGCGGCGGTATCCTCGCGCTGGCGGGTGTGGCATTCGCGGTCACCGGCCCTGCGGCGATCCTGGCCTTCGCGCTCAACGGTGCCCTGGCGTTCCTCACTGTCGCGAGCTTCGCCCGCCTGGCTCGGCGTTTTCCGGAGTCGGGGGGCACGTATACCTACGCGAAAAAGGTGCTCTCCATCGAGGTCGCCTTCGTGGTGGGCTGGGTCGTGTGGTTCGCCTCGGTGTTGGCCGCCGTCCTCTACGCCCTGGGCTTCGCCGCCTTCGCCGCGGAAGGGCTCGCTCGGGTGCTTCAGGGGGTGGGGAGCGCTCCGGAATGGCTGCAGGACGGGGCGGTGCGAATCGGGATCGCCGTGGGATCCGTGGCGCTGTACACGCTCGCCCTGGTCTTCCGGGCAAAGGGCGGGGGCTATGCCGAGACCGTGGGCAAGGTGGTCGTCTTCGCGGTCCTGATCGCAGCCGGCGCCTGGGCCTGGGCGGGCGCTTCGCCACCCGAGCTCGTGAGCCGGCTGAGCCCGTTCTTGCCCTCGGGTCCGGTCGGCTTGTTGCAGGCCATGGGCTACACGTTCATCGCGCTGCAGGGCTTCGACCTGATCGCGGCCGTGGGCGGCGAGGTCAGGGAGCCCGCCCGGAACGTGCCCCGCGCCATGTATCTGTCCCTCGGCTGCGCCCTCGCCATCTACCTCCCGCTGCTGTTCCTGATGGCGACCGTGGGCGCGCCAGAGGGCGGGATCGTTCAGGCCGCGAGGGCCAACCCCGAGGGCCTCGTCGCGGAAGCCGCGGAGAGATTCCTCGGACCGACGGGCTTCTGGCTCGTGATCGTGGCCGGCGTGCTGTCGATGGTCTCCGCCCTGAGCGCCAACCTCCTCGGCGCCTCCCGCGTCGCGTTCGCCATGGCCCGCGACCGAACGCTGCCACATGGCCTCGGACGGATGCGCGGCGCCAGCGGGACGCCTGCCGTCGCTGTCGGGGTTACGGGAGCCATGGTCGCTGTGGTCGCCATCGCCATGGGCAACGTGGCTGCGGCCGGGGCCGCCTCGAGCCTCATCTTCCTGATCAGCTTCGCCATGGTGCACTGGGCCACCATCCTGGCGGGACGACGATCCGGTGACGGCGAGTCGCCGGCGCTTCCTTGGCTCGGTGCGGCGCTCTGCCTCGGTCTGGCCGCGTTCCAGGCGTTCGCCGTGCCCCAGGCCGGCAGCGTCGTGGTCTTGTGGCTGGTGATCGGCGTGGCCCTGTACCTCACGATGTTCGCATCCGGAGCGCGGCTGGCCGACGCCTCTGCCGAAGCGAGGGATCCAGACCTGGCGCGTCTTCGGGGCCGGAGCCCGCTGGTCCTCGTGCCCATCGCGAATCCGGCCAGCGCGGCGAGCCTGGTCGACGTCGCAGCGACACTCCGCACCCCCGGCGTCGGCCGCATCCTGCTGCTGTCCGTCGTTCGCACGCTCAGCGACTCGTTGGACGAGCGCGACCCTGCCCTCCAGGACGCCGAGCGCATTCTGGGCGAGTCGCTCCGACGCAGCTTCCAGGCCTCTCTCGCGGTGGAGACGTTGTTCACCATCTCCCCGGACGTCTGGCCGGAGATCGAGCGGGTGGCGCGACTGCACGGCTGCGAGACCGTGCTCCTCGGGCTCCCCGACCTGACCCCCGGGGTCGAGGCCAAGCTGGAGGGCCTGATCGCCGACCTGGACGCCGACGTGGTCGTGCTCCGGGCGCCGCACCGCTGGAGAATGGCCGCGGCCGATCGAGTGTTGGTGCCGCTCGGCGGTCGCAGCGATCACAGCCATCTGCGTGCCCGCCTGATCTCGAGCTTGTCGCGCTCCCAGGAGCGCTCCCTGACCTTCCTGGGCTCGCTTCCGCCGAATGCTCCGCGCGAGTCGCGGCGGCGGTACGAGCGCGACCTTCGGCGGCTCGCGCGGGACGAGGCGGCCGGACCCTACGAGGTCGTCATCGAGGAGGCAGACCGGCCGCTGGAAGCCATCATCCGCCGCGCCGCCGACGCCGATCTCGTGATCCTGGGCATGCAGCGGCAGCGCCGGGGCTACCGGCTGCTCGGCGAGCTTCCCCTGGCCCTCGCCCGCGAGACCGACGTACCGATCGTGCTGATCGGGCGGCGGAGGTCTACGGTGCTACCTCGCACCGGGTTCCTCGGGGCGTGAATTGGATGTGGGTCCTCGGGCG
>JBDHLD010000169.1:0-5994 GCA_039586035.1 Gemmatimonadota bacterium | reverse complement strand
CATGCCGCCGTGCCCCGCTCCGATGGCCTCTTCCCGCAGGGCCTTCCATAGGGGATGCTCGTACCGGTCGTACCACGCGTCCATGTCGTCCCAGCGGTGATCCTCGCTCTGGCCGTCGACGTACACGCGGTCGGGGTAGCCCTGAAACAGTCCCTTCGTCCCCTGGACCAGGTGGATCCGGCTGTACGGCCGGGGCAGGTTGGTGTCGTGGCTCACGTAGATCGTGCGGCCGCGGGCGGTTTGGATCAGGCTCACGTTCACGTCGCCCAGGACGAACTGCTCCTGCCGCTTCGCGTCGCCCTCGGGATAGTGCTCCCGGGCATACTCCTGGAGTCCGCGGGACGGGCTGCTCATGGACACCAGGGTGGCGAATCGGTCGCCCCGGTTGATGTCCATGCAGTTCGCGATGGGGCCCAGGCCGTGGGTCGGGTAGAGGTTGGCGTTCCGGGTCCTGGACCACTCCCGGCGCCATAGTCCCTCGTGGGCGTCCTCGAACTTGATGGCCCTGAGGTCGTGCAGGTAGCCGCCCTCGCCGTGGAGGATCTCTCCGAAGAGCCCCTGCCGCACCATGTTGAGCACCATGAGCTCGGCGCGGCCGTAGTTGACGTTCTCCATCATGACGCAGTGTTTCTGCGTCCGCTCCGCCATCTCCACCAGCTGCCAGCACTCGTCGACGGTGAGGGCCGCCGGGACCTCGGTAGCGGCGTGCTTCCCGTTCTCCATGGCTGCAACGCACACGGGCACATGCCACCGCCACGGCGTCGCGTTGAAGACCAGGTCGAGCTCCTGCTCTTCGCACATGCGCACGAAGTCGGTCTCGGTGTCGCCATAGACTCCGGGCGGCGCCTGGCCCGCCTCCGTGACCCAGCCGGCTACTTCGTCGCGCCGTGCCAGATCGATGTCGCAGACCGCCTTGATCACGACCCCGTCGATGCGGAGGAAGTTCTGTACATGGGCGCCGCCCTGAAGCCCCACGCCGACGAAGCCCATGCGGACCACGTCCATGGGTGGCGCGGCGAAGGGCTCGGTGGGGGCTGGCCCGAGCTGAGGGAGGACCCCTGAGGCGGCGGGAGCGTCGCCGCTACCAGCGTCGTCAGGTGCGCAGCCCAGGGCGCCACCGACCACGGCGGCGCCCAACCCGGCGGCTCCCAGCTTCAGGAGCTCCCGGCGGTCAAGCGCCCCTGTGGCTTTGGAGTGCTTCGTCCCGTCGTGCAGGTCCTCGTGCGGCGGGGTGGAGCGTTCCGGGCGGATCGGGTCTTCGCTCATGAGGGGCTCGCTACCTCGGTCGTTGATTCGCGAACAGCGTCAGGGGTTGGCACGGGGGAGCCGTGAATCGTTATCCGTCCCCGAGTGCCTCGAGCCCCTCCCGAGCGCGCCGCACCAGGACGTGCTCCGGATCGGCTTCACGCCACGCTTCCAGGAATGCCTGATAGTGTCGGCGGGCCTCGCTCGGCTGCCCCATGGCCCGATGCGCGTCCCCGAGGCCGACCATGCGGACCGTGAACCAGGCCCCCTGAGGCGCACCCCACAGAGAGTCGTAGTGTCGGGCTGCCTGCTCCGCCTGGCCCTGGGCCAGGAGCAGCTCGGCGGTCCACCAGCGGAGCGCCTGGTTGCGCGAGTTGTGGGCCCAGCTCGCCCAGGGTTGAATGGTGCGGGCGGCATTGAAGGCGTTCGGTACGCCCTCGAGCCCGTCTTGGCGCCACTGACCATACGCCCGGGCAACGTCGATCCAGAGCCGTTCTTCGGTCCACCGCTCGACGGCTCGCTGGGAGCCCTCGGCGTCGTCCCCGCCGGCCTCCACGATGCGATCGGCGATGAAGCTCTCATAGGTGTCCAGCGCCTCGCCGTGACGCTGCCATTCGCCCATGTCGGCGGCGACGATCGCCGTTGCGTAGCAGCCGAGCGGCCCCGGGCAATCACCGGTCGTCACGAGGGACCGGACACGAGGATCGTCCGGTGCTTCGCCCCACGCCGACCACTGGAGGAGCATGAGCAGGGAGCTCCGCGGCTCGTCGGAGAGAGCTGGGTCGAAGACCAGATCCAGGGCCTCGTCGAGCCGCCCCTCGGTCAAACGGGCGCTCTGCAGGAGCTGGGCCCCCACGTTCGCGGCTCCGCGTCGATCGAGCTCCTGCGCGATGGCCAGATCACCGGGCACAGAGGCGGGAGTGCGGCGAAAGCCGTAGAAATATCCGGTGAAGAGCTCGCGGTCGGGGATCTCTTCCCGAATGCGGGCGATCGCCGCTTCGCGTGTGCTGGGCGAACCCAAGGTGACGTCGAGGAACACGTCGTATCGACCCGCCCGCCCGTCGTCCGTGGAGTGCTCCTGCAGGTCTGCGCGCAGAGCGTAGGCCCGAGCCGAGTCTGCGAGACCGGCCGTGATCTCGATGGGGTGGAAGTAGATGGGACTGAAGGTGGGGTCCAGCTCGATGGCCTTCAGGAAGGGCTGCAGGCTCTCCTCGAGGCTCACCAGCGCCTGATCGCCCTGGTGGTAGTAGGCTTCGCCCAGGAGCTCCCACGCCTCGGGATCGTCGGGGTAGTTCTGCGTCGCGGAAGCGGCCTGGGACAGCGCCTCGAAGTCCTGGGTCTCCAGGAGCTGTTCGATGCCCAGGAGCTCGGCTTCCCGGGGCGGCAGTCGACCTTCGAAGGCAAGGGCCCTTTCCAGCGCGAGGCGGGCCTCGTCGTCTCCGATGTTCCGCAGCCAACCAAGAGCACGGGAAAGACGGAGGTTCGCGAGCGCGAACGTGGAGTCGTCCGCCACCGCCCGACGGAAGGCATCCGAGGCGCCGGCGAAGTCGGCCCTGCGGTACATGGCCTCGCCCTCCAGGTAGGCGCGCAGGGCTTCCGGTGATCGGGTGGTGAGGCTTGTGGTGTGACGGAGCGCGGGTAGCTCGCCGCCGCCCGTGGCGAGAACGGCGCTGGCCGTCTCCACCGAAAGTCGGTCCACCATGGACATGACGTCGCCGGTGCTGCCCTCGACCGCGCCCGTGCCCATGGGCTCACCCGACAGGATGTCGTAGATGTCCGTGCTCAGGCGCACCTCGTCGCCCAGTGCGACCGCGCTGCCCACCACCGCGTAGCGGGCGCCCGTGGAGCGGGCGATGTCCAGCATCGTGGGAAGGTCGGGCGACTCGCCCGGGTCAACCCGGCCGCGCCAACGGGCCATGACCGTTCTCGGGTCGATGGTCCTGAGCCCGCCGGTTCCGTCCAGGTTGTCGGCCAGCAGGTCGACCATACCCTCGGCCCAGACGTCCATGTCGGGGCCGGTGACCGCGAAGGGAAGCACCGCGACCCCCAGGCCCGCCTCATCCGCCGCGATCTCCTCGGGCCCGATGAGCGGTCCGCCCGTGAGCATCACGGCGATTGCCGCGACGGCGAAGAGCCCCAGGAAGGCGAGCACACCTCCCGCTACGGCGCGCTTCCAGGTGAACAGCCGCGCCACGTCGGACGCGGGCAGCTCTCCGAAAGACCCGTCACCGCCATGCGGCACGGGCAGCCCCGCCTCCCCCTCCGAGGCGGCGGCGGGCCCGGGTACCGGGGCCCGGGCCGCGTCTGCCTGCACCATGGCCGTCGCGGATATGATGACCAGCCCGATCAACAGGAGGATTATGGAGACTGGGGCGACCCATTCGGGCAGAGCGAGAGACTCCCGCAGGACGTCCACCACCTGGAGGATGACCCAGGACGCGCCCAGGTAGAAGGCGAGAACCCTGACGATGCGGGCGTGCTTGAGCCGTTCGATGAAATCGGACATGCGGCAACAGTACAGGCGGGTGGGACGGGGCACCAGAATTCCCAGCGCGCCAGTCGGAGGTCGCCCTTCAGCGAGGCCTCGGGCTCGACCCGCCAGGCAAGGGTTGGTGCCGCGATCTTTCAAGCAGGCGAGGGCGGTCCCGGTCCTGGGTCGGCTCCCGTCAAGAACCCGGGCGGATGCCCCGCCACATGCCGGACTCGGCCCGGGTGACTAGAATCCCCGCCGCCGCCGGCGCGGACGCGCCCTTCGTTCATCGTGACAAGCAGGCTCCCCCTTGGACCTGACGCTCTGGGACGGCATCGCCTTCGTTGCCTTCCTCGCCGCCGTCATCGGCATCTCCCTCTACGCCTCCCGCAAAGAAGAGACGGGGGAGGACTACTTCCTCGCCGGACGCAGCCTCACGTGGTGGCTCATCGGCTTCTCGCTGATCGCGTCCAACATCTCCACCGAGCACTTCATCGGCATGGCGGGCTCGGGCTTCGGAGTAGCCGGGCTGGCCATTGCCAGCTACGAGTGGATCGCCGCCATCTCGCTGGTGGTCGTGGCGTTCTGGCTGCTGCCGCTCTTTCTCCGCTTGGGCATCTTCACCATGCCCGAGTTTCTGGAGCATCGGTACGGGAATCCCGCGCGAACGATCATGGCCATCTACCTCATGGCGGCGTACGTGGGGGTGGCCATCGCTGGAGTACTGTACTCGGGGGCGCTGGGGCTCCAGACGATCTTCGGTCTGGACATGCTGGTCGGGATCTGGCTGATCGGCATCCTGGCCGGCGCCTACACCGTGTACGGAGGCCTGAAGGCGGTTGTGTGGTCCGACCTTCTTCAAGGCAGTGCGCTGCTCATCGGCGGCATCGTCGTGACCGTGATCGGCCTCAACAAGGTCGGCGGCCTGGGCGCCTTCCTGGAGACCAACTCGGACAAACTCCACATGGTCCTGCCGTCGGATCACCCGGAGCTCCCGTGGACCGCCCTGCTGGTGGGCATCTGGATCCCGAACTTCTTCTACTGGGGATTCAACCAGTTCATCACACAGCGAACGCTCGGGGCCCGGTCTCTGGCGGCGGGCCAGCGGGGCGTCGTGTTCGCGGCCGGCCTAAAGCTGTTGATCCCCTTCATCGTGGTGTTTCCCGGGATCATCGCGTTTCAGCTCTACGGCACCGCAATGGCGGATGGAGATCAGGCGTATCCCGTACTGATCCGCGATCTCCTGCCCGTGGGGCTCCGGGGCATCCTCTTCGCCGCCCTGTTCGGCGCCATCATGAGCAGCCTCGACTCGATGCTGAACTCCGCTTCGACGCTCTTCACCATGGATCTGTACAAACGCCACTGGAGCCCCGAAGCCGACCCGCACCAAATCGTGAAGGTCGGCCGGATCGCGACGGCCGCATTCGTGGTCATGGGCTGTCTGTTGGCGCCGTTCCCGGGCCGGTTCGAGGGTGTGTACGCCTACATGTCGTCTACGGGCTCCTCAACTGGCAGCTGCCCCACATTGCCTTCCTGAACCACATGGCCATCACGTTCGGCGTGGTGGTCGCGGTGATGGCCGCCTTCACCTGGGCGCGACCGTTGGCCGCTCCTGTGAAGTTCGCCACGGCGTCGGGCATCGATCTGACGCCGAGCCGCGGTGCCAGGGTAGGAGGCGTCTTCGTCGTCGCCACGACGGTCCTGCTCTACATCGTCTTCTGGTAGGGGGCTCGTGCGAGGCGCGGTTCCAGCGGCTGAGCTCCGCCGGCGGATGGGTCCCCGACCACTACGCTCCGCCCGCGCCCTCCGGCTCCGGTCCCTTCCCGGGGGTCAACCGGTCGAGCACGGCGCCTCCGGCGTCTTTGATCTTCCCGCCGATGCCCGCGACCGCCCCGGTCACGGTCCGTCCGGACGCCTTCACGATCACGCCCGACAGGCGCGCCGCGCCCGTTGCCGCGATGGACCCGAGCATCCCCGCGGCCTGCACTACGGCCGACTTGCGCAGGGCCGCCTTGCGGGGCCGCACCAGCGCTCGTGAATACTCCCGCGCGATGATGCCGACCCGCAGGGTCAAGTACGCGTTGGCCGTTCCTGAGACCACCGAGTTCACGAACAGGGCGGTGGCCGCCTGCAGGCCCGGGACCACGCCCGCCGCAGAGCCGAGAACGCTGGTCAACACCGGCTGGATCTGCTCCGAGAGGTCGGCGTCGTCCAGCTCGGTGGCGAGGAAGGCCGTGCTCATGACGTTGGCGTACAGGTAGACCAGGTCCCGGATGGTG
>JBDHLD010000014.1:0-65318 GCA_039586035.1 Gemmatimonadota bacterium | reverse complement strand
GCGGCCCGGGCGCGCATCGAGGGAGAAGGCTACGCCAAGGCGCTGTATCACCTGGTCATCCGGAACCGTCGCCGCTACGGGGGCTACATCGTCCACGTGGGCATCGTCATGATCTTCACCGCCTTCGCGGGCGCTGCGTTCGAGGCCGAGGTGCAGCAGCAGATGAACCCGGGTGAGACGGTGGACGTGGCTTCGCCGTTCGGGCACACCTACACGCTCACGTACGAGGGCATCTCGTCGTCCCGCGAAGCCAACATGTGGCGCTGGGTGGCCACGCTGAGCGTCGCGCGCAACGGAGCGCCGGTCGGGGTGATGACCACGGAGAAGCGCCAGTACATCACGACCCAGCAGCCCGTCACCGAAGTGGGTATCCGCTCGACCGCCATGGAGGACCTCTACCTGATCCTCGCCTCGGTCGACGACATGCAGGGCGTCCTCGCCAACGACCCCGGTGCGGAGCTCATCACGCTGCAGGCGCTCGTGAAGCCGCTGGTCGGGTGGATCTGGTACGGTGGCCTGGTGATCAGCGTCGGCACGCTCATCGCACTCTGGCCCACGGGCGACACCGGCCGTCGTCGGCAGACGACCGCGTCCGGGTCCCGGGCGGAGCCGGTGGGAGCCGAGGCCTGAGCGCTGCGGAGGAAGGGCCGGCATGACTCTCTTCCTGGCCGCGGGGCTGCTCACCCTCGCCGTGGTCATCTACGTGCTGTCACCGATTCTCCAGGATCGGCGTGCGCCCCTGGAGAGCTCGGCAGACGATCTCACCGACGCGCAGGCGCGGAAGCGCGTGGCTCTGATGGCGCTCCGGGATGCGGAGTACGACTTCGCCACTGGAAAGCTGGGCGAAGAGGACTATCAGCTCCTGCGCCATGAGCTTTCCGCGGAGGCGCTTCAGGCCCTCCGCAACCAGGAGGTCGTCGAGAGTTCCCAGAGCCCGCTCGCCTCGGAAGACGAAGGTGTCGGACAGGAGGGCGCCGCCAGTGACGGGGCCCGCGAAGCTCCCCGGGACGAGGGGAGCCAGCCGACGGAAGTCGAAGCCGAGGTCGCCCGGGTGCGGGCCGGTCTCCAGAGTGGAGACACCTGTCACCAGTGCGGTCACGTCAACCGGACGGGTGGGAACTTCTGTACCAGCTGCGGCCGTCCTCTCGGTCGACCGGCTGCTGCGGCCAGCGGCTGACCGGCCTCCCCGAACCGTGACGGTCGATCCCGTGACGGCGGAGGGCCCGTCCCTCGAAGCCGAGGGGCTGGTCCGGGACTTCGGGAGCGTGCGGGCCGTGGACGGCGTCGACCTCAGCCTCCAGCCCGGGGAGCTATTGACCCTTTTCGGGCCCAACGGCGCCGGCAAGAGCACGGTATTGGGGCTTCTCTCGGGCATGCTGCGAGCCACGCATGGTGAGGTGCGCGTCCGAGGCCGGCTGCTCCAGGCGGGTGACCCGGATTCCCATCGATCCATCGGTGTTCTGTCCCATCAGAGCTTCCTCTACAGCCGCCTCACGGGTCGGGAGAACCTGCGGTTCTACGGTAGGCTGTACGGCTTGCCTGACCTCGAGCAGAGGATCGGCGAGCGCCTCGCCGGTGTCGGGCTCGCGGGTCGGGCCGACTCAGAGGTCCGCACGCTGTCCAGGGGGATGCGCCAGAGGCTGGCCCTCGCGCGGACGCTCCTCCATGATCCCGAGATCGTGCTCCTCGACGAGCCGTACACGGGGCTCGACGCCCACGCTGCCGAGACGCTCCGAGGCGTGCTGGCGTCGTTGAAGGACGGTCGCCGAACCGTCGTCTTGGTCACACACAACCTCGGGCAGGGGCTGGAGCTCGCGGACCGTGTGGCGATCCAGGTGGGCGGGAGGCTGGTCTACCACGGTACCCGGACCGAGGTGGGTGCCGACGGGTTCGAGCACTTCTACCGCGAAACGGTCGAGGCCGCAGGGTGAGCGGATACCTCGCCCAGCTCGGAGCGGTCGTCCGCAAGGACCTGACGCTGGAGCTGAGGACGCGGGAGCGCCTGGCTTCCATGGGTGCGTTCGCCGTACTCGCCGGGGTGCTTTTCGGTTACGCCCTCGATCCCACGCTGGTCCGACCGTCGGACGTCGCGTCAGGCTTCATCTGGCTCACGATCGTCTTCGGTGGACTGCTGGGTGTGGGCCGCACATTCGCGCTCGAAGAGGAGGAGCGGGCGATCCAGGGCGTCCTGTTGAGCCCCATCCCCAGGGACGCGCTGTACCTGGCCAAGGTCCTGTCGAACTTCGTCATCGTCGGCCTGACGGTGATTCTGGTCCTGCTGGTGTTCGCGCTATTCTTCGGACTGAGCCTTCGGGGGAACCCCGCGCTGTTGGTGGGGGTTGTCGGGCTGGGCACGCTGGGGTTCGTGGCCATCAGCACGCTCTTCGCCGGCATATCGAACCGAACGAGGATGGGAGACACGCTCCTTCCGATCCTGGTCTTTCCGCTCCTGGTCCCAGTCGTCATCTACGGGGCGTCGGCCACCAGCCGTGTCTTTGCCGGCCGACCGCCGTCTGAAGTGGCCGGGAGCTTGAGGATGTTGGGCGCGTTCGCCATCGTGGCCCTGGGCGTGGGTGCTTCGCTGTTCCGATTCGTCATGGAGGAGTAGCTCTTGGCAGAGGATCGTAAGCTTCGATGGACCGGGACGGGCCTGGGCCTCCTGGGCGTGGCCGGCATGGCACTCCTGATGTGGCAGGTGGCCTTCTGGGTCCCCACTGAGGCCAGCATGGGGGTGGTCCAGCGGATCTTCTACATCCACGTGCCCGGCGCCTGGGTCGGCTTCATGGCGTTCGGGATCGTCGCCCTCACGAGCGCCGTGTACCTCTGGCTCCGGGACGAGCGGCTGGACATGGCGGCTCAGGCGGCCGCGGAGGGAGGCATGGTCTTCACCACGGTCATGATCACCTCCGGTCCTCTCTGGGCCCGGGTCGCCTGGGGCACCTGGTGGACCTGGGAGCCCCGCTTGACGCTCACGCTCCTGCTCTGGTTCATCTACCTCGGATACTTCATGGTCCGGGCCTCGACGGAGAATCCCGAGCGGGGCAAGCGGTTCGCCGCCATCGTGGGCATCATCGGTGCCTTCAACATCCCGCTCATCCACCTGAGCGTGGTGTGGTTCCGCTCCCTTCATCCACAGCCCGTGGTGGTGAAGCCCGAAGGGCCGACGCTGCACCCGGCCATGCTTCAGACGCTCATGACAGGCCTCGTGTCGTTCACGCTACTCTTCTTCGCCGGGTTCCTGCTCCGGTATGCTCTCGAGCATTCGATCAGGGGCGACGTCCCGACAGCCACCCCGTCACGGGCTCACGCCTACGGCAGGTCCGACACCATGGAGGGTGTCTCGTGAAATCACTCCGCGCCGCCCTACCCCTCGCCGCGTTCCTGCTCCTGTGCGCCCTCGAGGTCTCGGCGCAAGCGCCCGGTGGCAATCTCGGCGCTCAGAGCATGCGGCCGTACTGGCACGTCTTCGTCGCGTACGGCATCGCCTGGCTCCTCATCGGTGGATGGATCATCTCCATCAGCCGTCGGCTGTCGAAGTTGGAGAAGCAATCCACCGAGTGAGATAGGGCTCCTCATGACCGAGGCGGATCCCGCAGAAGTCCCGCGTGGGGATGGAGACGCGCCGAGCTTCATCGACCTCCGCAGCGATACGGTCACGCGTCCCACCGCAGCCATGAGGGAGGCCATCGCCAACGCCCCGGTGGGAGACGAGGTCTACGGCGATGACCCCACCATGCGGCGCCTCGAGGTGCGGATGGCAGAGCTCCTGGGCAAGGAGCGCGCCCTCTTCCTTCCCAGCGGCACGATGGCGAACCAGGTCGCGCTGGCGGTGCTCGGCTCACCCGGCACCGGCGTGCTCGTGGAGTCCAGAGCCCACATCGTTCACTGGGAAGAGGGAGGGGCCGGGGTCCTGTCCGGCCTCCAGCTGCGGCCCATCGAAACCGCGGACGGCCTGCTCACACCGGCACGGGTGGCGGAGGTGTTGAACCCTCGCTCCCGCTACCTGTTGCGGGACCGGGTCCTGGCCCTGGAGAATACCCACATGGACTCGGGCGGGCGCGTCATGTCCCTCGAGTGCATGGCCGGTCACCGGGCGTTGGCGGACGAGGCGGGGCTTCGCATCCACCTGGACGGTGCCCGACTCTGGAATGCGGCCGTGGCCCTGAGCGCGCCCGCGTCCGATTTGGCGGGGTACGCGGATACGGTGATGGTGGCGCTCTCCAAGGGGCTCGGAGCGCCTGTGGGATCCATGCTGGCCGGCGACGAGCCGACCATGCGGGAGGCCTGGCACGTACGCCGGCGCCTCGGTGGCGCCATGCGCCAGACGGGCATCCTGGCCGCTGCGGTGCTGCACGCCCTCGATCACCAGCTGGATCGCCTCGCGAGAGATCACGAGTTGGCCACCCAGCTCGCCCAGGGGATCCGGTCGACGAGCGGTCTCCACGCGGCGCTCCCGGAGACCAACATCGTCTTCATCGAAGTCGACGGCCCGGTGAGCGTGGCAGATAACCTGTTGAAATTTTTGGAGAACCGCAGAATTCTGATGACCAGATTCGGGAGGCACCGGCTGCGCGCCGTGACCCACCAGGACGTGGATCGTCAAGCAATCGTGCGAACTCTGGCCACCCTGGCAGAAGCGCGAGCACAAACGTGAGTTTATCGAAAGCCTGGCACGATTCTGGCCGTCTGGATAACTTCGACTCGACTTTTCGTCTGAGAACAATTCGAAAAACAAGATTAGAACGGATCGTGAATCCTATTTTTTCCTCACGGAGGAGCAGCGCGATGAAGATGGCTCGGAGTTTGACCGGGTGGTTTGCAGCCCTCCTGGCCGTTGCCGTACTCGTCGGTACGGCTGGGCAGGTCGAGGCCCAGTCCGTCCGGGACAACGATCGGGAGAAGACCAAGATGCCGAGCACGCTGCGGTACGGGTCGGGCTATCTCGACGTACCCTCGGCGACGGTGCTCCCCCATCTCGCCATTACGGGCACGTACTCCGGTTGGGTCCTCAACCTGGCGGGCAACGAGAACGACGGAAACCTCTACGGCGACGGCTCCGTGGCCCTCGGGCTGTTCGACTGGGTCGAAATCGGCGGGACGTTCCAGAGCTTCAACGACAGCGACGCTGGGGGCACGATGGCCGGCGCATTCGGCCGCATTGCCCTCCTGCGGCCGCAGCGGCAGGGTATCGGCTTGGCCGTGGGTGCCCGCTACGTGAGCGAGCCGTCCTTCGACGACGGCGAGAGCACGCAGCCGACGCGCTACGGCGCGCCGCACCAGCAGCTGTTCGACGGCGCCGACGGCAACGACGTGTCCACGGCGTTCTCGCCGTACGTCGTCGCCACGGCCGACGTGGCCGGCCTCGACTTCGGCCCCGAGCATGACTACACGTTCACCCTCGGGTGGGGCAGTGGCGTTTGGCGTGACGGGCGGCAGCTCGACTTCTACTCGAACGCGTCGTCCTCCGGCTTCTTCGCCGGAGCCGGCGTGCACATGGGTCTGGGAACGAACACGCTCCTGAACCTCATGGGCGAGTGGAACGGGTTCGACGTCAACGTCGGCGCGCAGCTCGACTTCTCCGGGATCCGCGTGGGCGGCTTCGTCCTCGGATCGAACTACCTGGAGAACAAGACGGTGCCTCGGAGCGCCAAGTGGGGTTTCCTGGTTTCCGCGGCCCTCTGCCCCGATCAGGGTGGCCTCTGCAAGCCCGGCCTGCTCGAGAAGGCCTCGCCTGACACCGTCCGCCTGCCGGCGCCTCCGCCGGACACCGTCCGGGTCAACGTCGAGGTGGCGCCGCCGCCGCCGACCGGCACGCCGGCCACGCTGTGCCTCGCCACGGGCGAGAATGCCCAGGTGCTGGTCACGGCCCAGGGCGACACGCTGGTGGGCGCCGACCGGGTGTCGGTACGCACCCTCCGGCCCGGCGTAGTGTTCGCCGGCACGTACGCCGAGGGGATGGGCTTCTTCGAGAACGACGAAGACCTGACCTTCGAGGACCGTGGCTACTCCAAGTCCGGTGGTGAGGTCGGCATGAACTGCGGCAACATCATGCGGGTCGGCGAGTACATGGGCGTGCCGCTGTTCGCGGACAGCAACGCCAGCAGCCCGTACGAGACCCTCTACGTTCCGGTTCGGCCGGGCGTGTGGCAGGGCTACCAGACGGGACTCCAGTCGACTCGGGGTCAGTAGCCGCCCCGGTTCCGGAGGCAACGCCGCCCCGGCCCTCCTCGGAGGGTCGGGGCGGTTCTCTTTGGTTGGTTGCTCGACCCGGCGCTCCGAGTGGGGAGAGGCCAGCTCGGGACGCGGGCGCGTCCGTCTGTTGCGAGGATCGCTGGGCGGAGCGGGTGTGGCCTCAGTCGAGCTGGAGGTACCGCTCCATCACACGGTTCGTCGCGTCCAGGAGCGCCAGCGCCGCGCTCCGTGGGGTCGGATCGGCGAGATCGGCGTACGAGCCCAGCAGGTGATAGGTCTTCTCTTCGCTCCGGGCCCGGACCGCGGCGATGGTCACCCAGGCGTCGAAGGCGCGGACCGCTTTGACGCCGACGAACTCGAGCTTGAGTCGCCCCTCGGCGGCGCTCTCCGCGGCGCGCAGGGTGGCGAGGGCTCCGGCCCGCAGGCCGCCCTGCATGGTGTGGGTCCCCTCGGCCCGCCCCTCGAAGCGCGCCCGATCTTTCCATTCGAGCTCCACGACCGCGGTGCAGCGCCCATTGGGGAAGCACTCGAAATCGATCGCCTCGAAGCGAAGCCGGTTCCGGCCGACCAGGGCGTGCGCTTGGGAGTCGTGGGTCTCGGACACGGGCTGCGGCCGTTGATGGTGCATGGACTCGGGGGAGGGTCAACATGAACGGGGCACTCCCCGTCTGGCAACCGAACCGTGCCCCCTTCCTTGATGTCGACGTAACGGAGGGTGGGGCGTAGTCCCCCGCGCCGTCCTTGGCGCGTCGGCGGGCTTCCGGGAAGCGGTGGGCCGGGAGAGGGGCGACGGCTAGGGGGCTAGACCTCCAGTGCCGTCGATCGTGCGCGCGAGGTCGGGGAAGCTCGCCAGGTCCGAGACCGTGTCCACGTCGGCCAGAGGGGGTAGGAGCGCCACCGACAGCTCGGCGGCCGCGGCTCTCGCCGTGCTCCGCGCGAGGACCCGTGACGTTCCCCACGGGATCCGTCGAAACAACTCGGGGGCGGGCTGCCGCAACGCGAGCAGGTAGTAGCCTCCGTCCTCAGCCGGTCCGAAGACCACGTCCGCCGCCTCGAGGGCGACGAGCGCCTCGTGAACGCGGGCGGCATCCACCCTCGGGGTGTCGGTGCCGATGAGGCAGGCCCGGCTACTCGAGGCGAGCGCGCGGCGGAGAGCCTGGTCCATGCGCGCGCCCAGGTCGTGTCCCTGCTGGGGCCAGTAGTCCAGCTCCCCTCCCAGCCAGGCCCTGACCTCGGCCAGGGCGTCGGGAGGGTGGTAACACACCACGGTCCGCCACGGGCCGACCCGAACGGCGTCCACCACCGTGCGTCCCATGACCCGGTAGACGGCCGTCGCCGCCGCCGCACCCACGTCAGCGGCGAGGCGCGTCTTGACCCGGCCCGGCACCGGTGCCTTCGCGAATACCAGGAGAACCGCGGATGCCCCCGCTGGGGATGAGGCCGCAGGGGCCTCGGCCGCGTCGCCGTTCACCGCGCCACGTCGTTGAGCGTCCAGTCGTAATCGAAGTAGCGCACGTCGGTGCTGGGATCCTCGACGAACCCCCGGTCGGCCGCGGGCAGGTACGGCGCCAAGAAGCGCTTCAGCCCCTCATCGCCGCCGAAGTCCTCCTTGTACCATTCGAGGACCTTGTTCAGGCGGATTCCCGGGTTTCCGCCCCGTTCCAGGCTCAGGTGCTCCTCGTCCTCGGTAAGGCGGAGCACCGCCGCGTCGAGCTGCTCGTCCAGCCTCCCCGGCACGTACGCCTCGTCCAGAAGCGGCGGGCAGCTCCGGGCCGCGCAGTTCACCGCGAAGTGGATGCGGGGGTCGCCCATGGGCCGGATGATCTCGTGCTCGATCTCGTCCTGGGATCGCGCTTGCCCGGCCACGTTGCAGAACTGTCTCGTAAACACGTCGTCGATCTGCCACACGGAGTTCGCTGGTCGACCCGTCACCGTGTTCTTCACGGCGTTGACGAGCCCGCCGGCCTTCCGGATGGGATAGTGATCGACCACCTGTTTGAGCATGCAGGCGTTGTAGGCATTGATCCAGAAGGCCAGCCGGACGTCAGGTGGTGCGGCGGCGAGCGTCTGGGGGTCGGTAGCCGCCAGACCTGCGAGGTAGAGCTCGAGGGCTGCGGCGTCGGCCTGGAGCCCTCGGTAGTCCACGAGGGGCATCTCCACGTGAGCCGCCAGGACTTCGGTCAGCAGCTCGTGATCGGGAATGCTCCCGGAAGTCTCCTGGGCCCGGGCGGCCGCAGGCAAGGTCAGCGCCGCGAGGACCAGGGCCGCGCCGCCCGGCACGCGCACCCGAAGTCTGCGGAGAATGGTGGGCAACAGGCTCAGCAATACGAGAAGAGCGCCGGAGATCACGACCCGGAGCAACGCTTCCCGGGACGCCTCCTGAGACCCCTGCAGGAGGGCGTCGGCGAAGTTCGTGTAGATCACGGTCCCCGGGAAAATGCCTATGAGCGTCGCGGTGGCGTAGGCAGTCCAGGAGATGGCCGTGAGCCCCGAGCCGAAGTTCAGCGCGTTGAAGGGTACGAGAGGGATCAGCCGCAGCGTGAGCAGTCCCTTGAAGCCGTGCTCACGGGTTGCCCGGTCGAGCTTGTCCAGGCGGCTGCCCGCCAGGCGCTCCACGCCCTCGCGGCCGAGAAGCCGTGCTACTCCGAAGGCGAGGTTGGCGCCGATGTTGGCGGCGACGGTGTTGAACACGGTACCCCAGAAGACTCCGAAGATGGCGCCACCCGCCAGGGTCAGAATGGTGCCGGGGATCGCCAGCGCCGTCGCACCCGCGTAGAGGCTGATGAACACCACAGGGCCCCAGACCGAGCCCCGGAGCTGCTGCAGGTTGCCGGTCACGCCCTCTCGGGTGAGCAGGTCTCCCAGGGGCGTGATCCGGACCGCGACGAACCCGGCCCCCAGGACCAGGCCCAGGAGCAGGAGCTTGACGAGCGGCCGCGAGTCCCGGTTCGCGTCGACGTTCACGTCAGCCACGAGACCACTTTCCTGAGCACCGTGCCACCGAACCCCTCCAGCCGCGAGCGCTGAAAGGCGTCCGCCGCCCGCTTCACGCCTTCCACCCGGGTGGGGTAGGGAAAGATCGTGTTCGAGATCTGCGCGAGGGTGAGGCCGTGCTTCATGGCAAGGACAACCGGAAAGATCAGCTCTCCGGCGTCTCCACCAACGATGGTGGCGCCCAGGATCCGTCCGCGCTTGTCGGCAGAGATCTTGACCGTGCCTCGCGTGTCACCGTCGGCGATGGCCCGGTCGAGATCCGAGAAGTCGTACGCATGCGTGCGCCCGCCCCGCGCCTCGGCCTCCGACTGGCTCAGCCCCACGTGCGCCACCTCCGGATCGGTGTAGGTCACCCACGGGACCTGTCCGTAGTCCACCCGGGTCCTACCCGGAAGCAAGGCGTTGCGAAGCGCGGTCTTGGCCATGTAGTCGGCGACGTGGGTGAACTGGAGGCCGCCCGTGACGTCTCCGGCCGCCCACACCGTCGCCGCAGTGGTGCGCAGCGACCGATCCACCCGGATCGCCGCTCCGTCCAGCTCCACACCGGCTCGCTCCACGTCGAGGCCGGTGGTGTTGGGCCGTCGGCCCGTCGCCACGAAGAGCTCATCGGCTTCAATCGCGGTTCCCGTCGAGGTGGAGACCACCTTGCCCCCGGGGCACGCGTCCACTTTCGTTGCAGCTGTTCCCGTCCGGACCCGCACACCCTCCGACTCGAGCGAGGACCTCATGAGCTCGCTCACGTCTGGATCCTCCCGCTGCAGCAGTCTGGGGAGCATCTCCAGCACCGTCACCTCGGCTCCGAGCCGCGCGTAGACCTGAGCGAACTCGAGTCCGATGGGGCCGCCCCCCAGGACCACGATCCGACGAGGCAAGGAGTCCTGCTCGAAGGCGGACTCGTGGTCGACGTAGCCCACCTGGTCGAGCCCGGGGATCGGGGGAGCGACGGGCCGGGCGCCCGAGGCGATGACGATCCGCTTGGAACGAATGCGGCCGACGCCGTCCACTTCGAGGGTGTCAGGGCCCAGGAAGCGGGCGTGGCCGAAGTGGACGTCCACGCCCAGGGCTCGAAAGCGCTCCGGGTCGTCGTGGTGCGCGACAGTGGCCCGGGCGCGGTGGACCCGCGCCATGATGTCGGCGAAGGCGTGCGCCGGAGACGCGCCCACGAGACCGAGCCGGTCGGCGTTCCGCATGGCGTGAGCGAGCCGAGCCGAGGCGATCAAGGCCTTCGACGGCACGCACCCGGTCCAGAGGCAGTCGCCACCCAGGCGGGCCTTCTCTATGATCGCCGAGCTGGCTCCGATGTAGGCTGCGCCGGCCGCCGAGACGAGGCCAGCCGTCCCCCCACCGATGGCTACGAGGTCGTATTCGCGTATTCTGGTCATACAGCTTCCGGATCCGGGTCCCCCTGGGCGCCAGCAGGGCTTCGGATGCGTGTCCCAGGGGTCGGCAGCCGAACCCGCTCCGTGGTGGGCCGGGTTCCAAGCCTCGAGGCCGGGCTCGCTCCGTACATCGAATATCCGGACCGCCCGAAGATCCCACCAGGGCATTTCGACGCCCGCGCGTGGGCCATAGGTTGGACGTGTAGCCCAGAGACCCTTTCGCTTTCTCTTCGGGTATTGTACTTTGGAGCCGCCTCTCCGGGATCCCCCGACACGGAGGCCCGCGTAGAAGTGGCCCCAGGACCCCACGAAGGACGTTCAACAGCGAGGACGAGATGGCCCTGATGCAGACGGACGAGAAGAAGAACAAGGCGCTGGGCACGGCCATCAGCCAGATCGAGCGAGCGTTCGGCAAGGGCGCCATCATGCGGATGGGTGCGGAAGGGGCGAAGCTCCACATCGAGGCGATTCCCACCGGGGCACTGAACCTGGACGCCGCCATCGGCATCGGGGGAATCCCCCGGGGCCGCATCAGCGAGATCTACGGCCCCGAATCCAGCGGTAAGACGACGCTCTGTCTCCACGTCATCGCGAACGCCCAGCGCGAAGGCGGTATCGCCGCGTTCATCGACGCCGAGCATGCGTTGGACGTCAACTACGCGCGGAAGCTCGGCGTGGACGTGGACAATCTCCTGGTCTCGCAACCCGACACCGGGGAGCAGGCGCTGGAGATCGCCGAGGTGCTGATCCGGAGCAACGCCGTGGACGTCGTGGTGGTGGACTCCGTGGCAGCGCTGGTTCCTCGGGCGGAGATCGAGGGTGAGATGGGAGACACCCACGTGGGTCTCCAGGCCCGGCTCATGAGCCAGGCGCTCCGGAAGCTCACTGGTGCGGTCAACCGGTCGAACACGGCGGTCATCTTCACGAACCAGATTCGTGAGAAAGTGGGTGTGATGTTCGGCAACCCGGAGACCACCTCCGGGGGACGGGCCCTCAAGTTCTACGCGTCGCTCAGACTGGACATCCGTCGCATCGGGGCCATCAAGGACGGGCAGGACCTGATCGGGAACCGCACCCGGGTGAAAGTGGTGAAGAACAAGTGTGCGCCACCCTTCAAGCAGTCGGAGTTCGACATCATCTACGACGAAGGCATCAGCCACAACGCGCTGCTCATCGACCTGGGCGTGGAGCATGGCATCGTGGACAAGTCGGGCTCGTGGTACTCGTACGGCGACCTTCGGTTGGGACAGGGGAAGGAGAACGCCAAGCTCTTCCTCGACGAGAACCGGGACATCGCCGAAGAGGTGGAAGCTCGTCTGAAAGCGGTGCTGGGCATGGTGCCCACGGAAGAGGCAGCTTCCTCCTCCGACGCGGCGCAGCCGGAGCCGGCGGGAGTGGAGGCCTGAGGGGAGGGACCTCCTGCCCTTCGTTCGGTACCCGCGGGGCCCGACGGATCCGCCGTCGGGCCCCGTTCATTTCATCCGCGCTCAGGCCTGGTTATCTTCAGGGCTCCCTACGGTGCCCCTGAGGTGCCGCTGAATTCGTTGAAAGAGCGTCACATACGACGATGAAGGCTTCGGAGATTCGCCGTCGCTTCCTCGAGTACTTCGCGGAGCGTGGCCACGAGATACAGCCCAGCTCGTCCCTGGTCCCGGCGGACGATCCGACCCTGCTGTTCACCAACGCGGGGATGGTGCAGTTCAAGAAGGTGTTCCTGGGCCTCGAATCGGTCCCGTACGTCCGTGCGACGACGTCGCAGAAGTGCGTGCGAGCCGGCGGAAAGCACAACGATCTGGAGCAGGTGGGGCAGACGGCGCGGCATCACACCTTCTTCGAGATGTTGGGCAACTTCTCGTTCGGTGACTACTTCAAGCGGGACGCCATCGCCTACGCGTGGGAGCTGCTGACCGAGGTGTACGGCCTCGATCCGGACCGGCTGTATGCCACCGTTCACCACACGGACGACGAAGCCGCCGAGCTCTGGACCGATGTGGCGGGCTTGCCGCCCGAGCGGGTCTACCGCCTGGGCGACAAGGACAACTTCTGGCAGATGGCCGACACGGGACCGTGTGGTCCTTGTTCGGAGCTCCACTACGATCTTCGTCCGGAGTCGGAATGGGGCACGACGCTTCCTACGGAGGAGTTCGAGGTCAGAGGCGAAGCGGGTGAGTTCCTCGAGCTCTGGAATCTGGTCTTCATGCAGTTCGATCGGGACCAGTCCGGCGAGCTCCACCCCCTTCCCGCACCGTCCATCGACACCGGCGCGGGCCTGGAGCGGATCGCCGCCGTGCTCCAGGGCGTGGACTCCAACTTCCACACCGACTTGTTTCGGCCGCTGATCGATAGGGCGGTCGAGGCCGTGGGGACGCCCTACGACCCGGCTTCTGCCGCCGGTCTCAGCTACCGAGTGCTCGCCGATCACGCCCGGGCCGTGGCGTTCTTGCTCTCGGACGGGGTGTATCCCTCCAACGAGGGCAGGGGCTACGTGCTCCGGCGGATCCTCCGACGGGCCGTGCGTCACGCCTGGCTGCTCGGTCGCCGAGAGCCCACCCTGGTGCACGTGACCGACGCCGTCGTGGAGGTCATGGGCGAGGCCTACCCGGCCCTCACCGAGCAGCGGACACACATTCTGACCACCACCCGCGACGAGGAGGAGCGCTTTCTTCGCACGATCGAAGGGGGGATGAGCCGTTTCGACCAGATCGCGCCCGTCCTGGGCCCCGAAGCGGCCTCTCGCATCGCGACCGGTGAGGAAGAGCGTCCGGTGATCCCCGGCGACGAGGTCTTTCGCCTCTACGACACGTTCGGCTTCCCCCCGGACCTGACGGACCTCATGGCCCGTGAGCGTGGCTACCGGATCGACGAGGAGGCGTTCGAGACCGCGTTGGCCGGTCAGCGAGAGCGCAGCCGGGCAGACCGTGCGACGTACGAGCGCGAAGCGCAGGGCGAAGAGGGGTGGGTGGTGCTGGACCCGGACGCGGAACAGGAGTTCGCGGGCTACGACGCCACCGAGGTCGACACGCACGTCGTAGCCGTGTGGCTCCACGACGGGCGGATCGGC
The DNA here is from genome assembly GCA_039586035.1 of Gemmatimonadota bacterium. Taxonomy (GTDB): domain Bacteria; phylum Gemmatimonadota; class Gemmatimonadetes; order Longimicrobiales; family Gaopeijiaceae; genus JBDHHQ01. The sequence goes on along the minus strand of JBDHLD010000014.1, from coordinate 51,692 downwards.
TTGCAGCTACGAGAGAATCCCTTCTACCTCGAGGCGGGTGGGCAAGTTTCCGACTCCGGCGGCGTGAGTGGCGACGGGTGGTCGGTGGTCGTGGAAGACGTCGAGCGAGTGGGCCGCAACGTGGCGGTGTTCGGCCCGCTGCGCGGGGACTTCGATGCCGACGTCGGCCCGGCCGAGGCCCACGCCCGGGTCGAGGGCGAGGTGCGGCACGACACGGAGCGGAATCACACGGCCACGCACCTTCTTCACGCGGCGCTGCGGAGCGTGCTGGGCGGGCACGTGGCTCAGCGGGGATCGCTGGTGGCTCCGGATCGCCTTCGCTTCGACTTCTCGCACACCGCGCCCATGACGCCCGAAGAGCTGGACCTCGTGGAAACGAGGGTGAACGAGGGGATCTGGGCCGATCACGTGGTGGAAACCTCGTCGATGCCCTACGACGAGGCCGTAGCGGCCGGCGCCATGGCCCTGTTCGGCGAGAAGTACGGTGACGTCGTCCGGGTCGTCCGCATCCCCGACGTCAGCCTGGAGCTCTGTGGCGGCACGCACGTCCGACACACGGGCGAGATCGGGCTCATCAAGATCGTCTCGGAGAGCGGTATCGCGGCAGGCGTGCGCCGGATCGAAGCGGTGACGGGGCCGGGCGCGTTCGGCTACTTCACCGAGCTGGCCGGGCGCTTGGACCAGGTGGCGGCCCGACTCAAGACAACGCCGGAGAACCTGGATCGACGGGTGCAGCACCTGGTCGACGAGAACCGGGAGCTGGAGAGCCTGCTCAAGGAGCTGCGGAAAGGCGGGGCCGCAGCCGAAACGACCGTGTCTCGAGAGGACATGGCCCTGGACGGAGACAAGACGCTCCACTACGAGGCCATGCGCCTCCGGGCGAGGGACGCCGACGACGTGCGGCGCTGGGGGGACGCCTTCCTCGAGGCGAAATCTCCGGGAGTCGCGGTCGTGGCCGCGGAGATGCCGGGTGGTAAGTACACGTTGTTCGCGTTTGTCAGCGACGACCTCATCGGTAGGGGTATCCGTGCGGATGCGGTCATCCGCGAGGTAGCCGCTGCTGTGGGCGGTCGGGGCGGCGGGCGGCCCCACATGGCGCAGGCCGGTGTCGCCCAACCGGAGAAGCTCGACCAGGCCCTGGCCTCGGGCGCTGCCGTGGTTCGCTCGCTGGTGGCCGGAGGCTCCGCATGAGCCAGGTCCAGGAGTGGTTGGCAACCAGGGAGCCGACCCCACCGACGGAGCTCGAGGAGCACCTCGTCGTGCCTGACGGAAGCAGCTCGCTGGTCGACCTCCTCGCCGCCGGGGCCGGGGAGGCGCTGAACCAGGCGGTGCGCCGTCCCGGGCGTCGACGAGACGCTGCCTTCCTCCTCCTGGGCGCCGATGCCCTGTTCACGTACGCTTGTGAAGCCGCTGCCGAAGAGGAGGACGTGGAGGCCGCGCTGCGACGCGTCCTCGACGGCGCGAGGACGGGAGCGTAGTGGCCGGAGCGCCCCGGCTCGTCGATCTTCATAGCCATCTCGTCCCTGCCGTGGACGATGGCTCGAGGTCGATCGACGATTCTCTCGAGGGTCTCGCTCGGATGTGGGAGGCCGGCATCGGACGCGTGATCACCACGCCTCACATCGATGGAAGCCTGACCCGAACCGCGGCGGCGGGACCGACCCTGGCGGCGGTGGACACGGCGTTCCACGAGCTCCAGGCGGCGGCTCGAGCGCGGCTGCCGGACCTGGTGGTAGAGCGGGGTCACGAGGTGATGCTGGACGTGCCGGATCCAGATCTGTCGGATTCCCGGCTACGTCTTGCAGACACCAGCTTCGTGCTCGTCGAGTGGCCCCGCCTCATGCTGCCCCCGGGGACAGTCGACGCCGTGGCCCGCTTGCGGGAGTTGGGCGTGCGACCCGTCATCGCCCATCCGGAGCGGTACCGAGGCATGGCAGAGCGCTTCCGGCTGGCGGAAATCTGGCGTCAGGAGGGTGCGATTCTCCAGGTGAACTACGGATCTCTGGTAGGGCGCTACGGAGCCGGGCCGCGCAGTCTGGCGCTTCGTCTGCTGATCGCCGGTTGGGTGGACTGCCTCTCCACGGACTTCCACGGACGTCCACATTTGGAGCTTCACGTGTCCCGGGTGCGGGCTCTCTTCGAGGAGCGGGACGCCGTGGAGCAGTTCGACCTGCTGGCCGCGACGAACACGGGCCGGATCGCGGAAGGCAGGGATCCGCTTCCGGTCCCGCCACTACGGCCGCAGCGGCGGCTCTGGTCACGATTGAAAGGCCTTCTGGGGACCGAATGACGGTGAGCGACTCGATTCGAGCGGGGCTGCAGGAACTGGCCCGATTGGCGGAACAGGTGTCCCGGGAGCGGACCGACGACATCGAGGCCGCGGCCAACGCCACGGTCGACGCGCTCCGGGCCGGTGGCCGCCTGTTCTTCGCCGGGAACGGCGGCTCGGCGGCCGACGCTCAGCATCTGGCGGCGGAGTACGTGGTTCGCTTCGGGGGAGATCGCGAGGCTCTCCCGGCCATCGCGCTCACGACGGATTCCTCGATCCTGACGGCGGCGTCGAACGATCATGGTTTCGAGACGGTCTTTTCACGCCAGATCGAGGCCCTCGGCCGGAGGGGCGACGTACTCTTCCTCCACTCGACGAGCGGGGAGTCCGAGAACCTCATCCTGGCGGCAGATGCCGCCCGTGCTCGCGGCGTCGAGACCATCGCCTTTCTGGCGAAGGGCGGAGGACGCCTTCGGGAGCGGGTCGACCATGCGGTGGTGGTACCGACGCAGCAAACGGCCCGAGCCCAGGAGATCCACCTGGCCCTGGGGCACCTCATCTGCGACATCGTGGACCGCGCGTGGACCGGGAGAGAAGCATGACCAACGACGGGACCTCCGAGATGGTGGCGACCCTGGAGCACTGCCGAGCGCGTGAGCGCGCCCAGACCCGGTTCTACCGGGCCCTGGCCGCTCGTGCCGAGCTCCAGGGCCAGGACCTGGACGCGGAGCGGCTCAACGAGTTGCACGCCGACGAGCAGCACCACCTGTCGCGCCTGACCGCTCGACTGCTCGAGCTGGGCGGGGAGCCGGCCGAGCTGCCGGCGAGTCCGGTTCCGGAGGTTCCGCTGGAGGGTTGGGAGTCCGCGGCCAGGACTCGGGAGGGGGAAGAGGTGGAGTGGTACGAGCAGCTGCTGGCCGGCAGGCTCGATCCGGACACCCGGGCCCTCTTCGAGGAGATCCTGGAGTCCGAGCGGCATCATCGGGACGTCCTGGGCGGCAAGTGGATGCCCGCCTGAGAGAGGCAGCCGGCGCGAAGCGAGGGAATTCGGTGATCGATCTGACGGGCAGGACAGCCATCGTTACGGGGGGCTCGCGGGGCATAGGCGCGGCCACGGCTCGTCTCCTGGCCAGGGCCGGCGCTTCTGTGGGGATCGGCTATCGGTCTCGCGCCGCCGACGCCGAGGCTGTAGTGGCGGAGCTGCAATCACTGGGCGTTCGGGCGTGGGCCGAGCCCGGGGACCTCTCCGTGAGAAGCGACGCGGATCGGCTGTTCGAGCGGGCCGACCGGGAATTCGGTGGTCTCGACCTGTTCGTGGCCAACGCCGCGATCTGGCCGCCCCAGGAAGTGGCGCTGGTGGATATGACCGATGACCAGTGGCACCAGACGATCGGAGCGAATCTCGACTCCGTCTTCTACACGACGCGCGCCGCGCTGGGCCGCATGCGCGACGGTGGGGCAATGGTCGTCGTCAGCTCCACCGCCGGTCAGCGGGGCGAGGCCTTCCACGTAGATTACGCGGCCACCAAGGGAGCGTTGATCTCCATGGTCAAGGGCCTGTGCGTCGAGGTCGGGAGTCGGAGAATCACGGTCAACGCGGTCGCGCCCGGCTGGGTGGACACCGAGATGTCGGCGGACGCGCTCCACTCGGGTCGCCTCGCCGAAATCGAGGCGGCGATCCCCCTGGGGTTCGTGGCCACTGCGGAAGACGTGGCGGGTCCGATCCTCTTCCTGTGCTCACCTCTGGCCCGCCATGTGACCGGCGAGATCATCAATGTCAACGGCGGGTCGGTGCTGGTGGGGTGACTTTCGCGAAGCCCTCGGCACCCCCTGCGGTGCGGTGGATCGTCCGGACCCTGGAGTCGGCCGGCTATGAGACGTGGGCCGTCGGCGGGGCGATCCGTGACGCGTTCCTCCGGATCGAGCACGAGGACTGGGACCTGGCCACCGCGGCTCGCCCGGATCGGGTACGCCAACTCTTCAAGAGAACCGTCCCCATCGGCGTCGATCACGGCACCGTGGGCATTCTGGCCCGCGACGGCACCCTGTACGAAGTGACCACGTTCCGACGCGACGTACAGACCTTCGGCCGCCATGCCGTGGTGGAGTTCGCGGATCACGTCGACGACGACCTCGCTCGCCGTGACTTCACCATCAACGCCATGGCCTGGCACCCGCTTCGAGAAGAGCTCAAGGATCCCTTCGAGGGCTTGGAGGACCTGGAGCGGGGCCGGCTCAGGACCGTGGGAGAGCCGGCGGACCGATTCAGCGAGGACTACCTTCGCGTGCTCCGGGCTCTCCGATTTGCCGGGCGATACCGGCTGGAAGCCGACGCAGCCACGTGGCAGGCGCTGTGCCAGGCAGTCGAACACTTGCCGCGCCTCTCCGCGGAGCGGATCCGAGACGAGCTCATGAAGGTCTTGGCCCTCGACCCGCAGCCCTCGGGAGCCCTGAGCCTCCTGGCCGCCAGCGGAGCGCTGTCCACGCTCGTGCCCGAGTTGGACCACAAGCTCGATGCGGCTGGAACGGCCCCGGAGGACCCGTGGACAGTCGGCGTGTTGGCGGCGGATCTGCTCCCTATGGTCCGGCCCCTCCTCCGCCTCGGCGCGGTGCTCCAGGGCGTGGGCAAGGTCGGGGCCGCCCAGGTGTTGCTGCGGCTCCGCTTCTCCAACGCCGAGGCGCGGGACGTGAGCGAGCTGGTGGACGCTCTGGAGAGGGGCCCCGGCGCTGCGGAGGCCGAGGCGGTTCGCCGGTGGCTGGCGCGCATCGGGCCAAACCGGCTGACCGACTGGGCCCGGGTAGAGGCCGCGCGGGCACGCGTGCGAGCCGCGCGGGGTGGGGCCCCGCCGGAGCCGGGCCTGCCGGAGGTGTGGAGAATCTCGAGGCGCGAACTCCGCGGCGGGGCGCCACTCAACGTGGACGCACTGGCCATCGGAGGTCGAGATCTCATGGGTCTCGGCCTTCGCCCAGGGCCGGCCTTCGGGCGGATTCTGGCCGCGCTTCTGGACCGCGCGCTCGCCGACCCGACGCTGAACACCCCGGATCGCCTACTGGCCATGGCGGAGGAGCTCGCGGAGGAGGAGTCCGCCGAGCCCGACGGCGGGGGCGACGAGGTGGGCGCATGAGCGAGCTGGACCTCTTCGGCGGCAACGCACCCGACCCGGCCTCGCCTCGCGGCGCGGATACAACCGCCCGTGCCGGTGGCGAACAGCCGTTGCCGTCAGACTCGGCGGCCCCCCTTGCCGCTCGGATGCGGCCACGGTCCCTGGACGAGTTCGAGGGGCAGGAGAAGCTGCTGGGTCCGGGGAAACCGCTGCGTGCCCAACTCGAGACCGGCGCGCTGAGCAGCATGATCTTCTGGGGCCCTCCCGGCAGCGGCAAGACGACCCTGGCCCGTCTTCTGGCCGGCGGGACCGACGCGACATTCGTTCCGTTCTCCGCGGTCACCGGCGGCGTCCCTCGCGTCCGGGAGATCGTTCGAGAGGCGCGGGAGCGCAAGCGCGCCACGGGGCGCCGGACCATCCTCTTCTGCGACGAGATACATCGGTTCAACAAGGCCCAGCAGGACGCATTCCTCCCCCACGTGGAGGACGGCACCGTCGTCCTGATCGGCGCGACGACGGAGAACCCCAGCTTCGAGGTGAACCGGCCGCTTCTCTCCCGGGCGCCGGTGCTGGTTCTGGAACCGCTGGCGCCTGAAGCGATCACACGCGTGCTGAACCGCGCTCTGACGGATCGGGCCCGAGGCCTCGGATCCCGTCGTCTCACCCTGACCCCCGAAGCCCTGGACTTCCTGGCTCTGTCCGCCGACGGAGACGCTCGCAGAGCCCTGGGCGTCCTGGAGGCCGCCGCGGGACTCCTCGAAGACGGCAGCGTCATCGGGCTCGATTCCGTCCGCCAGGCGCTGCACGCGCGGTTCGCCATCTACGACAAGAGCGGGGAAGAGCACTTCAACCTCGTCTCGGCGCTGCACAAGGCCGTTCGCGGGAGCGATCCCGACGCGGCTCTGTATTGGCTGGCGCGGATGATCGAGGGTGGGGAGGACCCGCTCTACCTGGCCCGCCGGCTCGTCCGCATGGCCTCCGAGGACGTGGGGCTGGCCGATCCGGCGGCGCTCCGAATCGCCCTGGCTGCTCGGGACGCGTACCACTTCCTGGGCGCGCCGGAGGGCGAGCTGGCGTTGGCGGAGGCGGCCGTATACCTCGCCACGGCTCCCAAATCGAACCGGGTGTATCGGGCGTGGAAGGACGCCCGCGGAGCCGCGAAGGAGACCCCCTCGGCCCCCGTGCCGCTGCACATCAGGAACGCGCCGACGTCGCTCATGCAGGAGCTGGGCTACGGCCGGGGGTACCGGTACGACCACGACGAGGAGGGCGGCGTTGCACCGCAGGCGTACCTGCCTGACGCTCTGGCCGGGACCCGGTTCTACGAGCCCGGGCCGTTCGGCTTCGAGAAGGAAGTCGCGAGGCGGCTCGAGTGGTGGGCGAGGCGGAAGGCCGAGGCGGGAGCAGGAAGGGCGTCCGCCCTCGCGACGCCGGATCAGGTCCATGACGGCCCGGCCCCGACGGACGGCGGGGAAACCCAGGACGACATAGGGGTTTAGGAGGGGCGTGTCACCAGCGTGGAGGAGACGATTCCAACGCAGCTTCTGGACAACAAAGCACCCGTCGACCGTGTGGTCCTGGTCGGGGCGCCGACCAAGGACATCGAGCCCAGGCTCGCCGAGGAGCATCTGAACGAGCTCGCGCGGCTCACGGATACGGCCGGAGGTGAGGTTGCGGCCGTGGTGAGGCAACGGATCAACGCGCCCAACCCGTCGCTCTACATCGGCAGCGGTAAGGCCGAAGAGCTCCGAGCTACCGTGGAGGCGTCCGGCGCATCGCTGGTCATCATCGACGAGGAGCTGTCTCCCCGGCAGGGCAGCAACCTGGAGAAGGTCGTGGGCGTGCGGATCATGGATCGCCCGGAGCTGATCCTGGACATCTTCGCCACCCGCGCCCGGACGCGGGAGGCCAAGATGCAGGTCGAGCTGGCTCAGCTCGAGTACCTCCTTCCGCGCCTGACCCGGATGTGGAATCACCTTTCCAGAATCCGGGGGGGAATCGGGCTCCGAGGTCCTGGTGAAACGCAGCTCGAGACCGATCGCCGGCTGATCGGGCTTCGTATCGCGGACCTCAAGAAGAAGCTCGCCGTCGTCGCCCGGTCCAGGGCGACTCAGAGGAAGAGACGCGAGGGTCAATACCGGGCCGCACTGGTCGGGTACACGAACGCCGGCAAGTCGTCCCTCCTGCGGGCCATGTCGGGAGCGGACCTGTTCGTCGAGGATCGCCTCTTCGCCACGCTGGACTCCGCGACGCGCAGCGTGGACCTCGGCAGCGGGTTCGAGGCGCTGGTGACCGACACGGTGGGCTTCATCCGGAAGCTGCCCCACCATCTGATCGCCTCGTTCCGGTCTACGTTGGAGGAAGCTCGGGAGGCGGACCTGCTACTCCACGTAATTGACGCGTCTCATCCGGATCGAGAGGAGCAGCGCACCGTCGTGGACGAGGTCTTGGCCGAGCTGGACCTCTCTGAGGTTCCCTGCATCCTCGTGTTCAACAAGATCGACCGGCTCACGCACACCGAGGAGGCGGCGCTGCGCCAGCGAACACAGGCGTTCGAGCCTCACGCCGCCGTCTTCGTCTCGGCGTTGGACGCGGGCGGCGCCGACGAGCTCAAGGCGGTCATGCGGGCGCGCATGCGGGCTCGCCTCCAGGAGGTCACGCTGGACCTGTCGGCGGGTGATGGAGAGACGCTGGCATCCTTGTACCGAGAGGGAGAGGTGTTGGAGCGGGCGAGCAACGGCGCCACCGTTCGCGTGACGGTCCGCCTCCCGAGTCCCACCGTGAGCCGTCTACAGCGACGCCCCGGAGTCACCGTACTCGATGTCGCCTGATCGGGAGCACCTCTTCTTCGTGGGCCCCGGCCGCGTGGGCCTCTCCCTGGGGTACGCCCTGTCGCAGGAGGCTCCCGTCGACCTCGTCTACGCAGGCCGTCGCCCGGAGCCGCCCGCGCACCCGCTCTTCATTCAAGGCACCGCTCGATACGTGTACGGCCTGCGGCGGCCCGGAGCCGGGACGACAGCCGTCATCCTGTCGGTCCCGGACGACGCGGTGGCGGAGACTGCGTTGCGCCTGGGTGCCCTGGGTGACGCGCCGGACGGCTGTTCGGCGTTTCACGTCTCGGGCGCCCTGCGAACCGACGTCTTGGCTCCTTTGCACGAGCGGGGCTACTCGGTGGGTTCTCTTCACCCGCTTCAGTCTCTCTCGAACCCGGTGACGGGTGCCGATCTCCTTCGGGGAGCCCACTTCGCCGTGGCGGGGGAGCCTCAGGCCCGGCGCACCGCCTACCGTCTCCTCTCCCACCTGGGCGCGCCGGGGCTGGAAGTGCCTGCGATCCGGCGGCCGCTCTATCACGCGGCGGCAGTGCTGGCGTCCAACTACGTCACGGTGCTGTTGGACGTGAGCCGAGAGCTCATGATGCGGGCGGGGGTGCCCGGTCCGGAGGCCAGGTCGGCCTTGCAGACGTTGGTGGAGGGCACGGTGCACAGCTACGCCGGTTCCGAGGAGCTGAGCTCCCTGACGGGCCCGGTCCAGCGAGGTGACCTCGACACGGTACGGCTCCACCTGCGGACCCTGGAGCCGGTGGAGCGGCGCATGTACGCCGCGGTGGGTCTCGCGGCGCTGGAGGTGGGCGGCACCGAGTTGGACGACGCGACCGCACAGACACTGGTGGAACTATTCGAGGCGGAGCGATGAGGCTCTACGTAAACATCGATCACGTGGCCACCGTGCGGCAGGCTCGTCGGACCGACGAGCCGGACCCCGTGCGGGCGGCGGTGCTGGCCGAGCTGGGCGGCGCCCACGGCATCACGGTCCACCTGCGCGAAGATCGGCGTCACATCGACGACCGGGACGTGCGCCTGCTCATGGAAACGGTGCGGACGGTCGTGAACCTGGAGCTGGCGGCGAATCCGGAGATGGTGGAGATCGCCTGCTCGCTGGCCCCCGTCCAGGCGACGCTCGTGCCCGAGAAGCGGGAGGAGGTCACGACCGAGGGAGGGCTGGACCTGGAATCCGGGGCGACCCGTGATGCGCTGGAGACCGCTCTCGGGAACCTGACGGAGGCCGGGATCCGCACGTCGCTGTTCATCGACCCCGACGACCACGCCATCGAGGTGGCGGCGGCGCTGGGCGCCCACGCGGTGGAGCTGCACACCGGGGAGTACGCCAACGCGTCGGGAGATGCTCGGGGACGCCAGCTGGAGCGCCTGGCGGCAGCGGGCGGGAAGGCCCACGACGCGGGGCTCCACGTTCACGCCGGACATGGTCTCACGTACGAGAACGTGACACCGGTGGCCGCGCTTCCTCGACTCGAGGAGCTGAATATCGGTCACAGCATCGTATCCCGGGCCGTCCTCGTGGGCATGGAGCGTGCGGTGCGGGAGATGCTGGACCTCATGCGCCAGGCCCCCACCATGGTTCGGGACCCTGGGCGCTGGCTGCCGCCGTTGGGGTACTAGTGGCCTCTCCCCGGATCGACCCAGCCAGACGCCGTCCCAGGGCATCGTCATGAAACTCGATTGGAAGGCGGTCGTCGGGATCCTCGTCAGCCTGGTCCTGCTCTGGTTCGTGTTCCGGGGCGAAGACCTGGGAGCGATCCTCGCGGACATCCGGCGTGCCGATCCGTGGCTGCTCCTGGCCGCCGTCGTGATCGTGACCATGACCTACCCGATACGGGCTTTGCGCTGGAAGGTGTTGTTGGAGCCCGTCCAGCCCGGCACCGGCTTCGGGCCTCGCTTCGCAGCCGTGAACATCGGCTTCATGGCCAACAACCTCCTGCCCGCCAGGGTCGGTGAGTTCGCCAGGGCCTATGCGTTGAGCCGCTTGACGCCGACCACGGCCTCGGGCGCCTTCGGGACCCTGGTGGTCGAGCGGTTTCTGGACGCCATGACAATCCTGCTCCTTACGGGGCTCGTGTTGGTGTCCCCGGGTTTCCCCAGGGACGCCGCCGGGGACGGCGGCACTCTCGGTCTCGCGCTCCGGGCCGGTGCGGTGGGGGTTGCGGTTCTCTTCCTCGGGCTCGTCGTCCTGCTCATCTGGCCACGGCGCGTCGTAGCGCTGGCGGAGCGGTTCGCTCGTCTGCTTCCAGGGAATCTGTCCCGACTGATCGTGGACGCCCTCGAGGCCTTCCTGGAGGGACTGGGGGTGCTGCAGAGCCCGCGCTTGCTGGTGCAGGCGGTGGCGTGGTCCCTCTTCCTCTGGCTGTGGAACTCGTTCGGCTTCTGGGTGGCCTTCCTGGCCTTTGGAATCGACGAGGGCTTCGTCGCGGCGATCTTCGTGCAGTCGGCGGTGGCGCTCTTCGTGGCGATTCCCAGCGCCCCGGGCTTCTTCGGTACGTGGCACCTGGCGGCCCGCGTGGCGCTGTCCGACGTCTATGGAGTCCCCGTCGGCCAGGCTTTGTCGTACGCGGTCGGCTTCCACCTCGGTGGCTTCTTCCCGGTGACGCTGCTGGGCCTCTTCTACGCTTGGCGGTTGGGGCTCTCCCTGCAGGAGGTCGGGTCCGCCGAAACCAGGGTCGAGGAGGCTGTCGAGGCCGCCCACCCCGAGGCGACGGGTTCGCGGGACGACGCGCCGCCCGGCGGACCGACACGCTCGGAGAGCTCGTGAAGGTCGTCCGGCTGGAGGCGCCGGCCAAAGTCAACCTGCGTCTGCGGGTGATGGCGCGGGAAGAGTCGGGCTACCACCAGCTGGAGACGGTCTTCGCGGCCCTCGACTTCGGTGACGCCGTGGAAGTCGCCCCGGCGGGGGAGGGTATCACGCTCGAGGTGTCGGGGCCCTCGCCTTGTCCGCCCGAGGAGAACCTGGCCTACCGGGCGGCCCGGGCATATCTGGAGTCCGCCGACATCACCCAGGGTATCCGGATCCACCTGGAAAAAAACATCCCGGCCGCAGGCGGCCTGGGCGGCGGCTCCTCCGATGCCGCCGCGGTATTGAGGGCCCTGGACTGGATGTATGAAGGGGAGCTGGGCGTCGACCGATTGGCGCGCGTAGGGTCCGGCCTGGGCGCCGACGTGCCGTTCTTCCTGAGTCCGTCTCCCGTTGCGTTGGCCTGGGGTAGGGGCGACCGCTTCCTGCCGCTCGCGCCGCTTCCCGAGGCCCACTTCCTGCTGTGCGTGCCCGAGATCAGCGTCTCGACCGCGGCGGCGTTCGAGGCGCTGGACGAAACCCGCTCGGCCGTGGGTGCAGCGACGCCGATCGGAGCCCTGCATCCGGAAGCGCTGGAGTCCTGGTCCTCCTTGGCCCGCGTCGCGGAGAACGACTTTCACCCCGCGGTGTTCACCGTGGAGCCGGCGCTCGGGGAGCTGCACGCGAGGCTCCTCGAGACGGAGCCTCTCCTCTGCCTGCTCGCAGGGAGCGGCTCCACCGTCTTCGCCGTCTACGAGGATCCGGGCCAGCGTGAGCTGGCGTCCCTTCGGATGGCGGAGTGGTTTCCCGGCGTGACGCTCATCCGCACGACCTCGCGGCTCTCCATGCCGGAGCCGGCGTTTCGGCAGTGAGTGGGCCGGTGGGCGGGCCGAGTCGAGTGGAGCGGGAAGGCGCCGCACGCTACCTTTTCCAGACCGGCGGTGCCACGATCGCCGCGCGGTCGGGGTGCGATGAGCAGTCGCGGGACGAGCTCCCTCGAGCAGGAAGGTCCGAGCGCCGTGGCCGGAGCGCGGCGCAGGCGCGGGTCGATCACGACTGCCCCCTGGTGTAACGGCAGCACAAGGGTCTTTGGAACCCTTGGTCCAGGTTCGAGTCCTGGGGGGGCAATTTCGCAGGAAAGGAGTACATGCAGAGCCCACTGGCCCTCGTCGCGTCACTCAGCCTGCTGACCGCGGTCCCGCTCGCCTCGACGTCGGTAGCCGGTCAGGATGCCCTCCACCTCACCGCGGTCCCCGAGGCGGTGGATTCAGCCGAGGTCCGTGACCGAGCCCGCGGCGCCCAGACACGCTTCGAACGGTATCGTCGACTGCACCTGCCCTCGACGTGGGGAAGCTGGGGCGGCCAGTGCGACGAGGTCATCGGCCGCATGTGCATGCGACATGGCGAGGGCGACTGGGAGCCGGTTCCGGAGTCTCCCGAGATCCGTGCGGCCCGGGAGCAGCTGCTCGGGGAGCTGCGGATTGCCGGTGAGCGGATTCCGGGTGACACCTGGATCACCGGGCAACGGATCTTCTACCTGGGCGAGGTCGGCCGGTGGACCGAGGCCGTCCACGTCGCCGATGCGTGTCACGGCGGGCAGCGGGGATGGTGTGACGCTCTCCGGGGGCTCGCCTACCACGGAGCCCAACGCTTCGTGGACGCCGAGCGGGCCTTCGATGCGGCGCTGGCCGCCATGAGTCCCGAGTTGGCGGGTCGATGGCGGGACCCGTCGCCGTTGCTCGAGGACCGGGGGAACGTCCTACGGGACGCACACGACACCCTCCCCCCCGACCGTCTCGTGGAGCGGGCCTGGCAGCTCGCCGATCCCTTCTTCCTGAAGTCCGGCAACGATCGCCTCACCGAGCACTACGCTCGGCACACGGTGTCCCGCATCCGGTCGGACAGCCGATCGGCGTATGGCATGTCGTGGGGCCCGGACCTCGAGGAGCTGCTGGTCCGGTACGGCTGGGAGGTGGGTTGGGAGCGCACGCGCGCCGGTCCCGGCGAGTCCCGGAGCACTGGCGTCGTGGGCCACCATCACCCCGAATCCTTGACCTACATGCCGCCTGCGGCGGCGATCGCCCGGCCCGCGGCATCGGACGAGGAAGCCTGGGAGCTGTCTCCGGATCGGCCGAGGAGTGCGTACGCGCCCCTCTACGCCCCCGTGGCGACCCGCGCGGCCGTCCAGATCGCCCGCTTCTGGCGCGGCGACTCGGTGCTTGTGGTGGCCGCGTACAGAATGACGCCGCCGGAGGACGACGACCGACCCGCCGGTGCCCTGCTCCGGCGCCTGGACTCGGACGTACCCCCCGATCAGGCGGTGGAGGCGGGCCTCTTCCTGCTGCCGGAGACCGGTGGGGCCATCCACGCGGCCACCAGCACGGCGGGGCCCGTGGGACGCCTGTCCCTCCAGGTGCCGGCCGGCTCCTACCTGGCTTCGGTAGAGAGCCTGACCTCGAAGCTCGGGCGCGCCAGCCGGACGAGGTTGGGACTGGTGGCCGACACGCTGCCGCCCGACGTTCCTGCCCTCTCCGACGCACTGCTTCTCGACGCCGGTCCCGGTATGCCCGAGACTCTAGCAGCGGCCATCGACCAGGCCTGGCCGGGGAACGCCATTCTGCCCGGACAACCCCTCGGCGTCGCCTGGGAAGTGACCGGGCTCGGCCCCGAAGCCGTGAGCATGGCCTATCGGCTCACCGTCGTGAAGCGCGACCGGGGCCTGGCGGAGAAGGTGGGCTCGCTCCTGGGCCTTTTCGGTGGGGGGCCCGAGGTGCAGGTTTCGTGGAGCGAGCAGGGCGGGGGAGGTGCTCGCCGTGAGTTTCGGGCCACGGACGTAGACCTCACCGCCCTCGGCCCCGGCCGGTACCGCCTCACGCTCGAGCTCGAGCTGCCGGGACGCTCCACCATGGCCGTCCACCGCACGCTCAGGGTCGTGGAGTGACGCCGCTTCCACGTTGACGGCACCTGGACCCGTCTCTAACTTAGCGGGCTGTCGCAACTATCATTGGATCCGACCTCCAGGAATATGGACTACACCTTCCAAAGAGGCCCGCTGATGCTCCTGGCCGGGCGGGCCAATCGTTCGCTGGCCATGGAGATCGGAGATCGGATCGGCCAGACGACCTTGGGCGTCACGATCGAGGACTTCGCCGACGGCGAGATCTTCGTCAGGATCGACGAGAACGTCCGTGGACGGGACGTCTTCATCATCCAGCCCACGCCGGCCCCTGCCGAGAACCTCATGGAGCTGTTGCTCCTGATCGACGCGGCGATGCGGGCCTCGGCGGCTCGCGTCACGGCGGTGATCCCCTACTTCGGCTACGGTCGTCAGGACCGGAAGGACCAGCCACGCGTGTCCGTTGGGGCGAAGCTGGTGGCGAACCTCATCGAGGCGGCGGGTGCGGATCGCGTCTTGGGGATCGACTTCCACCAGCACCAGATCGCCAGCTTCTTCGACATCCCGGTCGACCACCTCTATGGCCGTCCCGTCCTGATCGACTACTTCCGCAGCCTCGAGCTCGAGGATCTGGTCGTGGTGGCGCCGGACGTGGGGTCCGCCAAGATGGCCCGGGGCTACGCGAAGCGGTTGGGGGCGTCGCTGGCCATCATCGACAAGCGTCGGCCGCGCGCCAACGTGGCTCAGGTGCTCAACGTGGTCGGTGAGGTGGAGGGGCGCCCCTGCCTGATCACCGACGACATGGTGGACACGGGCGGCACCATGGCGAACGCGGTGCATGCACTCAAGGAACGGGGCGCCACCAAGGTCTACGCCTGCGGCACGCACGCCCTCCTCTCGGGGACGGCGGCCGAAAAGCTCTCCGCCGCGCCGTTGGAGGAGCTCGTGGTCACCAACAGCATCCACGTGCCCGAGGAGCGGCGCTTTGACAGGCTGCGGATCCTCTCGGTGGCAGGCCTTCTGGCGGATGCCATCGTCAACACCCACTCGAACGAGTCCGTGAGCGAGCTCTTCGAAATCCGGCCTCACGGGACGAGCCACGGGTCGGAGACCCTCGAGCCCACTCACCAGTCGTAGGACGAGCGTCATGAGCGAGAATGCAACGTTGAGCGCGACCAAGCGCGAAGGCACCGGCAAGGGCGTCGCGCGCAAGCTGCGGACCGCGGGTCAGGTGCCGGCCGTCGTATACGGCAAGGACATGGAGGCGGTCTCCCTGGCGGTTGACGCCCACGAGGCGGAGCACCTTTTCCAGGGGATCTCGGTGGCGAGCACCATCGTCGATCTGAAGATCGAGGGCGAGCGGAGGCCTTTGCCGACGCTGGTCCGGGAGGTCCAGACTCATCCGTACCGACCCGAGCTCATCCATATCGACTTCTACCGGATCCAGAAGGGCGTGGCCGTGGAAGTCGAGGTCCCGCTGGAGCTGGAGGGCACGCCCGAGGGCGTGCGCAACGGTGGCACGCTGGAGCAGGTCTTCCACGTGATTCCCATCAAGTGCCTCCCCTCCAATATCCCCGAGGCCATCACGGTGGACGTGACGGGGCTGAACGTGGGTGACTCCATCCACGCCTACGACCTGGAGATCGGCGAGGGCATCGAGTTGCTCATGGACCCGGAGCGGACCCTGGCCGCCGTCGCGGCGCCGAGGGCCGAAGAGGAAGTCGTGGAGGAAGAGGAGCTCGAAGGCGAGGCGGCAGAGGCTGCCGAGGCCGTCACGGGCGAGGCTGCAGAGGCAGAAGGAGAGGGCGAAGAGGCAGAGGGCTAGGCCACTTCCCACTCGACGCCACTTCGCATGAAGGTCGTCGCCGGCCTCGGGAACCCCGGGTCCGAGTACGACGAAACCCGGCACAACGTCGGGTGGTGGGTGCTGGATCGGCTGGCGTACGACTGGGATTTCGGTGCCTTCCGGCAGCGGGGCTTCGCCGTCGCCGTCGACGGCACCGTGAACGACCACGACGTTCGGCTGATCAAGCCCACCGCATACATGAACCGGAGTGGGTGGGCCCTGGCCCCCCTCTCCACGGTGCCTGGCTTCGAGCCCGCTCGCGACCTGTTGGTCGTCGTCGACGACGCGGCCCTGGACGTCGGGCGGGTCCGTTTGCGTCCCCGAGGAGGAGCCGGCGGACACAACGGGCTGAGGTCGGTGTCCAGCACCCTGGGCACCGATGACTACCCCCGCCTGCGGGTGGGGGTGGGCGTGGCGCCCGCCGGGGCGGACCTGGCGGCCTGGGTCCTTTCGCCCATGACCGAGTCGGATGAAGAGGTCGTGGTGAGGCTCCTTCCGGAGCTGACCCGCGCCGTGGAAACGTGGATCGCAGAGGGAATCGAGGCGGCGATGAACCGGTACAACCGGTGACCGACCGAGCCGCCTCCACACGACAATGAGGAACCGAGAAAGGGTCGCTGAATGACCGACTTCGTGACGCTGACGGATTGGGCCTGGCTGTTGGGCCTGATCGGTCTGGGCACGGCCGGATTCACCTACGGCTATGTCAAGAAGCAGGATCCCGGGACTGACGTCATGGTCGATCTGGCCAATCAGATCCACGACGGTGCCATGGCGTTTCTCCGGCGCGAATATACCGTGCTGGCGGTCTTCGTCGCGGTGGTCGCGGTGCTGCTGGGCCTTGCCATCTCACCCCAGACCGCCATCGCGTATCTGTTCGGCGCCCTTTGCTCGGTCTCGGCGGGCTTCTTCGGGATGAAGGCCGCGACGCGCGCGAACGTGCGCACGTCGGCCGCCGCCAACCAGGAAGGCCAAGGCAAGGCCTTGCGCATTGCCTTCTTCGGCGGCGGCGTCATGGGCCTGGCCGTGGCGTCGTTGGGGCTGCTGGGGCTCGGGGTCCTGTACTGGATCTACGCGGCCGACGCCATTCCGGGCACCGGTGACCTTCCCAGGTTCGCCGAGATCGTGTCGGGCTTCGCCATGGGCGCCAGCTCCATCGCCCTGTTCGCCCGCGTCGGTGGCGGGATCTACACCAAGGCGGCGGACGTCGGCGCCGACCTGGTCGGCAAGGTCGAGGCCGGCATCCCGGAGGACGACCCGCGGAATCCGGCCACCATCGCCGACAACGTGGGCGACAACGTGGGTGACGTGGCGGGCATGGGTGCCGACATCTTCGAGTCGTACGTCGGCTCCATCGTGGCCACCATCGCCATCGGGGCCTCGGCTACCGCGTTGGCCTCGAACCGGATCGAGGCGGTGGCCCTGCCGGTCGTCGCGGTGATGGTGGGGCTGGTGGCCTCCCTGGTGGGGATCGGAATGATGAAGGTCCTGGAGCGGACCGATCCGGCCGGGGCGCTGCGCAACGTCACTTTCATCGCCGCCGGGCTGTTCCTCGTGGCGATGTACTTCATCATCGACTCCATGGGCTTCCGGATGTTGGACGCGTCGGGAAGCGCGTACCCGTCCGCCGGGCCTTTCTGGGCGCTGCTGTCGGGAACCCTGACGGGCATCCTGATCGGCTTGGCCACCGAGTACTACACGGCGGCAGGTCCCGTCCGGCGCATCGCCGAGGCGAGCCGCACGGGCGCCGCGACGAACATCATCACCGGCCTGGCGGTCGGAATGGAATCCACTGCAGTGCCAGTGATCCTCATCGCCACGGCCATCGGCGTGTCGCACTTCTTCGCCGGCCTGTACGGAATCGGCATCGCGGCCGTGGGCATGCTGGCCACCGTCGGCGTGACCATGTCGGTGGACGCCTACGGACCGGTGGCCGACAACGCCGGGGGCATCAGCGAGATGAGCGGTCTCGGACCCGAGACCCGCGCCATCACCGACTCGCTGGACGCGATCGGCAACACAACGGCGGCCATCGGCAAGGGCTTCGCCATCGGTTCGGCGGCGCTCACGGCGTTGGCGCTCTTCTCGGCCTACGCCTCGGCGGTGGGGCTGCTGGATACGGGGATCAGCATCGTGGACCCCACCGTGGTCGTCGGACTGCTCCTGGGCGGCATGCTGCCGTTCTTCGTCGCCGCCCTGACCATGACCGCAGTTGGCCGTGCCGCCGCCGGGATGGTGGAGGAGGTGAGGCGCCAGTTCCGGGAGATACCGGGGCTGATGGAGGGCACGGCCAAGCCCGACTCGGCGCGATGCGTGGACATCTCCACCCGGGCGGCCTTGCGAGAGATGATCCTGCCCGGGGTGACGGCCGTCCTGGCTCCCGTGCTGGTGGGCGCGTTCTTGGGCGTCGAGGCCCTGGGCGGCCTCCTCGCCGGGGCCACCGTGACGGGCGTGCTCATGGCCCTGTTCATGGCCAACGCCGGGGGCGCTTGGGACAACGCCAAGAAGTACATCGAGGGGGGGGCCATGGGAGGCAAAGGGTCGGATCCCCACAAGGCGGCCGTCGTCGGAGACACGGTGGGTGATCCGTTCAAGGACACTTCCGGTCCGTCCCTGAACATCCTGATCAAGCTCATGAGCGTGGTGGCCCTGGTGTTGGCACCGTGGTTCGTGAGGATCCACGGGCTGGACTTGGACGCCACCTCGTGGATCACCGATCTGGTGACCCGCTTCCTCGGTTAGCGCGAGGCCGGGAGCTGCCGTGACGAAGGACGCCACCTTCGAGAACGCCCTGGCGTTCGCCCAGGACTTGATCCGCCTGCCGTCGCCGCCCGGGCAGGAAGAGCCGGTGGTTCGACGCGTGCAGGACGAGATGGTGGCCCTGGGGTTCACCCAGGTTCGTACCGACGAGGTGGGCAACGTGATCGGCGTCGTGCCCGGCTCCGGCCGGGCGCCCACGGTCATGCTCAACAGCCACGTGGACGTGGTGGCGGAGGGGGACCCGGCCGAGTGGGAGCACCCGCCCTACGGGGGGGTGGTCGCGGACGGCTGCCTCCATGGACGGGGGGCCATGGACATCAAGGGCCCCCTCGCGCTGCAGACGTACGCCGCAGCCTCGCTCATGGGGCGGACCGAGGGCGACGTGGTGGTGGCCCACACGGTCCTGGAGGAGCGGGGCGGTTGGGGCATGGAGCACCTGATCGAGTCCGGCGGCGTGAAGCCGGATGCCGTGATCATCGGCGAGGCTACCAAAGGCGACATCGCCATCGGGCACCGCGGACGGGGCGAGCTGGAAGTCGTCCTTCACGGACTTGCGGGACACGCCAGCGTCCCCGACCGGGCGCGGAACGCTCTCGACCTGGTTCCGTCGGTCTTGGCCGCCATCCAGGATCTCGCGGCAGACCAACCCGCCGATCCGGTTCTGGGCCGTGCAAGCCTGGTCGCCACGGGCATCGACGTGCTTCCCGAGAGCCGGAACGTCATCCCCGACCGGGTGACTGTCGTCATCGACTGGCGGGTCCTCCCCGATTCCACCGACGAGGGTCTCATCCGGTCCGTGCAGGAGGCCATCGCGCGGCGGCTGCCGACCGTGCCCGGGGGCTTCCGAATCGAGGTCCAGATGGCCCGGGAGCGGCAGGGAACCTACACGGGCTTGCACCGGGATCGTCGGCTGTTCACCCCCGGCTTTCTCATGGACGCGGACGCTCCGATGATCCAGGCCGCGGCTCGGGCCGTGGGCCGCCGGGACGGCGTGGGACCCGCCACGGTGCGCCCGTGGGCCTTCGCCACCGACGGTGGCTGGAGCCGCGGGATTCATGGCATACCGACGCTGGGCTTTGCTCCGGGCGAGGAACGCTTCGCGCACACGAACCGGGAGCGGCTCGACCTGGACGAGGCACGCTGGGCCCTGTCTCGGTACCCGGACTTGATCCTGGCCGTGCAGGGATCCTTGCGGTAGGCCGACCCCGAGCCGGCGAGGACCCGCGCGATCCGCAAGGAGAAACGACCCCGCGGCTTCTGCCTGCGGGGTCGTTTCTCGTCGGGGTCGTGGGCGACCGCGTCGCCCCCCGGTCAGAGGGTCTCGCCGCTCGGTCGCGCGATCTGCGGGCTCGGCGCTCCGTTTCCGTCGCTTTCGGCCGGGAGCTGGGCGACACGGGCGGTCGCTCCCTCGAGGACGGCCTGGATATCGATGCCCAGCGCCGATGCCAGCCCCTCCATGGTCCCGTAGGCGCCTTGGATCTTCTGGTTGACCGCGTTGCTAGCCCCGCTGCCGGTGCCCCCGTCGAGGACCACCAGGCGGTCGATGTCCACGTCCTTCACGGCGCCGACCGCGATCCCGAGGAGCTCCGGGAGCTTCTCCGCCAGGAACACGGCGAACCCATGCTCGCCTCCCTTCTGCACCTCTTCGTAGAGACGGCGGAGCACCTGGACCTGGGCCTTGCCGCGCTCCAGGATCGGTGCCGCCTCGGCCTGGGCCTCCGCAAAGGCCGCCTCCCGGGCCGCGTTGGCGGGCTCCACGACGTCGGCCCGAAGCCGTTCCTGTTCCTTCTCGACTCGCCGCTCCTCCAGCACCTTCTGGGCCTCCACCTCTGCCTGCTCTGCCCTCACCTGCGCCGTGCGCTCCGCGATCTGGGCCTCCTGGTCGAGCTCCGCCTCCCGCACACGCAGGGCGTTCTTCGCCTCGGCGATCCGGATGTCGGCCTCGGCTTCCTTGACCTCGGCCCGCTGCTTCGCTTCGGCCTGCCGCTCCCGCGTCTCTGCGTCCGCGTCAGCCTCGGCGATCTCGGCGTCCCGCACGGCCTCGGCCGCGCGCTTCCGACCGATGGCCTCGAGGTAGCCCCGCTCGTCGCTCACGTTCTGGATCTTCAGCACGTCCAGGTGGAACCCCAGGGCCGCCAGGTCCTCGCCGGCATCTTCGGCCAGCGCCTTGGCGAAGCCGAGTCGGTCCTCGTTCACCTCCTCGGGCGTCAAGGTGGCCAACACGCCCCGGAGGTTCCCCATCAGCGTGTCCTTGGCCAGGAGCTTGACCTCCTGCTCCGACTTCCCGAGGAGTCGCTCCACTGCGTTGTTGAACACCGTCTCGGGCTCGGAGGCGATCTTGACGTTGGCGATGGCCTCGACGGTCAGAGGGATGTTCCCCTTCGAGAAGGCGTTGCTGACACCCACCTCGATGGGAATCGTCTCGAGACTGACCCACTCGACGGCTTCGATGATGGGGATGCGCAGCGTTCTTCCACCGATCATCGAGCGGTAGCCGACCTTCTGGCCGTCCGGCAGGCTCCGGCTCCGCCCCGTGATGACGGCCGCCTCGTTGGGTGGGACGATGATAATGAGCGACTTGATCGTCAGGATCGCGACGAACACGGCGAAGAGAACGGCAAAGCCGATTGCGGCCCCACCTGCGAGCATCTGGTCCATCATATCCTCCGAATCGAATGCGATCAGTTACCGGTCGATTGACATCGGCTCCACGTCACCAAGCACCGGTTCCGCTCCTGGTCGGGCGCGTCAGCCGCCGTCCGGGAGGCGGAGCTCCTCATCCACCGGAACCACGCGGGCGATGCCCCCTTCCATCTCCACCACGAGCACTTCTTTCCACGCCTGCGGGTCCAGATGCCCCGCGGTGTCATGGGGCAGCGCCCGAATGCGGTAGCTCCGGTCGCCGCGCAGCACGGTCACCTGCCCGGGAGAACCGGACCCCATGGGCAGGCTGACGACGCCCGGGAGTCCTACGAAGCTGGTGTCTCCGGCCCGGTCTCCGACCTCCGACCGCTTCAGGAACCCGAACAGCGCCGACGCGATGAAACCGGTGGCGACACCACCTGCCGTGGCGAAGAGGGCCGTTTGGGGCTCCCGCGCTCCTCCCCACAGCTGGCTGAGGATGGTCCCGACGGCTCCGAACCCGAACAAGGCGTACACCAGCGTCCGCAGCGAAAGGATCTTGAACGCGTTGACGTCGCTGCCTCCACCCGCGTCGGCGTCGACGTCGAAATCCACGTCCAGATCGACGTCGGCCACGTCGCCGCCTCCCGCCACGTCGCCGAGGAGGGAGAGGGCCATGAATCCACCGCCCAACACCAGGGCGAAGACATAGGCTACGGCCATCGCGAAGCGTCCGGCGCGGGGGAGCTGGGGAACCCGGGCCCAGGCCCGCGTCCTCCGGCTCCGTTCTTGGATGTACCCTGCATACGGATCTAAACGGCGTCGCCTTCTACGGGCTGCCGTGGAGGGCACGGGCGGGGAGGAGGCACGACCGGCTCTGCTCGGTCCCCGGGGCAACCCGGATGACACCAAGTGGATTGTCCGCTCGACGCGTCCAGGGCGCAAGGCCGCCCGGCGGTGCCTTGCCCGGTGCCGGGCCCGTTCGGCCGGCGCGTGGGGTCCGGAACGCACGGGGTCGGTCGCCGCACGCGTGACCCTGCGTAGACCGCGCCCCTTACCCCTTCCACCGAGGGCGTGCGGAGCGATATCTTTACAGGCTCATCCCGCTCCGTCCATAGAGGCGGGGCCCGCGTTTTCACGACGGACCGAGGGAGAGTCGTATCATGCGTCTCTACGAGATCGTCTACATCTTCGACGCCGCCTTGGACGAGGCCGGCGTCAACCTCCATCTGGAGCAGCACCACGACCTGCTCACCCAGGTCGACGGCGCCGAGATCGTCGCCGTGGACCACTGGGGGGCCCGGCAGCTCGCGTACCCGATCGAAAAGAAGAAGATCGGCTATTACGTGGTCGCTCAGGTTCGGACGGACCCCGAGGCGTTGCCGGAGTTCGAGCGTCGCGTCGGCCTGAACGAGCAGATCATGCGCTACTTGGTGGTGCTCAATGAAGGCGAGCCTACGCAGGGCATGTCCCTCCAGAAGCCCAACACGCGGGTGCGGGAGGCCGACGAGGGCGAAGGCGATGCCGAGGACGACACGAGTGACGGCGACGGGGAGGCCCCGGCCGTGACCCACAGGTCGGCTCCGCCCGAATTCAGCGGAGGTCGCGGCCGGCGCCGGCGCATCGAGGGCCCTGCCATCGAGCTCCTGAACTACAAGGACGTGGCGACGCTGTCGCGGTTCATGACAGAGCAGGGGAAGATCCTGCCGAAACGGACGACGAAGGTGACGGCCCGCTTCCAGCGTCAGCTCGGACGGGCGATCAAGCGTGCCCGATATCTGGCTCTTGTCCCGTATGTCCGGGACCACGAGGTCTGAGGCGACATGCGAGCCGGCCACCGAGAGAGTCGAGGGTGGCTTCGGGCAGCGGCGCTCCTGGCTTTCACGGCGGGCTTCTCGGTCTTGCAGCCCGGTGTCCTCGTCGCCGTCCCGTTCCTTCTTCTGGCGCTGATCCTGCCGCCCCACCGGTTGGTGGCCCTGCTCCTGGCGAGTGCGGTCGGCTACCTGGTGTTCCGAGGGTCGGGTCACCCTGGCTTGTGGTTCATCGAGCGGGGTTGGGCCCTGTTGCTGGGAGGCTGGTTCGTCGCTTTGACGTTGCGTTGGCCTGGAAGCGGCTTCTCGAGCAGGGCCCTCGGCGCGCTCGCCGGAGCCCTGGCAGTCACGGCCACGATACTCGCGGTGCGGCCCGGAGAGTGGACGGTGGTCCGCTGGCTGGTGGAGTCACGCATTCGCCAGGGGCTCGGCTCGGCCCTGGAGGCGTTGCGGCTGATGCAGGGCGACGGAGAGATGTCGGAGACGCTGGTCAACGCAGCATATCAGACCGCGGACATCCAGGGCGCGGTCTTCCCGGCGTTCCTCGGCCTCACCTCGCTGTCGGCGTTGGGCGTGGCCTGGTGGCTGTATGTGCGGCTAGCACGCGGAAGCGACCAGGGGGTCGGCCCCCTGCGGGACTTCCGCTTCAACGATCAATTGATGTGGGTGGTGATCGCGGGGTTGGGCGCCGTGCTCCTCGGTTCGAGCCCGGCGTGGTCCGATGCGGGGACCAACGCCCTCGTGTTCATGGGCGCGCTATACGCGCTCCGCGGCGCGGCCGTCGTGCTATTTCTCTATGGCGGGCTGAACCTCCTCGGAATGATCGTGTTCCTGTTCGGGTTGCTCTTCGTGGCGCCAATCGTGCTCATGGCCGCAATGGTCATCGGGATCGGAGATACATGGCTCGATCTGCGCTCGCGGAGCACGCCGCAGGCGGAGGGCCAGCCATGAACGAGACGAAAAGGAGTGGCAGATGAAGCTCATCCTCAAGCAAGACGTGCAGAACCTGGGCACGTCCGGCGACATCGTGAACGTCAAGCCGGGCTACGCGCGTAACTACCTTCTTCCGCAGGGACTGGCGTATGCGGCCAGCGACGCCAACCTCAAGCGAATCGAGCTGGAGAAGCAGCAGGCGGAAGAACGGGCGAAGCGGGACTACCTGGAGGCTCGCAGGCGGGCGGCCCAGCTCGCTGGCCTCGTCCTCACCTTCCATGCCAAAGCCGGCGAGGAAGGCAAGCTCTTCGGGTCCGTCACGGCGGCGGACATCGCGGCCCGCGCCGGCGAGCAGGACCTCGACTTCGAGGTGGACCGGCGCAAGATCCTCCTCGACGAGCCGATCAAACAGCTCGGGGCCTTTCCGGTCAAGATCCGTCTCGGACCCGAAGTCGACGCGGAAATCGAGATCCGGGTGGAGCGAGCCGCCGAGTAGGCGGCGCCCGCTATGCAGCACGCCCCCGAACGGGCCAAGCCCGAGCTGCCGCCAGTGGTCAGTCAGGTCGCGGAGTTGGCTCTCGATCGGAAGGCATCGGAGGTGGTCGCACTGGACCTCCGGGGGATCTCCACGGCCACGGACTACTTCGTGATCGGGTCCGGGACCTCGGACATCCAGGTCCGCTCCATCGCCGAGCACATCGAGGAGACCCTGCGCGAGGAGGGACACCGCCCAGACCACGTCGAAGGGAAGGCCGGGGGAACCTGGGTGCTCCTGGACTACATCGACTTCGTGGTACACATCTTCCACGCTTCGGCGCGGGAGTTCTATCAACTCGAGCACCTGTGGGGCGACGCGCCGCGGGTCGCGTTCGAGGGCTGAGCGACCCGGCCGGCTCGCGGCGCACTCCGCCGTCGAACGATGGAGCCCCGCCGGATTGCCCGGCCGCTTCAGCGGACGTTAAGTTGACGAGGTTTCCATGCGGTCCCCGGCGAACAGCCAACGGGGTCCCGAGCCGGTCCTGCGGAGCCGGCTTGCCATAGCTTCCCGATCGCGCGAATGACACTGGAGACACCCGTCTGGCAGGCCTTCGACCCGGATACGGACGACGTGCCGGATTCGATCTCGGCTCTGCTGGACGGCGACGGCCCCGTTCGCGTGTTGGCCATGGCGGTGGCTCCGACGGCTGAAGACGGCCCCTGGGCGGCCAGCGTGTCCGCGAGGGTCGCCGAGGCGGCAGCCGGCCGTGGCGCCCGCACAGTCCTGATCGACCTGAGCCTGGAGGGTTCCTGGCTCCCCAACGAGCTCGGCGTCACGCCGGGCGAAGGCATCAGCGACGTCTTCGAGTTCGGAGCCTCCGCTCGCCGTGTCTCCCGGGGGGTCCGCGAGGGCACCTTCCTGTTCGTGCCTTCGGGCACGGTGGTCGGAGATTCCTCGAAGATCCTCGAGAACCCTCGCTGGGAAACCATCCTGGGCGGCTACCGGAAGTCGGGCACGCTGGTGCTCCTCCACGTACCGCTTTCGCTCGAGGGTGCCACCGCCTTGCTCGAACGTGCCGACGCCGTGGTGCTTCTGGCCGGGGCTGCCGCGCCCACCGAGGCGCTCGTGGAGTCGTCCACTCCGGTGCATGCGGTAGTCTCTCCCCTGGACGTAGCGCAAGCTGGCGCGGCCAGCCCGGCATCGGTGGCGGGCACCGCGGTGGATCTGGGAGGCGACGGAGCGGACCTCGATGCCACGGACGTCGCCAGCCTGGAGGTCCGTCTCGCCGAGAGCCTCGAGGCCACCCACGATCCCGGAGCCCCGAGTCTGACCGAGGGGCCGGCGGCCGGCGCACTCCCTGCCGTCGACGAGGGCACGGCGTTCGCCAGCGGACCCCTTGCCGAGGGTCTCCCCACGGGGGAGGAGGAGCCCGGTGCCGGTGGGAGCGCGGGGGCAGAGCTGGATCCGTTTTGGGACGAAACCGCTGCCGAAGAGCTCGCCGACGAAGCCGCGGGAGCACCCGGAGCGTCCGGGCCAGAGGCTCCCAGCGGCCCGGATACAGAGCTGTCCGCCGAGTTCGAAGGCCTGCTTTCCATCGAATCGGAGCCGGCCCCTAGCTCTCGGCGGCGGCTCCTCCTCTGGTTGGCATTGATCGTCATCGTCGTGGCGACGCTCATCGCTCTGATGGGCCGGGGCGACGCGCCAGCCGTCTCGAGTAGCGATCCCGCGGACGACGCACCGGTCGAGCTGTCCGCGGCACGGTCGGCTGACGCGGACATGGCGGCAGCTACGCCGGACGCAGGCGACGCGGCGGAAGTGAGCGAGCCCACGACTTCAGAGGGCGCCGTGCCCGGGGGCACCGGTGGCGAGCCCGACGATCCCACGCCCGTCGATGAAGGCGGGGTCCCCACCGCGACCAGAGAGGACGCGACGGAGGAAGGCACGCCATCGGCCACGGGCGCCCTGTCGCCCAGCGCCATCATGCGCTTCGGTCTCACCATCAACGCCCATGAGCGGGCAACCGCCGCCCAGGAACAGTCGAGGGACCTTCAGGCGCGCTTCCCGTCGCTCCAGTTCGTGCTGGTGCCCGTACAGGTGGGGGGCGCCAACTACTACCGGGTCGTGGCCGGCCCCGCCGAGTCGAGAGGCCACGCCGAGGCCATCCGCGCAGAGTTGGCCGGCTACATCGGCACCGCCGTCGCGAGGGGGGCCATCGTCCGTTCCACCCGCGTCGCCTTTCTCCTGGGCGAGTACGACTCGCTCGACGAGGCCATGGCTCGCAGAGGCCAGGCCGAGGACGCTGGGATCCCGGCCTACTTCGCGGAATACGGGCCGCCGGAGGGTCCGCTGCGGTACCGGGTGTACGCCGGCGCCTACGCCAACGCCCGCGAGGCGAGTCATCTGCAGACCCTGCTGATCGAATCGGGCCTGACTGGCGCGATCCTCACCGAACGGATGGGCCGCCCCCTCCGATGAAGCTCCGCTCCCTGAGGGTCAACGGCTTCAAGTCCTTCGCAGACCGCACGGATATCGATTTCCACGAGGGCATCACCGCCATCGTGGGCCCCAACGGTTGCGGCAAGTCCAACATCAGCGACGCCATCCGCTGGGTACTGGGAGAGCAGCGCCCGACCGCCATCAGGGGCGCCAAGATGGAGGAAGCCATCTTCCAGGGGACCGTGAACCGTCGGCCCGTGAACCGCGGGTCCGTGGTCATGACGGTCAGCAACGAAGACGGGCTGCTCCCGGTCCCGTTCGAGGAGGTGGAGATCGGTCGGACCGTGTTCCGGGACGGGGGCAGCGAGTACTCCATCAACCGCTCCCACTGTCGCTTGAAGGACGTCGTCGAGCTCTGCCGTGACACCGGCCTGGGCGCCAACGCCTACGCGGTCATCGAGAACCGCATGATCGACGCGATCCTCTCGGACCGGGCCGATGAACGCCGGGGCCTCTTCGAGGAGGCGGCCGGAATCGGCAAATACAAGGACCGAAGGAAGGCGGCGACGAGGCGGTTGGAGCGGGCGGAGCTGGATCTCCAACGCCTGGAAGACGTCATCGCGGAAGTCGAGACGAAGGTCAGATCCCTCGCCCGCCAGAAGGGGAAGGCGCAGCGATACCATTCGCTACGAACCCGCCGGCTGGCTGTGGAGGTGGCCGTCGTGGGGCACCGCCTCACCGGGCTCCAGGAGCGGCTGGTGGAGGTAGAGGGCGTCCTGGGCGGAGAGCAAGGCTCCGCCGAGGGCATGCTCGCGGAGCTGCGAGCCGCCGAGGCACGGGTCGAGAGCCTGCGGCTGCGCCAGATCGACGTCGAGAAGCAGCGCTCCGAGTCCGCAGCGCGGCTCGACGACGTGCGCAACCAACTCGTCCGCTGGGAGCGGGACCTGGCGGTCGCGGACGAGCGGGCGGCCTACGCGGAGCGGCGATTGGCGCAGATCCTGGAGGAGCGCCAGCAGTCGCAGGATCGGGCCCACGCGCTGGGGTCCGAGACCCGCAACCTCTCCCGCCTGGGGCGGGACCTGGAGGAGGAGCTGGGTCAGGCGCGGGCGTCGCTGGAGGCCAGCCGCGCGGCCACGGGGGAGGTGAGGCAACGACTTCAGAGCGCCCGTGGCGACGTCCAGTCCATGGAGGCGCGCGAGCGGGAGGTGGCGCGTAAGGGCGCGCAGCTCGAAGGCGACGCCGACGCAGCCGAAGCCCAGGCGGCCGAGCTGGGGCGGCGTCTGGAGCGGCTCCACGACGAGCTGGAGGCGGCGGCCGACGCCCTTTCGGACCTGGAATCCCAAGGGGATCTGTTTGCGGATCGCCTGGAGCAGCTCGCGACCGACGAGCAGGTGGCCCGGTCGAAGGTCGCGGGCGCGGAGAGTACCCTCGCCTCGGCTCGGTCGGCGCTCGACGACCTCCGGGTCAGGGAGCTGGAGGCCGCCGACCACGCCGGATCGTTGTCGGCCGAGGCCGCGGCGCTGGAGCGCATGGCGCGAGACCGTGAAGGCGTGGAGCCCGCGGTTCAGGCGGCTCTCGACGGAGGCGGCACCGGTGTGCTGGGAACGCTGTCCGACTTCCTCGACGTCGAGGCGTCTCACTCGGCGGCCGTGGAGGCATATCTGGGGACTTTGCTGCGGGGCATCGTGGTGAAGGACCGAAAGGCGGCTGGCCGGGTGGCCACCTGGTTCAAGGAGGAGTGGGACGGCGGTGGAGGCCTCATCCTGTTGCCGCTGGACAACGCGCCGGAGTCCGGAGGCAAGGTGCCCGACGGTGTCACGTCGACCGGGGCGGGCAGCCGCTGGGTCGAGGCGTTGCTCGGCGGCGTGCAGCTGGTGGAAGAGGATGGCCTGCTCACCGACGCCGACGGCCTGCGCCTGGCCCCGTCCGGGGCCTCGGTGGACCGGCTGGGCGTCGTGCGTGTGGGCAACCCCACGGGCGCCAGCGGCGTGTTGGAGCGCAGGGCCCGTCTGGAAGAGCTCCAGCCCCGGGCGGCGGCCGCACGTGCCGCAGCGGATCAGGCGCGGGCGGACCGTGAGGACGCCGAGGTCCGCGTGAGGGCCGCCGAGACGAACCTGGAAGACGCTCGAGGCGAGCTGCGGACCGCGGAGGACGCCCATCGCCAGGCCGGGGCCGAGATCGCCGCCCAGTACGACCGCAAGGACCGAATGGACCGACACCGGGACGAGCTGGCGCGGCAGCTCGAGGGCACCCGGGCGGCTCGTGCCCGCGCTCTGGAGCGGGGCGAGACCGCGCGGGAAGATCGGGGGGTTCTGTCATCGGAGGAGGAAGCGCTGCACGGCCAGCGCGAGAAGGCTCAGGCCGCGCTGGAGACCGTAGAGGAGGAGTGGGAGACCGCCCGGGCCGAAGAGTCCAGACTGACGGTGGAGCTCACACGCCTCGAGGGCGAGCTGGGTCGCACCCGCGAGCGGAACGAGGACGCGGTCAAGGCGCGCCAGTCCGCCCTGGATCGAGTCGAGGCGCTCGACCGTGAGGAAACAGCCCTGCGGACCGAGCTGTCCGAGGTGAGTCAGCTGAGGAGGCAGGGCGAAACCGCCACCGAAGAGCTCTTCAGGTCTCGCACCGAGGCCGAATCTCAGCTCGCGGAGCGCGACCGGGCGGTCGCGGACGTGGCGGAGGAGCTCGACGTGGAGGCGCGCCGGGTGCGAGCCGCCCGGAGTGCCGAGCGCGAGGCGACGAACCGGCGCCATCGGCTCGAGCTGGAGCGACAGGAGCTCCTGGGAGACATCGGGCGGATACAGGAGCGGCTCGAGGGTGAGTGGGGCAGGCCGCTCCAGACCCTGCTGGAGGAGGCCGAGCCCATCGAAGGTGATCCCGAAGCGCTGTCCTCCGAGCTGAAGGAGATCGTCCAGGCCCTGGAGCGGATCGGGCCGGTGAACATGCTCGCCATGGAGGAGCACGAAGAGGAGAGCACCCGGCTCTCGT
Organism: Gemmatimonadota bacterium; assembly: GCA_039586035.1. Lineage (GTDB taxonomy): Bacteria > Gemmatimonadota > Gemmatimonadetes > Longimicrobiales > Gaopeijiaceae > JBDHHQ01. The sequence goes on along the minus strand of JBDHLD010000014.1, from coordinate 21,930 downwards.
TCCTGAAGGAGCAACAGTTCGACCTGGTGAGCGCCCGCGACGACCTCAGGGCCGCCATCAAGCAGATCAACGAGACGGCCACGACCCTTTTCCTGGACACATTCCACCAGATTCGGGAGAACTTCGTCAGCACGTTCCGACGCCTGTTCGAAGGCGGCGAAGCCGACCTCTGGCTGTCGGACGAGGACGATCCCCTGGAGTCACTGGTGGAGATCCACGCTTCGCCCCGGGGCAAGAGGACCCAACGGATCGATCTCCTGTCGGGGGGCGAACGGGCACTGACGGCCCTTTCCCTCCTCTTCGGCATCTACCTGGTGAAGCCCAGTCCGTTCTGTGTGCTGGACGAGGTCGACGCGCCCCTCGACGAGGCCAACATCGGCCGATTCATCCGGCTTCTTCAGGAGTTCAAGCGGGGCACCCAGTTCGTCGTCATTACGCACAACCCGCGCACCATCGAGGCGGCCGACTGGATCTACGGGGTGACGATGGAAGAGCCGGGAGTGAGCAGCATCGTCGGCGTGCGTCTCGAGGATGCCCTGCAGGCGAGTGGCTCGGCAGCGTAGCCCCGACCGGGGCCGAAGCCCGGCCCAGCTCCTCTTTCTCCTCTCCTCCGCTTGGGGCGCGGCGGCCGTACCCGGCCAGGCCCTGCAGGCCCAATCCGGCGGCCGGCCCGTGGCTCTGGCGGACACGTCTTACGGAGCCCTCTCGGAGGTGACGCGGCGCATGGGCGTGGACGGCGCCCACCGCCTCGGTCTCACCGGTGCGGGTGTGAGGATCGGGATCCTCGGCGGAACCGTACGCACGGACCATCAGGCCTTCGCCGGAAGCGACCTGCTCGCGACGCGGGACTTCGTCGAGGGCGACGACGACGTGTCGCCCCGGCCAGGCGAGGAGGAGGCCGCTGCGCCAACCACCGCGGCGTGGTCGCTCGCCGGGGCCCGGGCACCGGATGTCCTGGTCGGACCCGCCTTCGGCTCGTCCTTTCTGCTGGCTCGGACCTTCGCGGGGGAGGGGGCCCCCAGGGAAGATGAGGGTCGGTGGGTCCAGGGCCTCGAGTGGCTGGAGAGCCAGGGCGCCCGGGTGGCCATCAGCGACGGGGGTTTTCGCGCCTTCGACGATGGCTTCGCCTACGTGATCGAGGATCTGGACGGCGCCACCGCTCCGGCCACGGTGGCGGCGGTTCTGGCGAGCGAGCGGGGCGTGCTGGTCGTCGCGCCGGTGGGCGACCTCGGCCCGGGCGAAGGTACGCTCGTAGCTCCTTCGGACGGAGACGGCGTGCTGTCGGCTGGAGCGGTGGCCGGCGACGAGACCGTCGCGTCCTTCTCGTCCGAAGGGCCGACGGCGGACGGGCGCCCGAAGCCCGACGCCTACGCGCCGGGTGTCGACGTACCGGTGGCGGGCGCGGGGTCGCCAACGGAGCTGGTGGTATCTGACGGGACGGCGTTGGCGGCGGCCCTCCTCGCCGGTGGCGCGGCCCTCTTCGCGGAGGCTCATCCCGAGCGGACCCCGGTCCAGATCGCCGAGGCTCTCGCGGCGTCCGCGACCACGCGGGTGGGGTTCACCGGAGCCGTGCGGTCCATCGACGTGGGCTCGGCCATCGCGTTCCCGGATGGCGTCGTGGGCATTCCCATCGACGAGGTGGACGCCCAGGGTCAGGTGACGACGCTCACGCCCCTCTTCCGGTGGGACGCGCCCACGATCTACCCGCCGGCCTTGCCGGTGTCGTTCACGATCCTCGTGGCGGCGGACTCCACGTTCCAGGACGTCCTTCTGGCCGACCGGGTCGTGGGGACGTTCGCTCGCCGCCTCAGTCGGCCGTTGCCGCCACGGCAGCGGATCTTCTGGCGGGTCAACGCCGAGACGCCCCAGGCCATCACGCGCCGCACGGAGACGCAAGGCCCGCTCACCGTCCCGGCATGGCTCCGGCTCACGGTCCTGAACAACCCGGCCGGCCAGACGATAGAGGAGCGGAGGCCCATCTTCGAGTGGGAGCCGTTCGAGGCGCTCGACCCGCCCGCCGGGCCGCTCACCTACGATCTCGACGTCTTCAGCGACCGGGACGAGGAGTCGGTGGCCGCCTTTGCGGGCCTGGACACCACGCGCTTCCGGGTGCCCGATCCGCTGCCACTGAACGAGCCGCTGCGCTGGAGCGTGGTGGCCAGGGCTCCGGGTGGCCAGGCCGACACGGTGGTCAGCGCCGGTCCCTTCGTCGTGGTGAGCACTTCGAGTCCGCCGGCCACCATCCTGTTCCAGAACTTCCCCAATCCATTCCCGAATGCGGAGTTGGGGCTCTCGGAGACTCGGATCTGGTTCGACCTGTCCCGTGAGGGGCCCGTTCAGCTCACCGTGTACGACCTCCGCGGCAGGCTGGTGCGGAGGCTGGTGCCGGCGGTCGGTTGCAGCGAGGTCGTGTTGCCCCCGGGCATCTACGGGAGAGAGGAGGGAGGCTCCCCGGATCCGTGTGTGCAGCTGAGCTGGGACGGTACGGACGAGTCGGGCCGCAACGTGGAGCCCGGCGTGTATCTGCTTCGGCTCCGAGCCGGGGGGACCGAGGGGATCCGCCGGATGGTGTATTGGCCATGAGGCTGACCGTGCTCGGCTCTGGAACGCTGCTGCCGAACGGGGAGCGGGCGTCGCCCGCCCACCTCGTCCAGGGCCGGGGGTTTGCGTTACTCCTGGACTGCGGCTCCGGCGCGGTTCACCGCTTGGGCAAGCTCGGCGGCGTGTGGCAAGACCTCACCCACGTAGCCATCACGCACTTTCACGGCGATCACGTGGGTGACCTGCCGGCCTTGCTCTGGGCGTTCAAGCACGGCCTGGACCGGCAGCGTGCCGAGGCGTTGACCCTCGTGGGACCTCGTGGGCTCCGGGATTTCCTCGACGCTGCCGCCGTGGCATTTGGACGTCACGTCCTCGATCCGGGGCTGCCCCTGCGGGTGGTGGAGCTCCCGCGGATGGGTCGGTGGTCCGATCCCGCAGAGCGATTCACGTTGTTTACGCACGCTACCCCCCATACCGACCGCTCCATGGCCTACCGGATCGAGGCGGAGGGCTGCGTGCTCGGTTACACGGGTGACACGGGTCCCGACACCGAGCTGTTCTCTTTCCTTCGGGGTGCTCAGGTGGTCGTGTGCGAGTGCGCACACCTCGACCCGGCGCCGACCGACACCCACCTCACGCCCGTCGGGGTCGCCGAGCTCGGCCGGGTCGCGGCGCCGGAGTGCATCGTCACCACCCACGCCTATCCGCCGCTCCAGCCGGAACGGGTCCCGCAACTCGTGAGGGAGGCGGGCTGGGAGGGGACGGTCACGGCTGGGTTCGACGGGCTGCAGATGGATCTGGTCCCCCCCCACGCTTCGGAGGACGAGTAGGGGTCACGGTAGACCAGAGTCACCCTTCTCCCTTAGACTTACACCCGATGACGCTCGTCCGAATCGACGCGAGCCCCAAGAATTCGCCTGACCCAGAGCGGTTGTCATGCTGATCGTGATGCGCCATAGCGCCTCGGAAGCCGAGATCCGGACGGTCGTGGACACGATCCGGGACATGGGCTACGACGCGCGTCCCATTCCCGGCCGGCAGCGGACAGCTGTGGGCCTCATCGGCAACGACGGGCGCGTCGACTCTGCCCGGCTCGAAGGCATGGAGGGTGTCCGTGAGGTCATCTCGGTCACCAAGCCCTACAAGCAGGTGTCTCGGGAGTGGCGGTCGGACGACACGGTCATCGCGCTACCCAACGGCACGCTGATCGGTGGACGGTCGATCGTGCTCATGGCGGGTCCCTGCGCGGTAGAGGGCAGGGAGCAGATCCTCGACGTGGCGCACCGGCTCCGGGACACGGGCGCCACAGTGCTCCGCGGTGGTGCGTTCAAGCCCCGCACCTCGCCCTACTCTTTCCAGGGTCTCGGGCAGGCCGGGCTCGAGCTTCTGGCCGAAGCCCGTGAGGCGACGGGCATGGCCGTGGTCACCGAGGCTCTGGATCCGGCGGGGGCCAAGCTGGTGGCGGAATATGCCGACATCGTGCAGATCGGGGCCCGCAATATGCAGAACTACCCGCTGCTCAAGGAGGCCGGTCGCCTCGACAAGCCCATCCTCCTCAAGCGAGGGATGTCGGCCACGATCACGGAGCTGCTGCTGGCTGCCGAGTACATCCTCGCTGAGGGAAACGAGCAGGTGATCCTCTGCGAGCGCGGCGTGAGGAGCTTCGACACGCACACGCGGAACCTCCTGGACCTGACCGCGATTCCGGTCGTTCAGGCGCTCTCCCACCTCCCCATCATCGCGGATCCAAGCCATGGGACCGGCATCCGCGCCAAGGTCACGCCCATGGCCCGCGCAGCCGTGGCGGCGGGAGCGGATGGCCTCATGGTGGAGGTGCACCCGGATCCACCCACGGCCCTCTCGGACGGCGCCCAGAGCCTCTATCCGGAGCAGTTCGCCGCCCTGGTCGAGCAGATCCGTGTCATCGCCCACGCGTTGGACCGGGACCTCGTGGCTTCCCTTGCCGAGGCGACCGTCGCGGGAGCCTGACCGACGCTCGGGAAGCCGGGTCGGCCGAGTCGACGCGGTCCGGCGAGCGCAACCACAGGCCCGATCCGACCGGTCGGGTCGCGGCGATCCTGACTCGTCCCGATCCCGAGGCCGGCTGCCAATGCGCGGTGGCGGTTCGGCCGTCGTGCCTCCGTCCCACCGGCTCATGGTCGCGCCCGGGGCTGTCTGCGACCTTCCTACCATGAACGAACAGCCCACGACCGGCTCATTCAGGGGTACGTCGCTCGAGCTCGGCCGGGAGGGCGAGCGTCTCGCGGCGGCGCTCTTCGAGCGGATGGGCTGGACGATCCTCGAACGGAACTACCGAGCGGGTCGAAAAGAGGTGGACCTCATCGCGCGGCGGGGTACGCTCGTGGCGTTCGTCGAGGTCAAGAGTCGAAGGGATACGGGGTTCGGTCACCCGCTGGAAGCCATCACCTGGAAGAAGCGTCGCGAGATCTCGGAGGTAGCCCGGCGGTGGACGGAGGCCCATCCGGGGGTGGGACGGACCTACCGATTCGACGCGGTGGCGGTGTTCTTCGGGCCCGCAGGACCCACGCGCATCGAGCACGTCGAGGACGCCTGGCGACGACACCGTTGAAGGCTCGGCGTCCGCCGCGATTCGGTTGACGCTCTCTCTCCGCATGGGTAGCTTTCGCGGTGCCCCAGGTCCGTAGGGCGAGAGCCCACGAACCGCGTCAGGACCCCGCAGGTAGCAGCGCTAAGTGCGGTAATCGTAGCTGCGGGTCGCCTGGGGCATTTTTTTTCCCGTGCTGCCCGCTTCGACTCCCGTCCTCCGCCCTCGGGCCGGGGCTCCGGGCACAGAGGCCCGGTCGCCCGGGACAACGTCAGCCAGCCATTCGGGCGGCCCTGTGTCCCACACGGCGCTAGCGCGCAAATACCGACCCCGAACGTTCTCGGAGGTGGCCACTCAGGGTCACGTCTCGGAGACCTTGCGGCGTGCGGTTGCAGGGGGCAGGGTGGGCCACGCCTACCTCTTCTGTGGCCCCCGCGGTGTCGGCAAGACGACTCTGGCCCGCGTCTTGGCCATGGCTTTGAACTGCCCGACCCGGACCCCGGAAGGGGAGCCGTGCGGGGAGTGCGAGAGCTGCAGCCGGATCTGGGGTGGCCACACGGCCCTGGATGTGGTCGAGATCGACGCGGCCTCGAATCGGGGGGTGGACGACGCCCGCGAGCTACGCGCACGGGCTCAATACGCGCCGTCCGACGAGGGCCGGTACAAGGTCTACATCCTGGACGAGGCCCACATGTTGACCCGGGAGGCGTGGAATGCCCTCCTCAAGGTCCTCGAGGAGCCGCCCCCGCGTGTGATCTTCGTCTTCGCCACGACCGAGCCCCAGAAGATTCAGCAGTCCGCGGCGCCGATCCTGTCGCGCTGCCAGCGGTTCGACTTCCGCCGGATCGGCGTCGCCGACATCGTGGAGCGCCTGTCGGAGGTGTTGAGGCGCGAAGGGACAGAGGGCCCGGATGACGCCCTCCGTACCATCGCCCGCAAGGCCGACGGCGGCATGCGTGACGCGCTTTCGCTCCTGGACCAGGTCATGGCCCTGACGGGAGGGCAGGTGAGCCAGGAGGCGGTCCGGCAGATCCTGGGCCTGGTCGAGGAGGAGCGGTACGTCGAGTTGATCGACATCCTCATGGCGCGACAGACGGGACGGATCTTCGCTTTCGTGGATCGGCTGGTGGCCGATGGGTACGACTTGGTCGAGTTCTACCACGGCCTGGTCGAGGCCATCCGGCTGCTGCTCCGAATCCGGCTCGAGGGCTCCTCCGAGCTGTCCGACGTGCGAGAGGACCTGCGAGACGGCTTCCGGGACCGGGCTGAGCGCTGTGATCCCGTGGATCTGGTTCGCATGCTGGCGCTCGCGGCGGAGCTCGAGACATCCGGCAGCCTCCGGCGCAGCGTGCAGCCCCGTATGTTGGTGGAGATGCTCCTGCTTCGCCTCGCATTCCTCGATCGCACCGTTGACCTGGAGGAGCTGCTGCGAGGATTGGGCGGTGCCCCTGCGGACGTCGAGTCGCCAGGCGGTAGCTTCGCGACGTCGGCCGGCTCAACCGCGTCGGTGCCGCCGGAGGCGGCGCTCTCGCCGCCGGCCCCCACCGACCCCGAGAGCCAACCGTCGATGGCGGGAGGGAACGAGGACTCGCTGGCGTCCAATCTGTCGGCGGCGGCGGAGACCTCGGAAGAAGGCGTCTCGGAACACGACGGAGAGGGCAGCGCCTCGGGGCTCCAGCAGCCGGAGACCGCCGAGCCCCGATCACCGACCGGCGATCCGGCGGTCGCCTGGACTCGCCTCCTGGACCAGGGCGCAGGGCTGCCGGGGGGGTTGGTCCCGTTCATGCGAGCTGCGGTAGTCCGGAGCGGCAGCGAGGGCCAGGTGGAGGTGAGCCTCCCGCCGGGCCCAGGGCTGGACAGGCTGCGGGAACCCCTCGTGCGCGCCGCAGTCGAAAGGGCGCTACATCGACATCTGGTGGACAGGCCGCAGCTGGTCGTCGTCGCTACCGAAGCGGCCGCGGACGCGAGTCGACGGATCACGCCCGAGACCGTTCGCGAGGGCCGCTTGAGGGAGCTGATCGAACGGGAACCACTGCTGGGCAAGGCGGTACAAGAGCTGGACCTCGAGCTGCTCGACTGAGCGGTTCGAGGTCGTTGTCGGAAAAGGACTTCTAGGATTCGAGCCGATCGATGAACGAGAACCTTCAGCAGCTGATGCAAATGGGCCAGCAGCTTCAGGCCCGCATCGCGGAGATCCAGAACAACCTGGACAGCCAAGAGGTCACGGCCACGTCAGGAGGCGGCATGGTGACGGTCGCCGTCGACGGAAAGGGGGCCGTCAAGAAGATCTCGATCGAGCCCACGGTCGTGGATCCGGCGGACGTGGAAATGCTCGAGGATCTCGTCCTCGCCGCCGTGGCGGAAGCGCAGAAGAAGGCGCGCACGCTCTACGAAGAGGAAATGCGCAAGGCGGCAGGTGGGCTCCCGGTCCAGATCCCTGGGCTCTTCTGACGCCGGGCGGGACCGGTACCGCGGCCAGGCGACATAGCCATGTCGGCGATCGATCACGTCACGGTGGAGCTGTCCCGCTTGCCGGGCATCGGCCCCAAGACCGCGCTGCGGCTGGTCCACCACATGCTCAAGGGATCGCGTGAAGACGTGCATCGATTGAGCCGGGCCTTGAAGGAACTCGCAGAGCGGGTGCGGCCCTGCGCCCAGTGCGGGAATTTCAGCGAAGACGAGCTCTGCGAGATCTGCTCTAATCCGCGAAGAGATCCGTCGATACTATGTGTGGTGGAGGAGGCCTACGAAGTAGGCGCCATCGAACGTACGGGCGGATTCAGGGGACTGTACCACGTGTTGGGCGGCCACCTCTCCCCACTCGATGGAGTCGGGCCCGACGAGTTGAACATCGGTGCCCTGCTCGAGAGAGTGGCGAACGCGGAGGGCGGCGTCGCGGAAGTGATCGTCGCGACGAACGCGAGCGTGGAAGGAGAGGCCACCGCAGTGTACCTTGAGAACGTTTTGAGGCCCCGAGGTGTGCGGCTGACGCGCCTCGCCCGGGGGATCCCCGTGGGATCGGACCTCGAGTACGTCGACGGAACTACCATCGCGGAGGCCCTGGCGGGTCGCCGCGAAATGTGACGGGACGCAGAATGAACAAGACGCTCCGGATCGCGGCCGTGGCCGCGCTGGCAACGGCCGCCGCAGGTGCGGTGGCGCTCCTCGTGGTGCGTGACCAGATCTCACGTCACCAACGGGACCTGTTCAGTCCCCACGCCTTTCGCAGGTTGGCCGCTCTCGGGCACATCGCCCGGGAGGAGCCGTCGGTGGGCCACATCACCCTCCTCCGAGACTACATCGCGTGGGAGCAGAGCAAGCTCCTTCGCAATCGGGCCCGCGTGATCCACGACCGCATGGAGCGGGAGGCGCGAGCGCTCGAGCACAGCCCTGAGGAGGGTACGGCGTGAAGCTCGGTCAAGCACACGACACGACAACCGACCCCCTGGGGGTCCTGCGCGCGAACCTGGACGAGCTCCTGCTGGAGACGGACGGGCGCATGGGTATTCTCATGGATGGCAGCGGGGCCGTCATTCTCGAAGCCGGGCGGTCACCGGACCTCGACCGCACCGCGTTCGCGAGTCTCACGGTGAGCCACCTGGCCGCGACTCGAGCGCTGGCGTCGCTCGTGGGAGAGGACGACCTCAAGGGCCTCTGTCAGCAGGGCGAGCACACGTCACTCTTCGTGGCGCCAGTTGCCGATCAACTCATCCTGTCCATTCTCTTCAACGGACGCCGCCCGTCAGGACAGGTCAGCAAGGAGGGTAGCAGAATCGTCTCGAGCCTCGAAGCGCCCTTGCGCGAACTGATTGAAGCCGGATCGGAAGGGGGCCGGCCCCTCGACCCCGACTGGGTCTCCGCGGCCGGCGACGAGATCGACCGCCTGTTCGAGGAAGGAGCGTAGCCGGTCATGTCGATGATCAACTACGCCAGCCGTGAGATCAACTGCAAGATCGTCTACTACGGCACCGGTCTTGGCGGGAAGACGACCAACCTCGAGTACGTCTACTCCCGCGTGAACCCGGAAACCAAGGGCAAGATGATCTCGCTCGCGACGGAGACGGAGCGAACGCTCTTCTTCGATTTCCTCCCCATCGATCTGGGAGAGATCCGCGGCTTCAAGACCCGGTTCCACCTCTACACGGTCCCGGGTCAGGTCTATTACAATGCCAGCCGCAAGCTCATCCTGAAGGGCGTGGACGGGATCATCTTCGTGGCCGACTCTCAGCAAGAGCGCACCGAGGCCAACATCGAGGCCATGCACAACTTGTACGAGAACCTCGAGTCCTACGGCTACGATCTCGAGGAGATCCCGTTCGCGATCCAGTACAACAAGCGGGATCTGGGCAACGTGATGGCGGTGGAGGAGCTGCGCGCCCAGCTGAACCCCGAAGGCGTGCCGGACTTCGAGGGCGTGGCCATCGAGGGCCGCGGCGTCTTCGACACGCTCAAGGCCGTGTCCAAGATGGTCGTGAAGTCGCTCAGCTGAGCGGAGTGCGGCTCTGCCGACCCGGAGGCACGAAGGGCGGTTCTCCGTAGGCCACTTACACGCTACCTTCAGTCGGTTGCCGTGACCCGAACGCGCCACCGGAGCCTATGGCCGGGCGACGACTGACCCTCCCGAACATCATCACCGTAGCGCGCATCGCCATCTGCCCGGTGATCTTCGCGCTTGCCCTGTCCGACTCCGTGCCGGGTCGGACGGCGGCCTTCGTGCTGTTCGTGGCTGCGGCCCTCAGCGACCTGTGGGACGGGTACCTGGCTCGAAAGCACGGCTGGATCACGGACGTCGGCAAGCTCCTCGACCCGATCGCCGACAAGCTGCTCATCGTGTGCACGTTCATCCCGTTCTACATCCTTTCCCACTCCGCGGAGCCACTCAACCGAGTGCCGTGGTGGGGCACCTTGCCTCTCTGGGTCCTGGTCGTGGTCCTGGGGCGAGAGCTCGGCATCACGCTGTTCCGGAGCTGGGCCGCCCGACGCGGCGTCGTCATCTCGGCGGGTCAGTCGGGGAAGTACAAGGCGTTCATCCAGAATCTCTTCGTGGGCGCGCTCCTGCTGTGGTACCCCCTCCTGATGGTAGCCGAGGAGTCGGGTTGGATCGGGAGCTCGTCTTGGACCAGTTGGAGCCGCTTCCACGGTGCATTCATCGGCGTCAGCCTCAGCGTTGCGGTGCTCCTCACGATCTACTCCATGCTGGACTACCTCTGGAGCTACCGATCGTTGGTCCGGAGCGGCACCTGAGCTCCCCCCCGACCGAGCACGCGACGGCTCGCGCCGTCATCGTGGCGGTCGGAGACGAGTTGCTCCTGGGTGAGACGGTCGACACGAACAGCGCATGGCTGGCCCGGGAGCTCCACGGCCTTGGCATGTCCGTCGAAGCGAAGTTCACGGTGGGCGATCGGGGGGCCGACGTTCAGCAAGCCGTGGCGGCGGCTCTGCAGCGAGCCGATGCGGTGCTCGTCACCGGCGGCCTCGGCCCCACCCCCGACGACGTTACGCGGCACGCGGTGGCGGATCTCCTCAGCCGTGATCTCAGAGTCGACGCGTCGCTGCGGGACGCCCTGGAGGCCCGCTTCCGGGATCGAGGCTACGACCGCATGCCCGAGACGAACGTGCAGCAGGTGCAGGTCCCAACGGGTGCGATCGTCCTCCCAAACCCCATCGGGACCGCGGCGGGGCTCGTATTGGAGGACGGAGGCAGGTGCGTGATTCTGTTTCCTGGCGTGCCCGCCGAGCTGAAGCGGATCTTCACCGAGTCGGCCTCGGCCTATCTGGAGGCGTCCTTCGCGGGTCGCTTGCGGCCCACGCGGCACCGAAACGTCTATACCACCGGCATCCCGGAGTCGGAGCTGGCCCTCCGGCTCGCTCCCTTGCAGGACGGGGGGCTGGGTCGCGCGGAGCTGGCGTTCCTGCCCGGCGTCGCCGGGGTCGCGCTGCGGGTCACGGTGCGCGACGTCGCCGACGCCGACCGGGCGGCGAGACTGTTGGATCGGGCGGAAGCGCTGCTGGAGCCAATCGTGGGAGCCTATCGCTACCGAGCTCGGTCCGGAGACCTGGTGGAGGCCGTGGCCGAGGCGTTGAGGCGAGCCGGCAAGCGGTTGGCCACGGCGGAAAGCTGCACGGGAGGCGGCGTGGCCAAGCGCCTGACGGACCGGGCGGGTTCGTCGGACTACTTCGTGGGTGGTGTCGTGTCCTACTCGAACGACGCGAAGGTGACGCTGTTGGGAGTGGACGCGGGTGTCATCGAGCGGGAGGGAGCCGTGTCGCAGCCGGTGGCCGAGGCGATGGCGCTGGGCGCGGCGGGCCGCCTGGGGGCCGAGGCGGGCCTCGGCATCACGGGGGTTGCCGGCCCCGAGGGAGGGACGGATGCGAAGCCGGTCGGCACCGTCTGGTACGCCGTCAGCCTGGACGGCCGCGTCGTGGCTCGCAAGGAGCGATTCCCCGGGGATCGTGCTTTCGTGCGCGCCAGGGCGGGACAGGCGGCCCTCGCTCTGCTTCTCCGCATGCTGGAGGGCACCGCTTGACGGCCCGGGGCACGAGCGTCCACGGCGAAGGCCGAATGGCGGGGAGCGGTGGCGTGTCGCTCAGAACCCTCTGGTGGACGGCGGCGGAGCCGGGGGACGCCGCCGTGGTGGTCCATGGCCTGGGAGAGCACGCGGCCCGGTACGAGCACGTCGCGAACGCGCTCAACGCGGCGGGGATCAGCGTGTTCTCGTTCGATCAGAGGGGACACGGACTATCGGGGGGCAACCGGGGCCATGCTGACAGCTTCGAGGCGCTTCTGGAGGATCTCGATCTGGCTTGGTCGGAGGCCGAGGGGGCATTGGGCCGGGCGCCCTCCTTCCTCATCGGGCACTCCCTGGGCGGCCTCGTGAGCCTCGCGTGGACCGCGAGCCGTCAGCCGGGGCTGAAGGGGTTGGTCGCCTCCGCCCCGTGGCTCGCCACGGCTGCGCGCGTGCCCTGGTGGAAGGTCACCGTGGGCCGGATCGCGGCGCGGGTTTTACCCCGGGTCCCCATGGATACCGGGGGCGTGCCGGAGGTCTGCACCCGGGACCCGGAGATGATCGCGGCGTGGGAAGCCGATCCCCTGGTGCATACCGTGATCACACCGAGGCTGTACACCGAAGTGGAGCGCTGGCAGCGGTGGGTCCTGCACGGCCGGGATCGGCTGAAGGTTCCAGCGCTGTTCTTCGTACCGGGGGCGGACCGTCTCGCCGACGCGTCGGCGACGCTCGGGCTGGCCACGGCAATGCCGTCCGGGCGGACCACCATCGTCGAGCTACCCGGCTTCTTCCACGAGCCGTTCAACGATACGGGCCGAGCAGAGGTCATCGCTCGCCTGTGCTCCTGGCTCGTGGCGCGCATGGCATGAGAACACCGCTAGCCCGGGTGGGTATTGCAGCCCGGGCTCCACGGAGCCCTTTTGTCTCGATGTTGGAGGGCACCCGAGCAGCCGACGATTCATGGACGACTGATGACTAGACCTGAGAACGATCAAACGCTCACTGGGGCTGAAGACGTACTGGAAGAGGTCGATTCCCTCACCGCCTCGGCCGATGCGCCGGCCGACGGCCGGGCCGCCGCCGAGGACCGGCCGGACCCGGAGTCCGTGGCCGAAGAGGCGGACCCACCCCTCGCTTCGGACACGCCGGAGCTCGCCGAGGAGCAGGAGGCGGAAGCGGAGCTCAGGAGCGAGGCCGAGCGCGTCCAGGCCGAGATGGCGGACCTGCACGACCGTCATCTGCGGTTGCGCGCAGAGTTCGACAACTATCGCAGGCGAGCCCAGGGCGAGCTGACGGAGTCGTGGGTGCGAGCCCAGGCCGACCTGGTCCGGCGCCTGTTGGACCCCATCGACGACATCAAGCGGGTATCTGCCCTCGATCTGTCGAACGCGACCGTCGAGAACATCATGGAGGGGATCGACCTCGTAGAGCGGAAGGTCATGCGAGCCCTCGAGGAAGCCGGCCTCAAGGAGATCGACCCGGTGGGGGAGTCGTTCGACCCCAACATCATGGAGGCGATGATGCGGGTCCCAGCCGAATTGCCCGAAGACGACGACCGGGTGCACCAGGTATTCCTCAAGGGCTATTCGCTCAAGGGGCACCTGGTTCGTCCCGCCCGGGTGAGCGTCCTCAAGCACGACGACTAGGTCGCGGCAGCCGTGGCTACCGGTACGAAGGACTTCTACAAGGTTCTGGGCGTCGAGGAGAAGGCGTCACAGGACGAGATCAAGAAGGAATACCGCAAGCTGGCGAAGCGGTACCACCCCGATGCCAATCCCGACAGTCCAAAGGCAGCGGAGCGCTTCAAGGAGATCGGTGAGGCCTACACCGTGCTGTCGGATCCGGCCAAGCGCAAGCAGTACGATCAGATGCGGAAGTTGGGGGCCTTCGGGTTCGGCCGAGGAGCCACGCCCGGGGGCTACAGCACGGGCAGACCCAGCCCCGGTGGCGCAGGGGGTGGATTCTCGTTCGACGACCTGTCGGGGTTCGGCGGCATCTCGGACATCTTCAGCTCGATCTTCGATCTCGGGAAGAAGGGGGCCAAACCCAAGAAGGAAGGACCCGAGAAGGGCGAGAACGTCGAATACGTGGTCGAGATCTCCTTCGAGACCGCCGTGCGGGGCGGCAAGATCTCGATCAGCGTGCCCATCACCGAAGAGTGCACGACGTGCAGCGGGTCCGGTGCCGCCCCCGGGACCAAGACCCGGACATGCGGGGAGTGCAAGGGGTCCGGCAGCGTCACCTTCGGTCAGGGCGGCTTCGCCGTCACGAGGCCGTGTCCCGCCTGCTTCGGACGCGGGAAGATCCCGGAGACCGCCTGCCCGTCCTGTTCGGGCAGCGGCAACGTCAGACAGACCCGCAAGATCCAGGTGGCAGTGCCGACCGGTGTCGAGACGGGCAGTCGCCTTCGCCTGTCCGGTCAGGGCGAGCGTGGCCGGGGCGGAGGTGCGCCGGGCGACCTGATCATCAACTTCAAGGTGGGGTCCCACCGGTTCTTCCGGCGGGAGGGGTTGGACATCCACGTGACCGTGCCCATCAACATCGTCCAGGCCACGCTGGGGTCCAAGATCCGCGTTCGCACGGTCAGCGGGAAGAAGGTCGTTCTGAGGATCCCGTCCGGCACCCAAGCCGGCACCAAGTTCAGGCTGAGGGGACAGGGCATCGAAAAAGGCGACCGGAGGGGCGACCAGTACGTGGAGGTCCGGGTCGAAGTGCCCGAAACGATCTCCGACGACGAGCAGAAGGCCATGGAGGAGTTCGCCGAGGCGGCGGGTCTGAAGCACTGAGCCTGGCGGGGCGGCCGGATCGCTGGTCCTGGCGGCCTGGGTCCTCCGCTTCGAGAACCCGGTAAGCCGCCCCGGCGAAGCGCGGGTCCGCCCCCGCAGGCAGCGAGGCGCGAACGCGAGGACCGTCGTGGGTTCAGACGGCGGCGCCGCGCAGGGCGTGTCGGATCCGGCCGCCCCCGAGCACGCGCTCCCCGTCGAAGATCACCGCCGATTGGCCGGGAGTGATGGCCCGCTGCGCCTGCTGGAAGGTCAACGTCAGGAGCTCACCGGCCTCCACCACGGTCGCGGGCACCGCGGCAGCCCGATACCTGGGTTGGACGTGCACCCGACTGCCCGACGCCGGCGGGGCGGCGAGCCAGTTCAACTCTCCGACCTCCATGCCGAGGCTACCCAACTCCGCCAGGGGACCCACGACCACGGCCCTGGCCTCCGGCCAGATCTCGAGGACGTAGAGGGCCTCGGGGAAGCCGCCGCCCAGCCCCTTCCGCTGTCCCACGGTGAAACCCGCGTAGCCGCGGTGCTCACCCAGGACTTCGCCCTCGCGGGTCACGATGGGGCCCGGCTGGAGAGACGGGTGGGCGACGGGCAGCCGCTTCTCCAGGAAGCCCTTGTAGTGTCCAGTCGGCACGAAGCAGATCTCCTGGGACTCGGGCTTGTCGGCCGTCACCAGGCCCAGCTCTCGGGCCCGCGCCCGGACCTCGGTCTTGGTCAGCTCACCAAGGGGAAACTCCAGGCGTGGGACCATCTCCCGCGGGAGGCCCCAGAGGAAGTACGACTGGTCCTTCGAGCGATCGACTCCCCTGAGCAGCGCGGACGAGTGGGCCTCGTGCCGGACTCGGACGTAGTGACCCGACGCCACGGCGTCGCATCCGAGGAGCCGGCCCCGTGCAAGGAGATCTCGGAACTTGGTGTTGGAGTTGCACCGGACGCAGGGATTCGGTGTACGGCCGCGCGCGTACTCCGCCACGAAGTCGTCGATCACGTCGCGGGTGAACTCCTCCTCCACGTCGTACACGTAGTGGGGGATGCCCAGGTGATGCGTCACGCGGCGGGCGTCGGCGATGCCGTCCAGGCCACAGCACGTCTTCGAGGCACCCGTCGTGCCGCTGTAGCAGAAGGTCTTCATGGTGGCGCCCACCACCTCGTGCCCCTGCTCGACGAGCAGTGCGGCCGCCACCGACGAATCGACGCCGCCCGACATGGCCACCAGCACCCGCCGGTGTCGGGGTTGGCTCACCCCGAAATGCTCCCTGCGAGCTCGCGTAGCCGTTCGATAACCTCGGAAGCCACGCCCGCCGCACGACGCATACGGTCGTCGTCGGAGAGGTGACCGAGGCTGAAGCGGACCGAGGCCTGGCTGGCGCCGGGACCATACAGCGCCGTCAGCACGTGGCTGGCCTTCGCGGCGCCGCTGTGGCATGCGGAGCCGCTCGAGACCGCCACGCCTTCCATGTCCAGCGCCTGTACCAGGGCCGTGGCGTCCACGCCGGGGATGCCCAGGTTGGCCACGTGCGGCGCGCGGGCTCCCTCGCCGCCATGGACGGTGAGATCGCCGAAGCGCTCCAGCAGGAGCGACTCGAGGCCGTCACGAAGCGCCGCCAGGCGCAGAGACTCCCGGGGCTGCTCTTCAACGGCCAGGGTGATGGCCTCCGCAAGCCCCACCGCCCCGGCCACGTCCTCGGTGCCCGGGCGCAACCCGCGCTCCTGTCCTCCGCCCACCAGGCCAGGTACCAGCTCGGTTCCCTCACGGACGAACAGGATGCCGGCGCCGCCGGGCCCGTAGATCTTGTGGCCGGTCACGGTGAGCAGGTCCACCGGGGTCTGATCCACCCGCACGGGGATCTTGCCCAGGGCCTGTACGGCGTCGGTGTGCAGGGTGACGTCGGCCTGACGGGCCCGGGCGGCGATCTCGGGGACCGGCAGGACCAACCCCACCTCGTTGTTCACCCACATGACCGAAAGGACATCCGGGCGGAGCGACAACACCTCGTCCAGGACGTCCTCGTCGAGGGCGCCGGTCGGAGCTACCGGAATCCGGTGGGCGAGCCCGCCCTCGGCCTCCACGCGGTCCAGGGACTCCAGCACCGCGGAGTGCTCCACGGTGCTCGCGGCGACGCGGGGCCGCTCGCCCCGACCGCGCGCGACGGCGGCCCGGCCACGCACCGCCATGTTGTCAGATTCCGTGCCACCTCGCACGAAATAGACTTCGCCAGGGTGGGCCCCCAGCGCGGCCGCGATGCGCTCCCGAGCCTCCGCCAGCGCCGTGGCTGCCCTCCGGCCGAATCGGTGGGCGCTCGAGGGGTTGCCGAAGGCCTGCCCCATCCACGGGTCCATGGCGTCACGGACCTCGGGTCGGAGGGGAGTGGTGGCTGCGTGATCCAGGTAGATGGCGTCCATACGTCGGGTCGCGGCTCGAGGGAAGCAGGTCGGGTGGTGCCCGCCATTGCACGGAAGGCCGCCTTCGGTAAGTTACCGACGATGCACCAGACCTGGAACCGACCCGGGAAGACCCCGTGAACCTTCGGGCCCCCCCGTTCCCCGAGGGCCGGCCTCGGCGGTTCCGCGCAACCGTCCACGGAACCGTCTTCGCGGACCGCGAGCGTCACCTGCCCGGCCTCGCGGCGGGCGATCCCCTCGTACTGATCCCCGACCCCCCCGGCCAGGACGATCCCGACGTCTGGGTGCATCTCCAGTCCGGCGATCCCATCGGACACCTTCCGCCCGAGATCGGAGCATGGCTGGCGCCGTGGATGCGGGGTGGCGGCGGCGCGAGGGCCCGGATGCTGAAGGTAGGAGGCGCGGACGTGCCCAGCTGGCGACGGGTCCTGGTGGAGGTGGACTGCGGAGGCTGATCGGGCGGCGGCTCGTCCATGCCTGCCCCGCGCCTCCGTGGCGCGGGTCGTTCAGCGGTCCAGGCGCCGCCGGTGGCAGCCCGTCAGTACGTGGAAACCCGAAGGCTCCCCAGCGTATCGGCCGACACCGTCTCGCGGGTCCAGAACGGCTCCCCGTACGGGACCCTGATGAGCGACCCGTACGCCGCCGACTGGGCGCGGATCTGCTCGTCCAGCGGTCGCCCGCCGGGAAACACCTCGCCGGCCTGCACGGCCCCACCGAACTGGGAGACGAAGCAGGCGACCGCCTCGAGCTTGCGCTCGAGCTGATCGGTCACATTCACCACGAACGTGGGCTTGACCGCATCCTCCCGGAAGGTCATGGCGTGGATGACCTTGTCCGGCCGGTGCGCCTGCCCGGGCGCGTCGAAGCCCTTGAGGCCGGACAGGAAGCAGGCGTCGTAAACGAGCTCGGCGGCTCTCCGGTGATCCGGGTGGCGACCGCTCAGGTAGTGCGTCACGACGATCCGAGGACGGAGCTCCCGGATCAACGTGGCCACGGTGCGGCGAGCCTCGTGCGTGCTGGCCAGTCGCGTATCCGGCAGGCCTGCGTTGCGCCGGACCGCCAGTCCCAGGATCTCGGCCGCACGCGCGGCCTCCTGGGAGCGCTGCTCGGGCGTACCGAGCGTCCCGGCCTCGCCCCGCGTCAGGTCGATGATTCCGGTCCGCTCTCCCGTATCGGCGCTCTTCGCCAGCGCGCCGCCACACAGCAGCTCCGCGTCGTCCGGGTGGGCCATGATGGCCAGGATGTCCAGGGGTTCACTCAAGGGTCGTCTACTCGTATCCGAGGGCCACGATGGGATCCATCCTCGATGCCCGCAGGGCGGGGAAGATACCGAAGAGAACGCCGGTGACGATGGCCATGCCCATCGCTGCCGCCACCGACCACAGCGGGATCGCAGCCGGGATCGGCGAAACGCGCGCGACCGCCGCAGCGACGCCGGCGCCCAGGGCCATGCCCAACCCGCCGCCCAGCATCGTCAGGAAGGCAGCCTCGACGAGGAACTGCCACAGAATCTCCTGACGGGTCGCGCCCACGGCCTTGCGCACGCCGATCTCGCGGGTGCGCTCGGTGACCGAGATCATCATGATGCCGATGACGCCGATGCCGCCAACCAGCAGGCCCACCGACGACAGAGCCATCATGACGAGGAAGAAGACACCCGTGAGGCGGTTGAAGACCTGGACGATCTGATCCGACTTCACGATGGCGAAGTCGTTGTCTTCCCAGGGGCGGAGTCCGCGCAACCCGCGGAGCGTGCCGATCACCTGGTCCTGGACCTCCGCGCTGGGCACGTCGGGCTCGGGCACGATCCACAGGTTGACGAAGGTGAAGCGGTTTCGAGCCTTGAGACGCTTGTCGGCCGCCGTCCAGGGGACCATGGCAAAATGGGAAACGGCCGAGGCGAAGATGTTGTCTTCGAGGTCGTAGACACCGATCACCTCGAACTGCTCGCTCACCCCCCGGGCCGCGTTACGGGCGCGAACCCGGATCCTCCGACCGATGGGGTCCAGGTCCCCGAAGAGCGATTCGGCCAGGTCCACCGAGATGACGATCACCGCGCGGGCCTGGGCGACCTCGGCCGGCAGGAAGTTCCGGCCCGCGACGAAGTCACCGACGGAGTACTCGGGCCAGCCGGCGTTGTAGCCGCTGCTCTGAATCCCGGTGACCCTGTCTCCCTGGTAGTCCATGTCCGACTGGAAGTCGAAGCTCACGACCGCTTCCCGGACCGCCTGCAAGCCGGCGATCCGTCGGATCTCTTCGTCGGTGATCTCGGGCTTGCCCCACCAGGGAGGACGGTCGCTGATGAGGCGGGCCTGTGAGAAGTCGAAAGGCATGACGCCGAAGTTGTCCGGTCCGGCGGACTCGAAGGTCTCGAGAATCTCGGTCCGAATACCCGTGATCAGCGCCGCCATCGTGACCACCACGCTCACGCCGATCGCCACGCCCACGACGGTCAGGGCCGACCGGAGCTTGTGGGCCCGCAGCGCCTCCATGGCGATGCGCACCCCCTCGTCCAGGGTCTGGAGGCGCCTCATTGCCATCGGACCACCCCCTCGTGGGCAAGGCCGATGGGACCGCCGCCGGACGCGGGTCCGCCGGGGCGCTCTCGCGAAGTCGACGGGCCGGACCCCGGGAGGGCGTCGGGCAGGCGGCGGCGAGCGTCACTCATAGCGGAGCGCGTCAACGGGATCGAGGCGAGCCGCCCGAGCCGCCGGATAGACCCCGGCCACCACGCCCACCGTGACGCCGAGCGCGACGCCGGCGGCGATCCATCGCGGCGCCACGGCCGCCGGCAGCGGCGAGACCGCGCCCACCAGTATGGTCAAGCCGATTCCGACGGCCACGCCCAGCAGGGCGCCGAAGCCCGAGAGGGTGGCCGACTCGATGAGCACCTGGATCAGGATGTCACGCTGCCTGGCTCCGATGGCCTTGCGCACGCCGATCTCCCGCGTCCGCTCCATGACCGAAACCAGCATGATGTTCATGATCACGATGCCACCGACGACCAACGAGATGGAGACCAGGCCGGGGAGCGCCAGGAAGAGAATGCGTGATATCCGGTCCCAGAACGAGAGCGAGGCGTCGGCGGTGACCAGGGCGAAGTTGTTCTCCTCGGCCGGTCGCAGCCGGCGCCTGACCCGCATGATCCCCTCGGCCTCCATGGCCACCGCCTCCATCAGACTCGGGTCGTCGGTCTGGATGAGCACGTCCTCGACCACGTTGCCACGGGTCATGTACCGCCGGATCGGGGAGTGGATGGGCATGACGGCCACGTTGTCCAGGGACTGGCCCAGGATGGAGCCCTGCTCCTCGAGAACGCCGATGACCCGGTACGGGAAGCCTCGAACCTGAACACGCTGGCCCAGGGGGTCGGAGTCGGGAAAGAGCACCTCTACGGTCTCGGTGCCCAGCACGGCCACGGGGATGCCCTGCTCGGATTCCTCCGGCGAAAAAGGTCGCCCGAACTCGACGTCCAGGTCCCGGATCTCGAAGACCTCGGGCGTGGCCGCGATCAGGATCACGTTCTCCACGCTCCGTCCCCCCGGTCCCTCGATCTCCCCGCCGCGATCATTCAGGACGCCGACTCTCACGGGTAGGGTCAGGCGCTCTCGAAGGTATTGGGCGTCCTCGAACTCCACCGGCGGCCGGCGGGCCCACGCCCGCCGCTGCTCGTCGCTCGTGTTGATCTGGATGTCGGTGCGGCGGAGGGTCACGGTGTTGAGGCCGAAAACCTGTTCACTGAAGTCCTCCTTGATGTACTGGTCGAGGCCCTCGACGACGCTCACCACGACGATGAGGAACATGACCCCGATCACCACGCCCAGAACGCTGAAGAAGCTCTTCAGCTTCTGGCTGTGGATCTGACCGAAGGCCAGCCGGATCCCCTCCCAGACGTGCATCGCTCAGGCCTCTCGTGCCATCAGCCTTGAGGGCCTTCTGCTCGGCCACGGGAGTCCGACTCCGCCGCCTTGACCGCGTCTCCGTCGCTCAGGTTCCGGATCCGCTGGTAAGGTCCCGCCACCACCGTGTCCCCCTCTTCCACGCCCGCTACCACCTCGAAGTACTCCTGTCCGGTGATGCCGATCTCGACCTCGGCGAACGTCACCGTCCCTTCCGTGACCACGAAGACGCCCTCCGTAGGCTTACCGAGACGGCTGCGAGCCACCGGGCCTTCCGGACGTTGCTCGGTCTCGTCCTCGTCGTCGACGGGGGCACCGCCGCCGTCTTCGTCCTCCCGGACGGTGACCGAGATGATGGGCACCGCCAGAACGTCCTCCCGGGTGTCGATGATGACGTCGGCGGTGGCGGACAGGTCCGGGCGGATGTTGTCCGGCGGGTCGGTCATCGTGATCACCACCTCGAAGTCGACGGCCTGGGCTTGTCCGGCGGCCGCCGTCGATGACGGCGGCCGGATGGCGCTGTTGCCGATCTCGGTCACGCGACCGTCGAACCGCGTGTCGGGGAAGGCGTCGAGCTCCACCACCGCGCTGTCACCCGGGGCGATGAGGGACACGTCCGTCTCGTCTACCTCCATCACGGCTTCCACGACGGAGAGGTCGGAAACCGTCAACAGGAGGCTTCCGGGGTTGTTCATCGTCCCGATGACGACGGTCTCGCCCGACTCGATGTTGAGGCGCGTGACCTTGCCCGAGATAGGGGCTCGGATAACCGTCTTGGACAAGAACTCCCGAGCCTCCGTCAGAGCGGCCTGGGCCTGAGCGACCCCGAACTCCAGGGATTGCCGTTGAGCCCGGGCCACTTGGACGGCCGTCTCCGCGTCCTGAACTTGCTGGGCCGACACGAGCAGTGAGTCACGCTGGCTCAATGCCACGATGCGGTCGTAGTCACGCTGGAACCGAATGACGTTGGCCTCCTGCTCCAGCACGCGCGCCTGGGCCTGGCTCAGCGCACCCTCGTTCCTGGCAACCGCGGCCTGATACTGCGTCGGGTCGATACGGAGCAGGATGGCCCCGGCCTGCACGTCGTCTCCCTCGTCGACGTTGAGCTCCACCACGCGGCCCTGCACGTCGGCGCTGATGTCCACGGTCCGTCGAGCCCGCACGTGGCCGCTGGCCGTCACTGTGGCCACGAGGTCGCGCCGGCTCACCTCCTCGAGCCGCACTTCCACGCCTCG
>JBDHLD010000060.1:0-40597 GCA_039586035.1 Gemmatimonadota bacterium | reverse complement strand
ACGAGGCGAGCCAGCTCCGGCGTCAACAGGATCTCGCTCCGCTCAGCGGCCGACGCGAGACGAAGGACGTCCCGGACCACGGTTCCTCCGAGGCGGTAGCGACGCCCTCCAGCCTCCGTCGCTCGGATGGCGACGCGTTCCGCACCCACCGCGGTGCGAAGGTGCACGCCGGGTGCGCCCACGACCGGCTCGAGGTCGGCCGCGTGAAGCTCCAGGGCGGCCCGAGCGGCCCGAAGCGCGTCGTCCTCGTGCGTCAGCGGAACGCCGAAGAGCCCCACGATGCGGTCCTCGGAGAACTCGTGCAGCAAGCCGCCGTAGTCCTCCATGACCGTCCGGGCGCGCTTCTCGAGCCGCTCGAGGGCCCCGTCGACCTGGGCCGGATCGAGGGTCTCGAGCAGGGTCTCGAACCCGCCGACGGAGGACCCCACCACCGTGACGGTCCGCCGCTCACCTTCAGGGGGGATGCTCGGGGCGGTGTCCAGCAAGCTGCGGCTGGAAGGATCGTCACGAACGCGCTCGATGTCGCCGAGGAGGCTGGCGGCGTCCGGGTACCGCCGGGCGGGGTCCTTTTGCATCGCCTGCGCGACTACCTCGGCGACTCCCGGGTGAAGTGACGGGACCAGGTCGGCCAGCGGGGCCGGGGCGTCGTGCAGGATGGAGTGGACGACGGCTACCTCGTTGCCACCGCGAAACGGTCTGGAGCCGCTGAGCATCTCGTACAGCACCACTCCCAGCGACCACACGTCGGTGCGCTGATCCACCTGCTCGCCTCGGGCCTGCTCCGGGCTCATGTAGGCGACCGTTCCCATCCGTGCTCCGGTCTGGGTGAGGTCGGCTCCCGTCACTTTGGCAATGCCGAAGTCGACGATCTTGACGGTGCCGTCTCCCGTCAGAATCAGGTTGCCGGGCTTGACGTCCCGATGAATGACCCCGCCTTCGGCGGCCCGCGCCAGGCCCCGGCTCACCTGCGCGGCGATGTCCAGCGCCTGGCTCGGTGGCATCCGGCCCCGGGCGATGCGCCGTCTCAGGGTCTCCCCGTCGTAGTACGCCATGGCGATGTACAGCCGACCGTCTTCGGTCTCCCCTACCTCGTGGATCGTGCACAGGTTGGGATGATCCAGGGACGCGGCCGCCCGGGCCTCGACCAGGAAGCGCTCCTTGGCCTCCGGATCGGACAGGAGGTGGGAAGACAGGAACTTGAGGGCCACGGTCCGATCGAGTTGGGTGTCCCGGGCCTTGTAGACGACGCCCATCCCCCCACCACCCAGCTTCTCGAGGATCTCGTAGCGGAGCAGGGTCTGGCCTTCCAGGTCGACGACCGAGCGGGCCTCGTCGAGCAGCAGTGCCGCGGCCTGGTGGGGCAGGTCGAGGGGCCCCTGACGCTCATGCGCCTCGAGGAGGGCCCGCACCTCCCCCGCGAGCTCGGGGTCGTCACCGGCAGACGCGTCCAGGAAGGCTGACCGATCGGTCGCGGCGGTGTCGAGCGCCTGGATGAAGAGATCCTCTACGCGGGCCCTTCGGGCATCGCCCTCCGGGTCGGGCGACGGTCGCTCCCGTGCGGATCCGCGCTGTGTGGCCCGGACCAGGGTCAGGGCGCCCACGAGCCCCAGTGCGACCAACACCACAACGACGGCCGGAGGTGGATCCACAAACCCGGGCACGGACAGGACGATGGCCGCGGCCGCCACCCCGAGCACGACGTAGACGGGGGCGCGGTGCGAGGTCCGGCCTCGCCGTAGCCGCTGGACGACGGCTCGGATCCGCATCCGGGCCGAGTGCTCGGTCATTCGCCAGCTCCCGTTCGAGTCGCGCGGGGGGCGCTGTTCGCCTGGAACCGGCCATCCGGGCCGGTCTCGGTCCGGCTCGGCGGGCCCGGGCCTCTCCGACGTCGGGGTGACCTCGACCTGGGCTCCCCTGCCCGAGCCTTCGGGCGCGCCCGTCGAGGGCTCCCACAATTACAGCGGGTCCACGCCTCGATGGCAAGCGCCGCGACCGAGCCGCCCCGGCGCAGCGGCAAAGTCGTGCTCCTCCCGGGGGATATGCGCGACCCCTGCCGGCCGTCGGACACGGGACTGCAGCCCTTTCCCGGTTCGGGTCGTCCAACACAGGGGGAGGGCCAGGCGCACGGGCCTCGGCCTCACGGCGCGCGTCGCCGGCACGGGTCGTCCGACTCCGCCGGATCCGGGAGAGGAGATGAGAAAGTGGGCATGTGGCTCGGGTACATGTTGGCCGACGCTCGATTCGCGCTGCGTTCGTTCCGGAGGGGCCCCGGCTACGTCGCCGCGACGCTGACCGTGCTGGGCCTGGGCATCGGGGGCGTGACCCTCGTGTTCAGCACCCTCAACTCGGTCGTCATGAGACCGCTCCCGTTCCCGGAGGCGGAGCGACTCGTCTGGTTCTGGGGTGAGAGGGAGGGGGCGACCCGGAACTCGATCTCCGCCGAGAACTACCGGGACTACCGAGCTCGCGTCCACGCCTTCGAGTCGGTGGGGGCCTTCCTCGTCTTCCGGCCCTCGGCGGTGGTCACGGGTGGTGACGAGCCCGAACGGGTGGTGACCAACGTCGTCTCCGCGAGTCTCTTCCCGACCCTGGGCGTCGCTCCGGACCACGGGCGGGGCTTTCAGCCCCAGGACGAGTCGCCGTCGTCCTCCGACCCGCTCGTCGTGAGCCACGCGCTGGCGCAGCGTCGCTTCGGCTCTCCCGCGAGTGCGGTCGGCGCGACGCTCACGGTCGACGGGATTGCCCGCGAGATCGTGGGGGTGATGCCGGCCGGCTTCGACTACCCGGGTGACGTCGACGTGTGGCGCCCGCTGCGGATGGACGAGGGCTACGCCCAGGGCCGTGGCAACAACAACTTCTGGGCCATCGGCCGCCTGGCCGCGGGCGCTACCCTCCGACGGGCTCAGAGCCAGGCCGACGTGGTGGCCCGGAGTCTTCAGGAGGCCTACCCGGACACGAACGAGGCGTGGGCCATGCGCCTCGAGGGGCTGCACGAGACCACGGTCGCCGGAGCCCGTCCGGCGCTGCTGATGCTCACCGCGCTCGTGTCCCTGCTGCTCCTCGTCGCGTGCGCCAACGCCGCCTCCATATCGGTGGCCCGCGCCACGAGTCGTGGGACGGAGCTGGCCGTCCGACTGGCGCTGGGCGGGTCCCGGCGGCGTGTGGTGTCTCAGCTCTTGTCCGAGCACCTCCTGTTGGCGCTGGGCGGCGGCGTCGTGGGGGTCGTCCTCGCCTGGGCCGGGGCGCGAGCCGTCCGGGCTCTCGGGCCGGCTACGCTCCCTCGCGTGGATACCGTGGCGTTGGACGGCGCCACCCTGGCGGTGGCGTTCTCGGTGGCTCTGCTGACAGGCGTGATCTTCGGGGTGCTGCCCGCGATTGCCGGAACGCGCCTGAGCCTGGCCGGCACGCTCCGCTCCGGGACGGCCGGTGCGGGCGGGGCCAGGGGTAGTCGAGGACGGAGTACGCTGGCGGTGACGCAGATCGCGGTTTCTTTGATGCTCTTGATCGCGTCTGGCCTCCTCGTGCGCAGCTACGCTCGGCTTCAGCAGGTCGACACCGGGATCCTTACCGAGGGCCTGCACGTGGCCGAGCTGCAGATGCTGGACGAGCGGCAGGCGGACGACGGTGCGGTCCATCAGGCGTGGGACGCCGTATACGATCGGATCCGGGCTCTGCCCGGGGTCGTGACGGTCGCCGCCACCGATCAGGTGCCCATCCGGTTGGGGGGCACGTACAACAGCGTGTTCGCGGAGGGTCATGAGCCGGCGAGCCCCGCCGACTACCAGCCGGCGCAGCGCCGGTTCGTGACCGAGGGGTACTTCACCACGTTGGGTTCTCCCTTCCGTGCGGGTCGCGACTTCTCCACCACCGACGACCGGCAGACCCCGACCGTTGCGGTGATCAACGAGAGCCTCGCCCGACGGCTGTGGCCGAACCGAGATGCCGTGGGCAGAAAGCTGGTGTGGGGGGATCGGCCCGTGGAGGTGATCGGCGTCGTTGCGGACATCCGCGACTTCGGCCCGGCCTCCGAGGCCCAGCCCACCTTCTTCGTCAGCATCCGCCAACTCCCCAGAGCGCTGAGCACCGCTCAGGTGTTGGTGCGCACCCGGGGACGAGCCCCCCAGCTGGCCGCCGAGCTTCGCACCGCGGTGTGGGACGTGGACCCAGCGATCCCGGTGAGCGGCGTACAGTCCATGGAGGAGAGGATAAGAGGCTCCCTGGCTCGACCGCGCTTTCGCGCGAGGCTCGTCGGCACCTTCGGCGCCATCGCGCTGGTTCTGGCTTGCTTCGGCATATATGGCGTGCTCGCCCATCACGTGCGGCAACGCGCGCGCGAGCTCGCCGTGCGCCAGGCGTTGGGCGCCAGCCGCCGGGCCGTGGTGGGCCACGTCATGACGAGGGGCATGACGCTGGTGGGCCTCGGCATCGCCTTCGGGCTGACCGGCGGTGCGGCCGGTGCTCGACTGATGGGCGCCTTCCTCTTCGGCCTGGCGGCAACCGACGTCGCGACGTACGCCGGCGTCACCCTGATCCTGTTGGCGGCGGCGGCGTCCGCGTGCCTCGTCCCTGCCGTCTGGGCGGTCCGGGTGGATCCCGCCA
The DNA here is from genome assembly GCA_039586035.1 of Gemmatimonadota bacterium. Lineage (GTDB taxonomy): Bacteria > Gemmatimonadota > Gemmatimonadetes > Longimicrobiales > Gaopeijiaceae > JBDHHQ01. Next base: position 35,998 of record JBDHLD010000060.1, on the reverse strand, counting down.
ACGCCCTGCGGGCCGAGTAGAACCGAGTCGTGCGCGGATCGCGGTGGCCCCTCGCAACCTTTGCGTGCTTGGGCTCGTCCTACCAGGTAGCCGGCGGGGTCGCCTCGCCGGCACCTGAGGACGCGAGGTGATGGGTCCGGGGGGAGGAGTCGTTGTGAGGTTGACCGTGTCTGTTGGGTGCTCGTTGCTGCTGGCCATGGCCCTGGCCGGGCCGGCTCTCGCACAGGGAGCCCTGGACGAGGGCGGACCTCCGGTGGCGAGCAGCGCGGTTCGATCGGGGGTGCCGGTGTTGACCGCGGGTCGGATCGTCGGCGCGGATCCGCGCCTCGACGGTAGGCTCGACGAGGCGGTATGGCGGACGGCCTCCGTGGCCGGCGACTTCGTCCAGTTCGAGCCCAACGAAGGCGAGGCGCCCTCCCAATCGACCGAAGCCCGCGTGCTCTATGGCTCGGACGCGCTCTACGTCGGGATTCGCGCCTTCGACAGCGCCCCGGACAGCATCGTGGGCCAGCTGACGCGGCGCGACCAGGAGTCCTACTCCGACCGACTGGCCGTGATCGTCGACTCGTACCACGATCGCCGCACCGCATTCCACTTCGAGGTCAATCCGCGTGGCGTGAAGACGGATATCTACCGGTTCGACGACACGCAGCAGGATCGCACCTGGGACGCGGTCTGGGAGGTGGCCACTTCGGTGGACGAGAGGGGCTGGACGGCCGAATTCCGAATCCCCTTCTCTCAGCTTCGCTTTCGCGGCGCCGAAACGCAGAGCTGGGGCATCAACTTCACCCGGGAAATCGCACGGCATCGGGAGACATCCGCCTGGGCCCCCCTGTCCAACCGGGAAGCGGGCATGGTGTCCCGCGCTGGAGAGCTGAGCGGGCTCGTGGAGCTGCAGTCGCCTCGGCGTCTCGAGCTGATTCCGTACAGCGTCGCGGAGGTCCGAAGCCTGCAGGGAGATCCCACCGATCCGTTCTACCGGTCGACGTACGCTCAGGCGAGCGTGGGAGGCGACCTGAAGTACGGCCTCACGGGCGACCTCACGCTGGACGTGACCGTCAACCCCGACTTCGGGCAGGTGGAGGCGGATCCGGCCGAGGTGAACCTCACGGCCTACGAAAGCTTCTTCTCCGAGCGCCGGCCGTTCTTCGTCGAGGGCTCCAACTTCTACAACTTCAGCATCGGGTTGGGCGACGGCGACGGGGCGGGGGAGGCCCTCTTCTACTCCCGCCGGATCGGGCGGGCGCCGCAGGGCTCGCCGGACGTCGACGGGGGCTTCGCCGACGTGCCCGAGCTCACGAGCATCCTCGGTGCGGCCAAGCTGTCGGGAAAGACGTCGAGCGGGTGGTCGTTGGGCCTGCTGTCGGCCCTCACCGGCGAGGAGAAGGCTCGGGTCCACACGGGTGAGGGGGAGCGCCTCGAGGGCGTAGTCGAGCCCACCACCGCCTACGGGGTGGCCCGCGTCCAGCGGGACTTCCGGGATGGTAGGAGCGCGCTGGGGCTCATCGGTACAGCGGTCATGCGCGACGCGGGCGTTGCCGGGTCCCTCGGCCTGCGATCGAACGCGCTGACGGGAGGCGTGGACTTCCGGCACCGGCTCGGCGGCGACCGCTTCCAGGTGTCGGGGTACGTCGTGGGTTCGCGGGTGAGCGGGTCCGCGGAGGCCATCGAAGCCACCCAGCGATCCTCTTCCCGCTACTTCCAGCGACCGGACGCCGACCACTTGGAGCTGGATCCCGATCGCACGTCCCTCGACGGCTGGGCGGGCTTCCTGCAGGCGAGCAAGATCGGAGGCGGATTCTGGCGGTTCTCCACCGGTGCGCAGCTGCGCTCTCCCGGCTTCGAGCCCAACGACGTGGGCTTCATGAGAGAAGCCGACTTCGTGACCTCGTGGGCCTGGGTCGGCTACCACCGGAGCGAGCCCTCGGGAATCTTCCGGCGCTACTACCTGAACGCCAACACCTGGACCAGCTACACGTTCGGGGGCGAGCAGACGTCGTTGGCGGGCAACGTGAACGGGTCGTTCACCCTCAACAACAACTGGGGAGGCTGGCTCGGGGTCATGCGACAGACGTCCGCCCTCTCGACGGCGGCCCTACGCGGCGGCCCTGCGCTGCTGCGTGAGGCCGGATGGAATGGCTGGGGCGGGCTTCACTCGGACACTCGCCACGACGTCAGCTTCAACGTCGGGGCCCACTGGGGCCTGCGGTCAGAGAGCGACTCCTGGAACGTGGGCACCAACGCCCACGTCAGCTGGCGACCCTCGGGGCGCGCGAGTCTCTCGGTGGGCCCGTTCGTGAGCTGGAGGTCCGACGATCGTCAGTGGGTGGAGCGTCTCGATCTCACCACGCCCGAGTACGTTCTCGGGCGGCTGGATCAGACCACGGCCGGCGTCACCGCCCGCGTGAACTACGCCTTCACGCCCACGCTGTCCCTACAGCTCTACGCGCAGCCGTTCGTCAGCGCCGGTTCCTACGCCGCCTTCAAGCGCGTGGACGATCCCAGGGCCGCACGGTATGCAGAGCGATTCGGTCTCCTCGACTACCTCCCCGATCCCGAGGGTGGCTACCTGGCCGACGTCGACGGAGACGGCACGCTCGACCACTTTCGTGACCCCGACTTCAACTCCAAACAGTTTCAGTCGAACGTGGTGCTGCGGTGGGAGTATCGCCCCGGTTCCGCGGTGTACCTGGTGTGGACGCAGGCCCGGGACCATTGGGTCGACGACGGGGCCTTCCAGGTGGGAGACGACGTCCACCGCCTGTTCGCTCAGCCGCCGAACAACGTGCTGCTCCTGAAGGTGTCGTACTGGCTCAGCCCGTAGCCGTGCGTCCGTCGGGCCCTGACCGCGCGGCGGCGCGCGGCGACTCAGGCATTGATGCAGTCCCGGATCCTGGCCCCGTCCTCGGGACGCTGGGAATGGAGCGCTTGGGCTCGCCGGCTCGACTCCTCGATCCACATCCCCTGGACCGCTCGCTCCAGGTTGGATCCCCGGCCGTCGCCGCGGCCCCGCATCGCTCGCTCGAACGCGTTTTGTCCGAGGGGGGCGAAGCGGCTGCGTAGCTCGATGGGCGCTCGCCTCGGCAGCCAATTGGTGACGATGTCGATCTCGTCCGCCACGTGCTTCAGCTCGTGGGTGAGGATCATCGAAAGGCACTGCGGGCGATCCTCGGCCCGCTCGTCCGCGAAGACGCCGAGCGTGAGCTCGAGGCAGATCTGGCCGCCCTGGTAGTGCCATCGGGAGGCTTCGGATCGCCACTGCCGAGAGAAGTTGACGAACCGAAGCGTGAGGTCGCTCCGTGTGTACCCGGAGGGGAAGCTGTCCAGCGACGCTCTCGTCGCGTAGCCGTATCGGTTGCGGCGGTCGATGGCCTCCGTCACCATCTCGGCCATGCTGACCATGAATGGCGCCCAGACCGGTACGTCTTCCGGAGCGTCGATGGGGGGGTACAGACCTCGGGGGAGGAGGAGTTGATTGCTGTACCGCACCACGCCGAAGAAGTGAGGAATCGACATCGGCCCAGCCTCCTACCGGCTCGTGCGTCCGCGAATCCGACAATCGGAGACCGAAGCTGCTACGGCCGCGCGCACATGGCAACGCGCCTGGCCAACGAGCCGGACGGTGAACGGCTGGGTCCTCGCCTCCCGGTCCCTACTGCTGCGGCAGCTCCTCGCTGGCTTCATCGTCCTCGCCGCCGACGGTGTCCAGCGGCACGACGAGATCGACGTCCTGGGCCGCGATGGGCACGTCCTCGTCCTCGGCAGCGTCACGGACGCCGGGATCGAGGGGGCCGGGTGCGTCCGTAAGGGGCCGACGTGCGGCCTTGCGCTTCGCCTTGGCGGGGACGATCACCACGGTGTTGTCGGGCATGATGATGCCCGTCGCGACCGAGTCCCCTGTGGCACCGCCATCCACGAGACTCGACGCCGGGACCTCCCGAGCCTGACCCGCCGTGGAGCCCGTCACGAGGAGGCTCGATCGCCCGTCGCCGCTGTCGCCGACCGGAGGCCGCGCCTGTTCGGACTGCACCGCCTCGAGCTCTCGCACGAGGATGTGCTGCAGCCGACCCAGCACCTCGAGGCGCTTCTCCTCCAGCCTCTCCAGGGCGCGGTGGCGCTCTTCGATCTGCCCCATCAGCATGGCGGAGCGACGCTCCAGCTGTCCGAGAGCCTCGTCCTCCACCTCCTTGGCGGCGCGCCGGGCTTCCTCGCGGATCTGCTCGGCCTCCTGGGTCGCCTGCGCGTGAAGCTCCTGAATCTCGGTGGCCACCGTGTCCCGCAGCCCGTCCAGCTCCTTCAGCGCCTCCTGTCGCAGGACCTCGGATTCTGCCTGGGCATGGTCTCGGATGCGTACGGCCTGCGCGGAGGCCTCCTCCACCTCGCCGAGCAACCGGTCACGCTCCTCGTGCGTAGCGGCCAGCACCTCTTCTGCGTCACTGGCGGCCTCGGCGCGGATCCGCCGTGCCTCGGCCTCGGCCGCTTCCCGGGCCTCGGCCTGAAGCGTCTGAGCGGTCACCAGGGCCTCCTGGACCGCCCACGCCCGCCCTTCGTGAAAGGCGACCTTCCTCGCCAGCTCGTTGACCCGACCCACCAGCGACTGGTTCTGGTCCGCGACTCGCTCCAGGCAGTCCGCCACCATGCGGAGGTACACGTCGACGGGCTGTGGGTCGTAACCGCGTCCAAGCCTGGGGAAAGACCCCAACCGTTCACGGATTTCGTCCGGGGTGGGTACGAGCGGAGCCACCGTGAGCTCCTCGGGGCGCGCCACGCCTTGAGAATCCATCGCAGGGGTCCCTCCTTCAAAGCGTTGGTGAGGGGGCCAGACACCTCCATTCATATGTTGCGCGGGCGCGTCATGAAAGGGCCATGACGGCGGGAGCACTACAATATCTTGTGCAGCGCCGACGCAACACCTACGGCATCTCGTAGGTTGGACGGGGTAAGCGATAGGACGACAATCGGTTAGCGGGGCCGGGCCGCGACGACCCCTCCAGGCCCGGGCGACGAACGGGGATTCCCTCCCGTTGCCGGCACATCGAGTGGCTTCGCCGGTGCAGCCCGCGGAGCGGAGGGCGTCCGGCGGTTCGGTTCGCCTGCGTGGGGCAAAGGGGGCCGCGCCACCGGTGCGGCTCCTGGCACCGGTCGTGCCTGGCGGATGCCGCTGCCTTCCGAGCCACCCGCGTTCGTTTTTCGGCGGACCGGACCCCTCAGTCGGACGCGATGGGCGTCGCCTGGTTCCGGGCCTCCGGGGGCGAGGTAGGTTCCACCTTCACCGGACAGACCTTGAGCTCCGCCGTGTGCGTGATGGGGTCGTAGCCAGCCCCGGTGAGCACGTTCACCGGCACGTCGTTGAACGCGAAGCTGGCGAACACGGTGCCGCGCGGTGACCGGTTCGTGGCCTGGACCTTGATGTAGACGCAGCCGCGCGCGCTGGACATCTCCGCCCATCCACCGTCCTCCAACCCCCAATCGCGAACGTCGTCCGGGTGCACCTCGAGACGCTCTTCGGGCAGCAGGTAATCGATGCCGCCGGACCGGCCCGTCTGGGTCCGCGTATGGTAGGACTCGAGGCGACGCCCCGTCGTCAGCCAGACGGGAAAGTCGTCGGAGATGGTCTCGGCCGGATCCCGGTACGTCGTCTGCTTGAAGATGCCGCGGCCGATGGGGAACGACTCCTCGTGGAGTCGTGGTGTGCCCGGATGCTCTTTGTGAGGGACCGGCCACTGGTACTCGCTCTTGTCGATACGATCCCAATCGAGGCCGTGATAGAGGGGCGAGAGCTCGCAGATCTCGTTGAAGACCTCCTTGGCGCTCTCGTACTCGAATCCCCCGATGCCCAGGCGCTTCGCGATCTGGGCGACGATCCACCAGTCGGGCTTGGCCTCGCCCGGCGGTGGTACGGCTGCCCGAAGCCGCTGGACGCGACGCTCCGTGTTGGTGCAGACGCCGTCGGTCTCCGCCCACGCCGTGGCGGGGAGCACGACATCCGCCAGCTCGGCCGTTTCGGTCATGAAGATGTCGATCACCACCAGGTGGTCCAGGCTCCTGAGGGCGTGCTCGCAATGCTGTCGGTCCGGGTCCGAGACCACGGTGTTTTCGCCGTCGATGATCATGGCCCGAATCTGGTCGCCGCACAGGTCCAGCGCAGTGACCTTGGTGATGCCCTTCTCCAGGTCGACCTTGCGACCGTACGCTTGCTCGAACTTGGCCTGGTTGGCCGGATCGGTGACCGGCTGGAAGCCTACGTAGTTGTTGGGCAGGGCCCCGCAGTCCCCCGCGCCCTGGATGTTGTTCTGACCCCGCATCGGATTGATGCCGGTGCCCTCGCGGCCGATGTTGCCGGTCATCAACGCCAGGTTGCAGAGGCTCTGGACGTTCTCGACGCCGCAGATGTGCTCCGTGATGCCCAGGGTGTAGTAGATGGCGCCCCGGTCGGCCTTTCCGTACAGGAGAGCGGCCCTCTCGATATCCTCGGCAGGGATCTCGCAGATCTCCGCTGCCCATTCGGGCGTGTAGTCCTTCACGTGCTCCAGGAATGCCTCGCCTTCGGTCGTGCGCTTCGCCATGAACGCGTCGTTGATCAGCCCCTCCCGGGCGATCACGTGGGCCATGGCCAGGAGCAGGGCCGTGTCCGAGCCCACCCGGATCGGCAGGTAGATGTCGGCCAGATCGGCCAGGGCGATTCGCCGCGGGTCCGCCACGATCATCTTCGCCCCCCGAGCCAGCGCACGCTTGAGTCGCGTCGCCGCCACCGGGTGAGCTTCGGTCATGTTCGTGCCGATGCAGAAGATGACGTCCGGCTTCTCCATGTCGACGAGGGGGTTCGACATGGCGCCGCGCCCGATCGTTGCCGCCAGACCGGCGACTGTGGGAGCGTGTCAGGCACGGCTGCAGTTGTCGATGTAGCTGGTCCCCCATCCCGCCCGGATCAGCTTCTGCATGGAATACGCGGCCTCGTGGGGCGCCCGGCCCGAAGCCACGCCGTAGACGCTGTGGCGCCCGTGCTCCTCCGTAGCCCTCCGGAGTCCGTCGGCGGCCCGGTCAAGCGCCTCGTCCCAGCTGGCCGGCCGCAGCTCACCGGTGGCCTCGTCCCGTACGAAGGGCGTCGCGAGTCGGTCCGGATGGTGCACGAAGTCGAAGGCGAACTGGCCCTTGATGCAAAGGGCACCGAGGTTGGCCGGCCCGTCCATGGCAGGCTGCACGCCCACGATCTTGTCGCCACGGGTCATGACGTCGACCGAGCAGCCGACGCCGCAGTAGGGGCAGATGGTCCGCGTCTTCTCGGTCTCGCCCGGGACGTCTCTGTTGGCCAGTGCCTTGAGATCGCCCAGGGCCCCGGTGGGGCACGTCTGGATGCACTGTCCACAGAAGGTGCACGCCGAATCCCTGAGCAGACCGTCGAACTCGGTGGTGATCTGCGTGTGAAACCCGCGGTTCTTGATGGAGATCGCGTAATCGCCCTCCCGCTCGGCGCAGACGCGCACGCATCGGTAGCACGAGATGCAGTTCTCGTAGTCCCGCAGGATGAACGGATTGTCGTCGTCCGGCCGGCTCGTGCCGGACGTGTGACCCTCGAACCGGCCGGTCCTCGCCTGGTAGCGGTCCACCAGCACGGCCATCTCTTGGGACGCGTAGCCGCTCAGGGGATCCACGTCGATCTCCCGATTCTCGGAAGCCACCAGCTCCATGAGGACCCTGCGGTGCATCTCCAACGAGGCGGTCCGGGTCTTCACGGCCATGCCCGGGGCCGCCTGAGTCGTGCACGACGCGACGGGCGTGCGAGCGCCCTCCAGCTCCACGACGCAGAGCCGGCACCCCCCGAAGGGATCCAACCTCGGGTCGTAGCAGAGCGTGGGGATGTCCTTCCGGTTTCGCTCGGCCACCTCGTAGACCGTCTCTCCGGGCGCGAAGGAGACCTTCTCGCCGTCCAGCGTCATGGTCAGGGTCCGACCGCTGTCACTACCGCTCATCGCAACTTCCTTCGTCCCGTTCGGCCTCTTCTGGTCGAGGCGTCTGTCCGTGCCGTCGCGGCCCGTGCTGCTGCCGAGATCCTCAGCCGCGGCCACCCCCGCCCACACTCCGAGCCACCTGATCCGGAAAATAACGGAGAAGGCTCTCGGCGATCAGCGGGGCCGCCTGCCCCAGGCCGCACGCGCTCGTCTTCTTCATGGTCTCGTTCAAGTCGGCGACCTCGTCGACCCAGTCGTCCAACTCCTCTGGCCCCCCTCCCGCAAGGCGCTCCACGAGCCGCTGCGTTCCGATCCGGCAGGGGAAGCACTTCCCGCAGGACTCGTGCGCGAAGAACTCCATGGCGCTCCGAGCGACGTCCACCATGTCCCGGGAGTCGTCGAATACCATGACGCCGCCGGCACCCAGGAATCCCCCTTTGGAGCGGATGCTGGGCTCGTCCAGCGTCACGTCGTCAAGATCCGCTCCCCCGAGGAACCCGCCAGACAGGCCGGCCATGGTCACCGCCTGGATGCGCCGGCCGTCGGGGGGGCCGCCGGCCCAGTCCATCAGGAGCGTGCGAAGAGGCAGGCCCAGGGGGACCTCGTAGTTGCCTGGTCGCCGGATGTCGCCCGAGAGGCTGATGACTTTCGTGCCGGCATGATCCTCCAGGCCGAGACCCGCGTACCACTCGGCCCCGTTCGCCAATATGTGCGGCACCGACGCGAGCGTCTCCACGTTGTTCACGACCGTGGGCAGATCGTCGTACCCGTGGGTCACGGGGAACGGTGGGCGGTTGCGGGGGAAGGGGTGCTTGCCTTCGAGGCTATTGAGCAGCGACGTCTCCTCGCCGCAGATGTAGGCGCCAGCGCCGCGGCGCACCATGAGCCGGAAGTCGAAGGCCGATCCCCCGATCCCGCTCCCCAGGAGCCCGGCGGTCTCCGCCTCGGCGATGGCGCGCTCCAGCGTGTTCTGCGTTTCCGGATACTCGTAGCGCAGGTAGATGAAACCCCGCGTGGCACCCGTGGCGTAGGCGGCGATGGCCATGCCCTCTATGACGGCGTGGGGGTCGTAGTCCATGAGGACCCGGTCCTTGAAGCAGCCAGGCTCACCCTCGTCGGCATTGCAGACGATGGTCTTGGGGTCGCCCGGCGCTTCCGCCACGGCGACCCACTTGCGCCAGGTGGGGAACCCGGCGCCGCCTCTCCCGGCCAGACCGCTCTCCTTCATCACGTGCCGGACTTCCTCGGGAGACATGCTCCGTACGGCGCCCTCGAGGCCGATGTACCCGCCAGTGGCTCGGTACCCGTCCAACGTGGCACGTCCCGGCTCGCGGATCTTCGAAAAGACGCACTCGCGGGCCGCGTCGTCGGGTGCCGGCGGCAGCGGCGCGGGACCAGTGCTCAGGTCGTTCGCCCCCGAACCCACCAGGACGGCGTGTCCGCGGATTACGGGTACCGGCTCGTCGCACCGGCCAGGGCACGGGATCTCTTCAGGGCGGTGGCCCGCAGCCCGCAAGCTGTCGACCATGGCCTCGGCGCCGTTGAGGCGGCACACCGGGCCCGTGCACACCCTCGGGCGCTCCAGGCCCCCCGGCTCACGAGCGAAGTGGTGGTAGAACGTGACGGTGCCGAAGAGATCGGCGATGGGGATCCGGAGGCCCCTGGCAACGAACCGCAGCGCCTCCTCGGAGAGGTGCCCGTCGCGGTCGTGGAGGTCGTGCAGCAGGGGCAGAAGTGGGGCCGGCTCGTCCCGCCAACGCGCGAGCAGCTCTTCGTTCGATGGTAGCGCCATCCCCGTCCGTGGATTGCGGGTGACCGTAGGGGGACCGTGGCCCGGTGGCGCCCGGCCCCTCAAAGGAACGGCCCGGCAGGCCGGGCCGCGTCGCATGATTATATAGGTGCGGGGCGACGCATGGGCAACGAAAACGCGGGCTCTTCCCGGGATGCACGGGTCCGCGCGGGGTCGCCGGCACCCCCCGCGGACGTGAGAGCTCGGGCGGCTCGCCGGGACGGCGCCACGAAGGTGATCGTAGGGGGCCCCCGATGGTCGACTTGCGCCACCGCGGGTTCGGTGGGCTTCTTGGACGGTGCGATGAACCGCACCGTAGCGCGCTCCGGCGCCAGCCGTTCCTGCCGTCACCGCCAGGCCCGCGGGGGCACGGCGGCCCAAGGCAAAAGCCCCGGGAATCCCCATGAAGGACCTCGAGGAGACGTTCGGCTCCATCGACATCTATCTGTTTGACCAACTCCTGAAGGGTCGGCTCACGCCACCCATGCGGGTCCTCGACGCGGGATGCGGCGATGGCCGGAATCTGTTGTATCTCTTGAGGAACGGGTTCGAAGTCTGGGGGGTCGATCAGGATCCGGACCGGCTCGAAAGGGCGCGGGAGCTGGCACAGAGTCTGCGGCCCGATCTCCCTCCCGGGCGCTTCTGCGTGGAGTCCCTCGAGGACCTCTCCCTCGATGACGCTTCGTTCGACTTCGTCATCAGCAGCGCCGTGCTCCACTTCGCCCCGAGCGTGGCGGCGTTCGACGCCATGGTGACGGAGATGTGGCGGGTTCTGGCTCCCGGCGGGATCTTGTTCGCGAGGTTGGCGTCCACGATCGGGATCGAGGACCTCGTGGTGCCGGTGCGGCCTCGCTGGTACCGGATCCCGGATGGGACGGAGCGGTTCCTCGTGGATGAGGCGTTCCTGAGGAACCGTGCCGCCCGGCTGGGGGGCGCGCAGCTGGAGCCCATCAAGACCACGGTCGTGGAGCGCCTGCGCGCCATGACCACGTGGGTTCTCGAGAAACGACCGGCCGACGGAGGCTGACATGGCGTACGACGAAGGGCTGGCCCAGCGCGTTCGCGAGGGCCTTCAGGAGACACCGGGCTTTGCGGAGAAGAAGATGTTCGGCGGGCTGTGTTTCCTGGTGCACGGGAACATGGCCTGTGGCGTGACGGGCGAAGAGCTCATGGTCCGGGTGGGCCCGGCCGGCTACGGCGAGGCGTTGGCTCAACCCCACGCCCGGGAGATGGACTTCACCGGGCGGGCGCTCAAGGGATTCGTTTTCGTAGCATCGGAGGGGCTGCAGGACGATGGCGATCTGACCGCCTGGGTCGGGCGAGGGCGCGACTTCGCGGCGTCGCTCCCGCCCAAGTAGCGTCGAGCCGGCTGTCCGCGCCGTGACCGACGGAGGCCAGTCCCGGAGCCGCTCCTGGCTTCTCTACGGGGCGTACGGGTTCACCGGTGAGCTCATCGCTCGCCTGGCAGCGGCCCGTGGGCTGGCGCCGGTGCTCGCCGGCCGCAGCCACGCACGAACCGAGGCGTTGGCTCGCGAGCTGGAGTTGCCCTACCGCGTGTTCCCGCTGGACGACGCCGACGGGGCGCAAGCCGGAATCGACGGCATGGGGGCCGTGCTGCACGCCGCGGGCCCCTTCGCGGGGACCTACCGGCCCATGACCGAGGCGTGTCTGCGCAGCGGTTGTCATTACCTGGACATCACGGGCGAGATCGAGGTGTTGGAGGGGGTCTTCTCCCTCGACCAGAGGGCCAGGGACGCGGGCGTGGTGCTGCTTCCCGGTGTGGGATTCGACGTCGTGCCCACGGACTGCGCCGCGGTCGAGGTGGCTCGTCGGGTGGCCGCGCCCACCCACCTCGACATCGCCTTCACCGTCTCGGGTCGCCCCAGCACCGGCACCCTCAAGGGTATGGTGGAAGGCCTGGCGAGGCCCGGGACGATCCGTCGCGCCGGACAGTTGGTGGACGTGCCTCACGGTCAGCTCATGCGTTCGATTCCGTTTACCGACCGGACCCGGGACTGCGTGAGCATTCCGTGGGGTGACCTGAGCACGGCGTGGGTCTCCACCGGCATTCCCGACATCCGGGTGTTCTCGCCCGCTCCGCGAGCTCTGCGCCGGATGTCCACGCCGCTGCAGTGGATCGCCCGACGTCCACTCGCGCGTCGCGCAGCCCAGGCCATGCTGGACCGCTTGCGGGGCGGACCCGACGACACCGAGCTCGCCAGCGGCGCGGCCCGGGTCTGGGCAGAGGCGTGGAACGACGATGGGCAGCGGGCCTGGGTGGAGCTGACCCTGCCCAACGCCTACGCGTTCACGGCGGACAGCGCGTGCACGGCGGTTACCGAGCTGCTCGGCGCCGACTACCGGGGACCGCCGGCCGGGGCGTTGACTCCGGCCATGGCCTTCGGCAGCGACTTCGTGGACCGGATGGCAGGCGTACGCTGGTCACCATCGGCGTAGGGCGGCCTGCAGGGGGCTTGGGTCGTCCGGGGCGCCCTCCGGCGGCTTCGCAGCCGGGAAAGTCGGGGCGGAAGAAGAAGCCGGGACCCCCCGGCTGGGGGACCCCGGCTTCCAGCGGTTCATGCCGGTCGGTCTACTCGACTCGCGAGACGTTCTCCGCCGCCGGGCCCTTCTGGCCCTGGACGACATCGAACTCGACCTTCTCGCCCTCGTTCAGGGACTTGAAGCCGCTTCCCTGAATTGCCGAGTGGTGGACGAAGCAGTCGCCTTCGCCGTCATCGCGCGCGATGAAGCCGTAGCCTTTTTCGTCATTGAACCACTTGACGGTGCCGGAGATGCGCATTTCCGGACTCTCCAAGTGCGGGGGGCTCGGGGTACTCGGATCTCCGGACCACCAAGTGCTCTCCCATGGAACATCCTGTCGCACATTCGGTGAAAGTGAGCGGCAGGCGGGAAAACGATGGCGACGAACTGGCGGTTTGGTCAAGACTCGCGTGGATCGGCCGCGTGGAGACGTGACACCCGATGGAACGAAAGAACGTGGGCATCCTGATCTTCGACGGGGTCGAGGTCTTGGATTTCGCGGGTCCCTACGAAGTCTTTTCGCGGACCAGGCTCGAGCCGGGACCGGGGTCTCGACGGTCGGAATCGTCAGCGCCCTTCCGGGTCTTCACCGTCGCCCGAACCGCTGAGACCATCACAGCTACCGGTGGACTCAAGGTCATTCCGGACTTCGGCTTCGACGACACGCCCGCCACGCAATTGCTCGTGGTACCAGGCGGTTTTGGCACCCGGGCTCTCTTGACCGACGAACAGGTGCTCGCATGGATCCGACGACGGGCCGACCATGCTGAACAGGTGGTCTCGGTCTGCACGGGCTCGTTGCTGTTGGCCTCGGCGGGGCTGCTCCGGGGCCGGCGCGCCACCACGCACTGGGGCGCGGTGGACGTCCTGGCCGAGCTCGATCCATCGATCACGGTGGAGGCCGGGGCGAGGGTGGTCTCGGACGGCATCATCTCCTCCGCCGGCGTGGCGGCCGGCATCGACATGGCCTTCCACGTGGTCGAGATGCTGCATGGACGGGAGGTCGCCGACGAGACGGCCGCCTACATCGAGTACCCCAGGTCCCGGTCGAACGAAGGGCGGGACCCCGTGTAGGCGTATCGCCAACCGGAGGCTGCGGAGAGTTACGGTGGAGCTCGACAAGAACACGGTGGACGCCGCCCTGGCCCTGGCGGATGACTGGCGGGAGTGGCTGGTGGATTTCACGCGTCGGCTCGTGGCCATTCCCTCGGAGAACCCGCCGGGGCGTGCCTACGGCGACTGCGTCGACCTCCTCTCTTCCGAGTTGACGGCGCTGGGCTTCGAGCCACGGGTCACGACCTTCTCGCCGGAGGATGGTGAAACCCGGCAAGTCGTGACGGCCGGGTTCGGCGACGGCCCGACGCTCTACCTCCACGGCCACTACGACGTCGTCCCGGCGCAGGACCCGAGCCAGTTCGAAGCCACCCTCGACGGAGACCGGATCCGCGGGCGTGGCGCCTCCGACATGAAGGGTGGCCTGGCCTCGATGGTCGCCTGCCTGGCCATCGTTCGGGAGCTCGACCTGGCCCGCTCGGGCCGCATCGAGCTCGTGGTCGTTCCGGACGAGGAGACCGGTGGCGAGTGGGGCTCCGCAGCGCTCTCGCGCTCCGGGCAGCTGGGGCGTTCCGGCGTCGGGATGATCCTGGGGGAGCCGACCAGCGGTGTGGTCTGGAACGGCAACCGGGGCGCCATAACCCTCCGCGTCCGGTTCCGCGGGCGCACCGCGCACGTAGGGCTGCAACACGAGGGGGCGAACGCCTTCGAGGCGGCGGTCCCCGTGATCGAAGGGCTGATGGCCGTGAAGCGGGAGGTGGAGCATCGCCGGACCGCATTGGCCATGGATCCGGAGGCGGCCCAGCGCTCCATCCTCATGCTGGGCGGCGACATCACCGGCGGCTCCCACTTCAACGTGGTGCCCGCCGAGTTCTCGTTCACGGTGGAGCGGCGCTTCAATCCCGAGGAGAGCCTGGAGACGGAGCGTGCTCGGCTTCTCGACGTGATTCACTCGGCTTCGACGCCGGGCGTAACGGTGGAGGTCGAGACCCTCCAGGAGGGTGGATCGAGTCAGGCTCCTGAGGACGCCATGCCGGCGCGTGCCCTCGCCACCGCCGTGCGGGCGGTGACGGGCACGGCGCCACGGTTCGAGCTGTGTCCTGGGCTGTTGGAGTCCCGCTTCTACAGTGAGGTCGGGGTCCCGGCTCTCGCCTACGGTCCCGGCGTGCTGTCCAGCTCCCACGGCCCACACGAGTTCGTCGAAGTCGCGCGGCTGGTGGAGTGTGCGGCCATCTATGCCCTCACCGCCTCCGGTGCCCTCGCGGCCCGACCGGGCGACGACACCTGACACGACTCGGGACCCGAGCGTGACGGAGGGCTTCGCGGTCCTCGCCCGTTCGCCCTCGCTTGCGAGCCCGCGCGCCGCAGTCGAGCTTGGGGGTCGGGATCGCCAGAGACGTCGTGAAGGGAAGGAGACCCTCATGCTCGTGGTTCGCGCCCGGCTCCACGTTCGGCCCGACATGCGGGCCGACTTCCTCGACACCATCACGGACGTGATCCACGACAGTCGGCACGTCCCTGGGGTATCGAGCTACGAGGTCTGCGAGTCCGTCACGGAGCCCAACGTCTTCCTCCTGGTCGAGGTCTACGAGAGCGCCGAGGCGCGTACTCGCCACAGAAGCAGCGACATCTACGTTCAGGCGCTCCCACGCCTGCGGGAATGCCTGGCCGACCCGCCGGAGGGCGGCGTCTACGAGGTGGCGGACACCGCCGCCCTCGAGCTCTGACGCTGCCCGTCAGCTGGACGGTATGGTCCACGTCTCGCCGTCGATGACCCTGTCGAAGGCGAAATGATGGTACTTCAGCGTACCGTCGGCCTCATAGCTCTCGGCCTCGGACCACGACCCGATGTCGACCGTCTCCCCGCGAGGGAAGAAGCTGCCCAGATCGCTGATCGGATAGCGTACCACCGCATAGCTCGATCCCGGTCCGCCCTCTCCGAGCTCGCCGTACAGCTGACTCTGGTGGTGATGAACGTCGCCGTCCGGAAAGTCCCAGTTCGCGTAGATCTGGTGCCGCTTCCCGTAGTCGAAGGAGACCGCGAAGAAGATGTCGATGCCCGAGACGCCTTCGCCGCCGCCTCCGGTCCCCACCTCGCCGTCGACGTTGAGAGCGATGTTCATGCCCTGGTTCGTGACGAACTGCTCCTCGATCTCGCCCTCGGGCATGAGATGCACCACGTCCGCGGGGATCGCGCCGGCGAAGTCCACACGCATGTAGAGGAAGCCCGCCTCGACGCCGACCGACACGCGCGTGACGTCGATGGAGGGCCAGGGTACGGGACCGGAGTAGGGGGGGCCGTCCATCCAGGTGGGCAGTGCTTCCTGGTCACCCGCCTCGTCGGTGAAGGTTCGGACGAGCACCCGGCTCATGTCGACCGGCCACGGGGCATCGTAGGTCACGACGTCGGGGCCCGTGATGCCACCCTCATTGTCCCCGTCGTCTCCACTGCCCGCGCATGCGCCCAAGGCCAGGACCAGCGCGGACACACGGCCAGGCCCCGCTACTCCCCTCATGCGACCTCCTCTTGCACCGTCACGTCCGGCCCGCACGGAGTACGGGTCCCTCCTTATTGTCGGGCCGGAGCGCCGGCGGCTTGAGACGGCCGGAGACCTCCCACGAAGTCGTGGCCGCGGTCCTTCGTCGTGGCACAGCCTATCTCCTCGGACGCCGACCGGAGCACAAGCGTCACGGAGGACTGTGGGAGTTTCCGGGCGGCAAGATCCACGCGGGCGAAGACGACCTGGCCGCGGCGCGGCGGGAGCTGGCCGAAGAGCTGGGGCTTCGGGTCACCGCCATCGGAGGAATCCTGTACATCGCCGCCGATCCCGGGTCGGCCTTCGAGATCCGGTTCGTCGAGGTGTACGCCGAAGGGGAGCCCGAGGCGATGGAGCACTCCGAGATCCGCTGGGCCGATGCCGCCGAGCTTCTCCGGATGGAGCTGGCGCCGGCGGACGCCCGCTTCGTGCGCGAGAGGTTATCACCAGCCGACCGAGGCTCGAGGAGCCCATAGCGACCCTCTCGCCTGTCGAGTCGAAGTCGGTTGCGCCCCGAACGGTCCCCCTCCACGTTGCCGGCCAATCACGTAAGACGGGGAGGTGGCAGTGAACGACATCGAGCTCGAGGCCCTTCGATACCCAGTCGGACGGCTCGACATCGAGCCGGAGCTCACGCCCGAGCAGAGACAGCGGTGCATCGAGGAGATCGCGGCTTTGCCGGCCCGCTTGCGGGATGCGGTGTCCGGCCTGGACGACCGCCAGCTGGACACCCGGTATCGTCCCGGGGGATGGACCGTTCGGCAGGTCGTCCACCACGTGCCCGACAGCCACCTCAACTCCTACGTGCGCTTCAAGCTGGGGGCCACGGAAGACGAGCCCAGGATCACGACGTACGAGGAGGCCCTCTGGGCCGAGGAGCTGGACGGGCGAGAGGGGCCGGTGGACGTCTCACTCGCGCTGCTGGAGGCGCTGCACGACCGCTGGGTCCGGTGGTTGCGCAACGTCGACGAGGCGGGCTGGAAGCGGACGATCCTCCATCCGGAGTGGGGGCGGATGACCCTGGAGCAGCTGCTGCAGGTCTACTGCTGGCACAGTCGACACCATGTGGCCCACATCACGGGTCTCCGGTCTACTGCTGGCACAGTCGACACCATGTGGCCCACATCACGGGTCTCCGGACCAGGATGGGCTGGGACTGAGGCCTGACACTCGGGTAGGGCGCCAAGGGGGCGCGCCCCCGCCTCCCGAGGGAGACGGGGTCCGCGGACCAATCAGGCCGAGCCAGACACCGCTGGATCTCGTGTAGAGAGAACCCAAGCGCGCGCAGCGACTGAAGCTGCTGCGAGCGCGTGATCTGGGCCGCCTCACTCACTTCGACTCTCCCTTGGAGCGGGTCGCACCAAGCGTGAGACCTCACACGTGAGGTGCAACCCCCTTCGTCCCGGGACCTGGAAAGGCCGGAGAGGGAGTGGCTTCGCCCGGATCGGCTCAGGCGGTACCCGGATCGAGCTCCTCGAGTCGATGACTGGCGTCAGCCCCGTAGTCCATACCGTAGACCTCCTTGAGCTGGGAGATCCTGGAAAGGGTCGCTTCGGAGAACGCGGGTTTGCTTTCGAAGGCGTGGAGTACGATTCCTTCCATGAGGTCGCCCAGTGACATGTCGAGGTACTCGGCGAGTCCCTTGAGCACCTTCACCATCCGTTTCTCCATACGCACGCCCGTCTGGACCCGTGCGACGGTTTTGGCTCCGGCTTGTCGGCTTCTTCGGCCAGGGGACATGGATGGCGTTCCGCGTTCAGGCTCGGGCTGGAGAGTGACGGTACCATGGTACCACGACACCGCCATCGACGGCAATGAGTGTACTGGACTGGGTGCGGTACGTCCTGGCGCTGTGGACCGCGGCGTTCCTTCCTCCGGCAGTCCTGTTCTGGTTCGTGGTGCATCCGCTGGTGGGGTTCTGGCGCAAGGTCGGGGTGGCCCGAACGTACTGGATCCTCATACCGCCGATGCTGGTCATGGCGGCCGTCGTTTTCTACCTCAGGGCTCCCATCATGGCCGTGGAGTTCGGCATGGCATGGCCGCTGGCCGTCCCGGGGCTTTTCCTCTTCGCCATGGGCATCTGGATCGACAAGCGCGCCAAGGAGCACCTGAAGTTCCGGGTCCTTGCCGGCGTTCCGGAGCTGAGGGCCGCCGATGAAGAGGGCCGGATCCTTCGGGATGGCATCTACGGCCGCGTCCGTCACCCCCGTTACCTGGGGATCATGGTGAGCGTCTTGGGGACGTCTCTGATCACCAACTACCTGGTCATGTACCTGGTTGCGGCGTTCACGGTGGTGGGGATCTACGGTGTCGTCCTCCTCGAGGAGCGGGAGCTGCTGGAGCGCTTCGGTGACGAGTACCGACGCTATCAGGCCAGTGTCCCACGGTTCATGCCCCGCTTCCGCGGGCGAGCACAGGGAGTCTGACGTGAGCGTGATCCAGATCTTCAGCGTGCCGTACGATTCCGGCGCCCGCGGGGTTCGTATGGGCGCCGGACCCGACGGCCTTCTGGCGGCCGGTTTGGCGCAGCGCCTCGAGGCACAGGGGCACGACGTTCTGGTCACCACGGTGGAGGCTGACGACGGCCCCATCCAGGCTGAGACGGCCACCGCGTTCGCGCTGGCCCGGCAGCTGGCCACCCTGGTGCGGCAGGCACGGGGGGCGGGCAGGTTTCCGCTGATCCTGGCGGGTAACTGCTTCTCGTCGGTGGGCGTGGTGTCGGGTCTCGACGGGCCCGTCGGGGTCGTCTGGTTCGACAGCCACGGCGACCTCAACACCCCCGACACGTCCGAGAGCGGCTTCCTGGACGGGATGGCGCTCTCTGTGCTCGAAGGACGGTGCTGGCAGGCATTGGCGGCGTCGGTCCCGGGCTTCACGCCCCTTCACGGCTCCGACCTGACGCTGGTGGGGGTGCGGGATCTGGATCCGGCCGAGGCGACGCACATCCGGGAATCGGGCGTGCGGCTGCTCGAGCCCCCGGTCGTCCGCGAGGGGTTGGGCGACGTGGTCCAGGACATGAGCGACCGCGGACGGTCGATCCACGTGCACCTGGACCTCGACGTCCTCGATCCCAGGGACGGAAGGGCCAACCACTTCGCGGCCCCCGACGGCATTCGTTTGGATGAGCTGCTGGCGGTCGTGGGGTGGCTGGGGCGCCACCGAGCCGTCGGTTCGCTGACTCTGAGCGCGTTCGAGCCCGCCGCCGACGCGGAGGGGCGAGCACTCGTCGCAGCGCTCCGGATCCTGGAATCGTTCACCGGCGGTCTGGACGGCGCGCCGTGAACGCGAACGAAGCACGCGAATGAGAAGCGTCACGAAGGCGGTCCGGAGTGGGGACACCGAGCATCGGTGACCTCGAGACCGTGGCCGGGTCATTCCGGGGGCGGGAGCCCGCGCCCGGCTCGGCCCAGGCTCGGCTCACCGTGGCACCACCGGATCAATGGCCGGCCGATACCGCGTACCGACAGGGCGACGTGGTGTCGGAGGAGGGCGGTCACGAGGAGATCGCCCAGTGGCTGGCTGCCGCGGAGCGTCGGCTGGAGGAGAGGCGGCGGTCGGAGGGCGGGCCCTGATGCTTCCGGTCCGGAGCCTGGGTGCCGGGCCGCCGTGCCTATTGCTCCACGGATTCACCGGATCCGGCGCGGCGTGGCCCCAGGCGTGTGTGGACGGAGTCGGTCGCCACGGGCGCCTCCTCGTTCCCGACCTGCCCGGGCACGGAGCCGCCCATCGATCGAACACGGTCGAGAGCTACCGCCTCCCGTCCGTCCTCGACGCGCTGGTCGGGGCGCTGGACCGAGCGGGGGTCGATCGCGCCGTATGGATGGGGTATTCCATGGGGGGGCGCCTCGCCCTGGCGGCGGCGGTCCTTCGGCCCGAGCGCGTGGCCGGGCTGGTGCTGGAAAGCGCGTCGCCCGGGCTGGCCACGGAAGGCGAGCGGGCGGCAAGACGAGATCGGGACCACCTGTTGGCCAAGCGTATCCTGGAGGACGGCACGGCGGCGTTCGTGGATGCCTGGATGTCGCAACCGCTCTTCGCGAGCCAGCACGCCCTGGGTGAGGCGACGCTGCAAGCCGAGCGCTCACGCCGTCTCCGGAACGACGGCCCGGCCCTGGCTGCTTGTCTCGAGGGGCTCGGCACCGGCTCACAGCCGTCGTTCTGGGACCGACTGGGAGAGATCCGCGTCCCGAGTCTGGTGCTTACGGGTGCCCTCGACCACAAGTTCACGAGCATCGGCGACCGGATGATGGCACGCATGCCCGACGCGGTCCACGAGGTCGTGCCCGACGCGGGTCACGCCGTCCACCTCGAACGACCGCGGGAGTGGGTCGAGAGCGTGTCCCGGTTCCTGGCGAGGTTGGCGCAACGGGAGGATCGGCTGCAGGATACCAGCCCACGGCCCGCCCCAAAGCGCTCCTGACCCAGGCCGGCGCAGCGGCGTCGGCCCGCGGCGCGTCCGGCGCGACACACGACCAGGTGATACGGAGGTTCGTGATGAGAGCAGTGGGATCGGCCATCCTCTTCGCCGTCATGGCCGTCGGTCCGCTTCAGGCGCAGGAGCCGGCAACCAGGATCGCTCTGGTCAAGATGCCCTATTCGGGAGCGCGCAATGTGGCCGAGCTCTCCGGAGGACCCGACTACCTCCAGGACGGCGGGCTCGAGACGAGCCTCGAGGAGCGCGGTGTCCGCCTGAAGCCGACCCAGACGGTGCGCTTGCGTCCGGAGGAGGAGGACGACTACGGGGAGTGGCACCGCATGGGTCTCGCCAACGGTCATCTCGCCGAGCTCGTGGCGGCCAACCGCACAGAGGGCTTCGTGTCGGTCGGTCTCCTCTCGAACTGTACGTCCGTGATCGGGGTGCTGGGGGGCCTCCAGGCCTCCGGACCGGGCCGACGCCCGCTCAAGGTCGGACTCGTCTTCATCGACGCGCACGGCGACTTCAACACCCCGGAAACCACGCTGAGCGGAATGCTGGGTGGAATGCCCGTAGCCGTCTCGGCGGGCCTGGCCCTGGACAATCTGAGGCGCAAGTCGGGTCTGGAGCCGGCGTTGCCCACCCGGTACATCGTGATGGGGGGCCTCAGGGACGTGGACCCGCTGGAGCAGGATCTCCTGGACCGCTCGGACGTGCAGACGCTCTCGACCGATGACATCCGCGACGCCGGCACGGCGGTACGAACGCAGATGGAGCGCCTGTCGGAGCTCACCGACGTGATCTACGTGCACGTCGACATGGACGTGTTGGATCCCCGCGAGGTGGCGGGACATCCCCTGACGGTGCCAGACGGCCCGACCAGCGAGGAGCTGGGCCAGGCCATCGGGGTCATGTTCGAGTTCGAGAAGGTGGCGGCCCTTGGCATCGCCTCGACACCGTGGGGCGAGCGAGATCCGGACGGCTTGTCTCGTCAGGCAGCCTACAACCTGATCGACGGTGCGCTCGCCGGGCTGGAGGCGCGACGGAAGGCGAGCCGACCATGAGATGGATGCTCGCGTCGGCCACGATCCTGTGGGTGGGCGCCGGCGCGTGCGGTCCAGCGAGCGGCACCGGGGGCGCGGAGACCGCGGAGACAGCCGCCGAAGCACCGGACCCGGACGCGCCCGGTGGGATGCGCGCCACGCTGCTGGACCCCGAAGACGCCGCATGGCAGGTACAGGCGCCCGACACCTTCGGGGCGCGGTTCGTGACCACGAAGGGCGAGTTCGAGGTTCAGGTGGTTCGGGCCTGGGCGCCGTTGGGAGCGGACCGCTTCTACAACCTCGCCCGCCACGGCTTCTACGACGACTCGCGGTTCTTCCGCGTGGTGGAGGGCTTCATCGCCCAATTCGGCATCCCCGGAGACCCGTCGGTAACGGCCGCCTGGCAGGGTCGAACGTTGATGGACGACCCAGTGGTGGCGAGCAACGAGCGGGGCACGCTCGCCTTCGCGTTCACCGAGCCTCACACGCGTCACACACAGATCTACATCAACCTGGTGGACAACACGCGGCTCGACGGCACCGGCTTCGCACCTTTCGGTCGCGTGACCAGAGGCATGGACGTGGTCGACGCGTTGCATAGCGGCTACGGCGAGAACGCCGGCGGGGGCATGCGGCGCGGAAACCAGGCACGCATGCTGACCCAGGGGAATGCCCACCTGGACCGGGAATACCCCGAGCTCGACCGGATCGTGAGGATAGCGGTCGAGGCGCCGCCGACCTAGCCGGGGCCGAACTGGGCCGCGCTCTCAGGGTGGAGGCTCTCCGCCCCGACGCGATTCGGTGGCTGGTGGCAGGGGCAGGGAGCCCGGTGTCGCGGCGGCGAGCTCCACCGCCCTGGAGAGGTCCACCAGGAGACGCTCTTGGAGAAGACGGGCGGCTTCCAGGTCGGCGTCGTCCAGCTCCCTCGGCACGGGCTGCGGTGGCGCGATCCCGACGAACACCCGAGCAAAGGGGTGGGGCACCATCAGACGGTCCCACGAGCCGACGGTCCAGAACCGGTCGCACGCGAAGGCCAGGGGCAGGAGTGAAGCCCGCGACAGACGCGCCAGGTGAAGGACTCCCGCCTTGTAGACGTAGGCCGGACCTCGCGGGCCATCCGGGATCACGACGGGGGAGGCCCCCATCTTCCGGATCGCCCGGTACGTGCCCCAGAGCGCCTCACGCCCGCCGCGCGTAGCGGATCCCCGGACCACGTGCACGCCCCAACCCTGCAGGGTCCGCGTCGCCAGCTCTCCGTCACGGGATGCGCTGGCCAGCACCGCGACCGTCTGGCCCGAGTCGTGAAGCCGAGACTTGAGGAAGGGCGCCGCCATGACCGCCCGATTGTGCCAGAAGGTGAGGATGACCGGTTCGGGACGGGCCCGCAGTGCCTCCAGATGCTCTGCCCCGTGGACGACACTGGTTCGCCACGTGCGAGCCAGGAGTCCGATGATGCGGCGGAGGATCCAGCCTGCCACCCCGAGCGCGAGCCGGCCAGTCCGGGTGTCGTGACGGAGCCTCACCCCGGAGGTCCGATCCCGGGCGACGCGAGGCCGAGCGCGGGGCCGCTCCCCCGAGGCGCAGGCCCGCTTCTCACCGGTCGTCCAGGAAGCGGAGGACGTCGCCTACCGTATTCATGCCTGCCGCATCCTCGTCGGAAATCTCGAGGTCCAGCTCGTCCTCGAGGTCCACCAGCAGCTGCAGCGCCTTCGGTGAGTCAATTCCGAGGTCGGCGGCCAGGGACATTCCTGGCTCGAGCCGCTCCCGTTCCACGCCGCTGATCCCGGCAAGGATGTCCAGTGCCCTGCTTCGGTCGCTGTCAGTCATTCGGGGTGTCCTGACGAGGGCGGACGGGCTCGTCCGTTCCGCCTCCGCCCCCATGGGATTCGGTGGCCTCCAGTCGTTCGAGCTTGCCCTGGAGGTACTGCTCGCGGAGCTGCCGGCGTTTGATTTTCCCGCTGGTGGTCCGGGGGAGTCGGCCGCGCCGCACGAAGACGAGGTCGGCCAGCGCGAGAGACAGGCTCCGGCCGATGGACTCCCGGATCTCGCGGCCCAGGGCGCCCAGATGGGCCGGATCGATGTCGCGAGCCTCCACCACGACGACCGCTTCCTCCCCCGCCGCTCCCGCGGCCACGGAGAAGGCACCCGCCCGGACCGCGCCGCCGCCTCCCGTCACGCCCTCGGCCACCCACTCGAGCTCATGAGGCATGAGATTGTGGCCACGGATGATGAGCAAGTCCTTGGTGCGGCCCGTCAGATAGAGCTCGCCACGCTGGAGGAAGCCAAGGTCCCCCGTGCAGAGCCACCCGTTCCTCAGCGTCGCCGCCGTGGCTTCGGGCTCGTGGAGGTATCCCCCGAACACGCCGGGCCCCCGGATCTGCACTTCGCCCACGGCGCCCTCCGGCTGCGTCACGTCTCCGGGGCCGCAGATCCGGACCTCCGTGTCGAGCACCGCCGGCCCGTTGCACACCACGTCGGCGGGACCCAGGGCTCGGTCCGAGCCTTCGGGTGCGGGCCTGGTCCGCACCTCGCCGCCCGACTGATCGAAGGTAACGGCCAACGTGGCCTCGGCCAGCCCGTAGCAGGGGCGGAACGTGGCCGCACCGAAGCCTCGCGGCCCGAAGCGGTGGAGGAACGCGCTCACGGTCTCGGGGCGGATCATCTCGGCGCCCGTCATGGCGTTCTGCAGGGACCCCAGGGCGAGGCCATCGAGCTGGCCCTCGGCCACGCGCTCGACACAGAGCTGGTAGGCGAAGTTGGGGGCCGTGGTCATGCAGGCCGTCCCTGTGCTCATCTCCTCGAGCCAAAGGTGGGGTCGCGCAAGGAAAGTAGCGGGCTGGAACAGCGTCAGCTCATACCCGTAGCGGACCGCGTGCAGGAAGCAGCCTACGAGCCCCATGTCGTGGTGTAGAGGGAGCCAGGACACGATCGCGTCGGTGAACGCTCGCGCCTGGGAGCCCCGGGGGGCGCCGATGGCGTGATCGATGGCCATCGTGTTGTGGAGCGCCGCTCGGTGGGGAATCATGACGGCCCGTGGAACGCCGGTGGAGCCACTGGTCAGCTGCAGGAAAGCCAGCTCGAGGGAGTCGGGCGTCGGTGTCGTGAACGTGGCGGAGGGCGCGGTCTTGAGCTCTCCGGGGGTCACGGCCGCGCGGGTGACCCGCGCCTCGCCGATTCGGAGGGCCTCGCTCCGCACGGCATCCGACACCACCACGTGCCGACTGCCCAGGCGGTCGAGGATCCCCGCGATCCTCCGGACGTGGCTCTCGGCCGCGCCGAAAGCCGGCGCCGGGGCCATGGCCACCGGGTGTGCGCCCAGGAACAGCGCGCCGAGCCACGCGTCGAACCAGTCCCAGGACGTGGGTAGGCTCACGAGCACCGGGTCTCCGGCCCTGGCACCGAGTCCCGCCCACCTCGCCGCGAAGCTCTTGGCTGCAGCCAGGACGTCGGGATAGGTCCGACGCTCGCGCGTCCGTCCGCGGCGGTCGTAGACCGCGATGCCGCGATCCGGGAAGTCGGCCGCTACGCGCTCGAACGCGTCCTGAAGGCTCCGGACGTCCGACACGGGTCGGGTCAGGTGGGGGTCGCGCCGTTGTGGTGGACATCCACGAGCCTTCCGAGCCGCTCCCTCAGGTCGTCGATACGCTCGGTCGCCTCCGGGAGGCCCACGAGGAAGGCGCCGCCGGGCTCCAGCAGGCTGAACAGGGCCAGCGATCGCTCGTAGGCGGCGACGGCGTCCGCGGCCCGGTCTTCGGCTTCGGCGTGCAGCCCGTCGACCGCCATCATCTCTGCCACCAACCAGCAACGCCCGGGTTCGATCTCACCGGTGGGCGCCACCAGCAGCTGGAGGGTCTCGGGCGTGGCCGATCTCGCTAGATCGAGGTCGATGCCGGTGTAGGCTGCTACCTTCTCGAAGTCCTCCCTGAGCTCCTCGGATGTCACCGCGCGTCCCAGGATCCGGTTACGGAGCGCGATGAGGATCTGCCCCATCTGCTCGATCATTCTCAGGATGTAGTCGCGTTGGGGCACGTGACGCTCCGGGTGGACGGACCGAATTGCCAGGGTACACCCGAGTCACGAGGATGAGCCAGGCCGGGCCGGTGGCGGGCCAACGAGTCGGCGTCCACTTTCCGGGGCGGACTAACCGGAAGGGCTCGCCGGCGCGGCCCTGGTCCCGCACCACGTCAATCTCGGCTACCGGCATGGCTCCTCATCCATTCACAGTGACGCGCCTGGGGACCGCCGCCGTCCTTTGCGTCGCTACTTCAGCCCTCGCCGAAGGGGTGGTGGCTCAGGACGCGCACTACTGGACGGAGCAATTCGGGACCCGGGGCGATTTGCTCGGCGGGCTTGTCGTCGGCGCCGTGGAAGACCCCTCCGCCACGTTCTACAATCCCGGAGCCCTGGGCCTTCTCGATCAGCCCGCCTTCCTCATCACGGCCAACGGCTTTCAGCACACGTGGATCACCCTGGACGGCCTGGGCACCGAGCCCGATCTTCGGTCGCGGCGACTGGACGTGAGTCCCGACTTCATCGGGGGTAGCCTGCCGTTGGACTGGTTCGGCAAGAGCCGCCTTTCTTACTCGGCCTTCACGCGGAGCAGGCTGCGCGCGCGGTTGGCCGGGAGACGCGTGGACTCTCGAGAGTTCGTGGACGCGAATCCGGATTCGCTCGGATTGGTGCAGGAGGCGGTGCTGGACCACCGGATGACCGAAACCTGGGTCGGACTGTCATGGGCCTATCCCGTCGCCTCCAACGTTGGGGTGGGGGTGACGCAATTCCTCAGCGTGAGGTCCCAGGGCACGGAGTTGAATCGAGTCCTGGAGGCGTTCGCCCAGTCGCCCGAGATCCAGGGTGGGTTCCAGAGCCGGGACTTCGGGTACACGGCCTGGCGACTGCTATGGAAGGCAGGGGTCAAGCTGCAGGCCGGGAGATGGCGGGTGGGGGGGGCGCTCACGACGCCGGCCCTCCGGCTTTTCGGCTCGGGGGAGTCCGCCTCCAACGAAACCATCTTCGACCAGTCCCAGGGTGAGGCAGAGTTGGAGCCCCGGCTCGCGGCCTCCGATCAGAAGGGTCTGCGAGCGAGCTGGAAGACGCCCTGGTCCGTTTCGGCCGGCGTGAGCTACCAGCTGAACAGGGGGGCCGTCCATGCCACGGCGGAATGGTTCGGGGCCGTGGGCTCCTACGAAGTGGTCGAGACGAAGCCGTTCCGAAGCCAAACGCAGGGCGACACGGTTCGGATTGAGTGGCTGGGAGAGTTGAGAAGCGTGTTGAACGCGGGTGCCGGCGCCGAGTATTTGTTCTCGGACGCGGTGACCGGCTACGGCAGCTTCCGCACCGATTTCTCGGCGGCTCCCTCCGGCGACCGTCTGACGGTGAGCGCGGCCACGTGGGATCTCTACCACCTGACCTTCGGGGCCGGCCTGCACTTCCGGTCCTTCGACCTCACCATCGGGACGGCCCTGGCCTACGGGCAGGACACGGTGCCCCACGAGGGCATGGATCCGGAGGAAGGACCCGTCATCCCTCCCCTCCCGGATGGGCGCATCACCTACTTCCGGGCCAAGCTGCTACTCGGATTCCAGCTTTTCATCGGGGGGCGGGTAGTTGGCATGGGGGGGGCGACGAGCGGATCACTCTGACGGAAGCGGCCGCGGTCCACGATGGACACCGGCGACCCCTCGTGCCCTCGGCCCCGAGAGCGGCGCAATCTCCTGGGCGGAGCGGATCGGCGGGGCCGAGGCGCTCCGCCTCGTCAGCCTCCGGTGACGTCGGGCGGGAAGGTCTGCAAGAGCTTGGCGGCAGCGTCGTCCAGGCGGGCCTGCGACTCGGCGGGTGTCAGCTCCGGCTCCACGGTGCCGGTTGCCGTTCCCCGCCACACCAGCTCGTTTCTGCCCGCGTCGATGATGTCGACCAGGAGGGTTCCTTCGTCCCACTCGTTCACGTAGGTGCTCGACGTACCCACGCCCATGCCGCCGTACCAGCCCCAGCCGTAGCCGTAGTGACTGTTGATGGTCTGGTAGCTCATCTTGCCCTCGATGGCGCCGTGCCAGGCCACGTAGAAGTCCGGCGCGCCTCCGGTGGCCTCGCTGTATCCCTTGGCAGCCAGGGCTCGATCCACGGCCGTCCTCACCCGCTGCATGGTGATGGCGTTGTATACGCGGGGGTCGTCGTCACCGGATTCGCTTCGCTCGGCCCACGCATAGCTCTGGTAGCTCGCGAAGTCGGCGCCCGGGTCGTAGTCGGAGTTCACGGCGACGCCGCCGCCGCAGGCGACGAGACCGAGCGTGGAGATCAGCGCCAGCAACGGTGCCGCCCGTAAAACGCCTGAGTTCTCCATGTGTGGCCTCCGCCTCCTGATGGAATGGTGGTTCGGTTTCGTTGCCACGCTCCTGCCGCGGTCGCCGAGGCCGCGCCGTACCGTTGCGTCTCACTCCGGCTCAACACCACCTTCGACCGAATCGTTCCCCCGAGAACCAGGAGCTGGCCGCGTGCCGCTGCTCTTCAAGAAGTACTTCCTTCCTGGCATGGTCTTCCAGTCCGTCGTGATCGCAGGCGGCTACGGCACCGGTCGCGAGATCGTCGAGTTCTTCCTGCTCCTCGGACCGGTCAGCGGACTGGCCGCGATGCTGCTCGTCTCGGCCGTCATCTGGAGCCTCGTCTGTGCGGTCACGTTCGAGCTCGCACGGCTGTGGGGCGCATACGACTACCGAACCTTCTTCAAAGGGCTCCTGGGCCGTGGTTGGATCGCCTTCGAGCTCTGCTACATCGTGCTGATGCTGATCGTCCTGGCCGTGGTCGGCGCGGCGGCGGGCTCGATCCTCGAGGAGACGTTCGGCCTACCGTACGCGTTGGGGGTCGTGGGCATCATGGCGGCCGTGGGGGTGCTCGTGTTCTTCGGCAGCGATTTGATCGAGCGCTTTCTGGCCGGGTGGTCGTTTCTCCTCTACGCCGTCTACCTCGTGCTCGTGATCTGGGCCGTGGCACGCTTCGGCGACGACATCGCGGCCGCGTTCGGGGCTAGCCGACTGGAGGGTGCCTGGTTCCGAGGTGGCGTCGAATACGCGGCCTACAACCTCGCCGTCATTCCTGCGGTGCTTTTCGCAGTCCGCCATATCGAGACCCGACGGGAGGCCGTGGGCGCCGGGCTCCTGGCCGGGGTCATTGCCATCGTCCCGGCATTCCTCTTCTACGTGGCGCTGGTGGGCCTCTATCCGGCCGTTCTCGACCGGGCCGTGCCGGCCAATGCCGTGTTGGAGGCCCTGGGCTCGCGCACCTTCCAGCTCACCTTCCAGCTGGTCCTCTTCGGCACTCTGGTGGAGACGGGCACCGGCTTCATCCACGCCGTCAACGAGCGGGTCGAGTCGGTCTTCGTCGAGCGCGGGACTCACCTCCCCAGGCTCGCACGACCCGTGGTGGCGGTCGGATTCCTCCTCGGCGCCGCGCTCCTGGCCAGGGTGGGGCTGGTGGATCTGATCGCCCGGGGGTACGGCACGCTGACCTGGGCGTTCCTGGCGGTCTACGTGGTGCCCGTGCTGACGTGGGGGGTGTGGCTGGCGCGCAAACGGCGGGGGTCCGGAGTCGCCGGGGGGCAGGGGTGAGCAGGGGCGAGCAAGCGGCGGCGTGAGCGTGTGGTCGGACGCGGGCAGCGCGGCGGCCGAGGCCGTCCTTGCCCGATCGGGCGGCGCGCCCTCGAGGGCGCGCCGCCCAACGGGGCTCACGCGGAGGCGGTGGCCTTCGCGTGGATGGCGAACATGGCCCCCTGGGGATCCATGCACTGGGCGACCTGATCGCCGCCCGGAACTTCCATCGGCCCGTTGAGCACCTGCCCCCCGTTGGCCTTCACCGCCTCCACCGCCCGGCTGATGTCGTCCACCATGGCGTAGAACATCCAAGCCGGTGGTCCCGGTATCTCGGCCGGCTTGGAGTACATGCCACCATAGGTGTCGCCGCGGGCGCCGAACATGTCGTACATCCCGCCCTCACCCATGTCCATGACGTCGGTCTTCTCCCAACCGAAGAGCTCGTTGTAGAAGTCGAACGCCGCGGCTTGGTCCGTGGTGGCCAGCTCGTGCCAGCTGAACTCCCCGAGCCGGGGCGCTCCAGCATGACCGGGCGGATCCCCGGCCGGGGTGAAGACGGCGAACACCGCACCCTGGGGATCTCTCAGCGTCGCGATGCGTCCCACGCCGGGAATGTCCATGCCGGGCATGAGCGCCACGGCTCCCAGCCGGGTAGCCTTTTCGACTGTGGCGTCGACGTCCGGGACGCAGACGTAGGCGAGCCAGTGGGGTGGAGCGCCCTGGGCCCGGGCCTCCTCGGGGAGCTCGACCACGCCACCGATCGCTCCCTCGGCCGTCGTCCACATGTGATAGGGGTTGTCCGGCGGCGCACCGTCCCACTCCTCGATCCCCCAGCCCACGACGGCCTGATAGAAGCCCTCCGCTGCTGACGGCGTCGTCGTCATGAGGTCGTACCAGACCCAACGGCCCGAGTGCTGCGTGTCCATCTCGTTCCTCCTTTTTGGCGACCCGTCTGTTCGATCCCTCTTCACGGACGGGATACGGGGATAGGCCAAGGCGATTTCCGCCGCGTGTCGCGAGGCGGAGTCGCCGCGCGACGGGGCCGGGCGCCGGATGGCGGGTGGGGGGCCGGACCCGTCTGCCTCACGTTAGAGGCGGCTGCGGCCCACGGCCAGCCTTGGCCACGCCACGGACGAGAGGCATAGCCCGTAGCGGCCCGCCAACGTGGGCGCGGGACCCATGGGCTCGGCCTTCAGGCGGGCACGGTCGACCCGACCGGCCCGAAGCTTGCACGGTCGCCGACGCATTCGCCTTGACGGCTCGTGCGGGCAGGGCGACCGTGGTCGCAACGTCGTCACGGTCGTGGCCGACGTCGCCACGAGGAACCTCACGGGAGACCGAGCGAATCCATGCCAGGACCGTCGTGGACGCCGATGCGCTATTCGTCCATCCTCTTCCCAACGGACTTCAGTCCGGGGAGCGTGACCGCGTTCGCGCACGCGCTCCGACTGGCGATCCGTCACAAAGCGCGACTGACTCTCCTCCACGCCGGCGGTAGGAAGGGCGAGCCGGACTGGCACCAATTCCCGGGAGTGCGCGAGATGCTCGAGCGGTGGAAGCTGCTCGAGCCGGGGGCCCGACGCAGTGCCGTGCTGTCCGAGCTCGGGGTGCAGGTGGAGAAGGTGTCCATTCGAGGCCGGAGCGTCGTGGACGGGATTCTCGCGTACATGGCCGACCACCTGACCGACATGCTCGTGCTGGCGACGGCGGGACGGGAAGGGCTGGACCGGTTCGTCCAGGGCTCGGTTGCGGAGCCGCTGTCTCGCCACGCGGCGGTGACCACGCTCTTCGTTCCGAACGGCGCCCGGGGATGCGTGGCCGAATCCGACGGCACCGTCACGCTCGATCGGATTCTCGTGCCTGTGGCCCGGGATCCGGCCCCCGAGGCGGCCGTGGACGCGGCGATGAACGCGGTCGACGGTTACGGCGGTTTGGCGTCACCGGCCATCACCCTGCTTCACGTCGGAGGTGCGGACGGCGCACCCGAGCTGGAGCTCCCTGCGGGTGACCGGTGGACGTTCGAGTACGAGACCCGTCCCGGTGACGTGGCTCATGAAATCGTCATGGCGGCCGACGACTATGGGGCAAACCTGGTGGTCATGGTCACTGAGGGGCGCCGAGGATTCATGGACGCGCTGACCGGGAGCACGACCGAGCGGGTGATCCGCCGCTCGCCGTGTCCGGTCCTGGCCGTCCCGGCGGAAACGCCGTAGAAAGACCATGCCGGACCGCGCCGTATGGTCCGACCTACGCTGAGAGGAAGCGATGTTCGCGCGACTCCTTCTGATCCTGATGATCGTGGGCGCCCTGCTCGGCGTCGCCTATCTGCTGCAGGCCCCGGTTCCCATCGATCCGGTGACCTGGACGCCACCGAATCCGCCTCGGCTCACCGGCCTGTACCGTCCGAACGAGCGTTTGGCCGGTATCCAGCGTCTGGGTCAGGGGATGGGGGTGGGACCAGAGGACGTGGCCGTGGACGGCCAGGGGCGCATCTACGCCGGCGTAGAAGATGGCCGTATCATGCGACTGGCTCCCGACGGGAGCGGAGCCGAGGAGTTCGCGAGCACCGGCGGGCGACCCCTCGGGCTCGACTTCGATGCTTCCGGGAACCTCATCGTAGCGGATGCGTATCGCGGCCTCGTGTCCATCTCGCCCGATGGCCAAGTCACGGTCTTGGCCACGGAGCAAGGCGGGGTTCCGTTCCGCTTTGCCAACGACGTGGACGTGGCGGCGGACGGCACGATCTACTTCAGTGACACGTCCCGGAAGTTCCCCCTCGACATGTACTGGGCCGAGCTACTCGAGCACCGGCCGAACGGTCGGCTTCTGGCCCACGACCCGGCGTCCGGTGAGACGGAGCTCGTCCTCGACAGCCTCTACTTCGCCAACGGCGTCGCCGTGAGTCCGGACCAGCGTTCCGTGATGGTCGTCGAAACCGGCAAGTACCGGGTTCGTCGCGTGTGGGTCGCCGGTGACCAGGCGGGGACGTCGGAGGTCGTGATCGAGAATCTCCCAGGGTTCCCGGATGGGATCTCGTCGAACGGGCGAGACGGCTATTGGCTGGCGCTCGTCGCACCGAGAAATGCCGAATTGGATCAGTCTCTACTGCAGAGCAGGTTCATGCGGCGGCTCATCTGGCGTCTCCCCGAGTCGTTCCTGCCCGTTCCCGGGGAGTACGGGTTCATCCTCGCCCTGGACGCTCGTGGCAGCGCGGCGGACGCGCCCCAGGATCCGCGGGCCCGCTTCCGCCAGATCACCAGCGTGGAACAGGTAGGGAGCTCGCTCTACTTCGGTTCACTGGTGGAGGCCGCGGTGGGCCGCATGGCCGTGCCGTAGGGGGCTCTTCCTCCAGCCGGGAAGAGTGCGTACCGTGGAGGGCGGACCTGCACCGGCTTTCGGGCGGTCCGCCACGCCAGCTCCGGCGGCCGACGGCAGGGACCCGACGGGCCGGTAGGTGGTATGAGAGCCGGAGCTTCGACGCGGCACGACACGATCAGAGACGAGCACGTAGCGGATGAACATCACGGCGATTCTCCTGGTGGCTGCCATTCAGGGCAGTCCGCAGTCCACGGGCCCCGAGCATGCGGCCTACGACCCCACGGCCGCCTATACGCACAATCACGAGGGTGACTTCGGCGAAGAGCTCCGGGTCCTGGAGCAGAGCCTGCGTTGCAGCTGCGGATGCACGCTCGATCTCCACACTTGTCAGCTCAACATGCAGTGTGGCGTCTCTCCACGCTGGTCGGCCCGCATCCTCCAGCTGTTGGAGGGAGGCGAGACCGACGAGGCGATCCTGGACGAGTTCGTGGCCGAGTACGGGAAGGCGGTGCTGATCGCTCCGCCCCTGGAGGGATTCAACTGGGTGGGGTACTTGACGCCCGCCATGGCGCTGGTGATGGGCGGCGCGCTGGTGGGGCTGGTGCTTCGGCGGAGCATCCGGTCGAGGCAGCCGCAGCCCGTCGAGGCCGTGAGCGAGGGCGAGTGGGAGCGTCTCCAGTCCGAGATCCGCAAGATCGAGGAAGAGGAAGCCGCCTCCGACTGGTAGGGTCCAGTGGGCCTCGGCGGGTCGCTCCGGATCCGACCCTAGCGCCCTAGCTCCCGGCGAATCGCCCCGAGCCCCCGGCGCGGTGACCGGAGTGTCCGCTGGCCCTGTTCGTCGCTCGCGGCGGGGTGCGGCCGGGAGTGGCCCTGACGAGCCCCGTTGATGTCGTCAACCGCCGCCTCCCAACGCGCTCATCCCCTGCTCGAAGACGATGTCCACGGGGATCCCCGCCTCGGCAAGCCGGTCCAGGTCCGCCTGGAGCTCGGGTCCGATGCGCCCCTGCTCGGAGAGCAGGGTACCGGCGCCCTGGTGGTCCCCGTCACCCTGGAGGGTGAGGATGAGCTCCGAGAGCTCCTCCATGGCGCCCCGCAGTCGGTCGAAATCCACCCGGTAGGTGCCCGTCGCGGCGTCGCGCACGAATGCGCCCCGCTCCTGGAAGAAGTTGAAGCGAACCATGTTCGCGCGCCCGTGGGCGCTCGAAGCGCCGAATCGCACCGAGCGGAAGATGCTGGCCATGAACGTGACGTAGTTGTCGCGGAGGTCACCCCCCGTCATTTGGCCCTGGTCGAATAGCTGCGTCACCATGTAGAGCCCCAGCACGTCGGCCTTGCCCTCCTCCATGGGCGAATAATGCTCGCGCAGCGCCTCCCTCACCGTTCCTCGGTCGTTGATCGTGTTCTTGATGCCCAGGCCATGCGCCACCTCGTGGAACATGGTGTTGCCGAAAAACGCGTCGAACGTGACGTGCGGTCGCTGGTCCGGCGCGATCAGGACCTCCGCGAGGGGCACCAGGATCTCGTCGAACTTGGCCCGCATCGCATTCTTGAGCTGGAGGCGACGCGTGCCCTTGGCGAGCTGCACCGTCTCGTCGTTGGGCAGGTTGATGGCGATGGTCTTGGAACCGGCATTCGCGTGGCCGGCGTAATAGAGGACGTCGTATGCGTTGAGCTCCGCATTCGTCCCAGGTCGCTCCTGCTTGTATGCGTCCGGGGCGGGGAGTCCTTCCTGAAGGGCAGGCAGGAACTGGGCGAAGCGAGCGAGGCGCTCGCTCCACTCCATGTCCTTGACCAGGACGTATCCTTCGTGGGCGGCCTTGTACCCGTTCAGCTGGTCCTCGTAGACCTCGATGGGTCCAATCACCACGTCGAGGCGGTTGTCCTTCATGTCCAGCCAGGCCATGTCGCTCTCGCGGTACTCGTCATCCATGAAGGCGCGCGCCCGGAGCTCGAGGTACTTCTCCAGGCTGGCCTGGGGAGCGAGGGACGCGGCCTCGAGGAGCAGCTCGGCGGTTCTGCGATGCTGCTCCGCGAAGGCTTGATGGTACGGGACAGTCGTGAGGCTGCCGTCGGTATCGCGCCGAACCAGCGTGTACAGGCTGCGCAGGGCTTCGCCACCGTCGGCCGCCTCGGCCACCGCCGCCTCGAACTCCTCGGCCGTAATGTCGGGCGGATACAGGTTCGCACCGGGTGGCTTGGGGCCCACGTTGGGCAGGAAGGGCGCGTCACCGGCGAGCCGGTCCCAGGGTCCGTAGTTGATCTCCACCAGGCGTCGCGTCGCGGCGTCCGAGATGGATCCCATGAGGGCCTCCCTCGATCCGAACGCCTGTACCCAGAACACCTCGTCCATGGGCGCCATGGCTTCCATGAGCAGGGGGATCATGGCTCGCTCGTCGTCGCTGAGAGCGGTGAGGTCAGTGGTGAGGCGGACGGTGGCGTACCGTGCGATCCGGGTCTCGATGTCCGAAGACGCCGCCGTCAGGGCAGGGTCGGGGACATCCCCTTCGCCGCACGCGTCGACGGAGAGGAGCAACGGGAGCGCGACCAGGATTCGTAGACGGCCGGGCAGGCGGATGGCGTTCAAGGGTGTTCTCCTTCAGGCGACGGAGCCCCGACTTCGGGCGAGTGGGCGAAGACGACGATGGACGGTGCCTGGCTCAGCCAACCGGCGCTCAACTCCAGGCGGTGCGTGGGCAGTCGCTGCACGCCGTCCTTGTCGTCCAACCAGGGGTCGATGGGCCCCAGATCCGAGGGGCTGTCCGGCTCTGGCTCCAGGGCCGGAATTCGGTAGTGCATGGGAATGAGGACGCGGGGACGCACGGCGGTCAGGATTGCCTGTATCTCGGATTCGGCCAGGATGTGGTAGTCGCCGTCGATGGGCACCATGAGCACGTCGACCCGGCCCAGCTCCTCGACGTTCTCCTCGGTCAACGGGCCATTGTCCCCGAGGTGGGCGATGCGGATCCCAGCCGTCTCCAGCACGAAGATCGTGTTGACCTGGCCGAACTCCTTCCCATACGGATCCGCGTGCTTGCCACGGATGCCACGGACGGCCAGGTCTCCCACCTCGTACTCTCCCGGGCCGTCGATGACACGCGCGTCAGGCTCCCAGGGGACGTCCAGCCCGCGAAAGCGCCCGCCGTCGTGGTCATAGTGGGGATGCGTCACCAGCACCGTGGAAGCGCCCAGCTCCGCCGGGAAGTCGTAGCCCAGCCAAACCCGGCTCGCGTAGGGATCGATGACCACCGTGTGCCCCTGGGGCGACCGCACGCGAAAGCTGGCATGCGCGATGTATTCGACCAGCACGACGGCCTGGCTCGCGGGTTGGGCGCAAGCCGAGCCCGCCGGCAGGCCGGTACCCACCGCGCCCAGCGCAGCCAGCGCGGCCACCAGGGGGGTCCGCTGCCGGAACGTCGCGATGAACGCGGTCGCGCGCCTCGAACGCGCGCCAGCCAGCGACTGGGTCTTCCACCCGGCGGGGAGCTCCTGCAGGTACGATGGGGCGCTCATGCCGAAGGGTGCTGCCTCGGAACGTGTGGAATCGTGGTCAATCCCCCACAATAGGCACCTCCCCTCCGCCCGCAAGCACGAGGAGCAAGCGAAATGCCGCTGTCCATCGGAGACACCGCGACCCGCACGCTGACGCTCACCGAGGACCACGTCCGCCTCTTCGCCGAGATCACCGGCGACTACAATCCCCTGCACTTCGACGAGGCCTTCGCAGCCGGGACCCGTTTCGGGAGACTGGTCGTTCAGGGGGGGCTCACCACCGGG
>JBDHLD010000003.1:0-152318 GCA_039586035.1 Gemmatimonadota bacterium | reverse complement strand
CAACATCAGCACGCGCAAGAGCTACCCGCTCGTCGACGCCATGCCGCCGGCCGCCGAGATCCCGATCCCGGCCGAAGGGCGCTCGCTCAAGGACATCGAGGCCGAGGTCATCCGACACGCCATGCTGCGCGCCAAGGGCGACACCAGCGAGGCCGCCCGCGTCCTCCAGATCTCGCCCGCCGACCTCCTGCGCAAGATCATGAGCCACGGACTCGAAGGCCTCATGGCACTCAGCGACACCGCTTAGGCGGGCACGATCCGCCACTCGGGCCGGTACTCAACGGCCCAACCCCCCAGGGGCGGTCGGCAGTAGCCGACCGCCCCTACTCGCGTCCAGGACGTGCAAAGTGGGGAACGGGAAGACGGTGGCGGAGGCCGGAGCCACCGCCTGCGCGGGCTAGCGGTTGTGGTACGGCGGCCGTGGGGGAACAACGCCGAGGAGCGGAGGAGACAGACGTAGCTGGCAACGGAAGGGGAGGTGTGGAGTGGTTCGCAGGTCCGGACCGGCGCCGTTCTCGGGGACGGGGACCACCCAGAGCCAGGGAAGGCCTACCCCTGCGGTTCGACCGACTTCGTCCCTCCGATAGGCTTGGCCCACGGGCCGAAGAACGGGAAGCGAAAGCCCAGGCTGACGCGGTGGCCGTCGAACACCCGCTCCAGGTCGTTCGAGTCCCGAGCCTGGTACTGGTACTCGAAGATGACCTCTTCTCCACGCGGAAACCGGTGTCGGAAGTATGCTTCGGGAATCCACCGGGTGTCCCGGGTCGGCAGCTCTTCCTCTCCGATCTCGACCGTTCGCTCGGGAAAGAAGCGTTCACTTCTTCGGACCTCCAACGTCGCCCGCGTCCGGCGTCCGAGCTTGGCCACGAGCTCCGTGGAGTAGATGCGGCGCTCATACCGGCGAGAGGGCTTCTCCGAGTCGCTCTCCTCGTAGCGATACCCCACGCGCCACGTCGCTGCGGAGCCGAGGGCCCACCCGATATCACCGCCCCCGCCTACGATCCACTCGTCGCGCGCGGCTTCCTCGTCGAACCGTTTGGTCCAGTACCGGCCGTCCAGGCGAAGCTCCACGGGCCCACCCTCGAAGCTGATTCTCGGCTGGGCCACATAGACGTTCCCGAGCTCACGATCCTCGGTGGCGGCTCGGAAATACGCGCCTCCCGAGGCCTCGAAGCCGACGGGCCCGACCTCCTTCTTCATCACGGACTCCAGGTGGTGCGTCTGTCGGTTCCAACGGTCCGTGGCGTCGAACCAGCGGAGGTCCATTTCGTACTCGAAGCGCAGCAGCGGCTTCCGGGCACTCGTCTTGAGCCGGAAGCGGAGGCCGCCCCGGGCGCCCACGCTCTCCAGGTCCGTTTCGTCGTGATCCACGTTGGTGTCGTAGACCCCCGCCAGACCGGCGTCGATCCACAGGAGCGAGCTGTTGAGATCCCAGGAGAACGACCGGGCAGGATCCAGGCGCTGGCCCAGCGCGGGACCGGGCGTCGCCAAGCACACCGCGATCCAGCTCGCGATGGCGAAGAGAGAACGACGACTCCTCTCGGCCCACACTGGCTAGGCCTCGCGATCCACGTACATCATGAGCCACTTGTACGGCTGGTCCCGCACCACGACCGGTTGGCCGAGGGGGGCAAGCATCGAGCGAAGGCGCTTCTCGTCGAACTGCCGCAGGTGGTTTGGGTGGGGGATGCAGTTCTCGTTGGGAACGCTCACGACCAGACGCCCACCGGCGGCGACCAGGCTCCACGCCCTGTCCAGGATCGCCTGGCCCGGTGCCTCGGTGACGTGCTCCAGCACCTCGGCCAGAACCACGGTGTCATACCTCTTGGCGCCGAGGTCGACGGTGAGGATGTCGCCCAGGATGAACGTCAAATCGGGAAAGCTCGCGCGAGCACGCTGGACCTTGCGGCTGCTGATATCGACGCCGGTGACCTCGCAGCCCCGCTCGGCGATTGCGTGGGCCAGGTCACCCGCACCACATCCGAGCTCCAGGACGCTGCCTCGGCAGAGGTCCGCGGTAGCCGCGAACCGATCCACCAACGTCTGGTTGTGCCCGCCGTTCTTTCGCCCCTCCTCCGGTTTGCGCACCGTCATGGTAACCCAGCGGTACGGCTGGTCCTGAACGAGCTCCGGCTTGCCCAATGGCTCGAGGAGCCGCTTGAGCTTTCTCCGGTCCAGGGGCCTCCCTTCCCGGGGGGAAGACGCGCCATTGGGCGCCACCACGACCAGGCGACCGCCCACGCGGATCTCTTTCCACGCACTGGTCAGGAATCTCGTGGCGGCGTCCTCGCTCAGGTGCTCGACCGCGTCGGCCAGGAGGACCGTGTCGAAGCACTCTCGACCCGCGAACTGGCGGGAGTGCCTCTCGAGCTCGACGCCCTGACCCACGACGGCGGCGGCGAGGGCGTCCACCTCGCGGCCCAGCACGGCCGAGCGGCCGCGGCAGTGGCGTGCGATGGACCGAGCGAGGCGGTGAATCGGGTTCCCGGACGAGCCGGTCATGAGGACACCGCGGACGGAACGAGGCTCGACAGCAAGTGGTTCGAGGCGTACGCGACGAGCGGGCGCGCCTCCGACTCGGTCTCGCGACTCCGTTCCAGGGCACCGAGGATGCGGAGCGCGGCCAGAGCCTCGAACGGCGCGAGATCCCGTGGCGCAGGGCCACCGTCCGGCATCGTCTCCGCGTAGGCCCACCGTACACTCTCCACGACGGCCTCCATCTGACTCGCCCATCCTCTCTCGGATCCCAAGCGCGTAAGCCGCACCAACACATCCGCGAGATCCAGCCACGGGTGCCCGGCCACGACATCTTCGACCCTTCGGACTCCGATCCGGCCGCCGGCCGCGACGAGGTGCCGGGGCCGCACGATGCGGAGGGTAGGGCCGGACAGCCGAGGCATCGTCGGCAGCATCGTCCCGACCGCCGAGAGCAGCTCCGCGGCACGGTCCCCCAGCTCGCTGCCGGCCCAGCGCGACGCGAGCCTTCGCTCGATCCGGACGAGCTCGGCGTCCAGGCTTCGCCGCTGTTCCAGCTCGACTCCGGATGCGTGGAGACAGGCCAGCGCCGCCCCGATCCGGGGAGCCACCGCCAGCAGCGCCGACGGATCGCCGATTGCGGATACTGCCGGACCGCGGGGCACGTCCCACACCACGAGCGCCAGGCTGCGCAGGTGCCCGACGGGACGGGGCAGCACCGGGGCGGCCGGGTCTGCTGCCATGGCGTCCCTCACCTTGCCCAGCCGCTCCAGGAATCCCTTGCCACCGCGCTTCCTGCGGAAGGCCTCGACGTCACCGGTCCACGGCTCATCGCCGTCGTATCCGTCGAGCAGGTAGCGGAAACGGTCGTCTCCACGGCCCACCGAGCGGCGCTTCGGCCTACAACGCGTGAGGTCCGCCCCGTAGGAATCGCCGATCAGAGGATGGAGGGCGGCTCTCATGTACGCGGGATCGCCGGCCCAGGGCAGTGCGGACACGGGGGGTTGGGCCTGATCGGAAACTGCCGCAGAGCCGCCTCCCACCATCGAGCGGGTCCTGGACGCCTCGAGGGCCTGTTCGGCCTCACCTACGAGGAGCTCCACCTCTTCGGGCCATCCTGGCCTCTGGATCCGGAACGACGAACCGGCCGCCGTGAGCAGCGCCACGGCCTCGAACATCCGAGCCCGCCCAGCGTCCGCCCGGTCCCCGGCCCGCGCCATGTACTCGGTCAGGAAGGTCTCGCCCGCGTCGTTCAGCGCCGTGACGTCGCCGAATGCCCGCCGCGCAGGCACGCGCAGCGAAGCCAGGAAGCGGCCGACGTCCAGCATCGGATCGCCGAACGCCATCTCGTCGAGGTCGATGATGGTGATTCGATCGCCGTCGACGAGCACGTTGCTGTGATGGAAGTCGGCGTGCACAGTGGCCGACATCTTCATGCGAGCCTCCACCTGCGTCAGAAGCTCGTCGCGAAGCGCGTCCACCCGGGGTGTCAGGTCGGCTCGAATGGTCCGGAGGATGCCTGCCCACCGTTCGACGCCTCGGACCTCTTCGCTGAGCTTCCTTCGTCCGCCCAGCGGGACCTCCAGTCCGTGGAAGTGGGCCAGAGCGCGGGCGGTGCGCCGGACGGCGGTGCGAAAGCCCGGCTGGTCGACGAGGCCGCCCAGCCGCTCCCCGGGCACCCGCTCCTGGAGGGTCAACCCGGCGGGGCCGATGAACCCCACCGGCGCTGCCAAGCCGACTCTCCCACGCGCCGCTCGCCAAACGGCCCAGCTATCGGCGAACAGCCTGGAAGCCGGTTTGTTCGAGTGCATCTTGCCGACGAGACGTCGAACCAGCGGCTCTCCAGAATGCCTCCACTCGGCCAACACCTCGTAGTCGAAGGCCGCTCGGGCGTGGGGCGTGTACCCCATGGATCGAACGCGCACCGACTTCACGCGCAGGCGACGATGGCCCCAGAGCCGGTCGAGCTCTCTACGCATGGAATCCCCGGACGAGGCTTGGAGCAGTCCGGGCAGGGCAGGGTCCAGGGGATACGGGAACAGGGTCATCTGCAAGGCGGGCAACTGCATGACAGGGCGGGGGATCCACCCGTCCGTTCGCTCGTATCCCTCGAGCAACGCCTGGGCCGGCACCTCCGTGTCGTCGCCG
Source organism: Gemmatimonadota bacterium (assembly GCA_039586035.1). Classification (GTDB taxonomy): domain Bacteria; phylum Gemmatimonadota; class Gemmatimonadetes; order Longimicrobiales; family Gaopeijiaceae; genus JBDHHQ01. The sequence continues at coordinate 147,695 of JBDHLD010000003.1, read as the reverse complement.
GGCCTCGCGAGCCGAGCCGAGAGCAGACGCCGGTGAGCACGCCCGTCCGTCCCACGCAGCTTGGCCCGATACAGGATCCACGACGGCTTGTCCGAACGAAGGCGGATGTCCAGCGCGCTCAGTGTCTCGAGAGCGTCGTGCGCACCGGCATCCCGAAGGGCCGTCTGAATCACCGCGTGCATCTCGTCCAGGTCCAGCGCGACCGCTAGCCCTGGGGGGGCAGACCCATTCAAACCGCTCACGACGCGAGTGCCTCCGTCTGGAGTCGCTCGAACTCACCGAAGGCGCCGCCGGCCTGGCGGAGCTCCGCGTGGGTTCCGTCTTCCACGATCCGGCCGTCTTCCAGCACGACAATTCGCTCCGCGTGCCTCAGGGAGACCATCTGATGGCTGATGGTGATCACGGTTCTGCCCTCCATCAGGGGCTCGAGGGCACTCAGGACCAGATTCGCCGACTGGGCGTCGAGCCCCGTGAGTGGCTCGTCCAGGATCACGACCGGAGCGTCCTTGATCAGCGCGCGGGCGATGGCGACGCACTGACGTTGACCGCCGCTCAGGGTCCCGCCGCGCTCCCCCACGACGGTGTCGTAGCCGTCACTGAGGGATGCCACGACCTCGTGGATCCCGGCGCGACGTGCCGCGCGAACGATGTCGTCGGGCGTGGCACCAGGCCGGCCGTAGCCGATGTTTTCCGCCACGCTCGCCGCGAACATGACGGGCTCCTGGAACACCAGGGCGATCTGGTCGCGCAGAGACTTCAGCTTGAGGTCACGCAGGTCCCGGCCGTCCAGGCGGACGACGCCGGCGGTGGGGTCGTAGAACCGCGGGATCAAGCTCGCCATCGTGCTCTTGCCCGCTCCGGTCGACCCTACGAGAGCCACTCGCTGACCGGGCTCGATGCTCAGGGAAACGTCCCGAAGCACCTGTGGCCCCCGCCGGTGACGGAAGGCGACGCTTTCGAAGGTCAGCCCGCCTCGCACGTTCCGCGCCCTGCGAGCGGCCGGCCGCTGCGCCACCTCCGGCTCTACGGAGAACATCTCGAAGACCCGCTCGCCCGCCGCCACGCCCCTCGCCGTGCGCTCTGCCATCCGGGATACGCGCCGGAGGGGCCGATTGAAGGCCCGGAGGTAGGTGACGAACACGATCAGGTCGCCGGGCAGGAGGGCGCCCGAGAGAGCGCGCCTCGCCGCCACGGCCATGACGAGCGCGGTCACGACCGCGACGGTGACTTCGGCGTACCAACGAAGCTTGGCCTCGAGCCGCGTGGCCTTCAGGCCCGTGCGCAGACTCCGTTTGTTCGGGCCGCTGAATCGCTCGGCTTCGTGATCCTCACGGCCGAAGCTCTTCACGACCTTGATGGCTCCGAGCACCTCGGCGGCCGTCGTGGCGATGTCGCCCTCCCGATCGCGCTGCCGTCTCAACGCCTTCCGCATCGGCCCCTGATAGGTGCGGAGCAACAGGGCGATCGCGGGGACCGATACCAACGACAGAAGGGCCAGCTGCCAGTCCATCGCCAACATGACCACCGTCATGGAGAGCAGCAGGAACAGCTCGCCCGTGAGCGAGATCGGCAACGAGACGAAGATGACCCGCAAGAACCGTATGTCGCTGGTGAGCCGGGCCAGCATGTCTCCGGTCCGACGCCGATCGTGGAACGAGAAGGACAGTCGTTGGAGGTGCCGGTAGAGGTCCAGGCGCAGATCCGCGGCCGTGCGTTGACCGACCTGGGCCGCCATGACCTGCTGGTAGTAGTAGAAAACGCCCTTGGCCAAGGCCAACGCCACGATGGCGACCACCAGGGTGTTCAGGAGCGCGACCGGACTGCCGGCAACCGGGCCGAACGGCGCGCGCAAGAAGGAGGGCAGTGGATGTCCCAACAGGACGCTGTCGACGATCAGCTTGAGGGCCCACGGCTCGGCGACGCCTACCGCCGTGTACGCGGCCCCGAAAGCTACGGCGAAGCCGAGGTGTCGGCGGCGCTTCCGCATGTAGGGCCAAAGGCGGCTCGCCATGGCCAGCCACGCGGCCCAACGGGCCCGATGCTTCCGGAGCCCGCGAGCGATCCGCGTGAAGCCGAAACGACTTGCCACAGCCATCTAGCTCAGGCCCTGACCTTGAGGGCAACGGTGGGAGCCTTGCCACTCGCGTCCAGCGCCCCGCCAGCGAGCTCGGACACCAGGCGCAGGATCTCCCCGGCACGGTGGGTCCAGCGGTGCCCGCTCCACGCGCAACGGGCGGCGGCCATGCCCATCGCCCGCCGGTGTCGCTCGTCGTCGGCCAGCCCGTCGATCGCCGCCGCCAGCGTCTCGTCGTCTCCGGGCTGCACCAGGACGCCGGTATGGCCATGCTCGATGAGCGCCTCGAGCTGGCCGATGCGACTCGCCACGATGGCGCGTCCGGCGGCCATGTACTCGAGCACCTTCAGGGGCGAGTAGTAGAACCGATCGAGGCGCGGGTAGGGCGCCACCGCCACGTGCATGGCGCGTAGGTAGCTGCCGACCTCGCTCTGAGGCACCGCGCCGGCCAGCGTGACCTGCTCTGGAAACCGCTCCTCCAGTGACTGCAGCACGCCTCGCTCGGGCCCGTCGCCGACCACCAGGAGGTGGTAGCGGGGATTCTCGGCCAGGCGGGTAAAGGCGCGAGCGAGCACGTCGACCCCGTGCCACTGCTTCAGGCTACCGACGAAGCCGATCACGAATCGGTCCGGCGGGAGATCGAAGCTGGTCCCGACGGGCTTGAAGAGCTGCACCTCCACCCCGTTGGGTACGACGGCGACCTTCTCCTCCGGCACGCCCCGTTCGACGAGGGATCGGGCCAGCTCGTCACTCACCGCGACGATCATCGACGCCTGGGCGAAAGCCGCCTCCTCGAGCGCGTCGGCGGCCTCCTGGAGCGCCTGCTGCCGATACTCCTTGCCCTCCCAGGCCAGTGGCGCGTTGACCTCGAGGACATGAGGGACGCCCAGGGCTCCGGCGATGGCCCCTCCGGCCGCAGAGAAGGGACTGTACCGCTCGTAGAGCAGATCCGGCTGAAGTCGTGGCAGGTGGGAAGCCAGGCTCTGCTCCACCGCCACGTTGTTCCACACGTGCCCCAGCGCCCGGCGAAGCTTGGCCGAAACGTGGGCCTCCAGCGCGTCCGGCAACGACGTAGAGCGTATGGGCAGGGTGGGGACGCCCACCGACTCGGGCCCGTCGACCCGCGGCGAAAGGAGGGTCACGCGGTGACCCAGCTCGCCGAAGGCCCGAGCGAGGCCACGCACGTGAGCCGAGGCGCCTTTGCTTCCCCCGGTGGGGATGCCCAGGTCCGCGCAGAGATAGCAGATGCGCAGCGACCTCGTGGGGCCGCCGAGCCGTCGTTCTCGCTGCCCGGGCGCGGGGTCCGTGAATCGGACGTTGGGTGCGGCCACGAGAGGTCCAGGTGCGAGCGTGCTCATGGGCTGACTCCAGGTCGGGGACTACGCGGCGGGATTCAGGAGCTGGTGGAGCTGCTCGATGGTCCGCCGGCGGTCGAAGTCCTCGACCACGGACGGACGGGCGTTGGCGCGCAGGTGGTTCCAGCGGTCCCGGTCGCGCGCCACCGTTTCCAGAGCGTCGGCGAAGGCCACGGGGTCGCCGGGTTCGACGAGGAGACCGTTGTACCCATCCTGCACGGCCTCCGGGATTCCGGTTACGGTCGTAGATACCACCGGCAACCCGCAGGACAGGGCCTCCACGATGGAGACCGGCAGACCCTCCCGGTTTCCGTCGGATCCCACGATCGCCGGCAAGGCGTACACGTGGGCACGATGGTACTCCTCCAGGATCTCGCCCTGCGTCTTGGGCCCGACCAGAAGCACGCGCTCTTTCAGACCCGCGTCCTTGATGGCCGCGGCCAGCGGCGAGCGCAGTCGGCCCTTGCCGACCATCACGCACTCGAAGTCGACGCCGCGTTCGCTCAGGAGCCTGCACGCTTCGATCAGGTGCGGCAGTCCCTTCTTCTCCACCAGCCGGGCGACGCACAGAATGCGGAACGGCTCGTAGGGCGGGGTGCCGTTCGGCGAGAACCGGTCGACGTCGATGCCGTTGAGGACTCGCCGGAGCTTGTCCTCTCCCGAGGGCGCGATGTCCCTGAGGAAGGAGCGGTTGAAGTCGCTCACCGTCACGACGAAGCTCGACTCTTCTACCTTCCGCGCCAGCACTCTGCGGTCTACGCGGTGCTTGAAGATGTCAGTGGCGTGAGCGGTGAAGCTGTAGGGGATTCCGGTCAGCCTCGAGGCCAGCATGGCCACCGTGGTCGGACGATTGGCGAACTGTGCGTGGAGGTGCCCGATCTTCAGTCGGCGGGCCTCGCTGGCGACGAATCCGGCCTGCAGGAAGCGCCATGCCAGCTCCCGGTTGCCCTGCCGAAGGACGTAGAGCAGGGTCTTCCGAAACGGGCTGCTCACTCTCTTCGCGAGGCGACGGTTGTGTCGGAAGAGCTTGGCGAGGTCGAAGAAGTCGGGCACGTAGGAGACGCGGGCCTTGAGCTTCGGGAGGTCGTCGTGAAAGCGGGGGTCGTTGGGCCGCATGAGCGAGAAGACGTGAAGGGGGACGCCTCTCTCCTCCAGGCCTAGCATTTCGTTGAGCACGAAGGTCTCGGACAGCACCGGAAACTTCCGCAGAACGTATCCGATCGGCTTGGGCGCTTCAGATCGCGGCATGCAGGTCCTCTCCTCCCGAAGCCATCTGGAGAAGCAGACGGCTGACGTTGGCGCGCCCTTCGAGATCCACCTCCCAGGAGGGCTCGTTGGGGTCTTCGATGGCCGCGCGGATCCCCGCGGCCAGTCGCTCCGGAACCAGATCCTCGGGCTCGACCAGGCGAATGAACCCCTTTTCTGCGAGCGCGCGGGCACGGATCAGCTGCTCGAACTCAGTGCCCGCCTTGCGGCGCTTGAGGGGTTCGCCGTACCGCCATGTGCGCGGGACCACGACCGCCGGGCAGCGCGTCGAGACGATCTCCGTTGCCGTGTTGTATCCGCACATGGAAACGACGGCAGACGCCGCAGCCATGTATCTGCGGAGGTCCGGCAGGGACTCCACGACGGTCAGATCCGCGACCGCTCGGCTCCGATCGCGGAGCTCGGCACGGTGCGCCCTGCTCATGAGGGGTCCGGTTACGACAACGGCAGGCGTCGGTGGCAGCAGCTCGAGCGCGTCCACGAAGGTCGACAGAAGCGGGTACGCGTCGCCCCCGCCGCCGCCGGTAGCCAGGACGAACGGGCTGGCGACCCCCAACGTCGTGCGCACGCTTTCACTCGAGGCGGGCTCCACGGCCTCGCCCGTCACATAGCCGCAGTAGCGGAGCTTGGCGGCGACGCTGGCCGGCAGGCGATACGCCTCGGCCACGTCCTGGAGCTCGGCGCTGCCGTACACGAGGACCGCGTCGTAATACCGCTCGAGCACCCGATAAATGCCCTGGCGCGACCAGTCCTTTCGCACGACGTCCGGCGCGCCGAGCACGTCCCTGAGCCCCAGAAGCGTCCGCGTCCTGCGGCCGCGCAGAGCTTGCAGCGTCGGCAGGAGCTCGTCCTTGGAGCCAAGAGGGAAGTTGTCGACCAGCAGCACGTCCGGATCGAAGGCGAGGACCGACTCGCGAACGATGTGCGCCCTCAGAGCGGTGATCTCGGACAGTGGAAGGGGCAGATGGGCCGGCGCGTGATCGCGGGTGCCCGTCTTGACCACCGTGGGGATCTTCACGCAGTCCGCGTTGTGCGGCAGCTCGCCCAGCGCGTTGAACGCCGGCGAGCCCGTCACCAGGAGCAGACTCGACTCGGGCGACCGCTCCGACAGGGCCTGCATGAAGTGGGTGCACCTGCGAATGTGCCCCAGGCCGAAGGTGTCGTGCGTGAAGATCGCGATACGCGGAGCGTCAATCGGCGGCATGGACCTGCTCCCCTTGCTGAGTCGCGTTGGCGCCGACCTGGGTCAGCTCGCGGAGCAGCTTCGGCACCACGCTGAGGCCATCGAAGTCCGGGCCCGTGGCGGTCTCCCCCGTGGCGCGGCTTCGCTCCAGCCACTCCGTGATCGCTTGGGGCGAAGCCATGTCGGGATGCAGCACGTCAAGGAGCCCGCGCTCCGCGAAGCGACTGGCGCGGATGAGCTGCTCCGAGCGCGGACGCACGCGGGGAACGATGAGCGCACGCTTCCCGCTGGCGACGATCTCGCAGATGGAGTTGTAGCCGCCCATGGAGACCACCCGGTCCGCTCGGGAGAGAAGGGCGCCGGGCGCTGTGGAGAAGCCGGTGACGGACAGGTCGGACCGGTGCCGCGCCCGATCCTCGAGTCGAACGCGGACGTCGGCGGGCATGTGGGGCCCGGCGACGATCAAACCCTGGGTCGCGGCGGGAAACCGTGCCGCGGCGAAGCACTCGGCAAGCGTCCCCCCGTCCTGACCTCCGCCCACCTGACAGAGAACGAGGCCATCGGTCCCGGACTCGGCCGGCGCCCCGCCCAGCGACTCGCGCTCGACCCTCCAAGACGGGTCCAGGTATCCGGTGAAGCGGGCGCGCCGCGACACCTCGGGCCCGAGCTGGCACTCTTCGAGCACGTCGTAGATACCCGGGTCGCCGTAGACCCAGACCTGGTCGTAGTAGGCACGCACGGCGGCCGCGCTCCCGGTCCGGCGCCACTCCTCACGCACCGAGGCGGGAGCGTCCAGGACGTCTCTCAAGCCCAGGACGCAGCGAGTGCCGCCCCCGTGGCGGAGTGACCGGAGGGTAGGTTCGAGCTCCCCGCTGACCCCCAACGGAAGCTTGTCCACGATGAGCACGTGCGGACGGTAGCTGGTGAGCGCGGCCGCGAGGGTCCTGACGCGAAGCTCGCGAAGCGTGGAGCCCGAGACACGGAGTCGCCGCGGTCGGTAGTCGTCGGGACCCCACTTGCGCAGAGACGGCAGGGTGAGGACGTCCACGCCGGACGGCAGCGGAAACGCGTCGAGCTCGGCGGCCCCGGCTACGAGTAGGACGGAGGGGCGCTCCGGCAGTCCCACGAGGGCCTCCGCCAGTAGGAGATTCCGCCGTACGTGCCCGATCCCCATCCCGTCGTGGGAGTAGAGCGCGACTCGCAGCCCGCCTTCGGGGTCGGGCACGTACGGGGGTGGCTCCGACCCGCCAAGCGGGGAGCCGGCTCGTCCAGGTTCACGCATCGAGGGGCAACTCGCGCGGACACGAGGAATCCAAGGAGCGACGGAGGAAAGGGCGGGGGGGGCCGACCGGGCCGCCGTCGGTCTGTCCGAACACGGCGTTGCGCAAGCGCCATTCCACCATCACCGACGGACCCACCTAACAGTATATTTGGCAATGGGATAGGACTCACGCCCAACCATCGGGCACGATGAATGCATCTGCGGAAACAAGTTTCCGGGTTGTGACCTTTTTTCCCCGGTGCACCCACCACACTCGCCCGCGTTCAGCGGGAGGGCCGTATTGCGTCGGTCCCGACGCGCCGGCTAGCGTGCCTCGACCCGCGCGCCTCGATGTGCCGAGGCGGGCTTCCCGGACGAGAGTCCGTCTGACTCCTGGAGCACAGCGTTGACGGCATCGCTCGCCGGCCGTGAGACGAGAGCGACGGTGATCCCGCGGGCGGAGGTTCGCTCGTGAAGCCCGCCGTGTCGGCCGGCGCCCCCGACCTCTCTCTTTCCGGACAGCGCGCCGCCACCCGCAGGGTGGCGTTGCTCATCGTCGTCGTCACGGCGGTGCGGCTGGTGGCGGCAGGCCTGACGGAGCTGGGAAACGACGAGGTCTACTACTGGACCTACGCCCGCTTCCCGGCGTGGAGTCACTTCGATCACCCGGCCATGGTTGGCTGGGTGATTCGGCTCTTCACCCTGAACCTGACGCTGACCCACGAGCTGTCCATACGCCTGGGGGCAGTGGCCTGTGCAGCTGTGGCCACCTGGCTCATGTACCGCATCGGCCTGGTGCTCGGCGGCCCACGGGCAGGGCTGTTCGCCGCGGTGCTCCACACGTCCACGCCCTACGGCTCCGTCTTGGCCGGCGTGGTGATCCTCCCGGACGCCCCGCTGGTCGTGTTTTGGCTCGCATCGGTGGCCCTGCTGGTCGAAACCCTCCCGAGACCGCAGATCGGCTCGCGGGAGCGACGCCTGGTTCTGCTGGCTGGCGTGTGCATCGGTCTCGCGCTTCTGTCCAAGTACCAGGCCGTCTTCCTTGCCGCCGGGGCCCTGTCGTACGTGGCGGTGTTCGACCGCAGGTGGCTGCGAGAGCCGGCCCTGTACGGTGCGGCGGCCATCGCGGCCGTCATGGCCACGCCCATCCTGATCTGGAACGTCCAGAACGACTTCATCAGCTTCACGTACCAGGGAGGGAGGGTCACGCCTGGTTGGGCCCTCCGCCCGGACTACCTCCTGACCGAGCTGGCCGGCCAGATCGGGTACCAGAATCCCATCACCTGGGCTCTGGTCGTGGCCGCCCTGATCGCGTGGTTCCGGCGTCGGCCCTTCGTGGATCTGGATCGAGGTCGCTTGCTCCTGCTGATCGCCCTGCCACTGTGGCTGGTGTTCACTGGCTTCTCGCTGTTCCGGTCCACGCTCCCCCATTGGACCGGACCCGCCTACCTGACGCTGATCCTCATGGCAGCGACCCACCAGTCGTGGCGAGTGTCCACCGGGGTGGACGCCGGCCGTGTGGACCAGGCGGGAGGGGACCGAGGCTCGGGGCCCGGCGTCGGCGGGCTGCACGACCTCCCGGTCCCGTGGCGGATCAGGGCGCCGGTCGTTCTCGTCGCCGTCCTGCTGGCGGTCGTCGTGGGACTGGTGACCAGCGCTCCGGCCAGCTTCGGGCGATCGGAGCCCCCGACTCGACTGGGCGAGGGGGACCCGACCATGGACATGTACGGCTGGCGCCAGGTCCGCGCGGGGTTCGCTGAGGTGGCCGCTCGGGATCGCGAGAGTGGCCGCATGGCCACCGATGCCCCTCTCCTGTCGTATCGCTGGTTTCCGGCGGCCCATCTGGACTACTACGTCGCCACGCCGCTGGGCCGGCGCCTCCTGGCCGCCGGCACCCTCGAGGCGGTCCACAAGTACTTCTGGATCAACCAGCAGCGCGGCGGGATACGCCCCGGTGACGACGCGTACTACGTGGCCGTCAGCAACTGGTACGAGGATCCCCAGACGGTCTTTGGCCACTTGTTCGAGGAGATCGAGGCAGTCCCCGACACGATCCCCGTCCGGCGCGGGGGCGTTGCGGTCCGGAATGCGTTCGTGTATCGGCTGCGGCGATACAACGGTCAGCCCCTCGTCCCCGACGTCTCCCCTTCATCCGTCGACCGGTGAAGCGGGCGGGACCGCCCGTCAAACCCTAGCTGGAGAGCAGCATGACACACCCAAACGGACATACCAGGACCCGGGGCATCGAGCTCGCTTTGCTGAGATCTGCCGCTCTCCTTGCCGGTGCGCTGCTGCCGGCCACCTGGGCGTGCGGCCTTCGCTACGATGCCGACGAAGAGGCTGCCACGGTGCAGGAGGCGGTGGCCGACGAGGACGAGGCCCGAGAGCTGCCCCCGGGCGCCGAAGCCTGGTCGCTTCTGGGCGAGCCCCTGACGCCGCCGGAACCCTCCGAGGAGGCGCGGGCCGTGCAGGAGGGCTTCCTGTCCGAGGCGAGGGCCGAGCTCGCCACCGATCCGACCGACGCGGACGCCGCGATCTGGGTGGGTCGTCGGCTGGCCTATCTCGGGCGATACGCCGAAGCGATCGCGGCCTTCACGGACGGCATCGCGGCCCACCCCGACGATGCCCGCTTCTACCGCCACCGCGGCCATCGCCGGATCACGATCCGGCGCCTCGACGACGCCATCGCGGACTTCCGGCGGGCCGTAGAGCTGATCGAGGGCACGGAGGACGAGATCGAGCCGGACGGCCTCCCCAACGCGCTGGGCATACCCCTGAGCACGCTGCACTTCAACACCTGGTACCACCTGGGCCTCGCGCTCTACCTCGAGGGTGACCTGGAAGCCGCGCTCGAGGCATACCGAAGCTGCATGGAGGTATCCACCAACCCGGACCTACAGGTAGCGACCGGACACTGGCTCTACATGACGCTGCGCGAGCTGGGGCGCGACGACGAGGCGGCCGCCTCGTTGGAGCGGTTCAGCGCGGACATGGAGATCGTCGAAAACGACTCATACCACCGGCTCATCCTGCTGTACCGAGGCGAGGTGGCACCCGACGACCTGGTGGATCCAGCGGCGGTGACCGACCCCTCCACCGCCAGCATGGTCTACGGTGTGGGCAATTGGTATCGGTACAACGGCCAGCCGGAGCGGGCCTCGCAGATCTTCCGGACGTTCGTGGAGGGCACGGACCAGTGGGCCGCATTCGGCTTCATCGCGGCGGAAGCCGCTTTGGCGAGAGAGGGGCGGTAGCCGCGGACGCCGGCCCTCAGCCCCCGGCGTCTGCCGCTTGACGGACCGTGGGAATCCAGCCGGTGCGCCCGCTCGCCCCTCGAACCATCAGGTAGTCCTCGAACGCGCCCAGCACGGGGAGCGTCGCGCCCGGTCCCGCCCGGTCAACGACGGGCGCTCCGTCCCGGGGAAGGGCCCGGAGCGGTGTCGCCCCTTCGGCCGTGGCGCGGGAGAGGGGCTGCTCGGCCCCTTCGGCCACCCTGGCCGCCACGTAGCCCCGCCGTCCGTCCGGCAGGCTGATCCGGTAGAAGGCGCCCGTCACCGCGTCCACCCGCGCAGGCGTGTGCAAGGCCAGCTCGGCCAGGACGGGCGCGCGGGCGGAGGGGTGGCCCCGTAGGCGGGCCGCATCCACGGTGGAGCGGACCCATCCGTCCACGAGGGAACGGTCGGCCGTCAACGTCGGGAGCGTTCCCGGCGGCTCCCGCAAGAAGGGATAGGGATTGACGGGCCCCTCGCCCCGCCGGTAGATGCCGAAGTGCAGATGGGGCGGGGTCGTGCGAGCGTTGCCGGTATTCCCGACCAGGCCCAGCACCTGGCCCGGCCGCACGATGGCGCCCTCCCTTACGATCTGGCTATCGAGATGAGCGTAGTAGAGCGACTGGTTCTGCTCGCGGTCGCGCAGCCATATGACCTTGCCTCCCCGGGAGGTCACCTGGACGCGGCTCACGCGGCCCGCCGTTCCGGCCACCACCGGCGTCCCCCGGGGCATGAAGATGTCCACGCCGTGGTGGCTCCGCCTCCCGCCGTCGCGGTCGGCCCCGAAATAGCTCTGAATCTGGCGCGCGTCGGCCCCCGCTACGGGGAATGCCAGCGACGCCCCTGAACGGACCGTCAGCTGGTACTCGCCACCGCGTAGCAGCTCCGGTTGGATGCGGAGCACGAAGGGGCCGCCCCGTCCCACGGTGTAGGACAGCTCGTTGGTCGCGGAGTCGGCGGAGATGACGAACAGGGGCTCGCGCTCCCCGGACGGGTCGGCCCGGTAGAGGTCCACGAAGACCCTGGCAGGTTCCCCTCCGAGCTCCAGGTCCACCGAGAGCCGCTGCCCCCGCTCCAACTCCACCAGGAACCCCAGCGCCGGTGCTTCCTCGGCCGCAAGGTAGCCCTCTTCCCGGTAGGGCAGCTCGACGGGAAGCGGATCCACGAGGGCGCGCCGCGCGCTTTCGGTCCAATCCCGCCCCAACGCGCTCTCCGACAGCTCGACGCTCTCGAGCGAGCGGGCGTAGGACTCGTGTGAGGTGACGTCCCGGAAGCGGTCGCGAATCTCATCGACCTGGCGGCAGCCCGGGAGGAGCGTGGAGAGCGCCAGCATCACCGCTGCGCCCGCGCCCCCGGCCCGACCCGAGCCACTGGTACCCGCCATGGCGCCCACGGACCCCCGGCGCCCTCTGCTCCGCATACGCCTCACCTCAGAGGTGGATTCCAACGTCCCCACTTCGACCCCCTCCCATTCCCTGACCCCCAGGTTACCCACTGGATACGGTCGCCACGGTGCTACGGTTCCGCCACCGTCCGACCCGATCCCGTCACTTCTCCGACCCGATCCACGTCACTGGAACGGCCTGGGGATCTTCTATATGATTCAAGGCTATTCTCCAGACTGCCACTGACGCAACGGGAAGAACCCGTGGTTCGCATCGCCCAAGTCCAGGCCGGAAGCATCGCCGACGAGCTCGAGCTCGAGATCGGCACCCGGATCGTGCGGATCAACGGGCAATACGTCCGCGACGGCATCGATTTGACCTTCCTGCTGGCTGAGGGCGCGCTCGAGCTCGAGGCCGTGAGCCCGTCCGGCGAGGCGTTCATCTACGAAATCGAGCGGGATCCGGCCGAGCCAATGGGCATCGTTCCGGCCCCGGACACAATCCGTGAGTGCGCCAACGAGTGCGTCTTCTGCTTCATCGACGGGAATCCGGAGGGCGTGCGCGACAGCCTCTGGCTCAGGGACGACGACTTTCGCCTCTCGTTCACCTACGGGAGCTACGTCACGCTCACGAACCTCGGACCCAAGGGGCTCCAGCGGCTCGCGGATCAGCGCATCTCGCCTCTCTACGTGAGCGTGCACGCAACCGAGCCGGACGTGCGGATCCGGCTCCTCAAGAACGAACGCGCCGGCCTGATCATGGAGCAACTCTCGTTTCTCCTGGACAACGGGCTGGACGTGCACACGCAGATCGTCCTCTGTCCGGAGTGGAACGACGGGCCACACCTGACCCGAACCATCGACGACCTCTGGAGCCTGGGCGAGGGGGTGCGGTCCTTGTCCGTCGTGCCGGTGGGGCTGACCCGCTACAACCTGAACCGTCCCGTCCGTCCGCTCACGCCGGACGAGGCTCGCGGGGCGATTCTGGCGGTGGAGCGCGCGCGCGCACGGTCCCTGCGGGAGCGGGGCGAGGGATGGTGCTACGCCGCTGACGACATGTTCCTCGTCGCAGGGGAGGGAATTCCCGAGCCCGACTACTACGACGAGTGGGTTCTCCTCGAGAACGGCGTGGGATCGGTTCGCCGGGCCTTGATGGACTTCGAGACGGGTCTCGCCACCGTGCCCAGGTTGGACGGGCGCCGCCTCCGCATCGTCACCGGAGGCTCCATGGCACCGTTCTTCCGGGAGCGGCAGCGCCGGCTCGGCCACGAGACCGGCGCCCAGGTCGACGTCGTATGCGTGACCAACCACTTCTTCGGCGAAACGGTGACTGCCGCCGGCCTCCTGGCCGGAGCCGACATCCGGGCCACGCTGGGCGAGGGTCGCGCCGACGACGTGATCCTCCTTCCCGCCGAGGCCCTCAACGCCGACGGGCTGTTCATCGACAGCCTACCCCTGACGGCGCTGGAAGAGAGCCTGGCCCCCGCCCGGGTCGTTTCGGGCTACGAGATCACCGCCACGCTGCGGGATCTGTGAGTACACGGCTGCCCGTGGTGGCCATCGTCGGCCGCCCCAACGTGGGCAAATCCACGTTCTTCAACCGCGTAGTGGGACGCCGCGTCGCCATCGTCGACGACCGCCCCGGCGTCACGAGGGACCGGAACTTCGCCCGGACGGATTGGGCGGGCCGCTCCTTCTTCATCGTCGATACCGGCGGAGTCGTGGAAGGTAGCGACGAGCCCATGGACCGGGCCGTCCGCAGCCAGGCCCTCCACGCCGTGGAAGAAGCGGACCTGATCGTACTTCTCGTGGACGGCAAGGAGGGGCTCCATCCCCTCGACCAACGACTCGTCGAAATCCTCCGGAAGGCGAACCGGCCCGTCATCCTGGCCGTCAACAAGCAGGACAACCTGCCCAACAACACCGGACACCACGACTTCTGGGGCCTGGGCCTCGGTGACCCCGTGCCGGTGAGCGCCATCAGCGGCAAGGGCTCCGGCGACCTGCTCGACGCCATCGTCGAGAAGCTGCCCCCCGAGCCTCGGGAGGGCGGCGACGACGGCCAGGACGTGATCCGCGTAGCCGTGGTGGGGAAGCCGAACGTGGGTAAGTCCAGCCTGGTGAATCGGCTGTTCGGGGAGGAGCGGATGGTCGTGAGCGAGACGGCGGGCACCACGCGCGACCCGGTGGACACGCCGTTTCAGTACCACGGCCGCACCCTGGTCTTCGTGGACACCGCAGGGCTCCGCCGCCAGGCCCGCATCTCCGATTCGATCGAGTACTACAGCACGCTGCGCACCGCCCGCGTGGTCCGCGAAGCCGACGTGTGCCTGGTGTTGATCGATGCCACCGAGGAGATGGCGCACCAGGACATCCGTGTCGTCGAGGCGGCCTGGGAGGCGGGAGCCGGGGTCATCCTCGTCGTCAACAAGTGGGACCTGGTGGAGAAGGACACCCACACGGCGCCCGGCTTCGAGAAGTCCATCAGGGAGCGCGTGCCGTTCCTGAAGTGGGTGCCGATCCTGTTCGCCTCCGCGCTCACGGGACAGCGCGTGAGAAAGGCCCTGGACCTGGTGCTACAGGTGGAGGAGACCCGCCATCGGCGCATCGGGACGCCCGAGGTGAACGAGGTGCTGGAGCGCACCGTGCGACGCCAGCCTCCACCTCATCACAGGGGGCGGCCCGTCCGTATCAAGTACGGGACACAGGTGGGCACCGCGCCGCCGACGTTCGCCCTGTTCGTCAACTTCCCGAAGGCCCTCCCCGACCACTACATTCGCTACATCCAGAATGCTTTCCGCAGCCACTGGGGCTTCGAAGGCACGGCGATTCGAATCCGCCTGAGAGGAGGCGGCGCTTGAGTCCCTACGCACTCGTCCTACTCGCCTACGTGGTGGGAGCCACGCCCACGAGCTTCTGGGTAGGGCGCTACGGGTACAGTGTGGATCTACGTGAGATGGGGAGTGGTAACCTGGGCGCCACCAACACGTTTCGCGTACTCGGAGGGAAGGCGGCGCTGCCGGTCATGGTCGTGGACATCGCCAAGGGATGGCTGCCCGTGTTCCTGTTCCCGCAGGTCGACGGATCCGCTGCCTGGACGTGGGCGCTGGCGTATGGTGCCGCCGCCATCGTGGGGCACGTCTTCTCGTTCTGGGTTGGCTTCCGCGGTGGCAAGGGCGTGGCTACGTCGGGCGGCGTCTTTCTGGCCCTGGCTCCCAAGGCCGTCCTGGCGGCCGTGATCGTGTGGGTCCTCGTGGTGTCGTTCGGCCGCATCGTCTCCCTCGGATCTCTGGCGGCGGCGGTCACGATCCCCGTGGTGGTGGGCTACTACGGACACCCCGGCGGCGCCTCCATGATCTGGTTTACGGTCGTTCTCGCCGCATTCGTATTCTGGGCCCACCGATCGAACATCCGCCGATTGATCCAGGGGCGTGAGCCTCGGATCCGGCCGGGCGGCGCAGGTCCCGTGCCTGCCGGAGAGGGCACGGCCCCAGTGGGTGGCCAGGGAGGCAACCAGTGAGCGAACGCCATCTCGCCGTCGTCGGTGCCGGGAGCTGGGGCACCGCCATCGCCAAGGTGCTGAGCGGGGCGGGGCACGACGTTCGGCTCTGGGCCTACGAGTCCGAGGTGGTCGCCGACATCGAAGAGTACAGGGTGAATCGGACCTACCTGCCCGACGTTCCGCTTCCGGAGGGTCTCCAGCCGACCAACGACCTTCCCGACGCCGTGAAAGGCGCGGAGGCCGTGGTGTCGGTGATGCCGTCCCAGCACGTGGCCCGCGTCATGAGCCAGGCCGTGCCTCACCTGGACGACGACGCCATCGTGATCAGCGCCTCAAAGGGGATCGAGCTGTCGACGCTGCGCCGCATGGACGACGTATTCGCCTCCATGCTCACGCCCGGCCAGATCGAGCGTTTCACCGTACTCTCGGGGCCGAGCTTTGCCGCCGAGGTGGCGAGAGAGATGCCGACCGCCGTGGTCGTGGCCAGCCGCAGCCGCGAGGCGCGCCTCCGGGCCCAAGAGCTGTTCCAGACCGAATACTTCCGGGTGTACACGAACCGCGACGTCGTCGGCGTCGAGCTGGGCGGTGCCCTCAAGAACGTGATCGCTCTCGCGGCCGGGGTCGCGGCGGGGCTCGGATTCGGCCACAATACCCGGGCAGCGCTCATCACCAGGGGACTCGCCGAGATGACCCGCCTGGGCGTTGCCCTGGGTGCGGATCGCCACACCTTCGCGGGGCTGGCGGGCATGGGCGACCTGGTGCTGACCTGCACCGGCGAGCTGAGCCGGAACCGCACGGTGGGCTTTCGCCTTGGTCAGGGCGAGGCGCTAGCAGACATCCTGGGGCACATGACGGCGGTGGCAGAGGGCGTGAAGACCGCCCAGGCCGTGGTGGACCTCGCGGAGCGCACCGGGGTCGAGATGCCGATCTCGGTCGAGGTGAACGCCATCCTGACAGAGGGCCGAGACCCCCTCGAGGCGCTCCGCAACCTGATGCTCCGGGACCCCAAGCCCGAGCATTGGTCGTGAAGACGGCGGCGAGCGTCGCGGCCGCCGCCCCAAGCCCAATCGGACAGGAGACGAGCGAGTGGCCGACATGAGCGAGCGCATCGCGAAGAAGGAGTATTACTCCATCGGCGACGTCTGCGATCTCACAGGCCTGAAGCCCCATGTGCTACGGTACTGGGAGACCCAATTCGACGTCCTCCACCCCAACAAGAACCGGGCCGGCAATCGCGTGTACCGTCCGAAGGAGGTGGAGTTGGTGATGCTCGTGAAGAACCTGCTCTACGAGCAGAAGTTCACCATCGAAGGCGCCAGGCAGAAGTTGCGGGAGCTGCGCCGCGGCGGAGCGCTGAAGGAGGCCCGCCGAGAGGTGCTCGAGCCGGAGCTCCTTTCCGGCATGAGGGAGGAGCTCACGGGCCTGGTCGAGGTCCTTTCGCCGCCTGACCGCCCCCAGTGACCCAGGGGAGCCTCACCTGAGCTCGGCCGACATGCACATCCTCTGCACCAATGACGACGGGTACCTGGCCCGGGGTCTCGACGTCCTGAGCGACGCGGCCCGGTCTCTCGGCATCGTGTCGGTCGTGGCACCGGACCGCGAGCAGAGCGCCACCAGCCACTCCCTGACGCTCCATCATCCGCTCCGGGCCCGGCAAGCACGGGAGGCGGTCCACGTGGTGGACGGAACGCCCACGGACTGCGTGCTGGTCGCCGTGAACGCGCTCCTCGACGACCGACCCGACTTCTGTCTGTCCGGCATCAACCACGGTCCCAACATGGGCGACGACGTGTTGTATTCCGGGACCGTGGCGGCCGCCATGGAGGCGACCGTGATCGGGATTCCGGCGGTCGCGTTCTCGTACGCGGGAGACCGATTCGAGGAGCTCGAGGCATGGGAGCCGCTCCTGAGGGAGTTTCTGCGGCAGGTCCTCGCCCACGAGAGCTTCCCCGAGACCACGTTGCTGAACGTCAACCTCCCTCCCGTGACGCCGGACCAGGTCCGGGGAGTCCGGGTCACGTCTCTGGGGAATCGTCGATACAGTGAGTCGCTGACCAAGGCGTTGGATCCGTCGGGCCGGGAGTACTACTGGATCGGCGGTGGCGTGAGCACCTGGACGGGGGGAGGCGATTCGGACTTCCGTGCCATCGAGGACGGCTACATCTCGGTGACCCCCCTCCACCTGGACCTGACCAACTATCAGCTGTTGGAGGAGATCCGAGGTTGGAACCTCAGCCTGTAGACGGGCGACCGTGGGCGGCGGTCGCCCGGCGGGGCGGCGCTTCGACCGACGCCCGGGCAACGACATGACCCTCGACGAAGACTTCCAGTACGTCGGGTATCGTCGAAAGCTCATTGAGGACATCCGCAGTCGCGGTATCCACGATCTCGAGATCCTCCAGCTCTTCGACCGGGTTCCGCGGCACCTCTTCTTGCCCGAGGGTGTCTTGCCCAGGGCCTACGAAGACGCTCCGGTTCCCATCGGCTGGGGGCAGACCGCGTCACAGCCGTCGCTCCAGGCGCTCTACCTCTCCATCGTTCATCCGGGCAACGACGAGACCGTGCTGGAGATCGGCACCGGCAGCGGTTTCCTGACCGCGTTGTTGGCGCTCATGGCGGACCGGGTGTACTCGGTCGAGCGCGTGAGGGAGCTGTCGACCCGAGCCCGGACGGCGTTGGACCGACTCGAGCTCCGCAACGTCGCGCTGCTCGTGGGCGATGGGACCATCGGCTGGCGCAAGTTCTCGCCGTACGACGTCATCGTGGTTTCCGCCGCTTCCCCCGGTGTGCCGACAACGCTGGTGGACCAGTTGGCCGACACGGGCCGCATGCTGGTGCCTGTGGGCTCGCGAGAGTCCCAGGATCTGGTGCTCGTGCGCAAAGAGGAGGGGGAAGTGACAGAGACGGTGGTCGAATCGGACTGCACCTTCGTCCCCTTGCTCGGGCGCTTCGCGTGGCCGGAGGAGCGGGCGTGAACCAGGGAACGCGCGTCGAGCACGGACCCATGGAGCACGCCCCGGCCCGGCCCGGGCTCCACCGGCGCCTGTACGATTGGGTCCTGCACTGGGCGGACACCCCACACGGTCTGGCCGCGCTCGTTCTGCTCACTGCGGCCGAGTCGTCGTTCTTCCCCATCCCGCCGGATCCCCTGCTCATGGCCCTCTGCCTGGGGGCCCCCAAGCGCTCGCTCCGCCTTGCTGCGTGGACGACGGGCGCATCGGTGGCCGGGGCGGTGGTGGGCTACGGCATCGGTGCCCTGGCCTGGGGTGCCCTGCAGGGTCCGTTCTTCGCGTACGTGCCCGGGGTGACTCCGGAGGCGTTCGACCACGTCCAGGCCCTCTACGTCAACTACGACTTCTGGGCCGTGTTCCTGGCGGGCCTGACGCCCATCCCCTACAAGGTGTTCACGATCTCGTCCGGCGTGTTCTCCATCAATCTGGGCGTCTTCCTCTTCGCGAGCGTGTTGAGCCGTGGCCTGCGCTTCTTCCTCGTGGCCGGACTCATCTACAAGTTCGGCCCACCCGTCAGCCGCTTCATCGACCGCTACTTCAATCTGCTCACGGTGGTTTTCGGTGTGCTTCTTGTCGGCGGCTTCGCCGTCGTGAAATGGGTCCTCTAGCGAGAGCAGGGCGATGTCGCTGGTCTTTCTCCTTCTGGTCGTGGGCGCCATCGTGGCCGCCTCGCGCCTCGCGCGGCGAAACCGCCACACGGAGCTGGAACGCCCCACCGAGCGGGAGCTCCTGGATGCCATCGACCACTGGGACGACGAGTGACCCGAAGGGAGGGCGGCTTCGGTCCGTGGCACGTTCCTCCTCGGTCCTCCGGCGCCCCCTCGCTTTCGTGTTCTGACGAATAGGTCGACAACGAACTGTACAGGCTTCCCTTCTCGATGAGAGTCCCGAAGGGGGGATCATGTCCCTGCGCGCGTCAGCCTCTACAGATCGAAGCATCATCGCTACCATTCGAAGCACCTTCGCAACCGTTCGACGAATGCTCACCTCCGAGCGTGGCGTCATGCTGCCCCTCGTGGCCGTCATGATGATCGGGATGCTCGGCATGGCCGCGCTCGCCGTCGACCTGGGTATGGCCCTCACTGCCCGCGGCGAGACGCAGCGCGTCACCGACGCCGCATCGCTGGCCGGTGCCAGCGCCTTCTTCGACCTGCACTGGGAGGACGACGGGGTCGTCTCCGAGGCCGTGAACCGCGGCAAGGCGTATGCCGCGGCCAACGTGGTTCGGGGCGCGTCGGTGGATACCACGACCCCCGAGTTCTACACCATGAACGAAGAGGACGGTGTGACCTCCTTCGTCCAGAAGGGGCCGGAGATAACGATCCAGGTCACTCCCGAGACGCAGAGGGTCCGCGTGTGGGTGGAGCGAGCCAACCTGCCCACCTGGTTCGCGAGGCTCCTCGGGTTCGCGTCCCTGAGGGTGAGCTCGGCTTCGGCGGCCGAAGTGAGCGCGGGCACCACCATCGAGGCGTGCGTGCTGCCCTTCGCCATCGTCGACCTCTGGGACGACCTGGACGATGACATCGCCCCGGCGAATCGGCTTCCCGACGACGGTGAAGAGTGGCTCTTCGAGGACGGCGCGGAGCTGGACGACGGGCAGCAGCCCGACCCGTACCACACGTTCGATCAATACGGCGTGGACGACACCCCGTACGGCTCGGGCTTCGACGGGACGGGCTACGGCAGCACATTCCGCAACAATTCGCTCGGGGAAAGCGGACACACCCGGACCCGGGACATGGGTCGCCAGATCGTCCTCAAGACCACGCCGGGTGAGGGCGGGGAATCGACGGGAGGCAGCCCGGGTGGCGGCTGGGATCCGAACGGCTCCGGCACCATGGGCCCCGGGAACTTCCATCTGTGGAGCCCGCCAGATCCTGACGAGAGCTGCGAAGGTTTCGGTCAGGGAGCCGACTTCGTGCGCGACAACATCATCGGATGCAACCTCTGCTCGATCTCCCTGGGGACGCCCTATCCGCCGCAGGAAGGCAACATCGCGTCCATTCGGGCCTCGCTGCGGCAGCTGTACGACCAGGACCCGGGCGCCCGGTGGGTGGACGATCCGGGTCATCCGAACGGCGGGTACATCACCGGCTCCCAGTATTCCAACCCGGAGTCCACAAGCCCGCTCGTCCGGGTCGTCCCCGTGATCCCGCCCACCCTCAACCTCTACGGTGGGGCGGAGAACATGGAGTTCGTCCAGTTCGCCAAGATCTTCCTCGAGCCGGATGCGCCCAACGGGACCATCTACGGACGGTTCCTGGGCGGCGTGAGCGGATACGGCGGAGGGGGAACCGGCGGCTCGCTGGTCAAGTACCTGAGGCTGGTGGAGTAGCACCGAAGCCAGTCAGCTCGAATCGCCACCGCCGTCGGCCAGCGTCTCGCACGCCGCCGGCGGCGGACGAGGCCCGGATCCCGTCCCGCGGATCCGGGCCTCGTCACGTCCGATCTTCTTGCTCCCCTGGCGATCCACCGCCCATCTTGGGCGAATGCCTGACCCCATCACTCGCCTCAACGAGGCCCTGGAGGGCCGCTACCGCGTCGAGCGAGAGCTCGGCGAGGGCGGCATGGCCACGGTCTACCTGGCTCGCGACGAGAAGCACAACCGCAACGTCGCCCTCAAGGTGCTCAAGCCCGAGCTCGCCGCCGTCGTCGGCGCCGAGCGCTTCCTGGCCGAGATCGAGACCACGGCCAACCTGCAGCACCCCCACATCCTGCCCCTCTTCGATTCCGGCAAGGCCGACAGCTTCCTCTTCTACGTCATGCCCTACATCGAGGGCGAGACGCTCCGGGACAAGATCGACCGGGAGAAGCAGCTCCCGGTAGACGAGGCGTTGGGAATCGCCACAGCCGTTGCCAACGCCCTCCATGTCGCCCACGAGGTGGGGGTCGTGCACCGGGACATCAAGCCGGGGAACATCCTGCTGAGCCGAGGCGAGCCCCTGGTGGCGGACTTCGGGATTGCGCTGGCCGTGGGGGCGGCCGGGGGGAGTCGTCTCACCGAGACCGGCTTGAGCGTCGGTACCCCCTTCTACATGAGCCCCGAGCAGGCCACGGGAGATCAGGCGGTGGGCGCCGCCAGCGACACCTACGCCCTCGCCTGCGTCCTCTACGAGATGCTCGTCGGGGAGCCACCGTACCTGGGCAACACGGCTCAGGCGGTGCTGGGCAAGATCATCCAGGGCGCTCCGGTCTCGGCCACGGCCGCCCGGAAGTCCATCCCGTTCAATGTGGACGCCGCCATTCGAAAGGCGCTGGAGAAGATCCCCGCCGACCGCTTCCGCGACGCTCGCGAGTTCGCCAAGGCGCTGGCGGATCCGTCCTTTCGTCACGGCGAAACCGCAGCCGCCATCGGCGTGGCGCCTACCCCCGCCCGGAGAGCGGGGCTGGTCGGCGGCTGGGCCGTGGCAGCGATCCTGGGCGGGCTGCTCCTCTGGCAGTCGATGGCACCCCAGCCGGACCGGCCCGTCCGACGGTTCGCCATGCCGTTCGAAGCGGGCCAGGAGATGACGTTCTTGAACCTGGGCGGCTTCGCCCTTTCGCCCGACGGATCCACCCTGGTGTACCGCCACAACACCGAGGGCAACCAGATCCTCATGGCTCGCCGTTGGGACGAGCTCGCGTCGACCCCGATCCGGGAATCGGAGGGAGCATTCCGCATCACCATTTCCCCCGAGGGTCAGGAGATCGCCTTCCAGTCGCCCGGTGGAGAGATCCGGGCGCTGGCCCTGGCCGGGGGTCCGGTGCGGACCCTGGGCGAGGGGGCGTGGCCGGTCTGGGGCCACGACGGCCACGTCTACTTCACCAGCGGGCGAGAGGCCTTTCGCGTGCCCAGCGCCGGCGGGGCCGCCGAAGTCTTCCTGACCCTCGGCGAGGGAGAAACCGCCCATCGATTCACCGACGCCCTGCCGTCCGGCGACCGAGCGCTCCACGATGTGCTCGCCAACGACCAGGGCGAGGTACGGATCCTCGACCTGGAAAGCGGCGAGGAGCGGACACTGGCCTACGGGAGTTGGGGGAAGTTCGCAGCGCCGGGATACCTCCTGTACCTCACCGACGGCACGCTCATGGGCGCCCCGCTGGATGCCGACGCCATGGAGCTCACCGGCACCCCGGCACCCCTCATCTCCGACGTCCTCACCTTCTTCATTGCCGAGGACGGCAGCCTCTTCTACTCCACCGGGGCCGGCGGCGGCGGGACCATGGCTCGGGCCGTGTGGATGGACCGCGCCGGCGAGATCACCCCCATCGACCCGGCGTGGACCTTCGACCGGACCACGAACCCCAACGACATCCCAGCCCTTTCACCCGACGGGACCCGCCTGGCCCTGCGGGAGTTCACCGAGGACGGCTTCGACATCTGGATCAAGCAGCTACCGGCCGGCGTCCGCACCCGGGTGACCCTGGCCGAGGACGAGGACCGGATGGCCGTGTGGCACCCCGACGGCCGCGAGATCATCTTCATCTCCAGCCGCGAGGGTGACCGGCAGGTCTGGATGAAGCGGGCCGACGGCATCGGCGAGGCTCGTCTCTTCGTCGACTTCGACATGCCGGTGGCCAACGCCGCCTGGACCCCGGACGGCGCGAAGCTCCTCCTTCGGACCGCCGGTACGGGCGGCGTCGAGGGTGGCCGGGACATCTACGTGTACGATCCCGAGTCCGGCGACCCACCCCAGCGTCTCCTCGCCGGGGACTTCGACGAAGGTGCGCCGGCCATCTCCCCGGACGGCCGCTGGTTGGCGTACACCTCCAACGAAAGCAACCGTTGGGAGGTCTACGTGCGTCCGTTCCCCGACGTGGAGAGCGGCCGATGGCAGGTCTCCACCGACGGTGGGCGGACGCCCAAGTGGTCCCACGACGGTGACGAGCTCTTCTTCCTGGACAACAGCAATCGGTTCGTGGCCGTGGCCGTCGAGACCGATGGCGGCTTCCGCGCCAACATCCCGCAGGTCCTCTTCACCGTCCCTCCCTACATCGAGACCGTCGACCTCAGCTTCCCGTACGACGTGGCGCTCGACGACGAGCGCTTCGTGATGCTGAGCTTCGACGTCGGAGACGACGACGACCGTCCCGGCCCGCGCGCGGTGCTGGTGCAGAACTTCGCCGCGGAGCTTCAGGCCAGGATCCCCCGCTGAGCGGCGGCGGATGGAAGTCTATTCCCCTCTTCCACCATGTGACGTGCTATGGCGCCATCGCCATGGCGAGAAAAAGCACGCCGCCTGCGGCTTCGACAACGAGTTTGCAGCGGCCCCGAAGATGACGCTTCAGAACTCATCAGACGCTGGAAATACGGAACGGGCTCTGACCCGACGCCGCGCCTTGCCGGACGAGAGGCCAACCAAACCCCGGACGGAGTCGGTAATTCTGCCGATCTGGCGGAGGTTGAGGAAGCGAGTAAGCGCGCTTAGCTTCTGACCTTACAACCCTTAGCCCCCGTAGCTCAGGTGGATAGAGCGACTGCCTCCTAAGCAGTAGGCCCCAGGTTCGAGTCCTGGCGGGGGCATTGGCAAGATGGCACGGCAGGCAGCAGAATCGTCAGGCGGGCTTCACGCATTCCCTTGGAGAGCAGTCCCATCGGCACCCGAAACGGTCGGCCCGTCGGTGTCGCACGCACTCCGCTGCTCAAAGGCGTCTGATCCTCGCCCCGACAGGGGCTAGCGCTGGCCAGTGGCAGGCTCGTCAGCCCTGGAAAGGAGCTTCTGGTCGAACTCTTGCGCACTCCGTAGCTCCCGCACTTCGTGCGTGAGCGTCTCGAACTCCTCCTGGAGCCTCGAGATCTGTCGCGACAGTTCCTGAGTCCCGGCCGCGTTCCCGGACTCCCGCAACGCCTTGGCCAACGTTTCCACGAATGGCTTCGCAGCGAAACGCAGCGTCAGGCCGAACGTGAGCCCGGCTACTGGTATCATCACGAGGAGGATGCCTAAGATCGGGATCACCATGCTGAGCAGTCTCGGGTCCATCGGTCTCTCCATGACTTGAGGCGTGCCACTACGTACGAAGCGAGTATCCCTCGAGGTTCATCAACCAGTGTGGTGATGCAGAAGTCTGGTAGCTACCCCATCCACCCGCCTGAGCGCGTGCCAGCACGGAGATCGGCTGTGAATCACCCGACAGAAACCAAGCACCGTTGGTCGCGCCCCTGGATGGTTGGGCCGCTCGTCGTCCTCTCGGTCGGACTGATCGTGGGCGTTGCCGGCCTCGATGCCCAGGAGGCGCAGGGCTTCGGCGATCTGGCCGAGGGGCCCTACGACCGCCTCGTCATCCGCAATGTGATGGTGATCCCCGGGCACGGCGGCCCGCCGACGGGACCCCACGACATTCTCATCGAGGGCAACCGCATCGCCGACATGCGCTCCTTCGACCCGGTCGCCGCCGAATCAGCGGCCCAACGGGGTGAAACGATGGAGCGATGGACCGGAGACCGGGTCATCGAAGGAGACGGCATGTACGTCATGCCGGGGATCATCGACCTGCACACGCACGTGCGGCAGGATCCGCTTCCGATGGAGTGGTTCTACTACCTCAAGCTGGCACATGGCGTCACGACCGTATCCCCATACGCGGACCGGGGGTGGGCCCACTCCCTGGAGCAGGGAAGGCTCAGCGATAGCAGCCAGATCCTGGCGCCCCGGTGGTACCACAACTGGGACTGGGGCTGGGGAACGGACCACGATCGCGCGTTCCTCGAGAATCCGGCCAACGCGGGCCGGATCGCTCGGGAGATGTGGGATCTGGCCCGCAGGGAAGGGGGCGAGCTGTCGAACCTGATGGTCTCCCTCCACGCCCGTGGGTGGAGTCAGCAGCTGGTGGGCGCGATCGCCGCCGGGATGACCGAGGCCGGAGGCACGACCACCTTCCATATGCCCCCTTCGACGAATGCGGTCACGGACGCCGTGGACGCCGCCCGCCTCGGCGTGACGTTCCTCGAGCACCATTACGCCTTCGCCGAGTCCGCGCTGCCTCGCAGGGTGCAGGACTTCCCTCGCGACTACGACTACGACAACGAGAACCAGCGCTTCCGGGGCGCTGGACAGGTGTGGGTCGAGGCCGGTACCAACCCGGAGAGCCGTGCTCGCCTGCTGAACGACGTGGCCGACTCCCTGGTCCACTACGGGGCCGTGCTGCTCCCGACCCGCGTCGTCTACGAAGCCAACCGGGACATCCTGCGCGCCATGAGCCTGCCATGGCATGAGAAGTACACGCACCAGGCCCTCATCGACTGGAGTCTCCCGAATGCGGCCTATCACGGGTCCTACCACTACGACTGGACCTCGGACGACGAGTACTACTGGACCTATGCCTTCGACCTCTGGAGTGAGCTCATCTACGAGGTGAACCGGCGCGGTGGCCGAGTCGCCTACGGGACCGACGACAACTACATCTGGGCCACGCCGGGCTTCTCCAACGTGAGGGAGCTTCAGCTCCTGCGCGAAACGGGCATGCACAACCTGGAGGTATTGAAGGCAGCCACGTACACCAGCGCCCGCACGGCTCGCCTCCCCGGTCTGGGACTGGTGCGGCCTGGGTACGTCGCGGACCTGCTGGTGGTGGACGGCAACCCGGCCTACAGCCTCCGGTTTCTCTATTCCTTCGGAGCGCTGCGCCTCGACGAAACGGGCGACATGATCCGCACCCGGGGCATCGTCCACACGATCAAGGACGGGATCGTCATCGAAAACGCCCATCTCATGCGCGAGGTCGAGCGCATGGTGGCCGAGTCCAAGGACGGAGCGGATCGATTCGACGCCATGACCGGACCCTTCGTCCCCCGGCGTTGAAGAGTCTCGGGCAAGAAGCGCCAGCGCCTGGGCCGCGTCCCATGTGCGGTCGCCTGTCGAGCGGCACCAGCGACGCGGCGATTCCCGACCTGTCCACGCATCGCTCTGGGTCGCGCGGCCGCCCACCCGTCACGGCCGCGGGGAACTGACAACCCATGATCGACCGGTTCCTGGATTGGCTGGCGGTCGTGGACGGCCTCCTCTGGGGTCCCTGGACCATGGTGTTCATCGCCGGGGTGGCGGTCTTCTTCACCGTCAAGTCCGGCTTCTTCCAGGTTCGGGGCCTGGGGCACATCCTCCGGCACACCGTGCTCGCCATCGGCCGTGGGGACAGGGGCGATTCCGGGTCCATGTCCTCCTTCCAGGCCGCGGCCACGTCGCTCGGAGGCACGGTCGGCATGGGCAACATGGCGGGGGTGGCCACGGCGCTCTCCGTGGGAGGAGCCGGCGCGATCTTCTGGATGTGGCTCCTCGCGTTCTTTGGCATGATGTCCAAGACGGTGGAGATCACGCTGGGTGTGCACTACCGGGAACGGGGCCGTGACGGACGGGTGCGAGGGGGGCCGATGCACACGATCCGCCGCGGGCTGGGCTGGACGCCTCTGGCCTATCTGTTCAGCGCCGGCATGCTGGTCAACGCCATGTTCAGCGCCTCGCTGCTCCAATCCCACACGGTCGGGCGGGCGTTCCTCGCCAGCTACGACGTCAACCCCTACCTGATCACGTCGATCATGGCGGTGGTCACGGCCATGGTCGTCCTGGGCGGCGTGCGCCGCATCGGGCGCTTTTCCGGGGCCCTCGTCCCCTTCATGTCGTTCGCCTACCTGGCCGGCGCCTCGGTGGTCATCGCCCTCAACTACCAACGGATTCCCGACGTCCTCCAGACCATCTTCACCTACGCCTTCACCCCGGTGGCGGGCGTGGGCGGAGCTACCGGCATCGCCGTGGCCACGGCCCTCAAGCAGGGCATGGCCCGCGGCATGCTCTCGAACGAGGCGGGCCTGGGCACCGCCCCCATGGTGCACGCCACCGCCGAGACCGCCCACCCCTTCGAGCAGGGGGTCTGGGGAGCGGTCGAGGTGTTCGTGGACACCATCGTCATCTGCTCGATTACCGCCCTGGCCATCCTGTGTACCGGCGCCCTGGACAGCGGCGAATCGGGCATCGAGCTGCTGTTGCAGGCCTTCTCCCGCGCGCTGCCGGAGACGGCGGCCGCGGCGATCGTCTCGATCTCCATCCTGACCTTCTCGCTCTCGACCCAGATCGGCTTCTTCGTCTACTTCGAAACGAGCCTCGTGAGTCTCGCCGGCGTCAGGGCGTTTCGGACGTTGCGTTGGCTGTACTTCGTCCCGGGCGTGCTCTTCGCGGGCGTGGCAGACGTCGATCGCCTCTGGGTGCTGGCCAACATCTCGGTTGCCGTCGTGGCGATCCCCAACCTGATCAGCATGCTGTTCCTCAGCGACGTGTTCTCGACCCTCATGGAGGACCGGGTCAGCGGCCGCTCACGTTACACCACCGCCAATGTGGATGGGACGGACGACGTCCTGACACGCTGAGGGGCAGCCCCCAGGGCACCCACCGTGAGGGCACCGGTCCTGGCACCGATCGCCCGCCCATTGCCCGGTGTGACTTTTCCCCGCACGCCCGTGTCTGCATCAACGAACGGGCGGTGACCCGGATCACCCCGCCGGTGCCAGCCCCAATCGCGACCAAGAGCACGGAGACGAGTGCGATGCCCCCTCTGCGAGTTGTCTCGACGCGGTCCGGTCGGACTGGACCGCCGTCAAACGCAGTCCCGGTTCAACCCACTGACTTCATCCGACCGAGGCTGGCGATGTGGCTCCCGGCCGCCGCCCTGTGCACAACACTTCTCGTTGCGCTCGCTCCGTTGGGGGTCGGCGGTCAGGAGGCCGAGCCACAGGACGAGGAGCCCACGGGCCTGGTCTGGACCAACACCACCGACCTCAGCTGGGTGTCCACCGGCGGCAACGCCTCGTCCAGCACGCTGGGACTTTCGACCGTGTTCCTGGGCAAGAACGCCCTGAACGAGCTGCGGTTCGAGGGCGGGGGGATACGGTCGGAGACCCGGATCACGACGACCACGGCAGTGGGCACCTCCCCCGACGACTTCGAGTTGGTCGAGGAGAAGCGCACCGAGCTGACGGCCGAGAACTTCTTTGCGCGGGGACGCTACGATCGGACCCTGGGGACGGTGCTGGCGTTCGGCGGCGCCGGTTGGGACCGTAACACGTTCGCCGGAATCGACAATCGCTACAACGCGGT
The DNA here is from genome assembly GCA_039586035.1 of Gemmatimonadota bacterium. Lineage (GTDB taxonomy): Bacteria > Gemmatimonadota > Gemmatimonadetes > Longimicrobiales > Gaopeijiaceae > JBDHHQ01. Next base: position 119,329 of record JBDHLD010000003.1, on the reverse strand, counting down.
CGCTGGTGTCGGCCGGGCGTTCGTCGACGCGGATGACGCCCGTTTCAAGGCGGATCTCGGCGTGACGTACACGTTGCAGAAAGACCTCGTGCCTACGCCCGGCGTCTCCGAGTCGTTCGGGGGCCTTCGCCTCTCGTACGACGCCATGAAGAAGCTCTCGTCCACGACCGAGTTCGCCAGCCTCCTGCTGTTGGACCAGAACCTGAATGAGACGACGGATCTACGGGCCGACTGGCTCAACTCGCTGGCCGTGAGCATGTCGGAGACCCTGGCGTTCCGTACGTCTCTCCAGCTCCTCTTCGACAATTTGCCCTCGCTGCTGTCGGTGCCGTTGAGGCTCCCGGACGGGACGCCACAAGACGCGACGGTGACCGTCCCCGCCAAGAAGTGGGACAGCATCTTCACAGTGTCCCTCGTCATCACGATGTAGACCCGCCACCTCCCCCCCACCGCTCGGGTCCCGGAGGCACGGGGCCCGAGCCGACCTCGACCGAAGAGACGCTCGACGACGAAGCCCACCCTCGCGGACAGCGGACCACGTCCGGCCAGCGCGAGATTCCACCCGGCGGAACCCCCATCCACGATCGCCTGATCGATTCAGTCCCCCCTCGATGGTGTCGAGACTAGAAGCCGGAAGAATGTCCGGGGGCCCCGTGGTCCCTGGACTCAGCCGCTCGTAACGGAACGTGGAGTCATGACCGAAGCGACCCTTCTACGGCTGGCGGAAGGTATACCGTCCGGGACCGGGGGGACGCTCGCGACCCATTTGGCCCTCATCGGGCCGCTCGAGGAGCGAGGGCCCGTGAGCAAGGGCGCCTTGACGCGCCTGGCCAAATCGCTCGATACGACGCTACCCGCGGGAGCAGTCGTGACCCGGTGGTCGGCGCAGCGTCTGCTGGTACTCGTTACAGCGCTGGACGACGACGACGCCGAGTCGGCGGTCCGGGACGCCTGGCGCAGGTCGTCCCCTCGGAAGCCGTTCCCCGTGGTCATCTCGCTGAAGACCCTTTCCGCCCGGGACTCGACGCGGGACGCGATTGCGGCCGCCGAAGCGGATCTGGTGGATCAACAGGCCGCTTGGGGGGAGGATCTGACCTCCGACGGCCACGCGCCGGTACCGCCGCTCTCGGGCCCGCGGCTCACACGCATCCTGGTCGTCGAGGACGATCCTTTCGCTTCGGGTCTCCTGATGGACCGGCTCGCCCGCGAAGGCGACTTCGACGTCACTGTCCTCGATGACGGGGCGGACGCTCTGGACCGTGTGTCCAGCGAGGTGTTCGACCTGGCCATCCTGGATGGAATGCTCCCGGGCCTGGACGGCCTGGACCTCTTGGCCCGCATCCGGGAAGACAAGGCGTGGGATCACGTCCCGGTCATCATGCTCACAGGACGAACGGACGAGAGGGACCTCGTGCGGGGTCTGGAGCTCGGAGCGGACGACTACGTCGTCAAGCCGTTCTCTCCCATCGAGGTCCTGGCCCGGGTTCGACGGCTCCTGGAGCACGGCGATCGTGAAGACTGACGGGCCCAGACATGTTCTCCGAGCTCACCCAGATGGCCATGCAGGACGAGGTGCTCCGCTTCCTGATCCTCGCCAGCCTGGGTCTCTTCACCGTCTTTCTGGGCATCTGCTGTGGCATCGTCAGCCTCCGCGTCAAGAACACGCTGCGGGGGCGTCACCGGACTCGCCTGGAGGACATCTGGACGCCTCGGGTATACGACGTTCTGGCCGGCGAGGCGCCGCCGCAGCCGTTCTCCGCCACCGTGGCCCCCTCGGACCAGATCTTCTTCCTCGACTTTCTCTCGCGGTTCACGCGGCTCCTGAAGGGCCACGACGCCACGATGGTCAGGAAGATCGCGGCCCCGCATCTGCAAGTGCTGGATCCGGAGCTGACGCACCGCGTTCCCGAACGCAGAGCCCGGGCGGTGGAGGTTCTCGGAGGGCTCGCGGGAAAGAACCTGGAGCAGCGGGTCGCTGACATGCTCCGGGACCGCTCACCCATCGTGGCCATCAACGCGGCCTACGCCTTGGCGCGCCGGGGGGCCGTCTGGCACCTGCATGACGTGGTGGGGAGCCTGGACAGGTTCGACCTCTGGAACATCCCCTTCCTCTCGACGCTGGTGGGTCGAATGGGGCCTGCGGCGGCCCCCACGCTGCGGGCGGTGATGGCGGACAGATCGCACCCTACGCGCGTCCGCGCGATCGTCGCGGGAGCCCTTGTCGACCTCAAAGACCTGGAGTCCGTCGGGGCGGCCGAGAAGATCCTCCGGGAGGAGGACGACCCGGACCTCCTGATCGCCGCGCTGCGGTTGCTGCGCAAGCTGGGGGGAGCCGACGCCGTGCCGTCCGCCCGGAAGCACTGCAGGGCGGCCAACCCGGCGGTCCGCGGGCACGCGATCCGCGCCCTGTCACGACTGGGAGGCCCCGCCGAAGCGCACCTCCTGGAGGAGGCGTTGGAGGACGACACGCCTTGGGTCGTCATGTACGCGGCCCAGGGGCTCCGAGGCATGGGGCGCACGGACATTCTGGAGCGGCTGGCACGGTCCGGCGCGCCAGAGGCTCAAGCGGCCCGAGAGGCGATTCTGGTGGCCCCGGCATGAGCGGCCTGTTCTGGCAGGTGGTGGACCTCTTCAACGTCATCGTCCTGGCGTACTTCTTCTCGCTGAACGTCATCTATCTGATCCTGAGCCTCCTGGCCTTCCGGTTCCTGGCGCGCTACGTCCGCCGACTCAAGAGCATCGACGTGGACGAGCTGGTCGGATTGGGCGCGGCCCCCCCGATCACGATCATCTCGCCGGCCTTCAACGAGGCGGAAACGGTCGTGGAAGCCACTCGTGCTCTGACGACGCTCCACTACCCGGAATACGAGGTTCTACTGGTGAACGACGGATCCACCGACGGGACCCTGGAGGTGCTGCACGAAGCCTTCGACCTGGTGCCGGCCGCCCGCATGCCCTCTGCCGAGCTGCCGGTGTCCCTCGTGAAGTCCATCTACCGCAGCCGCCTCCACCGGGACCTCTGGGTGATCGACAAGGTGAACGGCGGGAAGTCCGACGCCCTCAACACGGGCCTGATCTTCTGCCGGACGCCTCTGTTCTGCGTGATCGATGCCGACTCCATCGTGGACGGAGAAGCCCTCATGCGGGCAGCCCGACCGTTCCTCGAGGACACCCGGACCGTCGCGGCGGGAGGGATCATCCGGGTCGCCAACGGATCGAGCGTGAAGTCCGGCTCGGTGAAGGAGGTCCGCCTACCTCGCAACCTGCTGGCCAAGTTTCAGGTGCTGGAGTACCTGAGAGCCTACCTCTCGGGACGGGTGGGCTGGGCCCAGATGAACGCCACGCTGATCATCTCGGGCGCATTCGGTGTGTTCAGGCGGTCGGCGGTCGTGGAGGCCGGCGGATACGCGACGAACACCGTCGGCGAGGACATGGAGCTGGTGATCCGCCTTCATCGGCACTTCCGCGACCGGAAGATCCCGTACCGGATCGTGTGCATCCCAGACCCGGTGGCGTGGACCGAGTGCCCCGAGACGCTGCGGGGCATGGCTCGCCAGCGTGACCGCTGGCAGCGGGGCCTGGTGCAGACGATGATCCGGCACCGCGGGATGCTCTTCAACCCGCGCTATGGGACGGTGGGCATGTTCGCCATCCCGTACTTCTTCATCCTCGAGATGGTGGGTCCCCTCATAGAGGTTGGGGGATACCTCTTCTTCGGCCTGACCGTGGCCGCGGGACGCGCGTCACCCGTGTACGTCGTGGCCTTTCTGGTTCTGGCCGTGGTCTTCGGCATCGCCCTCTCCTCGGCCGCCGTGGCTCAGGAGGAGCTTTCGTTCCGGCGGTACGCCCATAACTCGGATCTCCTGCAGCTCATCGTCCTGGCCCTGGCCGAGAACGTGTTCTATCGGCAGCTCACGTCGTTCTGGCGCCTCAATGGAGTCGTCAACGCGTTGCGGGGCCGAAACACGTGGGGAACCGCCGAACGCCGGGGCTTCCGTGTGCAGGAGGCTGCATGAGCCGCTTCCGCCGACTCCTCAACTTGCTGATTCCCATGGCGTCGCTGTTGTTGCTGGCGGTGGTAGGGCCTGGGCAGGGTAGGGTGGGCCCCGCCGCAGTGGCGTCCCCGGACCGACCAGCCTGTCCGTACGAGGGGAACGACGAGGCGGCCCGCGGCTGGGCACTGCTCCGGGAGGGCCGTGTGGACGAGGCGGGCACGGCTTTCAAGGAGGCGGCCCGTCGGTGTCCGGAGCACGCGGGAGCACTGACGGGGCTCGGGTTCGTGGCTCTCAGGCAGGCCGATGCCACCGCGGCCCGCGCCCACTTCTCGTCGGTCCTCGCGCAGGATTCCTCGGTCATCGACGCCTGGACGGGACTGGGACTGGCGGCCTGGCGCGAAGACGATCTGGTGACGGCACGGCACGCTTGGTCCCGAACGCTGGCCCTTGACCCCGGCAACACCGAGGCACGGGGATACCTGGAGCGGGTGCCCGCCGCAGCCGCCGAGCCGCCCGCGCGCCCCCCGCTCGTGCGCCCGGACACGGTGGAGCACCACAGCCGGGCCCACGGAGACCGGTTCGAGATCCGCGTCGACGGGGCCTGGCAGCCCTTCTACGTCAAAGGCATGAACCTGGGAGCGGCGCTCCCGGGCAGGCACCCCAGCCAGTTCCCCGACTCCGCCACCTACGCGGAGTGGATCCGGGGAATGGCGGAGATGCACGTCAACGCCATTCGTGTCTACACCATCCACCCGCCGGCCTTCTACCAGGCCCTTCTCGACCACAACACCGGGGAGGGACCGGACCTGTGGGTGATACACGGCGTCTGGACCGACCTGCCTCCGGACCACGACTACGTCGACCCGGTGTGGGAGGGTCGGTTCTTCGAGGAGATGCGCAGGGTCGTGGACGTGCTGCACGGACGGGCCGATCTGCCGATTCGCCCCGGGCACGCGGGTGGCTACTACACGGCCGACGTGTCGCGGTGGGTCCTCGCGTTCGTGATCGGCCGGGAGTGGGAGCCGTTTTCCGTCCAGGGCTACCTGGAGCGGAAGGGCACGGCTCCCGGCCATGAGGGCGAGTACATCACGGTCGCCGGAGGGAACGCGCTGGACGCCTGGATGGCCAAAGCGTGCGAGGTCATCGTGGCCTACGAGTCCGAAGCGTATCACCAGCAGCGCCCGGTGGCCTACACCAACTGGCCCACGCTGGACCCCCTGCGACACCCCACGGAGAGCACGGTAGATGAAGAGCTCTCGATCCGCGCGGAGCTCGGCGAGGACGTGGACGTGCGTCCGCGGGAGTACGACAACGACGCGGTGGGTCTCGACGGATCGCTTCTACGCGCCACCGATCGGTTCCCCGCCGGGGTCTTCGCCTCCTACCACGCCTATCCCTACTACCCGGACTTCATGTTCCTCGACCCGGCGCATCAGGGCGCCACATCGGCCGAGGGACCCTCGACCTACTTCGGCTACCTCCGCCGCCTGAAGGCCCACCACCCGGGCATGCCGGTCCTGATGGCCGAGTACGGCGTGCCCACGGGCATGGGCCTGGCCCACGTGCACCCGCAGGGTTGGAATCACGGCGGGCTGACCGAGGGCGAGCAGGCCGACATCAACGCGCGGATGACCCGGGAGATCGCCGAGGCGGGCTTCGCCGGAGGCGCGCTTTTCGCCTGGATGGACGAGTGGTTCAAGAAGAACTGGCTCGTCATCGACTTCGAGCAGCCCCTGGAACGCAACCGCCTCTGGTTGAATCGGCTGGACCCCGAGCAACAGTACGGCATGGTGGCCATGGAAGCCCGGCCCGCCGTGGACGGAGATTCCCTGGAAGAACGACTGGCTGCCTGGCGACGCACCGCGCCGTCGATGGAGGGCAGCGGCGGCACCCTCCGCACCGCAGTGGACGAGGCGTACCTCTGGTTGTTGATCGACGGAGCCGGGGGACCAGGCACCGAGTTCTTCGTAGGCTTCGACGTCTTCGACCCCCGGGGCGGCGACGTTCGCTGGCCCCGTGCGGTGGGGCCCCAGCTACCGGTCGGCGTCGAGTTCGTCCTCCACATCTCGCGCGACACGGTCCGCCTGATGGCGGATCCGCCGTCCAATCCGTGGCGGATCGTGCCGGTTCGGGACCGGCTGAAGCGTGGTGCGGCCGGTCCGGATCTCGGTGCGCCCGAGCTCCCCGGAATCTTCGTCGGTCGCTTCGAGCAGCGGCTGAATCACCCGTTCCGGACCCGCCCCAACGAAGACGGCCTCTATGAGCCGCTGCGGGTGCTGCCCAACCGGCCGCGCTTCGGAAGGGACGGCGCGGAGTTCGGAGCCGTAGGCTACGACCGTGGCGTACTCCGTGAGGGCGCCCCGCCGGATGGCTACTGGGAATGGTCTGCGGATGGCGCGGCCATCGAGGTACGCATCCCGTGGCTTCTGTTGAACGTGACCGACCCCAGCTCCCGCCGCGTCGTCCAGGGTGGGCCGGGATCGGAGGACTTCGGTGGCGAAGTGCCGACGCGCATGATCGAGACCCTCGGACTCACGGCCGCCGTCCGTGTGCCCGGCGGCGGCTGGACAGCCTGGCCCAATGAGGCAGCGGAGGTGGCGACGCTCACGTGGTCCACCTGGGAGGAGCCGGAGTGGGTCGAACGCCGGCGTCCGACCTACTTCCAGATGCGCGAAACGTACCGGACGCTCGATCCACTCGGTGCTGGCCGGACGGTGGAGCCATGACGGGCTCACGCTGGGTTGCGACAGCGGTCACGGGCCTCGTTCTGTGCGCCTCCGCGGCAGCCGGTCAGGACGCGGCCGACCTGGCCTGGCGCGACGGTGACACCGACACCGCCCGGCGGCTGTACGAGACGCGCCTCGCCGCCGATTCGTCCGACGGGCGAGCGCTCCACCGCCTCGCGCTCATGCGGGCATGGGAGGCCGATCACGACGCCAGCCTGGCGCTCTTCGACCGGCTGCTGGAGCTCGAGCCGGCCAATGTCGAGGCGGCCGTGGACCGGGCTCGCACCCTGGCCTGGGCCGGAAGGATGCACGAGTCCGAGGCGGCCTACGCCCGCATCCTCGTGCTGCATCCGGACCACCGCGGGGCTCGGTTGGGCCTGGCGCAGATGCTGGCGTGGGACGGTCGGCTCGGCTTGGCCGCGGAGCTGTACGAAGGACTGCTGGCTCAGAATCCGGAGGACGCCGAGGCGCTGAAGGGGCTGGCGCGGTGCCACGCCTGGAACGGGGCCCTGGTTCAGGGCGAAGCGCTCTGGCGTCGAGCGACGGCCGCCGCGCCGGAGGACGTGGAGGGGCTCGTGGGCCTCGCGCAGACCTTGCGCTGGCAGGGCAGGGAGGCGGCCGCCGCCGAGGTGCTGGATCGGGCTCTGGAGCTGGCGCCTGAACACCGAGAGGCGGCCGTCCAGATGGCGTGGGCCCGCACCGCGCTTGCCCCTCGCGTCGACGGTCGTCTCAGCCATGAGAGCGACTCCGACGGAAACCGGATCACCACGCTCACCGCTACGACCGCGTGGCGGCCGAGACCCCGGCTGGAGATGCGCGCCCGCACGTACGTCCGAGGGACCGGCGTCGCCGGGGTGAACGGGTCCGAACTGATGGCTGGGGGCGTCCTCTTCGAGGGTTGGCTGCAGGTCGAGCCCGGCTGGACCGTCTCGGCCGGCGCTGGAGCCAGCGGCAGCGACGTGGAAGGAAGCGGTGCCCAAGCCCGACTCTCCGCTTCGGCATCGAGTCCCCGGGGCCACCGGGCCGGCGCGAGCCTGTCCTGGGACCGGGCAGCGTTGGACGAAACGGCGCGCCTGATCGTAGTGGGCGTGACCCGGAGCGATGCCACGGCCTCGGGATGGTGGCACCCCGGGGCGGGATGGCGAGCACGTTCTTCGGCCTCGCTCGGTCGGTACGAGGGCAGCGAGCCGAACCGAAGGACCGCCGCCAGCGCGGGTGTCGAACGGGATCTTCCAAGGAGACTGACGGTCGGACTCGCGACCCGTCGATTCTCCTTCGAGAAGAATCTGAACGACGGCTACTTCGATCCGGACCTCTACGTCCTGGCCGAAGGCATGGTGCGGTGGCGCGGCGAAGCCGGTTCGTGGCGCTGGTCCGTCGAAGGCGCCCCGGGGGCCCAGAAGGCGGGCAGCGAAGGACCGTGGACCCTTGCCGTACGCACCTTCGCTTCCGTGGGGCTTCACGTGGCACCGGCCCGTGAGATCGTTCTGGGACTGGGCTACACGAACGCCGCGGTAGGGTCGTTGGGCGGAAGCGAGGACGCCGGATACGACTACAGGGTGGTGCGGCTGTCGGGCCGCTGGGGCTTCTAGCCGCGCGCCTCCGTCACGTCCGGACCTAGCGCGGACGCCACCAGATCATCGCCCGGGTGGTCCCGCCACCAGCTCGAAAGCCGCGCCCCGCACAGACCGCCCCCAGGCGGGAACCGCGGGGATCGGCGCTCCGGCGAGGGGCTCCGGTCAGAACGCCCCGAACTTGAACGTCAGCGTGCCCGCTGGTCCTCGGAGAGACTCGTCGGTGAGACCCGCCAGGTCCACGTCGTGCACGAAACGGTACGAACCCCCGAGTCCGATCCGGAATACCTTGTGGACGTTGAGGATTACGTTCGCTCCGGGCTCCGCGATGAAGAACGCGTCGGCCGTCTCGTGCGTGCAGCAGCCTTCCGCGTCCTCGAAACCCACGCCGCCCGCCCCGACCAGCCCCTGCAGGGAGACATGCACGATCCGGTGTGAGCTGATGACCCACTCCATTTCGAGACCTCCGTAGCCCATGAACAGGCGGTTCCGGAAGCCGCCGGGGCCGGTGCGATCGAAGCTCCCCGTGTTGGCCAGGCCATAGAGCCCGGCCCCGAGCACGAACGTGTGGTCCACGATCCATCCGCCCCTGAAGCCCACCAGCAGCCCGAACTGGTCGTCGATTTCCGTGAACTTCAGGACCGGTCCCCCGAACCCCCCGCTGTCGATCCCACCTCGAATGAGCGTCTCCGCCTCCTGCGCCGAGGTCGATGCCGGCAGGGCCGCCAGGCCGGCCAACATCATCCATATCCCCCATGAGCTCCGCACGGTGCCCTCTCCCCACTCTTCGTGTCATCCGTCCGTCAACGGGTCCCGAGTCCGATCCGCTTCGATGAATCTCGAGCGTTTTGGGGACCCACGAGCGCTTGCACAGGGGAAACGCGGCAGGGGGTGGGGTTCTGACGGGACAGGCTGCTACGCGAGCCGAGCGGCGCCCGCCGCGATCACCCCTCAGGCACCTCATCGAGGTCGTCCGAAGGCACCCAGCCCGCGTCGCGTAGCCTCTGCCCTGCCGAAGCGCTCTGTTCGGCCAGCGTGCAGAAGAAGAAGACGTCGCCCTTGCGGGCCCGGGTCCGGGTGTCGACCGGAAAGGTCTGTTTTCTCCGGGTGACGGCCAGTGCCAGCATCATGCTGCCCGCCCAGTCCTCGAGCCAGACCGCCGAATCCGCGACCTGGTCCACGGCCGGATCGAAGGTCCATCGCTCCACGACCGCGGCGTACCGGAGCACGTCGTGGTTCCAGCGCTCCATGTCTACGGGTTGGCCAAAGAGCACGTGATGACCGTCGGCCTCGATGCGCTCGAGGCGGGCGGCGGAGCTCCCTCGGTTCAGCGCCACGAAGGTGGCGACCTCGTGGCGTACGATGTCGCGGGCGCTCTGGACCACGAGGAGGTTTACGGCGGCGTTCGGTGTGACGGCGATGATGCCGCGCCTGCACTCCACGTCGGCTCGCAACAACGTGCTCTCATCCGTGGCGTCACCGTACACGATGGGCAGATCCTCGATCTCGGCTTCCGCCACTTCCAGGGGGTTGCGGTCGACCAGAACCACAGAGTGTCCCAGCCCGCCCAGGATCTCGGCCAGGGCGCGCCCGAGGGCGTTGGCGCCAACGATGGCAAAGCCGTCGTTCTGCTTCTTGCGAACACCCAGCGCGGAGGCGACCCCCCCCCCGGTGAGGCCTTGCACGACCACGGTCACGGCGATGACCATGAAGACCAGGGCCCGAAGCTCCGGGCCTCCGCTCATCCCGTGCTCCGCCATGCTCTGGGCGAAGAACGACGCCACCGCGGCGGCCACGATTCCGCGGGGCGACAGCCAGCTCAAGAACGCCTTCTCGCGCCAGGTCAAGCCGGAGCCGATCGTGCTCGCCCCAACGCACAACGGACGGACGACGAACATGAGCAGCGCGATGGTCACCAAACCCGACCATCCGATCGCCTGCACCTCGACGACGCGCACGTCCGCCGCCAACAGCACGAAGAGCATGCCGACCAACATGACCGTGAGCTGCTCCTTGAACTCCAGGAGCTCCTGCTTGAGGCCGGTGAGGTTGCCGACGATCATGCCGGCCACCACGACGGCCATGATGCCGCTCTCCGACTGCAGCGCATTGCTGACCTCGAAGGACGCGAGGGCCAATGCCAGCGCCATGATGTTCTGGAGCGGTTCGGGCACCAGCGTGCGTCCTCGGAGCAGCCCGCTGATGACGAGTCCCCCGATGGCGCCCACAAGCACACCCGTGCCCAACTTGACGAAGACCTCCAGCCCACCGGCGGCGGCCCCGTAGTCGGCCACCACCACCTCCAGCGCCACCACCGCGACGATGGCCCCGATGGGATCGATGAGCACGCCTTCGGCCTCCAGGATCGTGTGGACGTTTCGCTTGACCTGGATCCGCCGTAGCAGCGGGGTGATGACGGTGGGGCCCGTCACGATGACCAGCGTGCCGAAGAGGATGGCGAGGGACCAGTCCCAGCCCTCGACGAGACGGACCGCCAGGGTGGCGCCCACGGCAGTCACGAGCGCCCCTATGGTGATCAGCGAGCGGATCGCCACCGCTTCATGCCGAAGCCGTTGGATTCTGAGGTTCAGCCCTCCCTCGAAGAGGATCACCGCCACGGCCAGCTCCACCAGCATGGGCAAGCCCGTGCCGATGCTCTCGGGCCGCACGATGTCCAATCCGTCGGGCCCCAGGATCACCCCCAGGAGCAACAGCAGCACGATCCCCGGGATGCGGAGATGGTGAGCTACCGTCTGACCCATGACGCCGGCGGCCAGCGCCACCGCTACCGTCAGTGCCGGGTCGTCGGAGAAGGCGAGTTCCAGGACGTGCTCCTCGGTCTAGTCGATCGTGAGGGACCGGCAAGGTACGACACGAGCCGAGGGCCGGCACGGTCGTCGCACCTCGCCTCAGCGGAACCGTAGGGGGAAGCCTCGACCGGCCCATGACGAATCGGATCCGGCTGGCCTGTGCGGCGACCGGAATCCGCCTTGGTGCTCGAGTCCTTTTCCCGGCCGCACGAGGGAGTCTACCTTCTCCGCTTCTTGTCCGAGCCGAACTGGCCCGATTCCCGAGGGAAACCGAGATGGTACTACCGCGCATGCCCTGGCGACTCCCGCCGGCCCCCGTGCTCCTGTTCGCGCTGACCCTTCCGGCGTGTCAGGCACCGGAGGGTCAGGAGTCGCAGCAGACCCGGCTCCGCTTTTCCGTGTCCCTGCCGGCCGATGCCGCCGACGCGCCGTTGGACGGCCGCTTGCTCGTCATGCTCTCGACGGACGACTCGGCGGAGCCCCGGTTCCAGATCGCGGACGGGCCCCAGTCCCAGCTCGGGTTCGGCGTGGACGTCGAGGGCTGGGCTCCGGGGAGCCAGGTCGCCGTGGACGGCTCGGCGTGGGGCTATCCGATCCGAAGCCTGGCCGACGTACCGGCGGGGACCTACACGGTCCAGGCCCTGCTGAACCGCTACGAGACCTTCAGCCGGGCCGATGGCCACACCGTGAAGCTTCCACCGGATCGCGGGGAAGGACAGCAGTGGAACCGCAAGCCGGGCAATCTCTACAGCACGCCGATGGAGGTCCGGGTGGATCCGGGGGGTAACGCCTCCATCGAGGTCGTGCTCGATCAGCGGATCCCCGAGATCGAGCCACCGCCCGAGCACGAATACGTGAGGCATGTGCGCATACGCAGCGACCTGCTCTCGGACTTCTGGGGCACGGACATGTACCTGGGGGCGCACGTGCTGCTGCCGGAGGGCTTCGACGCGCATCCGGACGCTCGCTATCCCCTCGCCGTCTTCCACGGGCATTTTCCCTACGACTTCGGCGGCTGGAGGGAGGAGCCCCCGGACCCTGACCTCCCCTGCGAGTACAGCGCCCGTTTCGATCTGGACTGCTACAACCGCATTCAGCAGGAAGAGGCCTACCGGCTATACCAGGAATGGACCGGCCCGGACTTTCCGCGCATGCTGGTCATCGAGATCCAGCACGCGAACCCCTACTACGACGACTCCTACGCCGTGAACTCGGCCAACCTGGGCCCCTACGGCGACGCCATCACCCACGAGCTCATCCCCTACATCGAGGAGCAGTTCCGGGGAATCGGCGAGGGTTGGTCTCGGTTCCTGTACGGCGGCTCGACCGGTGGCTGGGAAGCCCTGGGAGTCCAGATCAAGTATCCGGACGACTACAACGGCGCCTACGGGGCCTGTCCGGATCCCATCGACTTCCGGGCCTATACGGTGGTGAACATCTACGAGGACCCCAACGCCTACTACCTCGACAGCCCCTTCAAGCGCACGCCTCGGCCGGGACATCGCGACTACCTGGGCCACGTGGATGCCACGTTGGAGGAGATGAACCACCGCGAGCTGCTGCTGGGCACACGCGGCCGCTCGGGCCAGCAATGGGACATCTGGGAAGCCGTGTACTCGCCGGTGGACGAAGACGGGTATCCGCGGCGTCTCTGGGACAAGGTGACGGGCCAAATCGACCCTGAGGTTGCCGCCCATTGGCGGGAGAACTACGACCTCGTCCACATCATGAGGCGGGACTGGGCCGAATTGGGTCCGAGGCTCGAGGGCAAGATCAACATCTACGTCGGCGACATGGACAACTACTACCTGAACAACGCCGTCTACCTGGCCGAGGAGTTCCTCGAGAGCACGACGGACCCCTACTTCGCCGGCGAGATCGACTACGGAGATCGGGCGGAGCACTGCTGGAACGGTGATCAGACCCGCAGCAACGCCTATTCCCGGCTCCGGTACGTCCAGATGTTCGCCCCGAAGATCGTCGAGCGGATCGGGGCGACGGCCCCGCCGGGTGCGGACCTGACCAGTTGGCGCTACTAGTGCGCTGCTTCGAAACCGACCCGGCCCCGAGACCGGGGACCGAAGAACGACTCACGGGAGGAACGACGTGACGAGAACCGCCCTGCTGACGTGCGCCCTCGCCGTACCGGCCGCCCTGCCACTGGGTGCGCAGACCGCGGACCGCGTGGCGGTGGACCCTGAGCGCATGGAGCTCCGCGTGGACGAGAGCCGACTCGCGACCGCCACGGCGTACGCGGGGGACGGGAGCGAGCTGGCGGACGCGTCTGTCCAGTGGTTCACGACGACTCCCGAGATCGTGTCCGTCGACGCCTCGGGCCGGATCACGGCCATCCGGCCGGGTGAAGCTCGCGTATCCGCCGTTTCGGGCAGCGCCGCGGCGTTCGTCACCGTCGTGGTCCGTCAGGAGCTCGCCCGTCTGGAGATCACGTTGCCGGTCGACGTCTTGCCCAAGGGCACGAGCGCACCTTTGGGCGTACGCGCCATCGACACCTTCGAGGAGGCGCTGCCGGGAGCCGAGCTCCTCTTCGAGAGCAGCGAGCCCTCCGTGGCCTCGGTAGATGCGAGCGGTCGGGTCTACGCGCTGGCGGCCGGGCGGGCCACGATCCGGGCCCGGTCAGGAGACGTCTCGCGGTCGATCAACGTCGAGGTGGAGGACCATGGCGAGCTCGAGTACGAGCTCGAACCCTCGTCCGGCGAGGTCCGGACCGGCGACGTCGTCCGCTTCCGTCTCACGGGGATCGAGGAGGGCGGGGGACGCCTGGCTCTCCATCCGGCCTGGACCGTGAGCGCGCCCGGCGCCCAGATCGAGGCCGACGGCGCCGAGGGCGTGTTCGTGGCGGAGACGCCGGGCACCTACCGAGTATCCGCGCAGATCGGAGAAGCCACCGCCCGGTCCGGGATCCTCAGAGTCACGGGGCGACCCACCGAGAGTCGGCTCGTCAAGGTGGGACGCGGCCCCGCCTCCACCCATCACTCCGGAGACACGTGGGTGTTCGAGGGCGTCGACGGGCGGGACTACGCCTATATCGGCACCTTCTACCACGACTGGATGAAGGTGTGGGACGTCACCGATCCGGGAGTTCCCGTCCTCACCGATTCGATCCAAGCGGACGCTCGCCGCATCAACGACGTGAAGATCCACCCCGACAACACGCTGGGAATCATCACGCGTGAGGGCGCCTCCAACCGGCGCAACGGGATCATCCTCCTGGACCTCTCCGCACCGGCACACCCCGTAATCCTCTCCGAGTACACGGAGACCGTCACCGGTGGCGTGCACAACGTCTGGATCGACGGCGAGAACGAGCTCGTCTACGCCGTCCACAACGGGACGTCGGACCTGCACGTCATCGACATCGCGGACCGTCACGCCCCTCTCGAGGTGGGCCGGTGGGGCCTCGAGAAGCAGGACAAGACGCTCCACGACGTGATCGTCCAGGACGGGTACGCGTACCTCTCCTATTGGGACGACGGTATCGTCATGCTCGACGTCGGAGCCGGAACGCACGGCGGCACGCCGCGCACCCCCGCCTTCGTAAGTCAGTTCAAGTATCCGGTCGGAAATACTCATGTAGCATGGCGTTATGGACGCTATCTATTCATCGGAGACGAGATCTTCCCAGACGACTGGGACCCGGAGCGGCCCATCGAGGCCAGGGGATACGTGCACGTGGTGGACTACGGAGACCCGGAGGCACCGGTGGAAGTGGCACGATACGAGATCCCCGAGGCCGGAGCCCACAACCTCTGGGCTGAGGACGACAAGCTGTACGTGGGGTACTACCAGGCCGGTCTCCGGGTGGTCGACATTTCCGGGGAGCTCCGGGGCGACCTCTACCGCCAGGGTCGGGAGCTGGCCGCCATCAAGACCATCGACGCCGACATGGTCGTGCCGAACTGGCCCATGACGTGGGGCGCCCAGGTGTTCAAGGGCAACATCTACACCTCGGACCTGAACTCGGGACTGTGGATCGCCAAGCTGCAGGAACAGCCGGCCGTGGTCTTCTGACTCGCCGCCACGGACCATGACCGAGGTCGAGGCGGCGGCGCGGACCATCGCGCCCTTCGTGCTCCGGACGCCCCTCGTTCAAGCGCCTGTCCTGAGCCGCGTTGCTGGCGCGCCGGTCTACCTGAAGCTCGAGAGCCTACAGGTCACGGGGTCGTTCAAGGTCCGGGGCGCGGCCAACCGTATGGCCCACCTGTCGCAAGCGGAGCGGCAGCGCGGCGTGGTCACCTGCTCGAGCGGCAATCACGGCCGCGCCGTGGCGTACGTCGCCGAACGGATGGGCGTCCCCGCCACGATCTGCGTGCCGGAATGGGTAGACCCGGTGAAGCTGGACGGCATGCGTGCCTCAGGCGCCCGGATCGTGGCCGCTGCCGGCACCTACGACCAAGCCGCCGAAGCCGCGGCACGGCTGGCTCGGGAAGACGGGCTCACGCTCGTCCACCCTTTCGATGATCCTCTCGTCATCGCGGGGCAGGGTACGATCGGCCTGGAGATCGTCGAGGACCTTCCAGAGGTGGGTCGGGTGGTCGTGCCCCTGTCGGGGGGAGGCCTGTGCGGCGGCATCGCGGACGCGCTGCTGCCGTTGCGACCCGATGCCTCGGTGACGGCAGTATCGGCGGATCGGGCCCGCGTGATGGCGGCGAGCCTGGACGCCGGGGCACCCGTGGAGCTCGAGGAGGAGGAGACGCTGGCCAATGCACTGTCCGGCGGCATCGGCCTCGACAACGCCCACACGTTCGGCCTCATCCGAGATCTGGTCCACGAGCACGCCGTGGTGACGGAGGACCAGATCGCCGAAGGGATGCGCTTCGCGGCCCGGGAGCTCCACCTGGTCGTGGAGGGCGGGGGAGCGGTCGGGATCGCAGCCGTGCTGGCCGGCACGCTTCACTGGAACGCCAACGAGGGCCCCGTCGCCGTCGTTGTGAGCGGCGGCAACGTCGACGTGGGTCGGCTGGCCGCGCTGTAGGGACGCGGCGGGGCGGGCTTCAGGAACTTCGCGAGCCCCACCTGCCGGCACGCCGACAGGCGGTGCCGCGTCGTCGGCGGCGCTCCCGTTCGGTGCCCGTCATGCCGGCCTCCGAGGTCGTCACCGGAGGCCCGGGCTCGGGTCAGCGAGTGTCCTCGCTGCTCCGTCTCGCTGACCTACCACCGGACGACGGGGGAGGGGGGCCCTGGCTCAGGGGATCTTCACCACCCAGACCTGCACGTGGCTGGGCAGTGGCCCGCCCACCGGTGAAGACACGAACAGGGACGTGGCCGGTTGGCTGGCGCCGCTCACCCGGAAGTACCCCGACGAGCCGCCCCGCACGCTCAGCTGATCCGTGAAATCGGTAAAGCCCCGAGCCCGAGGGATCAGGCGTCCGGTCTCCACGAGCTGGCCACTCTCGAAGATGTCCGGCAAGTCCCAGCTCGTGTAGCGGAGCATGGGATCCAGGCCGGACTCCCGATCGTCCAGGTACAGCGTGGCTGCCCAGTAGGACAGGAACTCCTCGGCGGGCATCCCCGCGAAGGACTCGAGCAGGGCGAACCCGGTCAGGTTCGAGTCGATCAAGCCCTTCATGAAGGTGTCCTCGTTGCCCGCGTAGAACTGGTCCGCGATCCAGCGCAGCAGCGACCAGGTGACCCCGTAGAACGACGGCCGGCTCAAGCACTGGTCGTCGACGTCTTCGAGCCAGGAGCACTCCTCGGGCGCGCCCTCGACCTGCGAGGATTGGTCCTGGTTGTTGGGCTTGCCGCCGAAGTAGAAGACCAGGTCGGCGAATCCGCCAGCGTACCAATCGGCCGATTGGCTCCCGTCGAAGTTGAACGCCACGTTCAACCCGTAGTTCTGGCCGGACTGGTTGCCCTCGACTCCGTGTCCCACGACCTCCTCGGCGAAGGTGGCGCCGCCCTCGGCGTGGTAGGCCTCGAAGATGGTGTTGTTGGCCTCGATCCTCCGGCCGAACTGCTTGATGTGGGTGATCTCGTGGGCCAGCAGGATGGGAATCACGTCGGACACGTCGCTCTTGGCGACCGCCTGGCCGTGGGTGCCGCTCTCGTCGGGAGCGATGAGGTAGAAGACCTCGCCCTCGTTCGATGACGGGTTGGAGGTCGTGCGGGTGCCGAAGTCGCACCCTGATACGAACCCCTGAAGGTTCCCGCTGGACCCGTTGGCCTTGTTGATCTCCTTGGTGATGACGATGGCGATGCGGCCGTTGTTGTCCAGATCCGTGGCGGGGCCGAAGGCGGCGTCGTGGGCGTCCATGACGCCGTCTTCGAACTCGGCGGCGATGGCCTGGAGCTCGGACTGGGTATACCCATTCTCCGGGTTGCCGTCGTCATGGAACCAGATCACTCGGTCGGTCTTGGCGAAGACCGTGCCGGTGATGTCGAAGAACGCGCTGCACGTGGCCCCGGCGTTCCAATCCCGGACCCGAAGGTCCCTGGAGTCGCCCACCTCACCGTCGGGCACGGCAGCGGGCGGAGCGCCGGCGGCCCGCGAGATCGGCGTCTGGGTGACCGAATTGAGGCGCTCGATCTCCATCTCCACCAGAAGGGCCTCTTCGGCCCGGTGGGCGTTCATCCGCTGCACGACCGGGTTGTTCATGGGATCGGCCAGGGACGAATACGGCTTCTGCGAAGGCGCCGCGGCCAACAGCGGCGGCGCGGCAGCGGCGCTCGGATCCTTGGTGGCGGTCACACGGAGCGGGGTCAGGAGCGTCGGCACCTCGGTCACGGACTGGACGCCGATCAGGTAGTCACTGCCGGAAGCGTCTGCAGGGAGCTGCAGGCAGTAGGTGTCCTGACCGTTCAGAACGGCCAGTTGACCGTCAGCCAGCTCGAAGAATGCCTCGGGCTCCAGCGGGTGCGTGGCCGGGTCGCTCTCGAGACCGGCGGCGGTCACGGTGACTTCGACGTCTCGGGCAGGCCTGCACACGAACGTGGGCACCTCGATCGTGAGCGAGGTCGTGGTGGCGGCGGTCACCGTGGCCGCGACGCCGTCTACGAGGACCGAGTTGCCGGCGGCCTGGGCCGCGAAGTTGGTGCCCGATAGCGTGGCCGATCCGCCCTCCACCATGGCGCCCGGCGAGATGCTGTTGATGACCGGGGGCGTGGCCACGCCGGAGGACGTGGCGGTGAAGTCCACCACTGCTCCCCCGCCGATCGCCGCCGAGGCGGTCTGTACGCCCTGGGTCAGGTCCAGCGTCCAGGACGTCTGGGCATTCCCGCTCCCGTCGGTGTCCGAGGACGTGGGGTCGAGGGTGCCGTTGCCGGCGGCAGCCGACCATGTGACGGTGTGGCCCGGGACGCCGTTGCCGAAGGCGTCGGTCACTCGCACTACCAGTGGCTCGGCCAGCGCAGCGCCACCGACGCCGGTCTGGCCGTCGCCGCTGGCGACCTCCAGATCCTGGGCCGGACCGGCCTGGGCCGTCGCGGTGAAGTCGGCGACCGCGCTCCCGGCGGTGGCGCGGAGCGCCTGTGCCTCGCTGGTGCTGGTGCCCAGCGTCCAGCTCGTGCTGAGCGAGCCGTCCGGACCGGTCGACCCGCTGGCAGGATCTACCAGCCCTCCACCGGACACCACGTCGAACGTGACGGCCTCACCCGACACCGGGTTCCCTCGGGAGTCCTCGATGCGCACCGTGACCGGGCTCCCCAGCGCCGCGCCCACGACGCCCGTCTGGGCATCGCCCGAGACCTTGCCCACGGCGGCAGGGAGCTGATCCACCGTGATCGTGGCACTACCGGACACGCTCCCGGCCATAGCCGTGATGGTGCTGCTGCCCGGGGCCCCTGCCGTGACCAGACCCGCGGTCGACACCGTGGCGACGGACGTCGACGAGCTGGTCCACGTCACGGTCGTGGCCAAGGGCGTGCCGCTCTGGTCGCGTACCTGGGCGGTGAGCTGCACGGTGGCGCCCAGCGCGTCCAGCGTGGACGTGGAGGGGCTCACGTTGACGGTCGTCGGCACCGGCGTGGGGGGCGCTGGCGGTGTGCCATTGCCGCTGTCGCCGCATGCGCTGAGGATCAACAACAAACCGGTGGTGATTGCCGCTTTGCGAGCCATATCCGTCCTGTTCGTGCAGTAGCTGGGATGTGTGGGGTCGCCCCGGCGCACGAGCGGCGCGATTGGGCTTGGCGGGTAGCTCTACACCACCGCCGCTCGAGAGGTCGCGGGCATCCTAGCCGCTCGCGCGCACCCGCGCGAGCGCCCAGGACATCCGTTCCTAGACACCTGCGTCAGCCTGTCTGCGAGAGACCCCGCCGCTGTCCCAAGAAACCCATCGCGCTCGTCTCCTGCCCTACACATCGAGTTTTCGTCAGGATGGCTCGACGAGCTGAGGCAGCAGCGCACCGGCGGGCCCCGAGAGGGTCACGGCAGCCGTGATCGACAGGGGCGTAGCATCCGGGTTGACCTCGATGATCGCCCCGCCAGATCCGGCGGTCGCCAGGGGAATCGAGGCGGCGGGATGCACCACGGCGCTCGTCCCTGCCACGATGCAGACGTGGGCCGCCCCGGCCGCTTCGAACGCCCGGGACAGCACCTCTCCATCCAGCGCCTCGCCGAACCAGATCACCGCCGGTCGCAAGAGGGCACCGCACTCCGGGCAGTGGGGCAGGGAGGCCGGGCTGGAAGCGTCCACGGTCGAACGGTCGTCTCCCGCGAAGTGACAAGCGGTGCATCGTACGCGGAACAGCGAGCCGTGCAGCTCGAGGGGCAGGGCGGGTCCGGGATCCGTCGCCCTGGCCTCCTCCCGGGCCGCCAGCGCGTGCAGGCCATCCACGTTCTGGGTCACCAACGTGACACCTGGTCGTCCAAGAGCGAGACGGGCCAAGGCACGATGCCCTGCGTTCGGTCGGCAGGCTCGAACCCTCTCTCGCCTCCACCCGTACCACTCCCACACGAGCTGGGGGTCCCGGTCGAAGGCCGTGGGGGTGGCCAACTCCTCGGGCCGGTGCGACTTCCAGAGACCTTCGGGCCCGCGGAAGGTGGGCACACCCGATTCGGCGCTGACGCCGGCGCCCGTGAGGACGACTACCTGATTCGCTTCGGCCAGAAGCGCCCTGGCCCGGTCCAGGTGAGCTCGGGTCATCCGCGCGCGTCCAACGCGCTCACCCCTTCAGGATCCGGTAGGCCAGCGCCGCCCAACCGATCAGGAAGGCCAAGCCACCGAGCGGCGTGATGGCGCCCATCCACCGGGCGCCCGTGAGCACCAGCGTGTAGAGGCTGCCGGAGAACACGATTACCCCCACGAGAAAGGCCCAGCCGGCCAGCACCGTGCCGCCCCCGGGCCACCGGGCGGTGGCCCAGGCCGCCGCCAACAGGGCCAGCGCGTGATACATCTGGTACCGAACGCCCGTCTCGAAGATCTGGAGATCGTCAGGCGAGAGACGTCCGCGGAGCGCGTGGGCCCCGAAAGCCCCGAGGGCCACGCCCACGAGCGCCAGGAGGGCACCGAACAGGGCGAAAAGGCGAGGCATGCCGTTCTCTCCTTCAGTACGCGATTCCGTAGGCCTCTCTTCGTGGGTCCGAAGCGGCCGCAAGGGTGCCGCTGACCGGGTCTACATGGATCATCTGAGCTCCCCCGAACGTGGCCGTCCATCCGTGGATCACCTCGAGCTCGTGTCCTCGCGCGCCCAGCTCGTGGCGCACGTCGGGCGTCACGCGGTCCTCGATGGCCACCGCCAGACTGCTGTAGCTCCGGAACCGGGGCGCCTCGATGGCCTCCTGGGGCGTCATCCCGAAGAGCAGGAGGTTGTTCGTGATCTGGAGCAGGGACTGGGGTTGGCTGTCGCCTCCGGGCGTGCCCAGCGTGAAACCCAACGCGCCGTCCCGCGTGGCCAGCGTGGGAGTCAGGGTGTGATAGGGCCGCTTGCCCGGTGCCACCTGGTTGGGGTGACCCTCCTGCAGCGTGAACAGGGCTCCGCGGTTATGGAGCACCACGCCGGTCTCGGGCTCCAGAAGTCCGGAGCCGAACGACGCGAATAGGCTCTGGATCCAACTGACGGCGTTCCCCTGAGCGTCGACGGCGGTGAGGTACACCGTATCGCCCGAATCGTCGAGCCCGCCGTCCTCCGCCACCTGCTGGTCTGCACCGATCCCCGGAGCCACGTCCTGGGCCGCCCGCTCCCCGACCAGGCCGGCTCGTCCCTCGAGATAGGCGGGCTCGAGGAGCGCCTCGACGGGAACATCGGCATGGCGCAGGTCGGCGACCCACCGGTCCCGGTCGGCGAACGCCAGCTTCTTCAGTTCCACCAGAGTGTGGAGATAGGCTGAGGTGTTGTGCCCCAAGATATTGTAATCATATGACTTGGACATCTGCATCAACTGAAGGTGTGCCAGGCCCTGGCTGTTCGGCGGGATCACGTGGAACGTGTGTCCCAGGTAGTCGAGGGAGAGAGGCTCCACCCACTCCGGCTCATAGGCCGCCAGGTCGGCCACCCTGAGGTATCCACCCTGTTCGGATACGAACGCGTCCAGACGGTCAGCCACGTCCCCCCGGTAGAAGCCGGCTGCTCCCTGTGCGGCGATCCGCTCGAGGGTCTCCGCCAAGGCCGGGTTCTTGAGCAGGCTGCCCATGGCCGGCGGCTTGCCCTCGGGAGTGTACAGGGCCACGGCGGGCTCGTTCAGCACCGAGGCGCCGGCCGAGATGTCCCGAGCCAGCCGCTGAGAGACGGGAAAGCCGTTTCTGGCGTAGTCGATGGCGGGCGCCAGGAGCTCGGGCAGGGGCAGGGTACCGTACCGCTCATGGGCCGCGATCCAGCCACCAACGGCGCCCGGCACGCTGACGGCCATGGGACCCCGCTCCGGTACGGACGCCTCGCCGGCCTCGGTGAAGAACGAGGGTGTGGCCAACGCTCCAGCGGGTCCGCTGGCATTGAGCCCCGTGACCCGGCCGCTTTCGGCCTCGTAGAAGAGGGCGAACGCGTCCCCGCCCACGCCGTTCATGTGGGGCCGAACGACGGCCAGGACGCCAGCCATGGCCAGGGCCGCATCGACCGCGCTGCCGCCCCGCTCCAGCACGGCCATACCGGCCCGAGCCGCCAGTGGGTGTCCCGCGGAAACGGCGCCATGGGTGCCGCGGACGTCCGGCCGGTTGGCGGCCGGAAACTCCGGGGCCTCGAGGCGAGTCTCGTCCCCCTCGGCCATGGAGGCCTCCGGCGAGCAAGCCCCCGTCATGGTACACGTCGCCGCGAGCGCCAGTAGTCCGACGCACCGGCCCGGCGCCCCCCTCGTTTCCGGCTTCATCATCCTGCCTCCTGAAGGCCGTTTCCACTTCTCACACGGGGCCACCATGGTCGCTCCCGGCGCCGGGCGCCAGGGGTGGACCCTGCTTGGTGGTGCGGGGTTCCAAGCCCTCCGTCGGGCTGCCCGCTTCCGCCATCGCGGGGTGGGGCTCCAGCAACCGCGAAGAAGCGAGCGAAGTCAGTGAGCGCACCGGCCGCCGCCGCAGGCGTCCGCAGGACGACGGCGATCCGGCACGCGACCGGCCTGTCCCTGCTGGTGGCCTTCGCCCACGGCGTGAACGACAGCTACGCGGCGTTCCTCGCCCCGCTGCTGCCCCGCATCATGGACAAGCTGGAGCTGGGTGTCGCACTCGCCGCCGCGCTGGCCATGATCCTGTCGATCGCGGCGTCCGTGCTCCAGCCCCTGGCAGGCTTCCTGGCCGACCGCTACGGCCGCCGCATCTTCGTGGCCCTGGGTCCGCTCCTCTCGGGGCTCTTCCTGTCTCTGATCGGCCTGGCCCCGACGTTCGGCGTGCTGGTGTTGCTCCTGGCGCTCGGTGGGCTCGGCAGCGCTCTGTTCCATCCGCCCGGCGCGTCCATGGCCGCGCGCATCGCGGAGGGGAAGGGCAGTGGGATGAGGCTCTCGGTCTTCTCCTTCGGGGGCGCCATGGGCTTCGCCATCGGACCCATCGTGGCCGTGGGCATCGTCGCCCGCCTGGGACTCGGGGGTCTGTGGATCGCCATGATCCCGGGCGTGCTTCTGGGTCTCCTCCTCCTGAGGTTGTTGCCGCCTGATCGCCTTCGCCCGGACGCGACGCCCCCACCGTCGCCCGCGAAGGTGCTCAGACATCTGCGTGGCCCGTTGGGCGTGATCTTCGGTATCAGCGCGCTCGGCGCCTTCGTGCAACGGGTCTTCCTGACCATGGAGCCCATTGTCGCGGCACAGGCCGGGGTGGCGGAAGCTACGGGCGCCCTGATCCTCAGCGTCTACCTGGCCGCCCAGGGAGCCGGCACCCTGACCTCGGGATGGCTCACCGACCGGGTCGATCGGCGTCACCTGCTGGTCGTCCTGACCCTCCTGGCCTTCCCAGCACACTTCATGGCATTCTGGGTAACTCCGGGCAGTTCATGGACTTTCATGTTCGCCACAGTGGCAGGGTTCCTGAACATGGCCTTGCTGCCGCCCATCGTCGTCATGGCGCAGGAGATCCTCCCGGAGGGCACGGGCGTGAGCTCCGGCATCGTGATGGGGCTCGCCTGGGCCCTCGGGTCGGTGGGCGTGCTGGGCTCGGGTGTTCTCGGCGACATCGCCGGCGCCCGGACCGCCGCCCTGGTGTCGTTTCCGCTCATTCTCGTGGGAACGCTGTTGGCCCTGCATCCGGCACTCGAGGCGTACCGTCGCCCAACGCCGCACCCCGACTTCGATCATCTACCGGTCGTCTAGAGGGCCCCACGATGCCATTTCGCCTCGTACCGCGTCGGGACCGGAAGCTGAATCGCCTCGTGAAGCGGGGTGATGTCCGGACGGTCCGACGAGACGACGTGCTCTACGAGGCGGGAGACCCCGTCGACCACGGCTTCCTGGTGCGCTCAGGGCACGTCCGGCTGTCGCAGGCGACGGATGCCGACGGGGCCCGACGCCGCACCGTGGAGGTGATCGGCCCTCGGGAGGTCTTCGGCCTCGAGGCCGCGTTCGCGGGTCCCGGAGTCCGCAGGCATTTCGGCGCCACGGCGGGAGAGCCCACGGTCCTGGTGACGCTGGAGGGTCCCAGCCTGAGCCGCACTCTGCGCACGGCCGAGAAGACCTTCGCCCAGCTGTTGAGATCCAGCCACGAGGATCTCGCCCGGGCTCGGCGACAGGGAGGTGGGCGGGGCGGTCCCACGACGGCCCAGCGGTTGGCGGAAGTGGTATTGGACCTGACACGACGATTCGGGACCGAGAGCGGGACCGGCATGCTCGTCCCGCTCCGCCTGACCCACCGAGAGCTGGCCGACTTGGCCGGCGCCCACCGTTCCACGGTGACCACGCTCTTGAACGACTGGATCTACCACAGGGTTCTCCGGGATCGATCCGACGGCCTCCTCGTGTACCCCGAGCGACTGAGCAAGCGGGCCTCCGGCGCCGGCGCTCGGCGCGCCTCCGGTCCGTCGGGGCGACGTTGAGCGATCGGGACCCGACGTTGACCGATCGAGCCCGTAAGAATAGGTTTGACGGTTCTTTGCGGCCGCCTGGCGCCGTAGCCCGGCAGGGCTGGCGGGCCAGGCCGATCCAGACTCTAGCAGCGGTCTTCTTCATACCGATATGAGCCAGCGCCATCCGACGTCCCGACGGACCGTGCAGAAGCAGCCGGAGAACCCGGACGACGTATTCGTCGCCAAGGTCCTTCAGATCTCCAACTGGGCGAGTCAGCATCGCCAGGCCCTGGTGGGCATCGGCGTGGCCGCGGCGGTCGCCGTCGCAGGTGGCCTGTACTGGAAGAGCTACCAGGACTCGCTGCTCCAGCAGGCGACTCAGGAGCTCGTCACCATCCAGCAGACCGTGGCCCTCGGAGATCCCGAGCAGGCGAAGGCAGACCTGCAGATCTACCTCCAGCGCTTCGGCAATACCCGGTCGGCGGAGGAGGCCCGCCTGTTGCTCGGACAGCTCGAGCTGGAGACGGGAAACGCCCCAGGGGCCGTCGCCATCCTGGGGGACCTGGCCGGTACGCGCACGCCGCTCGGCATGCAGGCCACTTTCCTGCTCGCCGCCGCACACGAAGAGGCTGGAGACACCGCCGAGGCGGAGCGGATGTACCTGTCCGTGGCCAATCGGTCCGACATGAGCTTCCTCGTCCGGGACGCGCTGGCGCAGGCGGCTCGGATTCGCCTGGAGGGCGGAGACCACATGGGCGCGGCAGCCCTGTACGAAGAGGTCCTGACGTACTTCGAGGGCGGCGACCCTGGACGCCAGGTCTACGAGATGCGCTTGGCCGAAGCCCGCGCCTTGCGAGAGGGCTGACCGACAGGTCACGCGCGCCCACGGCCGCCCCACGGGGGTGGAGAGCCGGCCGGGTCCTCCTACGGGGGCCCGGCCGGCTTCTTCTTGTCCAAACGACCGGAGCGCCCGCTCGGCCGATGGACTTCTGCGGCGCTCCCGGCCCGCGAGTGGTTTCCATGGGGGCGACCCATGTCGATCGTCTTGCCGGCCCCGTCACGATCTCCCTCACGGAGGGGGTGGGGCTCAACTGCTACCCGAGCGGGGAACGGGAGGCGCCCTCTGCCAGGCCCATTTGGGGGCCCCGTCCTGGAGACTCCGTGACTTCGTATAATGTATATTATGTAAAGTGACGTCGCGTAGAGGGTCAGGTGGAACGGTTCGTCTTGAGCGGCCCCTCCCCCGATTCGGCCTTCTGACGGGAGGCGCCTTCACTTTCCGCGCGGGAGGGTTCCTCACCGGGGCGGCTTCCGTCCCAGCAGGGCGACCCGGCGCCGGAGCACGGGCACGGCACCCAACAGGGCCCGCTCGACGCTCCGGAGCCCAGGAAGGTGGGACTCCACGTAGTACGCCCGCTCCACGTCGAAGCCGGCGCCCACGATGAGCTCCGTCATTCGCGTCATGGACTTGTAGTCCACGTGGCTCGGGTCGTGCTTGAGGACGATGTCGCGCACCTTGAGGATCTCGAGAAAGTGGCCGGGATTCGGAAGCCAGATGACGAAGTGTCCCTCGGGACGCAGGAGCCGGAAGCACTCCCGCACCACACGGGCCGAGTCGTCCGGATAGATGTGCTCGAAGAAGTCCGCCGCGATGATCGTGTCGAACGACCCCGCCTCCAGGCCCGTGTCCTGAGCGTCCGCGCAGAGGAAGGACGTGTTCTCGGCACCCAGGGCTTCCTTGCGCTCGTTGCAGTAGGCGATGAAACGGGGGCTGAAGTCCACACCGACCACCTCGCGGACGCGAGGCGCCAGGGCGAAGCTGAAGGTGCCCCATGCGCATCCGAGGTCCAGCACGCGCTCTTCCCGCCCCGGCATGTAGATCTCCAGCACCTTGGAGACGCGGTAGCGCTGGAAGGGCGACTCGAGGGCCGCCGTGGCGGCACCAGCCTCCAGGTAGCCGCTCTGGTCGTAGTAGTCCGATCCGATCCGGCTCTGTTCGTTCATGCCGTTCTCTGTGGTGTGCCTCACGCGGCGGCGCCGAGTGCTTCGCGGGTCCGGCGGATGGCGTCCGGGAGGGCTGCTTCCCGGTCCCGCCGTCGGTCATGCCGCCCGAAGTACAAGGGGACGCCGAAATGGATCCTGACCCCGGCTCTACGCGGGATCCTGCTCCAGCGCGGCCAGACATCGTACGAGCCGTCGATGCGGGCTGGAAGCACTGGGACCCCCGCCTTCAACATCAGGCGGATCGAACCGAGACGAAATGGCTGCAAGCGCCCGTCCCACGCTCGCTCACCCTCCGGATAGAGCCCGAGCGCCTGGCCCCCCTCGAGGACCCGGAGGGCGACCCGCACGACCTGGGGGTCCACCTGATAACGTCGAACCGGAATCGCGTTCAGCCGCGGAAGGAGCCAGCGGAAGACGGGGCCGCGGAACTGGGAGCTCTTGGTCAAGGTGAAGACGGTCCGAGGGCAGAAGGCCTGGATCAGAATCGGGTCCAGGAGCCCCTGGTGATTGGCGATCAACAGGAACGGTCCCGAAGACGGGATGTTGTCGAGGCCGGTCACCCGGACCCGAGCCGCCAAGGGCGTGGCCAGCCGCACCGCCGCGGCGAACGCACCGTACCAGCTCATCGCAGCACGATCCGGGGCTGAAACTCCACCACCTCTCCCCTGCCCTGCCGGTCGTACGCCCGCGAGACGAGTCGGCGCACCAGCACCTCCCATCGTCTCGGCGAATCCTTCTCTAAGCGGAACTGGACGAGCTCGTCGGCGCCCGTCCGAATCTGCAGTCTGGAAGAGCTGGTCTGGACCGCCCGAAGCTCGAGCCAAGGCCACGCGTCGGTAGACGCGCCGGACTCGGGGTCGAACTCGAGGCCGTCTGCGGTGGCGCGGAGCACGCCCGGCGTCGCGGTGCCCATTCGCTCCTGGAACCCCATCAAGCGTCCCCGGTACCGAACGGCCTCCTCGCCCACCCGCCACCTGGCCCGCGCCCGCGCCTCATACCGGATGGTGCCGTCCGCGCGGGTGGCAGCCGTCATGGGCCCGCCCCGCGCGTCGATGGCGTCCGCGAGCTCGGCGGCCGGTCGCGCCTCCGGCGGCCCCTTGGCCTGATTCACCTCGACGCGGCAGCCGACGCGCCCCCGTCCGAAGCGTGCGCTGCAGCCACCACACCATGCCTGGTCGCCCCTCCCGGACATGGGGTCGTGCCCGCACAGCGGACACCGAAACAGAAAGTGGGCCAACGCCATGGTCGGGCGCTACAGCTTCCCCACGAGGTCCAGAAACCGGAGCTTCCAGACCCGCCACACAGCCTCGCGCACGATCCGCTTCGACATCTTCGACTCGCCCGTGTCACGCTCGGTGAAGACGATGGGGACCTCGGTGAGGGAGAAGCCGCGCCGCCACGCGCGGAGCTTCAGCTCGATCTGGAAGGCGTAGCCGTTGGATTGCACGCGGTCCAACTGGATGGTCTCCAGGACTTTCCTACGCCAACAGTTGAAGCCTCCGGTGGCGTCTCGCACCGGGAGCCGCGTGATGGTGCGGGCATACAGGCTCCCGAAGATGCTCAAGAGCAGTCGCGACACCGGCCAGTTGACCACGGTCACCCGACCGTCCACGTAACGGGACCCCACGACCACGTCGTACTCGCTGGCCGCGCCGATGAGATGCGGGAGGTGGTCGGCAGGGTGCGACAGATCCGCGTCCATCTCGATCAAGAGGTCGTACCCCCGCTCGAGGCCCCACTTGAAACCGGCGATGTACGCACGGCCCAAGCCCTCCTTGCCGGGCCGATGGAGCACGTGGATCCTGGGCTCCTCGCTGGCCATGGCTTCCGCCAGGTCACCGGTGCCATCGGGCGAGTTGTCGTCGACGACCAGCACGTCGATCGCTGGATCCTGCTCGAGGGTCAAGGGGATCACCCTGGGCAGGTTCTCCCGCTCGTCGAAGGTCGGTATGATGACGAGGACGCGTCGAGACGCCTCGCCTGAGGTCTCACTCACGGTTCGCTTCCGTCCGGGTCAACGTGATCGCGGCGACCAGCGCCGCCGGAGCAACCTCGACGACGGTGCTCCACAGTCGGGCGATGATGGACAGCGCACCCGCGCCCCCAGCTCCCACCACCGGCTGAAGAAAGGCGATGAGGAAGCCCTCCCGTACTCCGAGGCCCGCGGGTGCGAAGAACACCAGATAGCCCAGGAGGTAGGCCGCCGCGTACGCGGGCCCCAGGGCCAGCAGCGACCCGGGTTGACCAAAACTCCGCGCCAGCAACCAGAACGCCACGCTCTGGCCGACCCACACGATCAGGTAAAGGCTGATCCAACGCAACGTGAAGAGCGCGCCGATCCGCACCTCTCCCGGCAGCCCACGGCCGGCGGTCCGGCGCCAAATCGCCTCGAGCCGACGATGCACCGGCGGCACCATGCTGAGGAGCACCCCCGCCAGGATCGCCGCCAAAGCGCCGTAGCCCAGGCGCCGCATCTCGCCGTCACCTGCCAACAGCGCTCCTGTGCCGACGATGGCCGCGCCGGCGAGCGCGAACACCTGGCACAGGATCGCCGCACCGGCCGACATGGCCGGCTGTACGCCCACCGTCCGCCCCAAATAGGCGAGGCCGGCCAACTGCCAGACCTTGCCCGGCACGTAGCGGGCGAGGTTGGCCACGAAGAAGACGCGAATCGATGCCCACGGCGACAGTGGCGGTCCCCCGAGGTCGCCGACCATGACCCCCCACAGCGTAGCTGCGAAGAGGAACGTGGACAGAAGCACCACGGACGCCAGGCCCAGGACGCTCCACCGAGGCTTCCACGCTTCTGGGTCCAAGTCCCGCAGGTCGGCGAGGCCCACTCCGAGGCGGTCCAGGATGAACCACGTGACGGCGACGGTCAGGGCCAGCTTCAAGAGGCCCAGCGCGGCCCGCCGGACCTTGGACCCGGTGGTCGCGCCCTCGGCTCGCTCGCTTTGGAGGGTTCCGCTCATGACCTGGCGGTTGGCGCTCGACTCGCACCCGGCCCGGACGAACGCAGAGCGGCCCGTCGACGGCGCGAGCCGTCGGCGTACCGCTCATTGCTGCCTTGTCCGGGATACGAAGGGCGTCTGAACGCCCGGAAGCTATTGGATCGGGCGCACCTGGCCAATGGGGCCGGTGCTGCCGGCCGGCACCATCCCCCGCCCTGCCGCCCTCGCCGGGCATGGCGGACGAGCCGAAAACTTGGATGGAAACGTATATTGGGCGAAACCGGGCGTCGGAGGCTCCGCGAGGCGGTGTCACCGGACTCGGCGCTCGGCTCGCCTTTCACTCACTACGGCTCCGGACCACGTGAACGTCCTCTACATCGCGTCAGCCTACAATCGGCACGACGGGGACGTCATCACGCCCTGGCTCGTCCGCTCCATCGAGGAGGTCCAGAGCCGGGGCGTCCGCGTGGATGTCCTCGCCCCGTCCTACCGGGGCTCCGCCAGCCACGACGTCGGCGGGGTACGCGTCCACCGCTTCCGCTACGCGCCTGGAAGGCTCGAGGACCTCACACACGACCAGACCGCCCCCGACCGAATCCGCTCCCGACCGTGGTACGCGGCGCTCGTACCGGGATACGTCGCATCTGCGTCTCTGGCGGCGGCTCGGTTGGTGCGCCGTGAAGGCTTCGACCTCGTGCACGTACACTGGCCCATCCCCCACGGCGTCATCGGACTGGCGGCGAGATGGGCCACCGGAGTCCCGGTCGTGAGCTCATTCCACGGCGTCGAGCTCACGTGGACCAAGAACGACCTCCGCCTGCTGACGCCCGTCCTGCGGTACCTGATCCGGACGTCCGATGCGGTCACGGCAAACTCCACCTATACCCAGGGCCTGATCCGTGGGCTCCACGACCGACCGGTCCAGCTGATCCCATTCGGGACCACCGTACCGGTGCACGTGGATCCCTCGAGCCTCGCCAAGCCCGCCGACGGCCCGTTCGAGCTGCTGTGCGTGGGTCGGCTGGTGGAGCGAAAAGGGCTTCCCGTGCTTCTCGACGCTCTCTCGTTGCTCGACACGCAACGGCACGTGAGCCTGCACGTCGTCGGAGACGGCCCCCGCCGCGCCGAGTGGGAGGCCCGCGCCGGCGAGCTCGGCCTCGGAGGCCGGGTTCACTTCCACGGCTTCGTCTCCGAGGAGCAGCTCGCGGTCAGGTATGCCTCGTGTGACGCCTTCGTGCTGCCGGCCGTCTTCGACTCGAAGGGTGACACGGAGGGACTCGGCGTGGTTCTCATCGAGGCCGCCAGCAACGGGAAGCCGCTCATCGGGTCCGCCATCGGCGGCATCGTGGACGTGGTGAAGGACGACGTCTCCGGCATTCGGGTTCGTCCCTCCGAGCCGCCGGCCCTGGCGTCGGCCATCGCGTCCCTCATGGACGACCCGGAGCGCCGCGGCGCCCTGGGTGAAGGCGCGCGCCG
Source organism: Gemmatimonadota bacterium (assembly GCA_039586035.1). GTDB lineage: Bacteria > Gemmatimonadota > Gemmatimonadetes > Longimicrobiales > Gaopeijiaceae > JBDHHQ01. The sequence goes on along the minus strand of JBDHLD010000003.1, from coordinate 88,428 downwards.
CCTTTGGGAGGCGGAGTTCTCCTGGGCCATCATCGCCGACCGCCTGGTGGATCTCTACGGGTCTCTGGTCCAGGGACACGTGCGGACAAACAAGGCCGCCGGGGATCCCGACGCGGTTGGCCGAGCTGAAACGAAGGCGACGACCGGCCCGTGACGTCCGAGCGGGCGGGCGGCGGTCCCGCACACCCCTCCCTTCGGGTGGGCGCAGCCATCTCCGCGGTCTATCTGCTCCTCTCGCTGATCTTCTTTCTCCCGGCCCTGCTCCCCGGCCGTCAGATCTTCGGCACCGATTACCTGTCGACCGCCTACTTCTGGGAGGAGTTCGCTTCGGGGCGGTTCGCGGCCGGCGAGCTTCCCAGCTGGCTGCCCACGGTGTACGGAGGGGTCCCCTTCTTCGCCAATCCGATGGACGTCTACTACCCCGTGAGCGTCCTCTTCCGCCTCCTCGGGCTCCCGACCCACCTGCACCTGGCGCTGCTGTTCGTCGTGCAGTACTGGATCGCAGGGACCGGGATGTATCTGCTTCTGCGGGAGCTCGGCGCCCGCAGCGCGTCCAGCGCCCTCGGCGGCCTGGCGTACATGTTCACCGGCTACTTGATCTCCTACATCTACGCGGGTCACGACGGGAGAGCCATCGTCGCCACGCTGGCGCCGTTGTTCTTCTTCGCGCTCCACGGGGGCATGCGCACGAGTCGGATGCGATGGTTTGCCCTGGCGGGAGCCGTGCTCGGCTCCGCTTTCCTGTCGTTCCAGATCCAAAGCTCATACTACCTCATGCTGGCCGGCGGGCTCTGGTGTGTGTACCTGCTGTGGGCCCTGGGCGGCTATCGACCGACGCGCGAGCTGGCGCGCCGGCTCGGGGGAGGAGCGGCTACCCTCGCTCTGGCCTTCGCCCTGGCGGCGGTCAACTTCGTGCCCTTCGCGGGCTACGTGGAGAGCTCACCCAGGGCGGGCAGCGGTGGGCGCGGCTACGACTACGCCGTTTCGTGGTCCATGCCACCCGAGGAAACGGCAGGCCTGGCGGTCCCGGAGCGCAGTGGCATCCTGGACAGCTACCGGGGGGTCAACCCGTTCAAGCTCCACACCGAGTATGCCGGAGCACTGGTGCTCCTCCTCTGCTTCATGGGCGGGTACGTCCTCAAGGGCCGCCGACGCCCCTGGTTCTTCGTGGCGCTGGGAGCCTTCGCGCTCACGGTGGCCTTCGGCGGGTACACGCCGCTGTACCGCCTCTACTACGCGGCACTACCCGGCACCGCCAAGTTCCGGGCTCCCTCGATCGCGTTCTTCCTCGTGAGCCTCTCTCTCGTGGTCTTCGCCTCGCTGGCCCTGGACCGGCTGATGGAGCTGAGGGACCGCGTCGTGTCGGCTTCTCCGGAAGACCCCCCTTCGGAAGCCGAGGAGGAGCTGGTTCGGTCCGGTGCGGTCCTGGCCGTCATGGGAGCCGTGGGGGTGCTGGCCTGGGCCGGTTGGGCCACCTTCCGGGCAGCCACGTCCGGTCCCGGGCCATCCACGGCCGGAGCCGGCTATGCGCTGGGCACGTGGCGCTTCTCTCTGTTCTCGGTTCTCACGGCAGCCACACTCGTATTCTGGCTCCGCGGCAAGGTGAGGACCCTCGTTGCCATCGCCGTGCTCGCGCTCGTGACGCTCGCTGACCTCTGGTTGGTGGACAGGCAGTTCTTCCACACGGTGAGCGAGCCCTCGGAATACTTCGCGCCTGACGAGGTCGCCGACTACCTACGCCGGCAAGAGGGCCCCTTCAGGGTCTACGTCCTCGCCGACCTGCCGCAGAACAACTACTACACGTTGTTCGGCATCGAGCTCGTAGGCGGTGACCACGGCAACCAGCTCGCGGCCTACAACGAGTTTCTGGGCGAGGGCGAGACCAGCTACACCGACTTCGGCAACCTCGAGGATCCCCGCTATCTCGCGCTGGTGAACGCCCGTTACGTGGTCACCACCCTGGAGCTGGATCGCGAGTACCTGGAACCGGTGTTCCGGGGACGGACCTCGGGCGCCGAAGCCACGGTCTACGAGAATCTGCGCGTGCTGCCCCGAGCGTTCATGGTCCCTACGGCGACACCGGTGCTGGGGTGGGCCGGGTTGCAGGCCCGCATGCGGCAGCGATCGTTCGCCCCGGCCGAGGAGGTGCTGCTGTACGGTGAATCGGCAGCCGGTGCGCCATCCGACTCCGCCAGCACCGGCGTAGCCGAGATCGTCGGCTACGATCCCGCCAGGGTCGTCATTCGCACCCAGGCTCGGGACGCGGGCTATCTGGTGCTGACGGACAACTACTACCCGGGCTGGCATGCGGCCATCGACGGCGAAGAAGCTCCCATACAGCGGGCGTACCACACCTTCCGGGCCGTCGCCGTGCCGGCGGGCGAGCACGAGGTCCGCTTCACCTTCGAGCCGGCGCCGCTACGTGCGGGCCTGGTGATCACCATCACGACCGCTCTGCTGCTCCTGGGGGGCGGCGTCGGCTGGTTGCTCGGCCTTCGATCGCGGTCGGTGCCGGTCGGCACGAGCGAGACGGTTCCCGCCGAGTCCACGGAGTCTGCCAGGCAATGACCACCCTCGAGCGGACGCGGGGCTTCTACCGGGAGCGCTACCGGGCCGCCCCTGGCGCCATGCGGGACTACCGACTCTACCTGCCGCTCCTCGGTGGCGTGACGCACGGGCGCATCCTCGACATCGGGTGCGGCGAGGGTCACTTCCTCGAGGCCGCGGCCGCGGCGGGCCTGGCACCGACGGGCGTCGAGATCGTACCGGAGGCGCTCCTGCTCGCCCGCGCCAGACTGCCGGCGGCCGGTTGGGTGCTGGCCGCCGGCGAGGACCTGCCATTCCCGGACGAGACCTTCGACGCGGTGACATGTCTCGGCACGCTCGAGCACTTCGTCGACCCGGAGGGAGGCGCCCGCGAGGTAGCCCGCGTCCTGAAGCGCAGCGGGCAGGCGCTCATCGTGGTGCCCAACCTGCGCTTCCTGTGGTGGACCCTCAGCGGCAGCCCGGGCACGGAACAGCAGGACGCGGCCGAGCTTCTCCTCGACCGGTCCGGGTGGACCGCGCTCCTGGAGGGCGCCGGCCTGGAGGTTGTTTCCGTGGTGGCGGAGCCGTGGTACAGCAAGCCGGCGCCGGTTTGGAAGGCGTTCGTGAGAAGGTCCGCGTGGTCGCTGCTACCCCTCCGCTGGACCTATCAGCTCGCCTTCCTCTGCCGTCGATCCGGATAGCTCGTCGCCGGCCTGCGGGGCCCTGCCGTTGCTTTGGCCGCCGCGGCGGGCCGCAACGACGAGCGTGAGCAGAACGGCGGTACACGTCAGGCTCAGCAGCAGAGCCCGAACGAGGCTGCCCGTTGCGTACGTGAGCTCGACGCGGTGGCGGCCCGGCTCCAGCGGCACCGCCCGTTGCACGTAGTTCGCTCGCAGGAGAGCGGTAGGCTCGCCATCGACCAGGGCGCGCCAAGCCGGGAACCAGCTCTCGGACAGGACCAGCAGCGCGGGCCGGGTCGTCTCGACGTCCAGCTCGAGACCGTTGGGCTCACGACGTGTCCACCTTACGGCGCCCTCCGGGGGCAGCCCGTCCAGGGCTACGGGGGCAGGCTCCGATAGAACCACCTGCCGAGCCGGATCGAAGCCCGGCCCGGCGATGACGTCCACGGCGTCCTCGTCCGGTACGATCACGGCCTCCGAGACCAGCCGGGCCCGCGGGAGGCCGGGGAAGGCGTAGACCGCCGCGTAGACCCTGCCGTCGGCCAGCGCGAGCTCGTTCACTCGTCGCAGCCCCTCCAGGTGCGGAATGCCCTGCACGGCCTCCAGAGGACCGAGCTGCGCCACCGGCCAGAGCAAGTAGCGCACGTTGAGGATCGGGAGGATGTTGGGCGATTCGAACAGACGCTGGGGGAGGCCGCTCCCCGCCATCCCGATGAGCTCCCGGTACCGGCCGAGGTCGTTGGGATGATGTCCCCCGGCCAGCTCGAGCCCGAACATGGCGGGCTTCACGTCCTGGCCGTTCCCGCCCATCATGGACAAGACACGGAACGGCTCTTCGGCATCGAGGCGACCCTGTAGGTAGCGGAGGTTGGGGTCGGGTGCCGCCCACGTGCGAAAGTCGAAAGTCTGGATGAATGGATCGTTCACCCGGACCACGTCCAGAAAGGCCAGAACGCCCACCGTGCCTGCCAGGAGCGCCGCCCCGATGCGGCGGTCCCGGTACGACCAGACCGCCACACCGACCCCAGCGGCCAACAGGGTCGAGATGGCGAAGCCCCTGACGATGAAGGGGGTCGCCTGCTCGAGCGCAGCGGCCTTGGCCGGATCGATGCCGGCGTAGAGCACGGACACCCAGAGATCGAGGAGGACGCCGGAAGCGGCGAGGCCGGTGAGCACGGCCAAGCCCCCGACCCATCCCACCAACACGTTGCGGACCCGCGGCCAATGCGGATCCTGCCCGCCCCGGAGCGCTAGCACTCCGTCGACCCCCAGCGCCATGAGCGTGATGGCCGCAAACCCGAAGAGGAAGGCCGCGATGGAAGGCGCCCTGAACAGCGAGATGCCCGGCACCAGCTCGTAGAAGAGCCGCCACACGGGTGTGTACTGCCCCAGCCCGAAGAGGATCGCTACCGTTCCCAGGCCCAGCAGGAACCAACGTATCCCCCTCCTCGCGCCACCCGCGAAGGCCAGGCTCGCCAGAATCAGCACCACGAGCCCCGCGTATTCGTGGTTGTGCTTGAAAACGTTGCGACCCCAGTACGTGTTCTCCGCCCAGGCCGCCCCGCCGACGTTGCTGCCGACGAACTCCGGGACCACCAGCGCCGCGACCTCCTCGGGGTGCAAGCCCCACGAGCTCGAGTACGCCAGGGACTCCTCGAGCGACGCCTGCGTCGTGGTCTGCGTGCGCCGGGAGTGCTCGGTCACGTAGTCCACCGCAGGGAGAAGCTGAACCGCCGAAACGCCGGCGCCGGCGATGGCGGAGGCCAGAAACAGCCCGAACGCCACCAGTGCTCTGCGCCCGGTCGCCCTCGAAAGTTGGAGGCAGCGGAAGGCGTAGTAGAGCCCCAGCGCCCCGAACAGGAAGTAGGCGGCCTGGAAGTGGGTCGAGATGATCACCACACCGATCCCCAGGCCGAGGGCGGCGTAGCTTCCAATCCCGCCCCGCGTGAGCGTCCGCTCCGCCAACCAGAACAGGAGGGGGGTCAACGCCGTGATGAAGATCTTGCCGTCGTGTCCCGGCCAGACCAGCGAAACCATGAACGGCGCCGAGAGGTAGGCGATCCCCGCCACCGAGGCCGCCAGCGGCGTGACACCCAACCGGCGGACCCACCCATACATGAACAAGCCCCCTGCGAAGACGTGGAGCACCAGCTTCCACCCGAGGGCTCGGTACGTCTCCAGAAACAGCAGGAGCAAGGACGTCGGGTACAAGGAGTCACCCCCGGCGAGCGACTCCAGAAAGGGGGTCCCTCCGAGGATGAACGGGTTCCAGAGGGGGAACGTTCCGCTCCGCAGCATCTCCGCGTAGAAGGCGCGGGCCACGTAGCCGAGGCCCAGGGTGTCGGAGCCGAAGAGCATCTCGCCGGAGATCACGAACTTGCGGAAGAGGACCAGCGTCAGCAGTCCGTACAAGGCAGGGACGAGCCAGCGCGGCAGCGGCCGCTCCTCTTCCCCCGGCGTCGATCGGGCCGGCGGGCCCTCTCCGCTTCCCACCTCGGCGGACTGACGCCGTCGTCTCGCGACACTCACGCGCCGGACCTCCGCCGGGCCCTCACCATCTCGTAGACCTCCAGATGCCGGGTCCCCAGTCGGTCGATGCTCCAGTGCTCCTGGACCCGCGCTCGACCGTGGGCGCCCAGCTCGTCCAGGTCCGACCGCTGCAGCAGCCGCACCGCCGCCCGCGCCAGGTCCTCTGGATCGCCCGGCTGGCAGAGTCCACCCACCTGGTCGTCCACGATCTCGGGCAGCCCCCCCACGCGCGTCGCCAGCACCGGCCGCTCGCACGCCATGGCCTCCAGTGCCGCCACCGAGGTCGCCTCCATGAGCGACGGGAACACGGCCAGGTCCACGGAGCCCAACAGTCCAGGGAGCTCGCCGTTGGGCCGAGCGCCGAGGAAGTGGACGCGATCGGCGACGCCGAGCTCTCCGGCCAGGGCCTCCAGCCGGGGTCGCTCCGGCCCGTCCCCCACGATGAACGCTTCCACGTCCACCGATTCGGCGATGAGGGGAACCGCGCGCACGAGGTACTCCACGCCGTTCTTCTCGTACAGGCGCCTGGGTGCCATGAGGCGGCGACGCGACGACGTGGGGAGCGACCCCGGAAGCTTGCGGAAGTCGGTCGTGTCGACGCCGTTCGTGAACGGCTCCACGGTGACCCCGGGAGCGAGGTCCTCGGCGACCCGGGCGATCTCCACACTGGCCGCCATGGCGTAGTCGGGCCAACGCACCGTCCGTGCCAGGATCGGCCGCCAGCGCGGGCGCTGGGCTCGCCGCAGGAAGTGGGACGTGTGGAAGCTCGCCACGAGGGGCGTGCCGTGCCGCCGGCGCGCCACGACACCCGGGGGCACGGACGCGAACGCCTGGGCGTGCACCACGTCGGCGTCCGCGGCCAGCGCGACCAGCCGCGGCGTGGACGCCAGAGAGTGAGCCACCCAGCCGGGCGGGTTGCGCGATGGGAACCACGTCCGCCACACGCGCACGCCCTCCATGACCTCGTGGGCCGGTACGTCGGGGAGGGACCGCGACGTGACGACGTCGACCCGGTGGCCCTGACGGACGAACCAACGAGCCAGCTGATAGATGTGACTCTCGAGGCCCCCTACCTCCGGTGGGAAGTAGATGCAGTGCATCAGGATGTTCATGATGGAGAGACGTCCGCGGCGGCCGACACCGTCGGGGCGGCGCCTCCCCAATCTTCCAGGGACCTGGCACGCCCGGTGAGGGACGCCGAAAGGACGTCGGCGATGCGGGCCGAGGCGTGTCCGTCGCCGTAGGGGTTCACGGCGCGACTCATCGTGGCCCGGGCGCCGTCATCGGTCAGCAGACGCCGGGCCTCGGCTACGATGACCGCTCGATCGGTGCCCACCAGGCGGGCGACCCCCGCCTGAACGCCCTCCCCGCGTTCCGTGACCTCGCGGAGCACGAGCACGGGCGTGCCGAAGGTCGGCGCCTCTTCCTGGATCCCGCCGGAGTCGGTCAAGATCAGCTCTGCCGATCTCAGCGCCCACACGAGGTCCAGATACCCTAGCGGATCGGTGAGGTGGATCCGCTCCCGTCCTCCGAGGATCTCCACGGCCGGCACCCGGACGTTCGGGTTCGGATGGAGGGGGTACAGCACCTCGACGTCGTCGACGGATTCGGTCACCTCGACCACGGCCCGGAAGACGTCTCGCAACGGCTCGCCGAACGACTCCCGCCGGTGGGCCGTCAGGAGGACCAGGCGGGCGCCTCGATCCAGAATGTCCCGCAACCGTGGATTCGCGGGGGCCGGTAGTCGCTGGGCCACGTCCAGGAGGGCATCCACGACGGTGTTGCCCGTCACGAAGATGCTGGATTCGGGCACGCCCTCTCGCCTGAGGTTGTCCGCCGCAGGGCCCGTCGGCGCGAAGTGGAAATCGGCGATCACGTCGGTGAGCCTGCGCAGGATCTCCTCGGGAAACGGGGAGCGCTTGCGACCGCTCCGCAACCCAGCCTCCACGTGACCGACCCGGATGTCCTCGAAGAAGCCCACCAGCGACGCGTAGAAGACGGTCGCCGTATCTCCCTGGACCAGAAGCACGTCGGGTCGGAAGTGCCGGGCGACTTCCCTGAGGCCGTCGAGACATCCGTGGGCCACGTCGTACAGACTCTGCCCCTCCCGCATGATCTCCAGGTCGTAGTCCGGGCGCAGATCGAACACCTCGAGTACCTGGTCCACCAGCGTCGTGTGCTGCCCAGTGAGCGCCAGGCGCGTCTCGACCCCGTCCAGCTGCCGCAGCGCGGCGAGCACCGGCGCCATCTTGATGGCTTCGGGGCGCGTCCCGATGACGAGCAGCACGCGACCATGATGGCCTTTTCGGTCCTCGCTCAAGGAGCTCTCCGGTCGATTCGAGGTTCCGCTCCGGACGCCCTCATACGGACAGGCGCCAGGATGGTAATCGACCCTGGCGCCCGAGTCCATCCGTCAGCTCGATCGCGCTCTCGTGACACGACGTTGTAACTGTATTTTTTGCAGACTGATAGATGAAGCTACTTCATACGGCTTCTTAGGTCATCCAGCTCGTCCCTGACCTGGGCCACCATCTCGGCCAGGAGGCCGAACCCGAGAAGCAGGAAGCCCAGCGTCTCGAGCAGCATGACCAGGTAGAGGAGAGGGCGGAACCCGACCCCTTGGACGAACCGGAAATAGAGGGCGACCACGCCTACCGCCGTTCCGAGGGCGATCAGGGCGAGCCCGCTGAAGCCGAAGAGGATGAGCGGCTTGCGGGAGAACAGCAGCAGGAACCACACCGACACCAGATCCAGCAGTCCCACGACGATCCGCCAAGAGCCCGTGTATTTCGACGATCCAGCCCGGCGCGGATGCAGGTCGATGTCGATCTCCGTGACGCGATAGCCCCGGGCATGAGCCAAAACCACGAAGAACCGGTGCCAGTCGTGTCGGAGGGGAACCTCCTCGAGGATGTCCCGGCGGAAGGCCTTCATGGAGTTCAGATCGGAGACGGGCACCCTGAAGATCCGTCTGCTCAGCCGGTTGTAGACCGAGGAGACGCCTCGCTTGTCATACGGTCCCACCTTGCGACCCGTCACCATGTCCCAGCCGGATTGGAGCTCAGCGAGGAATCGGGGAATCTCGTCTGGGAGGTGTTGCAGGTCGGCGTCGAACAGCACCAGATAGCGGCACTCCGTGGCTCGAGCGGCCGTCAGCATGGCCTCGGTCTTGCCCAGGTTGGTGCCGTGCGTCAGGACTCGCAGGTTCGCCCACCCCTGCCCTTCCCGCTGGGCCGTTTCGGCCGTGGCGTCGGTCGACCCGTCGTCCACCAGCAGAACCTCACCCTCGAGCTCGTAGCGGTCGAAGGCGGCTCGAAGCTCGCGTATCAGCTCGGGCACGACCTCGGCTTCGTTGTAGGCGGGGATCACCACCGCGAAGTCGCGGCGCGTCGTGTCCGAGAGGCTGGCCGCCGCGGCCGGCGCGGCAGTCGTGGAAGAACCCCTCGATGCCAGGGCTTCCTGAGACATGGGCAGGCTGTCGAAGAGGATGGAGCAGGTTCGCCCGCTAAGCTAACAGGTTCGGAGGGGAATCGGCCCCCCCAGGAGACTCAGACGCGTTTCCGCATGCGCGCCGGCAAGATCGCCAGCTGGTCCCTGTACTTGGCCACGGTGCGTCGAGCGATCTTGACCCCGTCGGTCTTCAACAGATTGACGATGGCCTGGTCGGTCAGAGGGCGGTGCTCGTCCTCGTCCTCCACGAGCTTCTGGATCTTGGCCTTCACGCCGCGGGCGCTGATGTTCTCACCGCTGGTCGTGGACAGGCCGCTCGAGAAGAAGAATTTGAGCGGGTACACGCCCCGTGGCGTCTGCACGAACTTCTCGTTCGTCACGCGGGACACCGTGGACTCGTGCATGTCGATGTGGTCGGCGACCTCACGAAGCGTCAGGGGCTTCAGGTACTGGACGCCTCGCTCGAAGAAGTCCCGCTGTCGATCGACGATGAAGTTCATGACCTTGAGCATGGTCTGGCGCCGCTGCTCGATGGCCTGGATCATCCAGTTGGCCGAATTGAGCTTGCTGGCGATGAACTCCTTGTTCTCCCCCTTGTATTTGTTCTTGTCCCGCGCGACCTCCCGATAGGACTGCGACAGCCGAAGGCGGGGAAGGTTCGTGTCGTTGGCGAAGACCATGTATTCCCCATCGATCTTGTCCACGATCAGATCGGGAATGACGTACTGCTCGAGATCGGCCGAGTGCTTGAGCCCGGGCTTTGGATCGAGCTTGGCGATCTCGTCGGCTGCGTCCTGCACCTCCCTCGGGCTGATCTCCATGAAACGAGCGATGTCCGCCCAGCGATGGTTGATCAGGTCCTCGAAGTGAGCCTCGGCGATGGCGTAGGCCAGGGTGTCGGTGAGATCGAGCCGTTCGAGCTGGATCAGGATGGACTCGCGCAGGTCGCGGGCGGCCACGCCGGGCGGGTCGAACCCCTGGATCCGCTTCAGCATCGCTTCGGCTTCCTCGAGACTGTACGGACGGAACTGCGTTTCGATCGTCTGGAGCGTCTGAGCCCGCTCCTCGCCGTCCTCGATGGCCTGGGCATCGGACCGCGCAGCCTCGCGCTCGGCATCGAGCCATTGGTTCAGGGCCGCCGCCACCTCCTCCAACGGGCACGAGACGGAGCCATCGTCGTCCACGTTGCCGATGATCTCTTCGCCAAGCACGTGCTCCCGCGCCGAAAGTGAGAGGAGGCGAAGTTGATCGATCAGAAAGCCCTGTAGATCCCGGCGCTCTACCGGTGTCGGCTGGTAGTACTCCCGCTCCTCGTACTGCTGGCGCCGGCCGCCGGCGTCGAAGCCGTCCAGGAGGATTTCCTCCCAGTCGATCTCGTTTTCGTCCTCTTCCCCGTCGTTCTCCTCTTCGAGCTCCACGTCGTCCTGAACGTCGGCCTCGCTCATCTCGAGGAACGGGTTCTGGTTCAACTCCTGCTTCAGGTGAATCTGCAAGTCCAACAGGGGCATGTAGAGCAACTCCATCGCCTGATATAGGCGTGGGTTGATCTTCATTTCCTGCTTGAGTTGCGTGCTCTGGAAGAGCTTTGCGTTGAATCCGCTCATACGACTTTCGCCACGGGCCGTTCGTATCGCTGCCGCATTCGTTGTGTCAGTGTGGGCCCAAGATAGATGTCGGCAACTTCGTCGTTCCAGACGAGTTCGGAAACCGTGCCGCTGACGCGGATCCGACCCTCGTACATGATGTACGCCCGGTCCACGATCTCCAGGGTCTGCTCGACGTTGTGATCCGTGATGATGACGCCGATGCCTCGATGCTTCAACTCGCCTACGATTTGTTGGATGTCGTTCACGGCAATCGGATCGATGCCCGCGAACGGCTCGTCCAGCAACATGAACTTCGGCCGCTGCACCAGCGCCCTCGTGATCTCCAACCTCCTCCGCTCCCCGCCGGAAAGGGAATAGGCCTTGTTGTCCCGGAGGTGGGTGAGGGAGAGCTCGGCCAGGAGCTCCTCCAGACGCTCCCGCCGATCCTGGCGGGACAGCTTGAGGGTCTCCAGGATCGCGAGGACGTTCTCCTCCACCGTGAGCTTCCGAAATACCGACGGCTCCTGCGCCAGATATCCCACGCCCATGCGTGCCCTCTTGAACATGGGCACGTTCGTGATCTCCCGCTCGTCGAGGTATACCCTACCCTTATTGGGCGGAATCAGCCCCACGATCATGTAGAACGTCGTCGTCTTGCCGGCGCCGTTGGGCCCCAGGAGCCCGACGATCTCCCCCTGCTCCACCTCGATGGCGACGTCGTTCACCACCTTCCGCTTGCGGTACACCTTGGTCAGGTCGCTGGCGTGTAGGCGACTTCCCTCACCCGGCGTCAGGCCAGCGGAGACACCCCCTGCTTCGTCTCGGCGGGAGAGGCGCGACACGACGGTGTCCGCCGCCTCCTGCGCCTGCGGGCGAGCGCTACGCAGCGCATCCCACAGATCAGCGCGGAAGCCCAACCGCTCCCACCCTTCCCCGGGCGGCTCCCGTAGGACCATGCGGCGGGTTTCCAGGCGGGACACGAGCTCCTCCAGGTACCGGCCCATGCCACGCTCGCCGGGCTGCTCGCGGCCGGAGACGGCGGACCGCTCCGAAAGCTGCCCGTAGGCCTCCCGCACGGCCGTCACCCAGGTGCCCCGGTCGGTGCTGCCGAGGTCGTCGGCGGCGCGGAGAAGCTCGGCAAGAGCCACCGACACGGAGAGGTCGTGTCGCGAGAGGCCGGCGAGGTAGTCCACGAACTCCTGGAGGGTATTCACGGCGTCTCCTGGTCTCGCGCCCAGGCCGGTCCACGCGCGCTGGCGGCGCCCGGCTCGTCATCGCGACGGGGTCGTGGGGGCTCGGAGCCGCCCTGGTCCACGGTCCCGGAGGCGTCAGAGGCCGTGGCCCCAGCCGTGAAGAACCCTGCGGCCGATGCTCCGGAGGCGGCGGTGTCGGAGGGAGTGGCTCCCGAGGTGGCGGTATCCGCCCTCGGAACCGGCAATGCTACCGTATCGGCAACGGCGGAATCGGGCGGAAGAGAATCCGGGAGCAGCGGCGCGGCCAGCGGCTCGAGGTGGTACCCACGGGTCTGGCCCGAGACCTCCATGGACGTGATCTCGCCGTTCTTCATCCGGATCGTGATCTCCGTACCGGTCACGTAGTGGAGGGCCAGGCGACCTGGAGTCGGCGCACCCGTGGTGTCGGAGGGCGTCATGCGGTACAGGCTCCGGGCCGAGCCCTGAGCGACGATGCGGTCGACCGTGTACTGGCCTCCGGGCCCGCCTGGAGCGGAGGCCGAGTCGGCAACCTGTCCGGCGGCAGCCGACAGCAGGGCGGCAACCGCAGCGGCCGAGTCTGCCGGAGGCGGGGCTACCGCCGAGTCCTGCGCGAGCACGGACACGGCCGAATCCAAGGCCGGTGCGGCGGCAGCTGAATCCAGCGCGAGCGTGGCGGCGGCCGAATCCAGCGCGAGCGTGGCGGCGGCCGAATCCAGCGCGAGCGTGGCGGCGGCCGAATCCAGCGCGAGCGTTGCCGTGGCCGAATCCAGGCCCGGTGCGGCGGCGGCCGAGTCGAGCACCGGTGCGCCCGCTGCTGAAACCGGGGTGAAATAGGCCACGATCGTCCGTCCCTCCATCCAGTCCCTTCTGGCGACCTCGGGCGTGTCCTCGGTGTTGAGGGAGTCACGGCTCAACGACTCGCCGCGCGCCGAGCCGACGGCCACGACCTGCTCGAGGACCTCGTTCGGAGCCACGACCTCGAGGGAATCGCCCTCGAGCACGAAGTCCTCGGCGATCGCCCGAGGGCGAGACGACGGAGGCGCCTCTTCCTCCGCGTCCTCGGTGCCAGCTGTCCGAGCCGGCGGCGCATCCCCGGGATCCGTGGCGCTCGTGTCGGGTGGCTCCTTCACCGCGACCATGCGCTGCAGCGTGCCGTCGGCCAGGTAGATGCGGATCTCGTGGGCACTCACGTCGACCTGCTCGCTCACCAGGAGCGCCTCACCGATGGCCCGAACCTCCGTGGCCTGAGCGTCACCTTCACCCAGTGAGAGAGCTGTGCCGGTCAGCTCGTACGCGTCCTCCTCGATCCCCGCGTTCCCCAATAGCATCACGTCGCCGATCCGCTGGTCGAATTCGAGGGAGTCGCCCACGGCCTCCAGGCTGTCCCTGCGAATCACGACGTCGCCCATGGCTCGGAAGAAGCGATCCCCGGCGATGGAGAACCGCGTCGCGTCGACCTCGTAGGGGCGCTCGCTTCGAGCGGCCGGCGGGGGGGGCGTCTGGGGGCTCGCCTCGGCGAGCTGCCCGTCCGGGTCGGCTCCGGTGGCCTCGGCCGAGTCGGCGGCCGCCGGCTCGGCCACCCGGGGGCGCCGACCCGTCGCGTCCACGACGGCGTCCGCCGGCGCCTCGCCCGCCTGGACGGAATCCGGGACCTGTCCTTCGGCCACCCCGACGGAATCCGAGGCCGGGCCTTCGCCCGCCTCGACGGAATCCGGAACCGGTCCTTCGGCCAACTCGGGATCGGCGACCTCGTCTCCGGCAGCGGTACCCGCCGCCCGCTCCGGAGGAAACAGGATGGCGTGGGGGCTCCCACCGTGCACGTTGAGGATGTCCTCGGCCTGGAACTGGTTGGCGCGAATGTAGATCACCGTGTCCCCGGTGATTACCGAGTTCCTGACCTTGTCGATGATACGGCCGTTACCCGTCGCCACGAGGCGCTTGGCGCGGTCGAAGTAGTTGGCCCGGTCGGCGTTCAGGCGCTTCTCCTGGTCCTCGAACATCACGTTGTCGAACAGCTGCGTGTAGCCGGAGGCCTCGAAGATCACCGCGCTGTCGGCCTGGATGCGAATGCCCCCGGCACAGCGCACCTCCATGGGACCGCTCACGTACGAGTTCGACGTACCGTCGGAGAGGACGCGGATGTAGACCCACTGGTTCCTGATCAGCTCGCAGTCCTGCGGATCCTCGGCGAGGTCCTGGCCCGGAAACGGCACCTGGGCGCTGGCGCCACGGACCGGCGCGAGGACCAGCGCGGTGATGCACGCGAAGAGGAACCGGGCCCGACGTGACATCAAGGTCCGCCGTTACCCGACCGACCTCGCGCACCGAAGATCTTCACGCTGGTGAACCCCAGGTCGGACTCGAACGCGTCTCCCGTGGAGCGTCGGCCGTCGTGGATCATGACCGTGGCCGTGTCGCTCCAGATACGATCCCGATTGGGGTCGTAGTTGAGCTGCTCGCTCTCGATCCGCCGGTTCTGCTCGGGAATCGTCAGCACCACGTTGCCGCGAGCCTGCATGCGCTGCGTGTTGGGGTCGATCGCACCACGGTGCGCGGTCACGAAAGCGCGTTCGTTGCCGGTCTCCCCGTAGAGCGTGAGGCGGAGGGAGCGAACGTCGATCTCCACGGAATCCCGGTATGTGTAGGCAGTGTCAGCATAGAGGAGCGCCTCGCGGACGCCTTCTACCGTGATGTACATGCGCATCCCGAAGACGGCTTGGTCCGCCTCCAGCTCCAGGAGCTCGGAGGCCGCAACGGGCGTCTCGGGCTCCTCGCCACAGGCGCCCGCGACGATGGCGAATCCCAGCAGGACCAGGAGACTCCACGTCCGCCCGGAGGCCACCTGCTTCGCGTCGTCTTCGGTCATCGCGACATCATCCAAGCGCCAATTGTCCCGAGCTCACCCGCTCGAGGCGCCGGCCGCCGCCTCCGGCGCCCCGGCGGCCCGCCTCGGGCGCATGGCCGCGCACGTCTCGACGAACGACGCGAACAGCGGATGGGGTCGATTCGGGCGGCTTTTGAGCTCGGGGTGGAACTGACATGCCACGAACCACGGGTGATCGGGCAACTCGATCATCTCGACCAGTCGTCCATCGGGTGACAGGCCACTGAAGGCGAGACCGTGATCGGACAGGGTCTCACGGTATTCGTTGTTCACCTCGTAGCGGTGCCGGTGACGCTCGCCGATCTCCTCCGCACCATAGATGGAGGCGACCCGGGAGCCGTGCGTCAGCACCGCCGGCCACTCGCCCAAGCGCATCGTACCACCCTTGGTCGTAACGTTCTGCTGGGAGTCCATGAGACAGATCACCGGATCGGGCGACTCCTTTGCGAACTCGAACGAATCCGACTGATCGAGACCACAAACGTTGCGGGCGAACTCGATCACGGCGCACTGGAGGCCGAGGCAAATGCCGAAGAATGGCATCCGCTGCTCCCGCGCCCAGTGGATCGCTTCGAGCATCCCCTCTACGCCGCGAGGTCCGAAACCGCCTGGAACGAGAAGCCCGTCATAGTCACGGAGCGCCTCCACGGGGAGACCCTCCACCCCGGACCGGTTCTCGAACTGCTCGCTCGACAGCCAGTCAATCTCCACGGCCACGTCGCTCGTCACGCCGCCGTGGATCAAGGACTCCTGAATGGACTTGTACGAATCCACGAGCTCGGTGTACTTGCCCACGACCGCGATCCGCACGGTCCCCTTCGACGGCTTGCGGATGCGCTCCACGATCTCGGTCCAGGCCTGGAGATCCGGCGCAGGCGCTTCCAGACCCAGACGCGACAGGACGAAGTCGTCCAGACGTTGACGACGTAGGTCCAGGGGCACCGCATAGATGGTGTCGGCGTCCGGAGCCTCCACGACCCCGTCCAGCGGCACGTTGGTGAAGAGGGCGATCTTCCGCTTGATGTCCTCGCCCAGAGGCTGCTCGCTCCGGCAGATCACCACGTCGGGCTGGATGCCCAGCTCCATGAGCTCCCGGACAGAGTGCTGAGTCGGCTTCGTCTTCAGCTCCCCCACCGCCGAGATGTAGGGCACCAGCGTCAGGTGCATGAACAGCGTGTTCTCCCGGCCCACGTCCTGTCGGAACTGCCGGATGGCCTCGAGGAACGGCAGCGATTCGATATCGCCGACGGTGCCACCGATCTCGGTCATGACGATGTCGTGCTCGGGCGCCAGCCGTCGGACGGCGTTCTTGATCTCGTCCGTGATGTGGGGGATGACCTGGACCGTGGACCCCAGGTAGTCTCCGCGGCGCTCCTTCGTGATCACACTCTGGTAGATGCGGCCGGTCGTGATGTTGTTGTCCTGAGACAGCGAGGCGTCGATGAAGCGCTCGTAGTGCCCGAGATCGAGGTCCGTCTCGGCACCGTCGTCGGTGACGAACACCTCGCCGTGCTGAAACGGCGAAAGGGTCCCCGGATCGACGTTGATGTAGGGATCGAACTTCTGCAGCGTGACCCGGAAACCCCGCTCCTTCAGAAGCCGCCCCAGCGAGGCGGCCGCGATTCCCTTCCCCAATCCCGAGACGACGCCGCCCGTGACGAAGATGTACTTGGTACCGTTGGACTGCGGGTCGGTCATGTTCCTGTTCCGTTCACTTGTTCAGCCCCAGCTCGATGAGCCGCTGCTCCATGTGTATGATATCGGCCGGCGTGTCCACGCCCGGCTCCGCGCCGCCGACCACGGCGACGCCCATGCTCATTCCCGCCTCCAGCGGGCGAAGCTGTTCCAGCCCCTCGATACGCTCCAGCGGCGACGGCTCCTGGGACACCCAGCCCTCGAGTCCGCGCCGCGTGTACGCATAGATACCCACGTGGGCCAGGAATTGGTCACTTGCCAGATCCGCGGCGCTCGGCGTGTCGTCCCGTTTGTACGGGATCTTGGCCCGGGAGAAGTACAGCGCGCGCCCGTCGGGCGCCCGCGCGACCTTGACCACCGACGGGTTCGAGCGAGACTCCTCGTACAGTAGCGGGCTCGCGCACGTGGCCAGGTCCCAGGGCCCCGCGTCCAGGATCTCCACCAACGCCTGGATGTGATCGGGGTCGAGCAAGGGCTCGTCGCCCTGGATGTTCACGATGACGGGGTAGTCAGCGAAGGCCGGCCGCCGCGCGACTTCGGCGACGCGATCCGTGCCGGAGGGATGCGCCGACGAGGTCAGCTCCACCGGTGCACCCAGAGAGACACACACATCTGCCACCTCCTCGCTATCGGTGGCCACGACCACGGCGTCCAGCGCCGGGATCCGGTGCACCCGACGCCATACCCACTCCAGGAGCGGTCGGCCGAGCAGTGGAAAGAGGGGTTTTCTGGGGAGACGGGTGGAAGCGAGCCGCGCGGGAACGATCCCGAGGACGCGGCCGCTCACCGACTCCTCCGTGTGTGCTCGGGGGAGCCGAAATCCACTAGCGCGTAGGCAATATCCACGCCGGGAAAAGGTAGGCCTCCGACCCCGGTGTGGCAAGGCGGAGGCGGGCCCCGGCGCACCGGCGTTGCTTCTGCGGATTCAGGCGCTCAGGAAGTTGGCGAGAAGACGCCTGCCGCAGTCGGAGAAGTGCGATTCCGGGTGGAATTGGACTCCCCAGATCAAGTGGGTCCGATGCCGGATCGCCTGAATCTCGGGAGCACCCTGGTCGTCATCCGTCCAGGCTACCGGCTCGAGCTCTTCGGGCAACGCTTCCGGGTCGGTCACGAGGGAGTGGTAGCGCGCCACCGTCAGTGGCGACGGGATGTCCCGGAACATGGCGCGCCCGTCGTGCCGCACCGGTGCGGTCTTCCCGTGCATGATGCGCTCGGCCCGGATCGTCCGGCCTCCGAAGGCCTCCGCGATCGCCTGGTGCCCAAGGCACACGCCCAGCAGCGGCGTCGTGGGACCCAGCTCCCGGATGGCGGCGATGGTGATGCCGGCATCGGCTGGGACGCCAGGACCGGGCGAGACGACGATGCGCTCCGGTTCGAGGCGCCGGATCTCCTCCACCGAAAGCTCGTCATTCCGGATGACGGTGGGCGCCCCACCCAGCTCGCCGAGATACTGGACCAGGTTGAAGGTGAAGGAGTCGTAGTTGTCGAGCACCAGGATCATCGCGTCACGTCACTGGCGTCCCGTCGGAGGAGAGCTTCTCGAGGACCCACTCGGTCATCATCGTATAGAGGTGCACCTGGGTGGCTTCGCCCGAGATCGAGTGGGTCTTGTTCGGGTACGCCATGAAGGAGAACTGCTTCCCCGCTTCCTGCAGCGCCGTGAGCATTTGAACGGAGTTCTGGTAGTGGACGTTGTCGTCTCCGGTGCCGTGGACGAGCAGGAGCTCGCCCGTCATGCCGTCCACGTGCGTCAGCGGCGATCCGTCGCGATATCCCCGGGGGTTTTCGCGAGGCGTCCGCATGAAGCGTTCCGTGTAGATCGTGTCGTACAGCTTCCAGCTGGTCACGGGCGCCACGCTGATGCCGGCTCGGAACAGGTCCCCGCCCTTCATCAGACTCAGCAGCGTCATGTAGCCGCCGTAGCTCCACCCCCAGATTCCGATGCGGCTCTCGTCCACGAAGGGCAGCCCGGCCAAGTAGCGGGCGGCCTCGATCTGGTCGTGGCTCTCCCACTCTCCCAGGTTCCGGTAGGTGATGGTGCGGAAGTCACGGCCCCGCGCCCCGGTGCCCCGGCCGTCGACGGACACGACCACGACTCCCTTCTGCGCCAGCAGCTGATGCCACAGGTAGCGATTTCCCCCCCAGTTGTCCCTGACGGTCTGTGACCCGGGTCCGCCGTAGACGTGCATGAGCACGGGGTAGCGACGGGACGCGTCGAAGTCCGGCGGCTTGATCATCCAGCCGTTCAGATCCATACCGTCGGTCGTGGTGAAGCTGAAGAACTCCGGGGGCGCGAGGCCCATGTCGGCCAACCGGCCCCGCAGGGCCGCGTTCTCCACGAGGGTGCGCACCGCCCCGCCGTCCCCCCGGTGCACCGTGATCACGGCTGGGTCGCCGGCCCTCGTGTGTGTGTCCACGAAAAACTGCCCCGTGGGCGAAACGTCCAGGCTGTGGGTGCCCTGCTCGTCGGTGAGACGCTCGGGGTCGCCACCGTCCAGCAAGACGCGAAACGCCTGACGCCCCAGGGGCCCCTCGCTGGCAGCGGTGTAGTAGACCCACCTGTCCTCAGGATCCACGCCCGCCGGTGATTCGACGTCGAACTCGCCTGACGTCAGCTGCCGGACGAGGCCGCCATCGCGGTCGTAGAGGTACACGTGGTCGTACCCGTCACGGTCCGAGGTCCACAGGAATCGCTCGTCGTCCACCCAGCGGAGATCGTCATCGACGTCTACCCAGGTGTCGCTCGATTCGGTGAAGAGAACCCGGGACGAGCCCGTGGTGCGGTCCGCCAGCATTACGTCGAGACGGTTCTGGTGCCGGTTGAGGCGCTGCACGATGAGCTCGTCCGACGAGCGCGCCCACTCCATCCGGGCCAGGTATTGGTCGGGGTTTTCACCGAAATCCATCCAGCGCGTCTCGCCCGAGGCCACCTCGACGACTCCGATATGGGCAAAGGAGTTCGGCTCCCCGGCCTTGGGATAGGGGATCGGGATCGGCCGGGAGTACAGGCCCAGGTCGTCGATGAGGTGGAAGTCCTTGATGGGGGTCTGATCGAGCCGCCAGAACGCGATGCTTCGGCCGTCCGGGCTCCACCGCCAGCCGTCCTGAAGGCCGAGCTCCTCCTCGTAGACCCAGTCGAACGTGCCGTTGATGATCTCTTCGCTGCCGTCGTGAGTGAGCTGGGTCTCCGTGCCGTCGACCAGATTGGTCACGAACAAGTTGTGGTCACGGACGAACCCGACCCGGTCCCCGCCGGGAGAGAACTTGGCGAACATCTGGTAGCCGAACCCCGTCGAGATCGGCCGCAGGGTGGCGTCGCGCAGCGAATACACGAAGTAGACGCCCCGCGTGTTGTCTCGCCACACGCGTTCCGAGCGGGTGTAGATCAGCAGGCTCCGCCCGTCCGGAGACCACTGATAACCCTCTATGGGGACCGGATTCAGCTCTCCCGGGGGTATCAGCGTGGAGCCGTCGACGACCCGCTCCTGTTGTCCCGTGTCCAGGTTCAGCGCCACGAGGTCGGTGGTCTGACCGTCGCGGGGCACGACGAACGTCATCTTCCGGCCGTCCGGAGTCCACGTCATCTCGGGCAGGCCCTCGGGGGCCAGCTGCTGTCCTCCGAAGATCAGGTCGACAGAGAGCTCCTGCGCCCCTGCGGCGATCGACGACGTGGCCACGGCCAGGGCGACGGGGAACACGAGGCGGAGAGAAATCGATAGCTTTCGATGCGGACGGGTCAAAGCGGGCCCCCGGGGAGATCGTGGACTTCTTCCTGCGCGGACCGGGGCGTGCCCGATCGACGAAACAGTACTCTCGTCCAATCGCACCGAGTCGTAAAGGTTCCAGCCAGCGAAGTCGTAGCGTATTCGTAGCTCGAGGCGCCGCTCCGCTGCACACTGCGCGGTCTCCGATCGGTGTCCGACCGGCTCGCCGCGACGGAGGATTGAAGAGTTGTTCACACGGTGTCTGGTCTGTACGGCGCCCTTTCCCGCCAACGAGACGCTCGAGCATTTCCCCAATGGCAAGCGGGTCGCGTTCGACCCCGTGAAGGGCCGTCTGTGGGCAGTGTGCAAGGAGTGCAGGCGCTGGTCTCTGGCGCCCATCCAGGAGCGGTGGGAGGCGCTGGAGGAGCTGGAGAAGCTGGTCAAGGACCGCGCCCGTCTTCTGCACCAGACCGACAACGTGGCGCTCCTCCGCTATCCGCCCCTGGAGATTGTCCGCGTGGGCCGGGCAAACCTGATGGAGGAAGCGTGGTGGAGATACGGACGGGAGCTGCGCGAGCGGCGTGAGAGCTACAAGAAGCTCACCTTTGCCGGCACGGTCGCGGCCGGTGCGGCGGCCTGGGGGGGATTGGCCAGCGGAGGACTCGGATGGCTGGGCGCGTGGATCCTGTGGGAGCACGCTCCCGACAAGCTGACACAGGGGGCCCGCTGGCTACGCTTCGGCAGCACCGCCTGGCGGGGCAACCGCCGTTGCGAGCGCTGCGGCCATCGCTTCTCGAGCCTGGCGTACCGGGACCGGAGCGGACTGATCCTGCGTCCTGGCAACGCCGATGGCGACCCGGGAGGCGAGTCGGCCCTGGGCATCGTGAAGCGTTGCCCGCGCTGCGGCGGACACATGGGGGCGGGCCTGAAACTGACCGGTCTGGAGGCGGAACGGACGCTCAGGCGCGTGCTTGCGTACCACCATTTCGCAGGAGCCTCCGAGCGCCGCGTCGAATCGGCGACGCGGCTCATACAGGAGGCCGGCTCGGCCAGCGACGCGGCCCGTCTGTTGGTGCGTCAAGGCAAGCACCTCGGGGAGCTTCGCCGCACTGGAGCCATCGCTCTGGAGATCGCCGCGAACGAGCACGCCGAGGAGCGGCTTCTGGAGCTGGAGCTGGCCGATCTGGAGAGCCGCTGGCGGGAGGAGGAGGAGCTCGCAGACATCATCGACGGCGAGCTTACGCCCCTTCCCCTCCTGGAGACCCTGCGGCGCAAGGCCACCGGCCGGGGCTGACGACCCCTCTGGCGCCCCACCAACGTCTCCGCTAGCCTGCGGGCGATCTTCGATCCAAGGTCACGAACTGGAAGCGCACCCGACTTCATGATCGCACCGCTGGCGTTCCTCCTTCCTCTGGTCCTCGTGGCTCCCGTCGCGCAGCAGGACCCCGACCCCCCGATGGGGTTCGATGAGCTGGCCGACGGGTTCCTGGACTTCTATCTCTACTTCAACCCAGTTCGTTCATCTATTTCTGGTGAAAGAGATTATGATTCTCGCCTCCCGGACGTGAGCCGAGCGGCTCTTCAGGCGAGAGCGGAAGCGTACCAGCTGTGGCTGGACCGCCTGGGCGATGTCGAGCCCGGGAGCCTGGTCGGGGACGCCAGGGAGGACCGGGTACTTCTCGAGCATGCGATCCGGGCAGAGCTGTTGGACCTCGTGGAGGTGCGGCGGTGGGAACGCGATCCGGCCTACTACCTGGACCTGATCGCGGCAGGCGTGGCTATCCTCGTCGAAGATACGGGCATCCCTTCTCGCACCCGGATGAATGCCCTCACTTCGCGGCTCCGACAGGTGCCGACCGTTCTCGCCGAGGGGCGCGGCAACCTCGCAGGGGGAGTCCCGGAGCTGTTCGTGGACCCGGCGATTCGAGGCGCCACGCGTCTCGAGGCCTATATGAGCACCGAGGTGTCGGAGTCGTTCGCGACCGTGATCTCGGGGCCTGGACTGGACGACTTCAAGCGCGCCCTCTCCCAGGCAACGGCCGAAGTGGCCGAGTTTCGAGCCTTCCTCGTCGGCGACGCCCCCCGCGGTGGCGAATTCCGCCTCGGCCCTGATCGGGTCGGCTGGTTGCTCCGATACCGAGAGCATGTCGACCAGACGCCAGCCGAGATCATCGCCCTCATCGAGGCCGAGATCGTCGAGGAGCGAGCTCGACTGGAGAGCCTCGGGCGCCCGGCCGACGCGGGAGGCGAGACGCCCCCGGGTGACGCCGGACCGTCGCTGGCCGCCGCCCGCGATTTGATGACGGCGGCCCGGAGGCTCGTATTCCGGTCGCTCTTCGTGACGATCCCGTCGGACGAGCAGCCACGCGTGGCCACCCGGCCGCCCCTGTTCGCCTGGGACGCGTCCGGCGTCTGGGGACCGGGCCCACTCCAACCCTACGACGGTCCGGCCACCCTGTACCTGATCGAGGCAGGCGGCTCCGAGGCGATCGGCGCCGCCGGCCAGGGCGCCGTAGTGCTCGAGGAGACGTTCCCGGGGGGATTCGTCGAGCGCCTTTACGCCCGGCGTGCTCCTACCCGGCTGAGGAAGGTGATCCGGCCGGCGACGCTGCAGAAGGGATGGGCCACCTACGCCGCGGACCAGCTGGTGCGGTCCGGCTTCGGCTCCGAGGACCCGGCCCTCCTGGCGGCCCACGTTCGGCGGCGCCTCCTGGCGCTCGCCGAAGCGCGGGCGGCGATTCGGATGCACACCACCGACCTGAGCGTGGAGGACGCCGCGAGAGAGGTGGCCCGCGACGCACGCGTGACCGGCGGCATGGCCCGGAGCTCGGCCCTTCGTGCCGCGCAACGGCCCCTCGAGCGCGGGATCGTCGGGAGCCTCCAGATCCGAGCCCTTCGACAGGAGGTCCTGGCGGCCTCCGATGACGATGAGGAGCGGGCGCAGCGTCGGTTCCATGACGCGCTCCTGGCCTCGGGCCTTCCCCCGACCCTGGCCCGATCCCTACTTCCTCGCGGGACGCCCTGACCCCATCCCAGCGCTGCCGTCAGTCCGGCATGCGACCAGTCCGATTCCAGTCCCACGCCTCCGCCCGGGCCGTCCGGGTAGGTGGGTTGCCCGTCAGTAGTCCACGGGGCGCAGGTAGAACTCTCCAATGGCCGACGACGTGAGCATGGCTACGGTCGGCAGCTCTCTCTTCCAATGGGTCGAGCTCAGCCGGCGCCAGACCAGCCTCACGCGCGCCTCGTCGAATCCGTGTCCGACCAGCTCATCGGGCCCGTGTCCCTCGAGAAACCAGTGCAGCAACGGATCCGCCAGGTGGTACGAGATCCCCAGCTCGTCCTCGTCGTGCACGCCGCGCACGAGATCGGCCGAGGCCGGCTTCTCCACGATGACGTCGGGCACGCCCAGGTGCCGAGCCAGACCCCAGACCTGGGTCTTCAACAGATCTCCCAGCGGATTGATCGGGGGCGAGTCGTCGGCGTGCCAGGTGAAGTACCCCAGCAGCCGCTCGCTCTTGTTCCCGGTTCCCAGCGGCAGCGCGCCCAGCTTGGCCGACTGGTCGAAGAGCGTCACCGCCCGAAACCGGGCCGCCAGGTTACCGCGACGAAGCGGGGTGATGTCCGGCTCGTACGCCTCGACGTACGCATCGACCGCGGGTGTGATCTCGATGGTCTGGCTGCGCACACCCGTGGCCTCGATCACCATCTGGGCGTGGTCCAGGCTCTCCTGCGAGGAGGACGCGTAGGGCAGCCGAAAGGCAACCACGTTCTCGGGGCCCAGCGCCCGCGCGGCGAGATAGAGGGCAACGGAGGAATCCACGCCGCCGCTGGCCCCCAGCACCAGGTGCTCGAAGCCCCGTCGTCGAGTCACCTCTTCGCGGATGAACGCCAGAAGGACCTCCTCGACCGACCCCCAGTCCAGCTCCAGAAACGACGTGTCACCGGGCTTGGGAACGCAGCCGGGCTGACGGTCGGCGCGGAGACCCCGTAGGCCAACGTCGCGCCCGTCTCTCGCCTCTTCCGTACCGGGGGGCCTTCCCCGACGGGTGCGCGCGAGGGCCTCCTGTAGGTGCGGCAGCATCTGCTCGAGGTCCGCGAGCAGCGGCGAGCCGCCCCGGGCCCGGTCCAGCTGCCCTCCCTCGAGCGATACCGTGGCCATGCCCTCGTCCAGAAACGGGCCCCGGACGAGCTCGCGTCCGTCGGGTCCATAGACCATGGAACAGCCGGGGAAGAGCTTGCCGCCCTCGGATCCCACCAGCTGACTCACGGCTACGAAGACGCCGTGCTCCTCCGCGACGCTCCGCGCCAGTCCCTCCCAGCGCTCGACGCTCCGCGGCCGGCCGCCGGCCCGGAAGTCCCGGGCCGGGGAGGCGCTCACGCAGACGATGAGCTCGGCGCCATCGAGGGCGAGGACCGTAGGCGGCAGCGAGTGCCACATCTCCTCGCAGACCAGCAACCCCACTCTGCCCAAGCGGGTATCGAACGCCCTGAGATCCGTCCCCGCTTCAACGAAGCGGGCCTCCTGGAAGACGCCGTAGGTCGGCAGGAACATCTTCCGATGGACGTTGACGGGGCTCCACCCGCCGTCCCCCGGCGTGAAGTAGGCGACGCTGTTGTAGAGGCGCCGCCGCCATCGCTCGTAGAAGCCGATCACCACGTCAGGGCTGTCCGCGTCGCTCTCACCGAGACCCACCGCCAGCTCCCTCGCGGAGAGCGCGACTTCGGCCACTCCCCCCTCCAGGAAGTAGCCGGACACGGCGGCTTCCGGGAAGACGAGAAGATCCTGCTGGCCGCCGTTGCCCTGGACGAGGTCCTGAATGCGACCGAGGTTTGCGGCCACGTCGGCCTTCAATGGCTTGAACTGTACGAGGCCGATGGAGAGCGGCGCGTCCTGAGTCCCTGGATCCATGTGCGGTCCCCTGTGCTGGCGGATGCGCGAACGCGGTGCACTCACGACGAATCGCGGTATTTGCCGGGCCTTCGCGGCTGCGGGGTGCGATCCCGCCGGGCTCCGGCCGATAATCTGAAGAACGGGGAACGCGAAAACCCTTGCAGCGATCCCACGGGGGAAAAATACTCGAAACGAGGGCCCCGCGCCGGATCTCGCTGATCCTGGAACGCTGTCGCCGCCCCCGGGGTTAAACTTCCGACATGTCTGCCGGCCGGAGAGAGGTACCGATGACCAGGACGTTGCCAGTCCTCCTCGCGCTCGTCGCGACGGTGTTTCCGTTGGGCGCAACGGCGCAATCCAGCGATGCGTCCTCCCCTCGGTGGGAGTCGACCCGATCCGGCACGGCCGGTACCGCCGAGGAAGAGGTGTTTCTCGGAGCCTTCGAGACCATCGCGGACTATCACCTCTCGACGTTTTCCGACTCGGCGCTGTGGGACCGGGCGCTCGACGGTCTCCTGAGCGCCATCGACGATCCCTACGCCACGGTCTTCTCTCCCGAGGAGTACAGCCAATTCGAGGAGCAGACCACCGGGAACTACGCCGGTATCGGCGTCACGATCACGCAGCTCAGTGACGCCGTCACCATCACGGGCGTCTTCCGAGGCACGCCGGCGGATCGCGTGGGCCTTCAGGTCGGTGATGTCATCGTCGGCGTCGACGGGGACAACGCCACGGAGTGGACGGTACGAGACGCGTCCAACCGTATCCGTGGCGAGGTCGGCACGACCGTCGAGGTGAGCGTGGCGCGGGAAGGCTACACCAACCCCATTCCGCACGCCATCAAGCGGGACAACGTCCACGTGTCGGCCGTTCGAAGCGGCATGCTGCCGGGCAATGTGGGCTACGTCGCCATCGATCGGGTGGCCCGCAACTCGGCTCGGGAGGTCGGTCAGGCCATGCAGAGCATGGCGACCGCCGACGGCGTGGTCATCGACCTGCGACGGAACCCTGGCGGCTACCTGGACGAGTCCCTCTTCATGGCCGACCTGTTCCTGGCCCCCGGACAGAAGCTCGCCTCCACCCAGAGCCGAGACCCGCGTCAGGGCGGGCAGCGCGAGGAGTCCTGGGACGCTCGGACACCGCCCCTCCTCCCCGACGTGCCCATCATCATCCTCGTGGACCGATATACGGCCTCGGCCGCGGAGATCGTGACCGGTGCCTTGCAGGACCACGACCGGGCGCTGGTGCTGGGCGAACGGACCTTCGGCAAAGGCGTCGTCCAGACGCTGATGCCCCTCCCCAGGGGATACCAGATCCGCCTGACCACAGGGTCCTGGCACACGCCGCTGGGCCGATCGCTTCACCGACCCCGTGACGGCTCGGGTCGACCGGCGACCGAAGACCTGGACACGATCCCGGCCGTGACCACCAAGTCCGGTCGTGACCTGCTCGCCGGCGGCGGCATCTTCCCCGATCTGGAAGTCGAGAACGACACGCTGCGCATCGTGGAGCGGGAGTTGGTGGCGGCGGCCCAGAACGCCGAGGTCCCCCTCGGACTTCGCATCGAGGAATTCGCCTTCGCTCGAGCTCAGGAGGCCCGAAACGGCCAGGCCTCGTCCGAGATCACGCCGGAGGACTTCCAGGGATTCGTGGACGCTCTGCTGGACGAAGGCCTTCCCCCGGAGGCGCTGGAAGACCCCACCGCCCTGGCCTACTTGGGTTGGCAAACCCGGATCTCCTTGGCCGAGCGTTTGGAAGATTTCGTGCTCGCCACCGAGCACCGGATGGAGCGGGACCGCGTGTTGACCGAGGCAGTCCGCCTGTTGACGGTGACCGACACGCAGACGGACCTCTTCCAGTTGGCGCTCGAGGACGGCAAGGGGCCGTAGACCCGGACGGCTGGCTCCACGCCCAGAGACGACGGCGCCCCGAGGACCACTCCTCGGGGCGCCGTCCTTTGTGGCATCGACTCGGCGTGCATGCTGCCGAGCCGAAGATTCGGCGGTGCCGGTGGAGCGGGTACGAGCCGACCCGCCGATCGGAACCTCCCTCCGGCGACTCTCGCGCTATGCCCTCGGGTGGTACTTGCGATGGACGCTGGTGAGGTACTCCCGGTCGACATGGGTATAGATCTGGGTGGTGGAGATGTCCGCATGGCCCAGCAGTTCCTGGACCGCCGCCAGATCCGCGCCCCCCTCCAGCAAATGTGTGGCGAAGGTGTGACGCAGGGTGTGAGGGGACACCTTCTTGCCGATCCCGGCCCGCTGGGCTGCTTGACGGACGATCGTCCACACCGACATGCGGGACAGCGGTCGACCCCGACCGCTCAGAAACGCCCTGCCCTGACCGCGCCCCCGGTCCAGGTCGGGGCGCACCTCTCGGAGATACGTACCCATCGCGTCCCGAGCGGCACGCCCCACCGGCACGATCCGCTCTTTCGATCCCTTGCCGAAGACGACGCACACGGCTTCTGCGAGGTCCACGTCGACGAGGCCCAGATCCACAAGCTCGGAGACGCGTACCCCCGTCGCGTAGAGAAACTCCAGAATGGCCCGATCGCGCCAATACAGCGTCTTTGCGGCGTCGGGGCCCTCGAGCAGCGCCAGGACCTCCTCCACGGACAGGACGTCCGGCAGCCGCCGCCAGGCCCTCGGCGCCTCGAGACGGTCCGAGGGATCGGCTTCGAGCGCGCCTTCCTGGAGAAGGAAGCCGAAGTAGCTGCGCAGCGAGGATTGAGCCCGCCGGATGCTGGCGGGCGCCAGGCCGGAGTCCTTCAGGTGGTACATGAACTCCTGGAGGTCCGTCGGGGAGAGATCTCCGGGACCCTGGGCTCCCCGGCCCTGGCCGAAGGCGATCAAGCGCTCCACGTCCCTGCCATACGCCCTCAGGGTCCGGTCGGACAGACCTCGCTCGAAAGCGAGAAAGTCGAGGAACTGCTCCATGCGAAAGGGGAGGGGGACGCTCACGGCTCCCCTTCCCGCCCCGTCCCGCCGCCATGGTCGTCGCGGTGGTGTCGGGTCCGGTGCCAGGCCCACGCCACGAGGACTCCCAGGGTCAGCGCGACCGCGAGCAGTATTCGGTTCACCCCCGACAGCCATTCTATGATGGCGTCGAGATTCTGCTCGGTCACTGCCCCCAGCCAAACGAGGGCACCGTACCAGATCGCGGAGGCGATGGCCAACGGCGGCGCGACTTCCAGAAAGCGCCGGTGCGTGACGCCGGCGAAGACCGGCACGACGGCCCGGAAACCGGGAAGGAAGCGCGT
Source organism: Gemmatimonadota bacterium (assembly GCA_039586035.1). Classification (GTDB taxonomy): domain Bacteria; phylum Gemmatimonadota; class Gemmatimonadetes; order Longimicrobiales; family Gaopeijiaceae; genus JBDHHQ01. The sequence goes on along the minus strand of JBDHLD010000003.1, from coordinate 60,004 downwards.
GAAGAAGATGGCGAACAGGCCCCAGCGGGCGTAGAAGTCACCGAGCAGAGAGAGCTGGCGACCGCTCAGGAGCCGCTTCCCCCACCCGTGCTCGAAGAAGGGTCGGCCGTACACGTGGCCCAGACGATAGACGACCAGGGCGCTGCCCACATTGGCGGTCCACGTCGCGATGAAGACCCAACGGGGATCGCCGGCTCCTGCCGAGGCGAGGAAGCCTCCGAGCAGCACGAAGGTGTCGGCCGGGATCGGCGGAAAGACGTTTTCGAGGGCGGCCCCGAGCCCCAGAAGCGCGTATACCAAGGCCTGGGGAAGGCCATCGAAGAATTGGATGATCGGATCCATGTACGACCGAGCGCCGACCTCCGCAACGGCTCCCCTGAGAGCTAGTCTGGTGCTGTAAAAGTCGTGATGCTATTCGAGAGCCGCTGCATCCCGCCCGGCGGCGTTGCGGTTCCTCCCAATAGCGCTGCTATTCCTCGTCTCCGCGCCTTGCCCGGTTCGGGCGCATCGGCCCTCTCGGTAGCTACCACACTTCCGCATCACCACACTAGAGCAGGAAGCTCGTCTCGCGCTGCTCGCCCTCCCGGTGGGTCTCGCCGAGCGATCGGATCAGCGCCACGGCGTGGACGGCCAAGCCCTCCCCCGCGCCCGTCCAGCCCAGGCCGTCGTTGCTCTTCCCTTTGACCGACACATGGGCGGCGCCTACACCCAGGACTCGTCCCAGCTTCTCTCGCATGTGTAGCGCGAAGGGCCCGATGCGCGGCGCTTCGCAGATCACGGTGACGTCGACGTTGACGACCTCGTAGTTCCTGCTCCGGAGGAACCCGACGGCCCGGCGAAGCAGCTCGATGGAGTTGGCGTCCTTCCACCGATCCTGACTCGACGGGAAAAGGTCACCGATGCTGCCGGCCGCCGCGGCGCCGAGCAGAGCGTCCAGGATGGCATGGGAGACAGCATCGCCATCCGAATGCCCCTTGAGGCCCGGATGGTCGGGGATCTCGATGCCGCCCAGGATCAAGGGACGACCCTCCTCGAAGCGGTGCGAATCGTATCCGGTCCCGATCCTCATACCCTTGCGCCTCCCGGTGCCTCAGGCTTCCCAGCGCCGTATGGCGAGACACACGTTGTGCCCGCCGAATCCGAACGAGTTAGACAGCGCGAGCCGTACGGGCCGCTCCACCATGCCGTGGTGGGCGTAGTCCAAATCGCAGTCCGGGTCGGCCTCACTGAAGTTGATGGTTGGAGGAATCTTGCCTTCCCGGCAAGCGAGGGCCGAGACGACGGCCTCCACGGCGCCCGCCGCCCCCAGAAGATGGCCCGTCATGGACTTGGTGGACCCCACCACCAACCCGTCGGCCGAAGCCCCGAAGACCGACCGGATGGCGGCGGTCTCCCGGGCGTCATTCTGCTGCGTCGAGGTCCCGTGGGCATTGATGTAGTCCACTTCCTCGGGTACGGCTCGCGCGTCGTCCAGCGCCATCCGCATGGCGTGTTGGGCCCCCTTGCCCTCGGGGTGCGGCGACGTGATGTGGTATGCGTCCGCGGACAGGCCGTAGCCCACGATCTCGCCGAGGATCTCGGCGCCGCGGCCTTGCGCATGCTCCAGCGACTCCAGGATCAGAGCACCGGCGCCTTCCCCGATCACGAAGCCGTCGCGGCCCGCGTCGAACGGCCGGCTGGCAGCCGGAGGATCGTCATTGCGAGTCGACATGGCCTTCATCGAAGAAAAACCGGCGATCGTCAGCGGCGTGATGGTTGCTTCGGCTCCGCCCGCGATCATCCGGTCAGCGTCTCCCCGTTCGATGGTCCGAGTCGCCTCGCCGATGGCGTGGGCGCTCGAGGAGCACGCGGAAACCGTGGCGAAGTTGGCCCCCATGGCCCCATAGCGGATGGAGATCAGCCCCGCCGCGATGTCGGGAATGAACATCGGCACGAAGAAAGGGCTCACCCGACCGGGTCCACGTTCGATGAGCGTCCGGCTCTGCTCCTCGAACGTGGCGATGCCTCCGATGCCGCTGCCGAAGATCACCCCGAAACGCTCCGGCTCGACGTCGTCCTCCACGTCGACGAGACCGGCGCTCCGCATGGCCTCATCGGCCACGACGAGGGCGAACTGGGCGAACCGGTCGTAGCGTCGGGCCTCTTTGCGGTCGAGGACGTGAGAGGGGTCGAAATCCTTGACTTCGCAGGCGATGCGCGTAGCGAACGCCTCCGTTGCCTCGAACTGTGTGATGGTGCTGGCACCACTGGTACCGGCAAGAAGCCGTTCCCAGCTCGTTGCCACGTCGTTGCCGACCGGACTGATCATGCCGAGACCGGTGATGACCACGCGTCTGCGGCCGTTCGCGCTGCTACTCATGGAACCTCGGAGCGAAGGCGGTGCGCCCCCCTCGGCTCAACCCTCGCCGTGGCTCTCGAGGTACTTCACGGCGTCGCCGACGGTTCGCATCTGCTCGGCGTCTTCGTCCGGGATATCGAGCCCGAACTCCTCTTCGAACGCCATGACGAGTTCGACCGTGTCCAGCGAGTCGGCCCCCAGGTCCTCCACGAACGAGGCCTCGGCCGTAACCTTCTCGGCCTCGACACCCAGCTCGTTGATGATAATCTCCTTGACCTTGGCCTCGATACTGTCCGCCATTTTCCCCCCTCTTGGGTGGTGTGTGTGAGTCTATCGTTCGACGTCTGCTCGACGCGCTGGCCTACATGACCATGCCGCCGTCCACGGTGACGACCTGGCCGGTAATGTAGTGAGCTTCGGGTCCCGCGAGAAAGCGCACCAGATGAGCTACATCCTCAGGCTCGCCGAGGCGACCCAGCGGGATCCTGCCGGCGAGCTCCGCCACCGCCTTTTCGGGCAGCTCCGCGGTCATATCGGTGTTGATGAAGCCGGGCGCAACCGCGTTGCAGCGAACGCCCCGGGAAGCCAGCTCACGCGCCACGCTCTTGGTGAGCCCCACCAAGCCCGCCTTGGAGGCGGCATAGTTGGACTGCCCAGCGTTCCCCATGAGGCCCACGACCGACGTGACGTTGATGATCACGCCGTCTCTTCGCTTCATCATGCCCCGCGCGACAGCTCTGATCAAGTTGAAGGCGCCCTTCAAGTTGACATTGATGACCTCATCCCAGTCTTCATCCTTCAGACGAGGCAAGACGTTGTCGCGCGTGATGCCGGCATTGTTCACCAGGATAGCCACCGGCCCAAGGTCGCTCTCGATGGCGGCGACCAATTCCCGCACTCCCTGGGCGTCGGCCACGTCACACGCGTAGCCCCGGTGCCCGTCGCCCGGGAGTTCGCCGGCCACGCCGGCCGCGCGCTCCCCGTTTCGAGCGACGACCGCCACCCTGGCCCCCGCGCCCGCGAGCACTCGACTCACCGCCAGACCAATGCCCCGCGAGCCGCCCGTCACCACGGCCGTTCGGCCGCCCAGGGGCTCCAGTCCCCCGCCCTCGCCTACATTCACGCCTTCACCCTCCCAGAGCCTCGACGTCGTCGGGCGTGCCGACGGACGTGCATGAAAGTCCCTTCGCGTTGCGACGGTTGAGGCCGCACAGGACCGAGCCCGGCCCCAACTCGAGGAAACGGTCGACGCCGGCGTCCACCATGCTGGCGATGGACGCCGACCATCGCACGGGAGACGTCAGCTGGCGGATGAGCAGTGCCCGAGCGTCCGCGCCAGTCGTAACGGCCTCGGCGGTCACGTTGGATACGATGGGGTGAGCGGGATCACGGAATTCCAGCGCCGCGAGATGTGCCCCGAGACCCTCCTCCGCCGGCGCCATGAGCGGTGAATGGAAGGCCCCCGAAACGTTCAGCGGGATCGCTCTTTTCGCTCCCGCTTCCCGTGCCAGGGTCATGCCGCAGTCGACGCCTTCGAGGTCGCCGCTGAGGACCACCTGGCCCCTCGAGTTGAAGTTGGCCGGCACGCAGATCCCTCCCGATTTCCGGCTCGCCCGCACGCAGACTTCCTCCGCGGCCTGGTCCGCCAGACCGAGAATCGCGGCCATGGTTCCGGGACGCTCTTCGCCGGAGGCGAACATCAGCTCACCGCGGAGGCGCACGGCGCGGACGGCGTCGGCGAACTCCAGCACGCCGGCAGCCACCAACGCCGAATACTCTCCCAGGGAGTGGCCCGCGGCGTAGGCCACCGGGCCGATCCGGTCTTGCACCGTGGTGAGCACCGCCACCGAATGCGTGAGCAAAGCCGGCTGAGCGTTCTTCGTCTGCGTGAGCTCGGCTTCATCGCCGTCCCAAGCCAGAGTCGAAAGGGAAAACCCCAGGGCTTCGTCTGCCTCGTCGAAGATGCGGGCAGCCTCCGGGAACGCGGCCGCCAGGGCGCGTCCCATGCCTACCTGCTGGGATCCCTGCCCCGGAAAGAGAAGTGCCAAAGACATGGGTGCGAGCTCCTTGCTCCGGACCTACCAGCGAATGGCGGTGGAACCCCACGTCAGGCCAGCGCCGAACGCCGCCGTGAGGACTGTGGAGCCGGGACGCAGGAGACCTTGCTCCTGAGCTTCATCGAGCGCTACGGGAACCGTGGCGGAGCTCATGTTGCCGTACTTCTGCACGTTCACGAAGACCCGGTCCATGGAGACGCCGGCATACTTGGCTGTCGCCTCGATGATGCGGATGTTGGCCTGGTGGGGCACGAGAAGGTCGACGTCCGCCGCGGTCAGCCCAGAGCTTCGGAGCGCCTGGTCACAGGCTTCGGCCATATTCCGAACGGCGTTCTTGAACACCTCCCGACCGGCCATCCTCACCAGGTGATCGCCAGCGGCGAGAACGCCATCGTCGATGGGTCTTGCCGCCCCCCCTGCCGGACGGTGCAGCAGGTGAGCCAGGTTGCCGTCCGATCGGAGATGGCTCGAGAGGATCCCCCGGCCGTTGGACGCCCGGCGGACGACCGCCGCCCCACTGCCGTCCCCGAAGAGGACGCAGGTGGAGCGATCCGCCCAGTCGATGATCGAGCTCATCTTCTCCGCCGCGATCACGAGCGCGATCTCACCCCGACCGCTCGCGAGATACCCTTCTGCCATGGAGATGCCGTACAGCCATCCCGTGCAGGCGGCGTGGAGGTCGAACGCCAGCGCGTTGAGGGCGCCCAGGCGCGCCTGGATGTCACACGCCGTGGACGGCAGCCACCGGTCCGGCGTGGCGGTGGACACCACGATGAGGTCGACTTCTCCCGCCTCGATGCCGGCGCGCTGCATAGCGATTCTCGCGGCCTCGGTACCCATGTCGGCCGTGAGCATGTCGTCGGCGGCGATCCGCCGCTCCCGGATCCCGGTGCGCTCCCGAATCCACGAGTCGGAGGTGTCCACCAACTCTTCCAGATCCTCGTTCGTGAGGACCCGATCGGGTAGGAACCTGCCTGTAGCAGCGATCTCGACCGACGGCTTGGGCGTCTTCATTCAGGCCTCCAGCGAGGCGACGAGCTGGGAAAGCTCCCTCTCGATGTGCGACACCATGTTGGACCGTATCGCTCTCGCCGCAACCCCCAGGGCGTTGTGGATGGCCTTCGGCGGCGATTCCCCGTGGCAGATGATGGACACACCGTTGACCCCGAGGAGAGGTGCGCCGCCGTACTCGGCGTAGTCCAGCACCTGGAAGATCTCCGCGAAATTCAGCTGTTCGGTCGAGTGTGACATTTCCCGCTGGAGCAGCGCGACCACGAACTCGGCCATGGACTCGTAGAACTTCAGCAAGGTGTTTCCGACGAAGCCGTCGCAGACCAGGACGTCGAGGCTGCCCTTGATGATCTCACGGCCCTCCACGTTCCCGATGAAGTTCAGGTCGCTCTCCGCCAGGAGGGCATGTGCTCCGGCCGTTGCCTCATTCCCCTTGCCCTCCTCCTCGCCGATGTTCAGAAGACCTACCCTCGGCGTAGCCCGGCCCATCAGGTCCTGGGCGTAGATGTGGCCCACGTGGGCGAATTGAAGGAGCTGGTGCGGCTTGCAGTCGACGTTGGCGCCCGCGTCGAGCATGAGAACCGGCTCCGTGGCCGTCGGGAGCAGGATCCCGATGGCGGGGCGCTGGACGCCGGGCAGCGGCCGCAGGACCAGCACCGAGGCCGCCATGACCGCTCCGGTCGAGCCCGCGCTCACGAACGCGTCCGCCCCTCCCTCTCTCTGGAGTCGAAGGCCCACCATGATAGAGGAATTCGGCTTGCGCCGAACGCTGGCCGCAGGGGCCTCGCCGGTAAGAACTCGCTCGGGTGCGTGCTTCACGGCCAGGCGATGGGCCGGTGCCTCGGGATGGAGGTCGAGCTCTGCGCGCACGGCCGGCTCGTCGCCTACGAGAACGACCCGTAGCTCGGGGTCGGATGCGAGGGCAGACAGGGCGCCCGCCACTTCAGGCGCAGGCGCCCCGTCCGTACCCATGGCGTCGAGCGCGATGCGCAAAGCTAGATCCGCGCGCGCCACCGGGGCATAGCGGACCTGCCTCCCGGGCGGGGATAGGTGTGAGGAGTCATCTGGGACCGGCCCTCGGGGACCCGTCAGGAGGTCGGATCAATCCAGCTCGACGTCCAGCACCGACCTGCCGCGGTAATAGCCGCAGCTCGGACAGACCCGATGCGGCATCTTGGGATCCCCGCATCGCGGGCAATCGTGAACCGTGGCCGTCGCGGCCTTGTAGTGCGTGCGACGCTTGCGCTTCCGCTGTTTGGAAACCCGCCTCTTGGGTACGGCCATCGTCTCGCTCTCAGTCGGTCCTAAGGGCCCGCAGGGCGTCCCACCTGGGATCGCGCTCTTCGGTGGCGCATTCACATGTCTCGACGTTGAGGTCGACGCCGCATTGGGAGCACAGTCCCTTGCAGCTCGGAGAGCACACCGCGTACGGTTCGACCGTGAGGATCAGCTCCTCGCGGATCGGCTCTCCCAGATCGATCTCCCCAGCCCCCGCATCGACGGGCCGGATGTCACCGTCCCCGGGCTCCCCCAAGAAATCCGGAGCACCGAACAGGAACGAGACCTCGACGTCCACTGGCACGTCCACCGGACACAGGCAGCGCCTGCACTCCTGTCCGACGGTCCCACGAAGGGCTCCGCGTACCAGGTACTCACCGCTCGCCAAGCTCGTAGCGATCAGGTCCACGTCCAGTGCGGAAACGAACCGGAGCCCGGTTCCGTCCCAGAGAGGATCGCTCTCCGGAACGACCGCCTGGACCGGCAGGGATCCCTCCCTCTCCAACTTGGCCAGATCCAGCTTAAGCATAGTCGAACAAGGTAGCCGCGACGCTTGGACGTGTCAACTTTTTGGACCCGTAACTCCAAGCCATGCGGGCAGTTGACCCCTCTTGCCAGCGTCGGCCAGGCCGTCGGCGGCAGCGTCGCCGCCCCTTGGTGTCGCTAGGAGCTCAGAAGGTCGGTCGCGGGAAAGAAGAAGCCGATCTCGATGGCGGCGTTCTCGTCCGAGTCCGACGCGTGTATGGCGTTCCGTTCCTTGGACTCGGCGTAGAGCTCGCGAACCGTGCCGGGAGCTGCTTCCGCCGGGTCCGTCGCTCCGATCGTCTCCCGGAGCTTCGGCACGGCGTTGTCGGCCTCGAGGACCATGGGCACGATGGGCCCCGAGGTCATGAAGCGGACCAGAGAGCCGTAGAACGGCCGCTCCTCGTGAACGGCGTAGAAGGCGCCCGCCTGTGCCTCGTTCAGCTGGGTCATGCGAAGGGCCTTGACGCTGAAGCCGGCGCCCTCGAGGTGCGCGATGATCTTGCCGGCCTTCCCTGAGGAGACGGCGTCGGGCTTGATGATGGCGAGGGTACGATTCATGGATTCCTTTTCCGTTTCTTCGGTCTTGGTGCTGGGTGTGAAACCTGCCTGGCCGCGGTGTGCCCCGGAGGGATTCGCCGACTCGTGCCCTCAGCTCATGAACAGGGCCTTGAGCACCGTGTCTCGGTGAAGGAAGCCCACGAGAACCCCTTCTCTCACCACGGGAAGGGCGTTCACGTCCCGATTCACGATGAGGTTGGCGGCGTCCACCAGGCTCTGGTCCTCCGAGACACACATGACGGACCGTTGCATCACGTCCCGTGCCACCGCGTCCGTCGGCGCCGCCGGCTTCTCGCCGCTGCTTCGCCACCGCGGTAGCAGCTCCTGCAGCACGTCGCCGGCCGTGATCACGCCCAGCAGCTCGTGAGCCTCTCCCACCACCGGAACCCGGTCCAAGCCGTGGCGCACGATCAGGTCGATGACAGCCTCGAGCGCCGTGTCCGGGTAGACCCGAAACCGGACCGGTGTGACAGCATCCTCGACGAGGAGCCGGCCATGCAGCTCGGCATTGAGGAGCTCCGTGAACGCCGCCGGATCCACTGGTGAGCGGCTGGCCAGCAGCTCGCGCGTTCGCTGACTCTCTCGAAGGATGCGCGTGAGTGTAGGCACGACGTGGGCACGGGCCGCCGAGAGGGGGCGTGGGCTGAGCACGAGCACGATGACGCGGGCGGATCCTTCGGCCCCGAGCGCGTCCACGGCGAAGGGCTCCTGGGCGAGTCCGACCTTGACCGCCAGCTCCGAGACCAGCTCGGTGGAGGCCGCGGCAAGAACCACCTCGTCGGTGACGCGAACGACCTCGCCGCCCTCGGTGTCTGCCAGGGCCGACCACAGTGCCCCGCCCGCGTCCTGGTCGCGCTCGGCGTCCAGGCCTTCGGCCAGACTGGACAGGGCTCCGCGGAAATCCGGAGCGCTCACCGGAACGGCGATCCACTCGTCCTGCAGGAGGTCGGAGAGCTTCATCGTATCCTTCGCTGCCTCGGCTCGAGTCGGCGCGGCCCGTCGCCGCCGAAGCGGCGAAGCGGCGCCTCCGCGGCCTTGGAGGGAGGCCTCAGCCAGCCAGGGCGCTCTGAATGAGGCCCACGATGTCCGCGGGCCGCTGTGCGACGGCGATCCCGTTCTCCTCGAACGCCTTCATCTTCTCTTCGGCCGTGCCGGCAGAGCCGCTGATGATGGCCCCCGCGTGTCCCATGCGGCGGCCGGGAGGCGCCGTTTGCCCGGCGATGAAGCCCACCACGGGCACGTCGACGTTCGCCTGCACGAAGGCCGCCGCTTCCTGCTCGTCCGTACCGCCGATCTCCCCGATCATGACGATAGCCTCGGTTTCCGGATCCTCGCTGAAGGCAGCGAGACAGTCCACGAAGTTCGTGCCGATGAGCGGGTCCCCACCGATGCCGACGCATGTCGTCTGACCGATTCCGGCGTGGGTCAGCTGGATGACGGCCTCGTAGGTGAGCGTGCCGGAGCGTGAGATCACACCGACGGGCCCCGGCGTGACGATCTGTGCCGGGATGATGCCCACCTTTGCCGTCCCGGGCGAGATGATCCCGGGACAGTTCGGTCCCAGCACGCGCACGCCTCGATCATGGGCGAACACATGAGCGCGGGCCATGTCCAGGACCGGAACACCCTCCGTGATGGCCACGACCAACTCCACTCCGGAATCCGCGGCCTCCAGGATCGCGTCGGCCGCGAAGGCCGGCGGAACGTACACCACCGAGGTGTTGGCTCCGGTCTCCCGGACGGCGGTGTCCATCGTGTTGAACACGGGTACGGCTGAGCCATTGGGGCCTTCGAAGGTCTGCCCGCCCTTTCCGGGCGTCACACCGGCCACCACCGCCGTGCCGTACTCCATCATCTCGCGGGTGTGAAACGACCCGTCCCGACCGGTGATCCCCTGGACCACCAGGCGTGTGTTCCCGTCTACGAATATGGCCATTCGCTCTCGCTCTCGAGTCCGGTAGTCTCGTGGGTTCGGTTCGCCGCGGACCTCAAAGCTCCGCCGCGAGCTTCACGGCGGACTCGACGACCTCGTCCATGGAGTTGGTGGCGGAGAATCCTGCCTCAGCCAGGATCTCGAGGGCCTCTTTCTCGTTGGTCCCCGTGAGCCTGATCACGATGGGCGGCTTGATATCGATCCGTCGCGTGGCCTCCACGATGCCCTTGGCCACGTCGTCTCCGCGGGTGATCCCGCCGAAGATGTTGAAGAGGATGACCTTGACGTTGGGATCGGCGGTGATGATCTCGAGCGCCGCGACCACCTTCTCGGGGTTGGACGAGCCACCGATGTCCAGGAAGTTGGCCGGCTCCCCTCCGTAGTACTTGACCAGATCCATCGTGGCCATGGCCAGGCCCGCCCCGTTCACGCAGCACCCGACGTCGCCGTCCAGCTTGACGAAGCTCAGGCCGGCCTCGCGGGCCTTGGTTTCGGCCGCCGGCTCCGCGCTCAGGTCACGGTATTCCTCCAGCGCCGGGTTCCGAAACAGCTGATTGTCGTCGAGGCTGACCTTCGCATCGATGGCCTTCACCTCACCGCTGGGCGTGCTGATCAGTGGGTTGATCTCGGCCATGGACGCGCCGTTCGTGGCGAACGCGTCATAGAGCTGACGGATGATCTTGGCCGCCTGCTTGGCCAGGCTACGGTCGTCGTAGAGGCTGTTGGCCAGCCAATACGCCTGGTGGGGCAAGAGCCCGTATCGGGGATCCACGGTCAGGCGGCGGATCGCATCGGGGTTTGTGGCGGCGACCTCCTCGATGTCCACGCCCCCCTCGGCTGACACCATGAAGGTCGGCGCCTGGGTCTTCCGGTCCACCAGAACGCCGACGTAGGCTTCCGTGTCGATGTCTTCGGCTGGGGTCACGAGAACTTTCTCGACGGTCAGCCCCCGAATCTCCATGCCCAGGATCGCCTCGGCATGTGCCCGCGCCTCGTCCGGCGAGGACGCCAGCTTGACTCCTCCGGCCTTCCCGCGACCCCCGGAGTGCACCTGGGCCTTGACCACTACCGTGCCGCCATACCCGCGTGCGATCGTCTCGGCCTCGTCACCGGTCGTGGCCACCTCGCCCGGAGGTACGGGGATGCCGACCGCCCGGAAGAGGGCCTTGGCCTGGTATTCGTGAAGGTTCATGGCTGTCCGATTCGATGTCTCGAGGTCGCCGCCCGCGCCGGCGGAGGCCGGAACCCTGAAGGGAGCGGCAGCCGCAGGGTCGGTGCCGCCGCGGGAAAAAGTCCGCTCAAGGTACCCAGGGCGGAGGGGTCGATCAACCGGGCCAATCCACATCGACGGCCACCTGCGCGGGCGGGTCGGCACCAAGCGCGGGCAGCCGGGCGCCGGACCCGACCAACCCCGGACGGATCAGGCGCCGCTTCGGTCTCGAGCGAGCTGCTCGAGCAGGCGGCGAAGCGCGTCGAGCGACTCGCCGAAGCCCCGGTAGTCACCCTGCTGGAGACGCCGCTCGGCCTCGTCCAACCGCTCCAGCGCCTCCTGGGGCCAGCCGTCCGTCGGATCGCCCGGCACACTGAGCTGGGGGCCCGCGGACGGCTCGCCGAGTGCGCCGACGGCCAGGGTCCGCACCGTCTCCTCCAGACTCGACGTCATGCTCACGCGGCGGCCGTCGCTCACGACGAACCGACGGAGCTCGGGGATGGCGTCCGCCTCCGCGGCCAGAAAGACGGGCTCCATGTAGAGCATGGTCTTCCCCACCGGCACCACGTGCAGATGTCCCGACCAGACCTGGCTACCGCCCTGCCGCCACAGGGAGAACTGCTGGGAGATGTCAGGGTCCTGCTCGACAAGGGCTTCGACCTGCCGTGGCCCCGGGACCTGATCCTCGATCGGCACGTCGAACAGGATCAGCTCGCCATATCGTTCGGGGTCGCTGCGCGCAGCCAGAAACGCCGTCAGGTTCTGCCGGCCAGCCGGCACGAACACGGTGGACAGAATGAAGGAGGGGTCGTCGTCACCGGGCAGCCGGTAATGCCCGTACTCGGGCCGGTAGGGCACGGGGCGCGTGCCCTGCGAAAGCTCCTGGGGCAGATCCCACACGTCCTGCTGGCCGTGGAACCGGGGAGCACCCTCCTGGTGATACTGCCTCAGGACCTCGGCCTGGACGGCCAGCAGCGTCCGCGGGTAGCGCACGTGACGCTTCAGGGCCTCCGGCATGTCCACGAGCGGACGGAGGAGCTCGGGAAAGGCTCCGGCAATGGCACGGATGAGCGGATCCTCTTCGTCTACCACGTAGAGCCGGATCTCGCCGCTCACGGCGTCCACGGTGATCTTCACGCTGTTCCTCAGGTAGCTCACCGCCCGGCGGGGCTCCAGCAGGTGGGGCGAGGCCAGCGGGAAGTTGCGCGTCGCGGTGAACGCGTCGAGCATCCACACGATCCGGCCATCGGCGACGACCGGATAGGGTCGCTCCGGGTACCGTAGGAAGGGCGCGACCGCCTCGACGCGACTCTGGACGTCGCGTCTGTAGACGAACCGGCTGGACCGGCTCACCTCGGTGGCGAAGAGCAAGTTCGCGTCACGGAAGTGCCAAGCGAGCGCCAGGGTTCGAAGCGACGAGCTGAGGGGGATCCCGATGGGGAAATCGACCCCGGCCTCCCCTTCGGCCAACTCCGGACTCGTGAAGACGTCGGCGCTGGCGTTGACCACGGCGTAGAGCTGCCGGCGCGAGCCGAAAAAGACCTGCGGCCGCTCGAGGGCCAGGTTGGAGGGAACGTCCGAGTCGGTGGACAGCACTGGCGGGATGGCGGAAAGGTACATCGTCGGACGCCCTTCGCCCTCCTGGAACAGGCTGCTGGCGACGGCTCCCTGCCCCGCGATGTACCGCTCACGCAAATGGAGGTTCTGCCAGTTGGGGTCCTCGATCCCCTGTGGGTCGATCTCCCGGACCGACAACGCCACGGGCCGCACGCCTCTCGGTCCTTCGTAACGGTCGAAGGTTACGTCGGAGAAGTCGTAGTAGCGGAATCGAGCCTCCACCTCACGAAACGTCGTGAGCAGCGCGCTCTTCGTCCACACGGGCAGGCCCGAGAACTGGTCGAGTGCCGCCTGCCAGTCGACGTCGGTCTGGGCTTCGTACTGGTAGCGCTCCCGTTGAAGCCGATCGAGGCCGAAGCCGAGTCGCGTGTACTCGAGGTTGTACTCGATGAAGGGCGTCTCGCGGTCCAGCTCGTTGGGCTCGACACGGAAGCGCTGGACGAGGGTCGGATAGAGCTCGACCAACAGAAGCCCTCCCCCCACGACGGTCACCGCCGCACCGATGAGAGGCAAGGTTCGAACCCGCACGGCGCCCCATGCCACCAGCACGGCGGAGGCCACCGCCAGGATGGTCATGGTCTGGAGGGCCGGCAGCCGCGCATCGAAATCCGTGAACCCGAAGATCCCCTGGACCTCGCTGCTCCCGTCCAGCAGGAGCAGGTAGCGCGCCAGCCAGAAGCGTACTGCGATGAGCATCAAGAACGCCGCCGCGATCCCTGCCAGGTGGAGCCGGGGAACGTCCGACAGCTCCAGCTTGCCCTCGACCCAGCGGAGCGCGCCGGTCGCGGCGTAGCCGGCCGCACAGACCGCCAACACCAGGAACACCAGGACCAGACCGAAGGTGAGCAGCGCGCCCAGGAGTGGGAGGGCGAAGACGTAGAACGAGACGTCGCGACCCAGCACGGGGTCGGTGATACCCCACGCCGGCGCATGGCGGAGAAGGAGGGCCTGCAGTCCCGCCTCACCCGGCGCCGCCGCGCCGAACCAGAGGCCCAGAAGCACCGAGGCTGCTGCAACGCCCCAAACCACGTAGCTCCGGGGTAGCTGTTCGGAAATCTCCAGATCTCCGAAGCGGCGTTTGATCTGGATGCCGCCGAGGGTCGAGGCGACGATCCGGAGGTTCACGAGGATCAGAGCCCCGGAGGCCACGCCGGCCAGGATTCGGGCACCCCACTCCCAGAGGACCCGACGCCAGAAAATCCCGCTGTACCCGACCTCCCGGAACCAGAGGATCTCGACGTAGGCGGCCGAGGCCAGTCGGCCCACCAGGAGAAGCACCGCCAGCGCGACGGCTCCCAGAATGAGCAGCCGCCCGGCGCGCCGGGTCAAGAAGCTCCGGTCAGACATCGACCCCCTGATCCCTCAACCACCCTTCGACCACACCTCGGATCTCGGCGAGTCGTTCGGTCGTCCGCGCCTCGAACCGCGCCACGATGACGGGCTGCGTGTTCGAAGCGCGGAGTAGGCCCCATCCGTCGCCGAACAGAATGCGTGCACCGTCCACGTCGATCACGTCGTGGAGCGCCTTGAAGTGAGACTGGGCGGCGCGGACGATCTCGAACTTGCTCTCCTCCGTCACCTCGATGCGGAGCTCCGGCGTGGATGCGTACCGCGGGAACTCGGCGACCATCTCCGAGAGCGTGCGGTCGCTACGCGAGAGGAGCTCCACGAGCCGACAGCCGTCGTAGAGCGCGTCGTCGAAACCCAGATACTCGTCCGCGAAACAGATGTGCCCCGACAGCTCTCCTCCGATCGGAGCGCCCGTTTCCCGCATCTTCTCCTTCATCAACGAATGGCCGGTCTTCCACATGATGGGCTCGCCTCCTGCTGCTTGAAACACCTCCGGCAGCGCCTGCGAACACTTGACGTCGAAAACCAGCTTCTGCCCGGGCCCTTTCCTGTTCAGCAGATCCAGCCCGAACAGCAGAAGCAGGAGATCGCCCCGCACCACGCTGCCATGCTCGTCCACGGCGCCCAGGCGATCGGCGTCACCGTCGAAGCCTATCCCCACCTCGGCGTCGGTGCCTCGCACCTCGGCGATCATGTCAGCGATGTACTCATCCACCGTGGGATCGGGGTGGTGATTGGGGAAGGTCCCGTCCGACTCGCAATACAGAGGCGTGACGCGAGCGCCCAGGCGCTCGAAGAGCCGCTCGGCAACGATGGCCCCCGTGCCGTTCCCGCAGTCGATCACCGCCTCGACGGGTCGTGCGAGGTCGAAACGGCCCGCTACGTCGTCGATGTATGCGTCGACGACGTCACTGGACTCCCGTCGGCCCCGACCGCCGTCGAAGCGCCTCGACTCGATGGCCTCCCGCAACGCTTGGATCGACGGACCGTACAGGGAGCGTCCGAGGACGGTCATCTTGATGCCGTTGTACTCCGGAGGGTTGTGGGATCCCGTGATCTGAATGCTCCCGTCGGTGGCCAGCGTCCGCTCCGTCCAATAGACCAGGGGTGTAGGGACGGTTCCGATGTCCAGCACGTCGACGCCGGAGGCGGTCAAGCCCGAGACGAGGCCGTCCCTCAGCGCCGGCGAAGACGGACGGTTGTCGTGGCCGACGACGACGCGGGGCGAACGCCCGGGAAGGACGGATCTGAGGTGCGTCGCATAGGCCCGGCCGACGCCGTGGGCCGTATCGGCGTCCAGATCCCGGCCGACGATGCCCCGGATGTCGTACTCTCGGAAGATGTGCCCTTGGATGCTCATGATCTCGAAAGGGTCCAGAAATCGACCTCGGAGGACCCGAAAGACGCGTGCGTGACCCGCCCGCCGCCGGGCGGAGGAGAGGACGCAACCTAGGCGTGCGCCCTCCCGAGCGTCAACGACGAGCGACGGCGCTTTGCCCTGCTGGCCCCGGGGGGTACATTGTGTCGCCCGCTCCGCCCGACCTTCGGCACCAGGATGGCTCCGGGCGGCGGAAAAGACCTTCTACCCCTCCCGCAGCATGGCGATAAAGAGCGACAGCTGGATCCGCAGGATGGCACAGGAACATGGGATGATCGAGCCCTTCGAGGATCGCCAGGTCCGTGACGGATGCATCTCGTACGGCCTGTCTTCGTACGGCTACGACATCCGGGTGGCGCCGGAGTTCAAGGTCTTCACCAACGTCCACAACGTCGTCGTCGACCCGAAGAACTTCGACGACCGCTCCTTCGTCGACGTCAACGCCACCGAATGCATCATCCCTCCCAACTCCTTTGCCCTGGCCCGCACGCTGGAGTACTTCCGCATACCGCGGGACACGTTGGTCATTTGCGTCGGGAAGAGCACCTATGCCCGGTGTGGGATCATCGTGAACGTCACGCCCCTGGAACCCACCTGGGAGGGGTACTTGACGCTCGAGATCTCCAACACCACGCCGCTGCCCGCCAAGGTCTACGCAGGTGAGGGGATTTCCCAGCTACTCTTCTTCCAGGGAGACGAGTTGCCGGAAATCGCCTACGCTGACCGGCAGGGCAAGTACCAGAAGCAGGTCGGCGTGACGTTGCCGAAGCTGTGAGGCCAAGGCGCCCGTCCCCGGCGGGCGCACCCTCTGGCTGCGATTCCCCTCCTACGCTTGGGCGCGTCGTGGAGGCCGGCGTGAGCCCGTCGAGCCAGCGCTACCGCACGTCCAGCAGCTCGAGCGTCATGACCAGCGTCGCGTTCGGGGGAATCGCGCCGGATCCGGCGGCCCCGAAGGCCAGGTGCGTCGGAGCCACCAACTTGCGGCGCCCCCCCTCGCGCATCCCCTCGATCCCCTCGTTCCACGCCGGAAGGATCTCGTTGCTTCCCAGGGCGAAGCTCGGCGGTGGACCGGAATCCGAGCCGCGGACACGGACACCGTCATGGAGCCACATCGTGTACTCGACTGTGACGGTCCGACCCGGCCGGGCCACGGAGCCCCCACCCTCATAGAGGTCCTGCCAATAGAGGCCCGATGCGCTCTTGGTCATCGAGGCGAGATCGACGGCCAGCTCCGCCGCGTACGTGAGGTCCGCGGGATCCTGTGCGGGCGGGATCACGGTTGCGTCGTCGGGACCGCATCCCACGGCCATGGCGATCAGCAACGCCGACACCAGCCACCGCACCGTTCGGTTCATGACGGCGGGGGCACCGCGTCCGTCAGCTCGATGTCGTAGACCAGGACGGAATTGCCTGGAACGCAGGTGGGTCCTGGATTGGAAGGGCATCCCGGGCCCTGATCGAACGCGCCGAATCCGGCCGCCGGCGGGACGACCAGACGGCGTATGCCGCCAACCCGCATGCCCAGGAGTCCGAGGTCCCATCCCGAGATGACCTCCCCCGTTCCGAATGTGAAGGTGAGCGCGACTCCGTCCGCTATGATCGTTCCGTCGCTCAGCCACGCGTCGTATCGCGTCGTCAGCGTATTGAATCCCACCGCGCCGACGGTATCGGCAGGTCCTTCGACGATATCCTGGGTGTACACGCCTGACGCCAGGCGCGTCATCTGACTCAAATCCACTCCCAGCTCGGGGGCGTAGGTCACGTCCTCAGCGTCCAGGAGCTCGGGTTCTGGCTCCACCGGATCGTCGCCGCACGCCGCGACGACGAAGGTGGTCAACGCAAGGGCGGCAAGCGTAGAAAGGCGCGTCACGCGCATGTCGATCCTACCTCGTCTGATGCGGGAGAAGGGAGAGCCTGCATTACCAAGGGCACGATCCGGGCGGTTGCGAAGCGTCGCGCCGCCCCGTACATACTGCCGAAGTGCCCTGTAGGTTTCCCGCTGCTCTCGCAACTCTCACCCCTCGCGTCTGGCCGGCCCCGCTCTGCCCCACGAGGCAAGCCGCGTCAAGTGGCGGGCCGTTCGAATACCACCCGCCCTCCCACGATCGTCATGAGCACGCGCACGTCCTTGAGCCTTCCAGGCTCGACGGCAAGCGGGTTCGCATCGAGCACGGCGATGTCGGCGAGGAAGCCTTCCTGTATCTTCCCCTTGTACTCCTCCTCGCCCGCCACCCACGCGTTGTTCACGGTGTAGGCCTTCAACGCGGTCTCGGCGTCGATCTTCTCTTCGGGGAACCACCCGCCCGCCGGCGTGCCGCCCAACGTCTCCCGCGTCACTGCAGCATACATGCCGTGGAGCGGATTGGATGTGTACCATGCGGCGTTGGTCCCCGGCCAATCGCTGCCGAAGGACAGCAGGACACCGGCGTCAGCGAGAGTCTTGAAGGCGTATGCCCACCGGGCCCTGTCGCCGATCCTCTCTTCCATCCACCGCATGTCGTCGATGGTGTGGTACGGCTGCATCTCGGCAATGACGCCCAGCTCGGCCTCTCGGGCAGCCGTCTCGGGCCCGCGGAGCACCTGGTTGTGGATGACCGCGAACCGGCGCCCCTCCCTGCGCCCATTGACCTCCTGAACCCGCTCGAAGATGTCGAGGATCCGGTCGATGGCCTCGTCTCCGATGGCGTGCACGCGAGGATTGAAGCCAGCCGAGTCCGCGCCGAACACGAGCCGCTCCATGTTCCCGTCGGGATTGTAGCCCGATCCATCGTCCGTCACGTATCCCGTGTTGCTGGGATCGCGCCACGCACCGCGGACCCCTGTCGTCACATAGGGTTCGTAGAAGCGGGCCGATGAATTGCCCATGATCCCGTCCACGAAGCCCTTGAGGCCCTGATAGCGAATCCACTCGTCGCCGAAGCCTTCGAAGACGCCCGCATCTCGCATCTCGTCCCAGGTGTCCAGAACGAGGCGCATGTTCACCCTGGACGTCAGCTCACCCGATTCGCGCAGCGCGTGGTAGACCTCGACCTGATCCGGAGGCGTGATGTCGAAGAAGGTCGTCACCCCGTGCTCCCGGAGGCGGGCCAACGCCACGCGGGCCTCCGCCAGCTTCTGGTCGAGAGTCTTGGGGGGGATGGCCTGACGGATTCGGTTCGCCGCCTCCTGCGTCAGTCGGCCGGTGGGGGCACCCTCGAGGCACTCGACGCCCTCCCACCCGCAGTCCGCTCCGGCTGCCTCGAGAGCCGCTCCGTTGGCCAGGTACTGGGATCGATCCCAGTTCCAGAGCAGCGCGGGCGTGGTGGGCGAAACCGAGTCGATGTCGGCGCGGCTGGGACTGAACGGAGCGGCTGGCCGATCCCGGTCTTGGTCGCGACCGGTGGAGGAGAGTGCCCATTGCTCGTAGGCTCCCCACATGCCCCCCACCATCCAGGCCCCCGCAGGGAGCCGCGCCGCCGTCTCCCGGATCTGACGCACGAGGCCGTCGCGGTCGGCAACCTCGAGCAGATTGACTCCCAGCAGCAGCTCGCCGGCCCGGTTGAAGTGGGTGTGGTTGTCGATGAAGCCGGGAGACACGAAGCGGCCATCCAGCTCGACCACCCGCGTCGCCTCCCCCTGGTGGCGAGCCACGTCCGCCGCCGAACCCACCGCGATGATTCGGTCACCGGCGACGGCGACCGCCTCGGCCAGGGCACCTCCGGCGCCGGTCCAGATCTCGCCACCGGTGAGGATCACATCCGCTTCCGCGACCGTCTGAGCCGCTGGCCCGAGCGCCAACGTCGCCAGGCCGGCTGCGAGAGCCAGAACGAGGCCCAACGCTCCCCTTCGCTGAATCCTGCCGTCGCGCATGGTCTACTCCGTCGGGTTCCGCGCCCTACCGCCACCGACGTCTCCGGTGGTCCCTTCCGGAGTAGAGTACGGAGGCTTGGAGCGCCGGAGCAAGACGGGATGATCCCTACCGTGGAATGATCTCCCACACCTCGAAGACACCGGTCTCGTGCCTGATGCTTCGGGATAGACGGTAGTGTCGGCGCAGGTAGACGTCCACCGGGTTGTCCAGGCTGTGTCCGTATCGCTCGACCATCGCGTAGTCGGCGAGGACGTAGGGCGTGCGGCGCGCGGCTAGGATCTCCACGTTTCGCTCGAAGTGCTGGATCGGGTGGCTCCCGGTATACAGCACGGAGTTGTAGAAGGGGTTGGGCGTCCGCAACTCGAGGTAGAAGCTGGGCAGCAGCGTGAAGGCGTAGAACTCCTGGCCGTTCAGCGTCGATGCGATCTCCTCGATCCACTCCTCTGCGACACGCGAATCAGCGGCGTTGCGCGTCACGATCCGCGTCAGTCCCAGGAGGAGCGCCAGGCCGAACAAGCTGGCGAGGGCCCGGTGCCACGCCGGCGACGGGATGCGCTCCAACGATCCGGCCGCGAGTCGCCCCAGCAGCAGCACCAGTGGAAACGCGTTGATCGAGAGGTGCCAGCTGTCGGGAAGGTGAAGCGTCGAGCCCCACAGCGCCGCCTGCAGAAGCAGCAGGACGGCCGTTGCCCCATCCCACAGTCCCTCTTTGTAACACGCCACCCCCACCAGTGTGGCCACGGTCACAAACGCGAGTAGCGGCCAGTAGGAAAGGAACAGGTGGTTCATGGCAATATTGCCGCGGGCCACGGTGAGGACAGCCGAGACCGGCTCGAAACCCCACCGCCAGAATCCCCACAGCCCGAAGGGGAGCGCCCCCGCACCGAACCGGAGGAGGAGCGCCCCGGCTTCCCCACCGCCCCATACCTCGGTGACAGGATCCATGGGGCGACGAGGTCGTCCGAACCACGAGCGCCAGGTCAACGCCACCACGCCGACAGCCAGGAGCACTGCACCCTTGGGCTGGAGGAAGAAGAAGGTGAGGGCGGCCACGGCTCCGGCGGCAGCCGCCGACCCACCTCCCCGGCGCTCATCGACCGAGAGCAGGAGGTAGGCGAAGACCGTCGCCAAGAAGCTGCCGTAGCTGTTGTGGTTGATGAAGGGAGGCGTCGTGGCCAGGAGAATCCACACGACCGAAACGGCCAGGCACACCCGAGGGTCGGGAATCAGCAGGCGGGCCGTCCGGTGAACGGCCCAGATCGAAACGAGCAGCAGGAGCTGCGAAGCGACGAGTGCCGACCCATACGTGGGCGTCAGGCCCTCGTAGAACAGGTGGACCCACGAGAACGACGCCGGACCGATGAACTCGAAGAAGTCCTGGTAGATCCGCTGTCCGTTGTAGAGATTCCAGGCGCCGGACAGCACCTGCCCCTCATCCGCACTGAGCCTGTGGGCGAGGGTCAGGACGACGCCAACCGCGAAGAGCAGCGGTACGACCCAGCTGCCTTCTTGGCCGGCTCGCGGTGCGGTGCGGCTCTTGGCCGTCGGGGTCCGGTCCATACGCGGCGGGAGGGTGATGGAGGCGCCGGGTCGGCGCCGGTGCGTCCAACACTATCCAACCTCCGAAGGCGACAGCAACCCTCTAGCCGCACGAGGCGCACGCGTGTCGACGGAGTCTCAGGCCACTCCGACCCGCACCCTCGGGCGCGCGGACGAGCGTACGGACCGCAGCTCGGCCTCCAAGAAGTCCACGAGTCGCTCGAACGGATCGAATCCCACGACCCGGGGTGCATCGGCCACGAAGTTGGAGAGGCCGTTCACATCGTAGAAGTAGGTCCGGCCGTCCCGCTCGCTCTCCAGGTACTCCACACCTCCGATCTCCATCCCGGCTGCCCCTACGATCTGCAGCACCGTACGTCGGATATCCTCGTTCGGCTCGTAGCCTTGCGCCGGCGCTTCCGTCGAGGACGCCTCCAGCCCCGTAGCGTTGCCTTTCGCCGTCTGGCAGAGGTCTGCCGGGCAAAGATTGAAGTCGTCGCCCGACGCGCGCACCCGGATGGCGTAGAGGAACCGCCCGTCCAGCACTTCCACTCGCGTGATCCGGCCGTCCCTCGGACGATGGTACTCCTGGATCAGCAGCGTGCCGTCCAGGGACGGCTCGATCCGATCCTTGGCCACGGCTTCGAGTAGCTCGTCCGGATCGTCGAACCGGATGATGCCTGCTCCGCTTCCCCCGACGTTGGGCTTGACCACCACCGGAAAGCGCAGCCCATCCGCGGCCTGCCGCAGGCGCATCGGGTCGTGCAAGACCCGCGTTCGAGGATAGGCGACGCCCAGGCGCCCGAGCAGCGCGAGTTGGCGAGCCTTCGACACCTCGTAGCGGAACGCCTCCAAGCCGTTGATCACTCGCACGCCCCGCTCTTCGAGGTGACCGAGGTAGACCGGCGTGTATCGGATCGCTCGCTCACCGCCCCGCAGGTGGGCAGAGGGACTCATGCGGTTGAAAACCACCTCGTACGGCCAGGCCGATCCTGCTTCCAGGTCCAGGACCTCGTCGCCGGGCCGCACCGACGCGTGGGGTATGCCCCGACGCTGCAACGCCGTGAAGAGCGGAGTGAACCAATCCGGATGTTCATGGTAGACGGCGATTCCCCGGGCGTTCGATCCCATGATTGACACCTCTCGTTTCTTGCTCGTCCCGCTCGGCGTCGAGCGTGCCCCGTCCCACGAACGACGGGGGCCCACAACGACGGCGGCCGCGACTCCGGGGTGGGAGTCGCGGCCGTGTCGTCGGTCCGCCGGCGGTGTCCCGGTGGCTCAGGCCATCATCGGTGTCCGCACGCCTCCCTTCCCTCGATCGGGTGAGGTCGACAACGGCGACAGCGACATATGGCCAAACCTGGTCTGTTCACGAACGACGCTCCTCGGGACACCGACGCGCATCCGAGTCGTTCAAGCGCGTCCAATCGCCCAACCCGGGATCGTAGCAAGGAGGTTCCCACGTCCCCTCAGCTCCCGCTCCGCAGCGCCGACACGAGCAGGTCACGGTTCAGCTGGGCGATGTAGTCCACGCTGATCCCTTTCGGACACGCATTCTGGCATGCGCCATGATTCGTACAGCTCCCGAAGCCCCGGGCGTCGTGGGTGTCGACCATGTTCACGACCCGATCGTACCGCTCCGGCTGCCCCTGGGGCAGTAGGCCCAGGTGGGTAATCTTGGCAGCGGTGAACAGCATGGCCGAGGCGTTTGGGCACGCCGCGACGCATGCTCCGCAGCCGATGCAGGCCGCCGCGTCGAACGCGATGTCCGCGGCGCCCTTGGTCACGGAGATGGCGTTGGCGTCGGGCGCGCTCCCGGTCCGCACGGTGATGTACCCACCTGCGTCGATGATCCGGTCGAAGCCGCTCCGATCGACCACCAGGTCACGGATGAGGGGAAACCCGGTTGCCCGCCACGGCTCGATCCATACTTCGTCGCCGTCGTGGAACTCCCGCATGTGGAGCTGGCAGGTGGTCGTCAAGGACTTCGGTCCGTGGGGCACGCCGTTGATCATCATGCCGCACGCACCACAGATGCCTTCCCTGCAGTCGTGGTCGAACTCGATGGGCACACCGCCTCCGCGGACGATGCGCTCGTTCACGACGTCCAGCATCTCCAGAAAGGACTGATCGGGACTGACATCGTCCGCTTGATGCGTCTCGAAGCGGCCTTCTTCTGCGGGTCCGGCCTGCCGCCAGACATGCAGCGTCAAACGCATTACTTGTAGCTCCTCTGCGAGAGAGGCACGTGCTCGAACTGGAGTCTTTCTTTGTAGAGCGCCGGCTTCTCACCCACGCCCTGGAACTCCCAGACCGATACGAAGGCGAACCGGTCATCGTCGCGACGCGCCTCACCGTCCTCCGTCGTATGCTCGACGCGGTAGTGGGCTCCGCAGGACTCGTCCCGAGCCAGCGCATCCTGACACATGAGCTCGGCAAACTCCATGAAGTCGGCCAACCGACCGGCCTTCTCCAGCGATTGATTGAGCGTGGCGCCGCTGCCGGGCACGCGGACGTCACGCCAGAACTCTTGCCGAAGCTCGGGAATCCGGTTCAAAGCCTCCGTCAGGCCGTCGCGACTGCGGGCCATGCCGCAATGCTCCCACATCAGCCGGCCCAGCTCCTGGTGGAACGAATCCACCGTCCTGCTGCCGTTCGCGCTCATCAAGCGGTCGTTGCGTTCTTTCACCTCCCGCTCGACGTCGGTGAACGCGGCGTGGGCGTGGTCGACGCGTTGGTCCGACAGGCGCGCCAGGTAGTTGCCGATGGTGAGTGGCATCACGAAGTAGCCATCGGCCAAGCCCTGCATCAACGCCGATGCCCCCAGCCGGTTGGCCCCGTGATCGCTGAAGTTGGCCTCGCCGATCACGAACAGGCCGGGCACCGTGCTCATCAGGTCGTAGTCCACCCAGAGTCCCCCCATCGTGTAGTGGGGTGCCGGGTAGATGCGCATGGGTGTGCGATACGGGTCCTCGCCGGTGATCTTCTCATACATGGCGAAGAGGTTGCCGTATCGCTCCGAGATGGCCTCCTGCCCCAGGCGACCGATGGCGTCCGCGAAATCGAGGTACACGCCGTTCTTCAGAGGGCCGACCCCGTGTCCGGCGTCGACCATCTCCTTCGCCCGTCGGGAAGCGATGTCCCGAGGCGACAGGTTACCGAAGCTCGGGTAGAACCGCTCCAGGTAGTAGTCTCGCTCGCCCTCCGGAATCTGCGTCGCCGGGCGGCTGTCGCCAGCCGCGGCCGGCACCCAGATCCGTCCGTCGTTTCGGAGTGATTCGCTCATCAGGGTGAGCTTCGACTGGAACTCCCCGCTCGGAGGGATGCAGGTCGGATGGATCTGGGTGAAGCACGGGTTCGCGAAGCCGGCGCCTCGCTTGTGGGCCCGCCATGTCGCCGTCACGTTGCACGCCTTCGCCATCGTCGAGAGAAAGAAGACGTTGGCATAGCCACCGGTTGCCAGCACGACGGCGTCACCCGCCCACGATTCTATCTTCCCCGATACGAGATCGCGTGTGACGATGCCCCGGGCCACCCCGTCCACCACGACCAGGTCCAGCATCTCGTGGCGCGTGTAGAGCGAAACGGCCCCGGCGCCCACCTGGTGCTCCAACGCCTGGTAGGCCCCGAGGAGGAGCTGTTGCCCCGTTTGGCCTCGAGCGTAGAACGTCCGAGAAACCTGCGCTCCGCCGAACGATCGGTTCGCCAACAGCCCACCGTATTCCCTGGCGAAGGGCACACCCTGGGCCACCGCCTGATCGATGATGTTCAGGCTGAGCTCGGCCAACCTGTACACGTTGGGCTCGCGGGAACGGAAGTCCCCGCCCTTGACCGTGTCGTAGAACAGGCGGAATACGCTGTCGCCGTCGTTCTGGTAGTTCTTGGCCGCGTTGATCCCACCCTGAGCGGCGATGCTGTGGGCCCGGCGGGCGGAGTCGTGGTAGGTGAAGACCTTCACCCGGTAACCCAGCTCGGCCATGGTGGCGGCCGCAGATGCTCCAGCCAACCCCGTGCCCACCACGATCACGTCGAATCTCCGCTTGTTCGCCGGATTCACCAGCTTCATCTCGAAGCGGCGCTTACTCCACTTGTCCTGAATGGGACCACTGGGGATGTGGGCGTTGAGGTCCATCTATCGACCTGTCTTGTGGGTTCGGCGGCGGTTCGTGCAGTGGCGGTCGGGAGACGCGTCGAATCGCGGGGCGGGACACCTCACGAGATGATCCCCAGCTGGATCGAGATGGGTACGGACGCGAAGCCCAGGAAGGTCACCGCGGCGATGGCGGCGGCGAGAGGCCGGCGCAGGTGGTTGTAGCGGGGACTGCTGGCGCCCAGGGTCTGGAACATGCTCCACACGCCGTGGTGCAGGTGGAACGCCAGTGCCGCTACCGCCACGACGTACGCCCCCGCCACCACGGGATTGCTGAAGCCCGTCACAAGGTTGTGATACGCCTCACCATGCTGGAATTCCGGGTGCAGCTGACCCGTAGTCATGTGCAAAAGGTGGTAGATCACGAAAGCCAGGATGATGATCCCGCCCCAACGCATGGTCCGGGATGCGTAGCTGAAGACCTGCGACTCGACCTTCCGGTAACCCACGGCTCGAGCGGCCTGACTCAGGCGAGTCAGGCTCAAAGCGGCCCAGACGTGGATCCCCACGGCGGCGAGCAGCGCCAGTCGGGTCACCCAGAGGATCCCGTTGTGCGGCACCGCCGGGTAACCCACCTCCCTCAGAAACTCGGCGTAGGCGTTGAACGACTCGGCGCCGGCGAAGGCCTTGAGGTTCCCAAACATGTGGGCCAGCACGAAGCCTACCAGGAGGATTCCGGTGAGGGCCATGAGGATCTTCATCCCCACGGTCGATCGCCAGATCTTCACACCCGGCATTCCATTCTCCCGGTCGGAGGTTGTGGGGGAAGACGGGTGGGGATCAGGCTTCCGCCGCCGAGAGCGCGCCCATGGTAGCGCGCACGGCATCCGCGCTTGCTTTGAGCTCCGCGCTCTCCGAGTCGGTCAGGCCCACCTCTACGATCTCCTGGAGCCCGCCCTCTCCCAGCTTGCACGGCACGCCCAGGAAGATCCCCTGCTGACCGTATTCACCCTCGAGCCACGCGGCACACGGCAGGATCCGGCGCTTGTCCTTCACGATGGCTTCGACCATCTGCGTCGCTGCCGCCGAGGGTGCATAGTAGGCGCTGCCGGTCTTCAGGTGGCCGACGATCTCTGCGCCCCCTTTTCGGGTCCGCTCGATCAGCGCGTCGATTCGCTCGGCTGAGAGGAAATGCGCCAACGGGATGCCGCTCACACTGGTGTAGCTGACCAGCGGCACCATCGTGTCTCCGTGTCCACCAAGGACCAGCGCCTGAATGTCCTCCACGCTCACGTCGAGCTCCATGGCGATGAAAGACCGGTAGCGTGCCGTGTCGAGGACGCCAGCCATCCCGATGACCCGCTCACGGGGAAAGCCCGTGGTCTCCATCGCGACGTACGCCATCACGTCCAGGGGGTTGGAAACCATGATGACGATCGAGTCCGGCGCCACCCGCGCGATCTCGCTGGAGACGGAGCGGACGATGCCGGCGTTGGTCTTGAGCAGGTCGTCCCGTGACATCCCGGGCTTCCTGGCGATCCCCGCCGTCACGACGAAGATGTCGGAGCCGGCTGACGGCTCGTAGTCATTGGCGCCGACGACCATCGAGTCGAAACGCTCGATGGGTGCGCTCTCCCATTGGTCGAGTCCTTTGCCCTGGGGGATGCCCTCGACGATGTCGATCAGCACGACTTCCCGGGCGAGCTCTTTCTCCGCGATCCGCTGGGCGCAGGTCGCACCGACGTGCCCCGCCCCCACCACCGTGATCTTATTGGCGCTCATTGGTCTCGTGATTCAGAAGTAGATTCGGGCCTCTTCGGCGGCCGGAACGTACCCGCGGCCCCTGACGCTGTCAACGCGCGAAATGCCCCGTCCAGGCCCCCGCGAACGGGGCCTCTTCTCCAACCCCCGAGGGAGGGCGAAGTGCCGGTGGGAAAGGTGCTTCAGCCGCCGGTCTGCGACAGGGCCACCAATCCCCCCGAGCCCAGCGCGCTCCCCTGGACCAGGTTGTGCCGCTCGGGCTTGATGGCCAGGGTTTCCTCGATGAGAGGCGCCAATGGATGACCGGCGCGAAGCGGGTCCCGCAGATTGGTCTGGATGGCGCCGAAGAGGCAGGGCCGCAGGTGACCGTCGGCCGTGAGACGCATGCGATTGCAGCGGTCGCAGAAGTTGTGGCTCATGGGCGTGATGACGCCCACGGTACCGGGGGCCCCGGGGAACCTGTAGTACGTGGCAGGGCCGTTGCCCGTGGGTCCGGGCGCTGGCTCGAGCTCGCCGACCTCACGCACCCGCCGGAGCGCCTCCTCACAGGAGACGAACTGCTCGGCGCTCAACTCGAGGTTGGCGGCCGTGGGCATCAGCTCGATGAACCGAACGTGCCACGGTCGCTCTCGCGTGATCTCCGCGAAGTCGGCGATCTCGTCGTCGTTCTGACCGCCGATCAAGACCACGTTGATCTTGATGGGCCCGAACCCCACGGCCTCCGCGGCCGCCAGACCGTCCATGATGCGTGCGTACGAACCCGGGCGCCGGGCGATGGCGTCGACGCGCTCGGCTCTGAGGGAGTCCAGGGAGACATTCACCCGGTTGATTCCGGCCCGCCGCAGGTCCTCCGCCAGGTCCGTCAGGAGCACCGCGTTGGTCGAGATTGAGAGGTCCTCGATCCCCTCGACCCGTGCCACCATCTCCACCAGCCGCGGCAGGTCGCGCCGGACCAGCGGCTCCCCCCCCGTGAAGCGGACGCGCCGGAGCCCCATGGGCGCCATGACCGCGACGATCTCCGCGATTTCCTCGTAGCTGAGAAGCTCGTCGCGCTTGAGCCAGGGCAGGCCCTCCACAGGCATGCAGTAAACGCACCGGAGGTTGCACTTGTCGGTGATCGAGACTCGGAGGTACTCGACTCGGCGACCGAATTGGTCGATCAACCCTCCCGCTCCTTCCCGCTGCTCCCACCGGCTTCGGATGTGCCGTGGGGCAGCTCGTGCCGATTCGCCATCTCTGCCCCGGGTCGAGGCGTGTGCCCCCGCACCCAGGAGCGTTCGCCGTCCGTGTAGTGCTCGCGCTTCCAAACCGGTAGACGCTGTTTGATCTCCTCGATGACGTAGCGGGATGCGTCATACGCCTGTGCGCGGTGGGGGCTCGAAACGGCGATGCCGACGCTCACCTCCCCTACCGACAGTGAGCCGACCCGATGCACGACGGCAACCCGATCCGTGCCGAGCGCCGCGGCGGCTTCGACGGCGATGGTGCTCAGAACCTCGCTTGCCATCTCTTCATACGCCTCGTACTCCATGCCCTCGACGCTCCGCCCCTCGTTTTGATTCCGCACGGTGCCCAGGAACAGCACCACCGCGCCGTCGGCGGAGCCGCCGACGCTCCTGAGTATCGCGTCCGGATCGATGGGGTCCTGGGTTATCTCTGTGAGCATGGCAGCGACAAGGGTTCGGGAGTCCTGATGTCGGGCGCGCGTCGGTGGCTACCCCCCGGCCACCGGCGGGATGAAGGCCACTTCGTCGCCGTCCGTCAGATGAGCATCGAGTCCGCGGTACGTCCGATTGACGGCGACGGCCGGCTCGACCGGCAGGCCGTCGAACGGCCGCCCGCGCCCCCGGAGGCTCGTCACCAGATCGCCCACGGTGGCACCGTCCGGAAGGTCCACGGGCAGCTCCGTGGAGCCCAGCAATTCCCGGTAGAAGGCGAAGAATCGGGCGTGAACCCGCATGGGACTGAACTCCGGATGGGTGGGGGTGGGCCGACGGGGCGTGAGCCGGGTGAACAACTGGTACACCAACCCCGCCGAACGGGTCAACGTTCCAGGGTCCCGCGACGACGGCGGAGAGTACGCGATCCGAGCGCTCCGGATCCCTACACCGAGGGGTTCAGGCGTAGCGCCTCGGTAACGGGCGGGCGACCGCTAGCCCGGCCGTGGACGCGGCACGGCGAACACCCACCAGGCCGCTTCAGGGCCAGCCCAGCGGGTCGGGGTGGCCCTGCCCGTCGTTCCTCCCGGGATCGGCGCCCTGCAGCCGACGCAGACGCTGCGTAACCGCCTCGCGCCACTGGTAGAGCTTCACGAGCTGGGCGGGTCCCAGAATCGTCAGTAGGGCCTCCTGCTCCTCTCGGAACAGGCGAGCCTCCCGGTCCCGAAGCCCCGCGGCCTGGTCGAGCAGCGCCTGGGCCTCCTCATCGGTCAGGTCTTCCCGTCGACCCTCCCGGCGAAGGCGCACCTGGAGCTGCCGCATCTCGAGGCTGAGCTCGAGCCGTTGATCCCGAAAGTCCTGCACCAACGCCATGAAGCGCTGCTGCTCCGCAGACGACAGCCCCATCTCGTCCCGCATCCGCTGATCGAACTGCTGCCGCACACGTCGTTCCAGCTCTTGCCGTTCCTGCTGCGTCAGCGGGACTCGCTGTGACCGGTTGGGCTGCTGAGCCGAAGCAGCTGCCGGGACCAGCAGGGCCAGCGCGGCTGCCGTGACGAATGGGCGTAGTCTCCCGAACCTCATCCTTCCAACTCCTCGAGCAGGATCAGGAGCTGCTCATCCGAAAGCTCCTCCAACACCGGAGCTCCGGCCACGATGCCTGCGTCCTCCTCCCAGACCTCGCCCATGAGGGGGGCCTCCAGGTCCATGCCGAGGTCGGGAAGCGGCGGTCCGCCTCGCACCTGCGGCCATATGACGGCCGTGCCCAGCGCCAGCACGGCTACCGCTGCCGCGGCCAGACCGGGCCGCTGGAGCGGTGCCCACCACGGAGCTGGCCCACCGCCGCGGCGAGAATCTTCCATGGGCGGCCGGGGAGCGGTCTCCGACGACTCCAGGGAAGGGCGAAGAGCGTCCTGAATGCGACCCGCGAGCCCCTCCGGGGCCTGGGCCCGGCCGCTCCGCAGGGCCTGCAGCACCTCCGCCTCCGCCGCACACTCGCCGCACGTGGCCAGATGAGCCTCGACGCCCACGGACTGAACGGAAGGCAGCATCCGGCTGGCCCAATCCGGTAGCAGGGGGCGGACGTCCTGGCAGGTGAGGTCACTCATTCCAGCATCTCCCGCAGTCGTCGAATCCCGTGATGATAGTTCACTCTCGCCGCACCCTCGCTCGAATCGATCGCCTCCCCGACCTCCCGGAAGGACAGGCCCTCGAAGACCCTCAGGCTGACGGCCAGTCTCTGCTTCTCCGGCAGACGCGCGAGGCACGCCCGCGCTCGCGCTACTTCGATGCCCCGGGTCGCCTGCTCGGCCGGATCGGCGTCGACGGCCATGAGCGGACCCGAATGCTCCAGGGACTGCTCCTGGCGTCGACCCACCCTTCGGAGCATGCCCCTCGCCTCGTTCACGGTGATCGTCAACAGCCAAGTCAGAAACCGGGCGTCTCCACGGAACCCACTCAGGCCCCGCATGGCCTTCAGAAAGGCCTCCTGAGCCGCGTCCTGCGCCCGGTCCTCGTCGTGGAGGATGCCGAGGGCTGTCCGGTACACGGCGGCGTGATGCCGTCGCACCAGCTCATCCATCGCCTCGAGGTCGCCTGTCCGAGCGCGAGTGACGAGGTCGGCGTCCAGGCGGGGCGGCCCCATGGCTGCGTCCGTCACCGATGGATAAGATGCATGAGCGCCCATTTCGTTAAAAGAGCGACGCCGTGGGCTGGACCACGGGTCGCTCTTTCGTCGGAGAGAGCGGGCGGCTCTCCCCGCCCGACTCGTCGGGGTCGGGCCCGGCAGCTCGGGGGAACTCGGGCCCGACTGCCGCCGTCTACGGCTGCCTCAGCCCCCCCTCCGGGCCACCCTTGCCCGGAGATGCTTGGAGGGCTTGAACACCGGCACGGTCCGGGACGGGACCTCCACCGGCTCCCCCGTCCGCGGATTCCTTGCCATTCGGGACTTCCTGCTCCTCACCTTGAAGGTGCCGAATCCCCTGATCTCGATGTTCTCGCCATCGGCCAGAGCGTGCTTGACGGCATTCAGAAAGCCGTCGACCACGAGGGCACAATCCTTCTTGGTGATACCGGGACCAATGGCCTCAGAAACCTGCTCCACCAGGTCCGCTTTCGTCATCCATCCCTCCCAATTCGAAAAGCCCGAATGTGCGACAGCTTCACGCGTTCGTGGTTGGGCACCCCTTGCCCGTGCCGGCGAGAAGCCCGGGTAAGGCCCAGAACCCGGAGCGGAACGCTCCGAGGCCGTGCGGGGCAAGCACGGTAATCGATGCGTCCGGGGAACGTCAAGTCGTGTCAGAACCTAGCCGTCTCATCCGGGGTGCGCGGCCCTCCCGTCCACGGCAGGGTCGAGCCCCCCGAGATCCCACGGCCCGCCCCGTAGCCCCTCAGGGCGTCGATCTGCGCTCCATGAGGTCGAGGAACTGATCGAAGAGGTATCGGCTGTCGTGGGGACCCGGTGCTGCCTCGGGGTGATACTGCACGGAAAAGACCGGCCGCGTTCGATGCGCCACGCCTTCCACCGTTCCGTCGTAGAGGTTCAGGTGCGTCAGCCGCAGGTCCGGGGCGCCGGGGACTCCGTCGGCTTCACCCCCTTCCACGGCGAACCCGTGGTTCTGCGAGGTGATCTCCACCGTGTCCTGGTCCAGGTACCGCACCGGGTGGTTCCCACCGTGATGCCCGAAGGGGAGCTTGAAGGTCCGGGCCCCGAAGGCCCGGGAGATCAGCTGGTGGCCGAGGCAGATCCCGAAGATGGGTACACCAGCCTCGGAGAGCTGGAGGATGGCCGCCTCCGCGTTCACGACCGCGGCGGGGTCACCCGGGCCGTTGGAGACGAACATCCCGTCGGGCGATGTTGCGGCGATGTCGGCCGCCGAAGTGTCGGCGGGCAAGACGGTGACCCGGCAACCTCTCTGCGACAGAAGCAGCGGTGAGTGAGCCTTCACGCCGAAGTCGAAAGCGACGACGTGGAAACGTTCGGGGCCAGCCGCTTCGACGACGTACGGACGCTCGGTCGACACGCCACACGCCAGATCCAGCCCCTCCATGCGGGGATGGGCCCGAATCCGCTCCATGACGTCGTCAGGATCCGCATCCGGCCCCGCGATGGCGGCACGCATTGCGCCCTCCGACCGGATGTGTCTCGTCAGGGCTCGCGTGTCCACCTCGGTGATGCCCACGACCCCATGGGTCTCGAGGTAGTCGCTCAGGGAGCCCTGGGCCCGCCACGAGCTGTGGACCGGCGTCGCCTCCCGGATGACAAAGCCCGACACCTGGGGGTGCGTGGATTCTTCATCCTGGTCGTTCACGCCGTAGTTGCCCATGAGCGGGAACGTCATGGTCACCAGCTGTCCGGCGTAGGATGGATCCGTGAGGATCTCCTGGTACCCGGTCATGGAGGTGTTGAACACCACCTCGCCCAGGGCCATGCCCGGAGCTCCGTAGCGGCGCCCCTCGAAGCGGCGTCCATCCTCGAGGAGTAGGTAGGCGGGCTCTTCGCCCGAGAATGATCGACTCAACGGCTGCGTCCGGCCCGGGATGGGGCAAGGCGGGCTGAGCCCGCCGCGACCGCCGGAATGTAGAGCGCGGAGACCGGCGGTCAACTCCCCGCCGCGGACCGGTGACCGGGTTGGGCCAGGACCCTCGCTGGCTCGGCGGTGAGGGCTCCCGACCGGGCCGCGACCCGGCTACCTTTCGACCGTCACGACACTCCTCGGACACGGTCCCATGGCCGAAGAACCCTCGCAGGCCCCTACGGTCTACATTCACGCAGACGAGTCCTGCCTCGGGAATCAATTCGAGGCGAGAGCGAATCCCGGGGGAGCCGCGGGACTGGTGGAGTACTGGGCGGACGGGGCGTGGGAGCGCCGAGACATATGGGTTTCGGATCCTGACACCACCAACAACCGGATGGCGATCCGAAGCGCCATTGAGTCCCTGGGGGCGCTGAAGAGAGCCTGCAGGGTGATCTTCGTCTCCGACAGCCAATACCTGGTGAAGGGCATGCGGGAGTGGGTTCCCGGCTGGAAGCGACGAGGCTGGCGACGGAAGGGCGGCCGGATCGAGAACCTCGAGCTGTGGCAGACGTTGGATCGCGTGGCGAATCGACACTCGGTGGAGTGGCGCTGGGTCCGCGGTCACGCTGGCCATCCGAAGAACGAATACGCCAACGAACTCGCGGTGCGAGCCGCGAAAGAGCTCAGTGGCTCCGCGGGACTGCAGCCCTCGGGGTTCGAGGATTGGCTGGAGCGAGAGCGGGAGACAAAGGGACAGTACCTGGACTACTTCGAATTCGAGTCCCCCGAGACGATCTGAATCGGCACGCTCGGCATCGACCTCAGGAGCTCCGCCGACGGTGAGAGGACTCCACGCGAGGCGCCCCCCAGGGGTGGCTTCTCCGATGGACGTCCCCAAAAAAACGAACCCCCCGGCATGGCACGCCATTGCCGGGGGATCCAGTTTTCGCTGCCGTCGCTCGATCCGCACCTTGGATTCCGTCTACGTGCAGACAGTCGGCGTCGAGCCACTTCTTCCCTTGTGTCGCGCGGTCTGCGACTCGGGCCGCCCCTGAGCTCCAGGGACTTCTTCGGAGTACAGCGACCTCTCCGAAGGCTCACCAGGCTCCAAGCTCCCGGCTCGCTCCCACCGACGCAGCGTCCTGCTCGGCGGTCGCGTCTCCGAATCGTCTCTGGATGACCATCGCCATCGTTTCAACGTGCCGCATCGAAGACGCACGACCACAATGCACGCGGGGGGGTCATCAGGTCAAGGATTTGTTTCGAGGCCCCCTCCGGTTTCGGGAGTAATGCCGTAACCGGTTACGGAATAGATTGTTACGGTCTCGCGTGCCGAGCCTCCCGCCTGCCCACGCTTTCCGTGTAAACAGATCGTTTTGCCCGACGAACGCGTCCTCCCACAATGGGATGGAATGGAGATGATTTCGAAAACCCACACGAGACCCGGTGAGGCCTCGACCTATCATCTTCCACGGCTTTTGTTGGCTGGGCAACACTCCGGCGGTCGAATCAGGGAGGCCGGCGGCTCGGGGCGCCGGGAGTCGGCCTGGCCCCGATCGCTCCGACCGTGAAGGCGTGACGCGCCAGCCGGCCGAGCGTGATCGACGAGGCGGTTGAGGGCCGCACAAGTGCGGTTGGCCGGAACCGCGCCGGATGCCTCTACGAGAAGCGGGCCGGAGCCGTGGGCTCCGACCCGTCGAGCTTGCGGCCGCGGGTCTGGCCGAAACCCCTAGGCATCCTCGGGGAAGTCCTCGAGCATCTCCTTGAGCCGCGAAAGGAAGCGCGCGGCGTCCGCTCCATCCACGATACGGTGATCGTAACCCAGAGAGAACAGGGCCCGCTTGCGGATCGAGATTGAATCTGCCCCGGTGAGGGGATCCTCGAGCACGACCACGCGCTTCTCGATGGCTCCGGTGCCCAGGATGGCGGCGGTTCCCTTGGGGATCACGGGAAGACCCACCAGGGTGCCCAGCACGCCGGGGTTGGTGATCGAGAAGGTGGCACCCTGGATCTCGGCGGGGCTCAGCTTGCGGCTGCGTGCCCGCTCGGCCAGATCGATGATCTTCTTCCCCACGCCTACGAGGCTCAGATCGTCCGCGTCGTGAATGACCGGAACGATGAGGCCAGGATTGAGGTCTACCGCCATACCGAGGTTCACGTTGCCGCGGTAGATCATGTTGTTTCCAGAGATCGTGGCGTTCACCATCGGGAACTCGCGCAGCGCCCGGGAGCAGGCCCACGCCACGAACGCGGTGAAGCTCACGCGCGCCCCCTGCTCCGCCCACCGGGCTTTGTTCTCCCTGCGGATCTGGTCGATGCGCGAGAAGTCGATCTCGATGAAGGAGTGGACGTGGGGCGCCACGCGTTTGGCCACCACCATGTGCTCCGCGGTGAGCCGACGGATCTTGTCCATCGTTTCCACCGTATCGCTCTCGCGCACCGGGAACTCCGGGTGCTGCACCTGCCCGTAGAAGACCTTCCAGAACTCCGACGGCGGCGCGGTCGCCGCGGCGGCCGGGGCGGGCGGTTTGGGCGCCGCAGGAACGGGCTGGCTGACCTCCGGGGCCGCGGCTTGCGTACCCGGGGCCACGTCGGCCGCGGGGGGCTGGGCCTGGGCGGCCCCGCTCTCGATGTAGTCCAGGATGTCCTGCTTGGTCACTCGGCCGGCGTGACCGGTACCCTCGACGGCCGTGAGGGCCACGCCGTGCTCCTCCGCGATCCGCCGGACCACGGGGGTCGACCGCGTGCGAAGGCGCTGCTCGGCGGTGTCGACCTCGTCGGCGGCCGGGGCGCTCGCCGCTGCGGGGGCCGGGGCTCCGGCTGCGGGGGCCGGGGCGCCGGCTGGGTGGGCTGCCGCCACCGGGGCGTCGCCGGCGGTCGGAGCCGGCGCTCCGGGTGTGGATGCCACCGAGGCCGGTGGCTCCGGCGCGGGGGGCGGCGCCTCGTCGGAAACGGGGGCCTCAGCGGCCGGTGGCGCGGCAGCGGGCGGAGGCGTCTCCGCGACGGCGCCTGCGACGGCCTCGTTGTCCACGTACGCCACCACAGTGCCGACTTCCACCGTCTCGCCCTCGGCGACAACGATTTCCACCAGGACCCCAGCCGACGGGGAGGGGATCTCCGCATCCACCTTGTCGGTGGAGATCTCGAGGATGGGCTCGTCGCGATCGACGGCGTCTCCGACCTGCTTCAACCACTTCGAAACGGTGCCCTCGGCGATGGACTCACCCATCTGGGGCATCGGGACTTCGATCCGAGCCACGCTCGTAACTCCAGTCTTGTTCCAGTAGAGAATCGTCGCCGTCGGCGGCACGCCTGAGCCGGTTGCCGAGGCACAGGCGCACGGCCCACCGACAGCCCACTCAGTTTAGATAAAGCTCAATACGCCGCAAGGTACCGGGCCGCTGTCACGATGTCGTCGACCCCAGGCAGGAAGTAGTCCTCCAACGAGCCGGAATACGGTACGGGCGCATCGATGGACGTCACCCGGAGGATGGGTCCGTCGAGCCACTCGAACGCCTTCTCGTTGACCCGCATGGCGATCTCACCCGCAATCCCTCCGGTCCGGGTGTCCTCGTGGACCACCAGGAGCTTACCCGTCCGTTTCACGCTGTCCACCACGGCATCGTCGTCCATGGGCAGGAGCGTCCGGAGATCGATGACCTCCAGCTCCACGCCGTCGTCCCGAGCGAGGGTGGTCGCCGCTTCAAGCGACCGATGAACCATCATGCCGTATGTAATTACCGTAAGGTCATTTCCATCCCGGACCGTCCGCGCCTTGCCCAGTGGGATCACGTAGTCCTCGTCGGGCAACACCTCGCGGAGGAAAGGAGCACGGTAGAGCCCCTTGTGTTCCTCGAAGATGATGGGGTTGTCATCCCGGATCGCTGCTTTCAGCAGCCCCTTGGCGTCACGGGCCGTGCTTGGATAGACGATCTTCAGTCCCGGGGTATGGAAGAAGGCCATCTCCACGTTCTGGGAGTGGAACGGGCCGCCTCGATTGCCCCCGCCCACGGGGCCCCGAACCACGAGCGGCATGGGCCCGCTGCCCCGATAGAGCGACGTAGCGATGTAGTTGGTCAGGACGTCGTAGGCAGGCGAGATGAAGTCCATGAACTGCATCTCCACGACGGGACGCAGGCCCATGTGAGCCGCACCCGCCGCCGCGCCCGTGAAACCGCCCTCCGAAATCGGCGTGTCGATGACCCGTCTCGCGCCGAAGTGGTCCAGGAATCCACGCGTCACCTTGAAGGCCCCCCCGTACGCGCCGATGTCCTCGCCCATGAGGAATACGCGCTCGTCACGCTCCATCTCCTCGAAAAGGGCTTCGCTGATGGCTTCCAGCAGCGTGACTTCCTCGCGCCGCCG
Organism: Gemmatimonadota bacterium; assembly: GCA_039586035.1. Classification (GTDB taxonomy): domain Bacteria; phylum Gemmatimonadota; class Gemmatimonadetes; order Longimicrobiales; family Gaopeijiaceae; genus JBDHHQ01. The sequence continues at coordinate 23,470 of JBDHLD010000003.1, read as the reverse complement.
TGTCTTGGTCAGGTGTTCCGGGCTCAAATCGGACAACGCTCCTCCGTTGGAGCTGCGAACGCTACGGGTCCGCCGACACCGGCGGTTGTCGCGTCCACGGCGGGGGAATGGAGAGATCGGTGTAGACCTGCTCGAGGGCCGTGACGCCGTCCGGCAGGGGTTCCTCGACAGCTTGGTTCGCTGCTTCGCGAGCCACGTCGATCGCCCGCTCGGCCAGACCGTCGAGCTGTCCGCTCCGGGCCCATCCCTCGTCGAGGAGTCGCTTGTGAAACTGCATGATCGGGTCCCGCCCTTCCCACGCCCGGATCTCCTCCGGCGGGACGTAGTCCTGCGGGTCGTGCTGCGCGTGCCCCCTGCGCCGGAAGTAGCGTAGCTCGACGAGGGTCGTCCCCTCGCCCGACCGGGCACGAGCCGCGGCCCGCCCCACGGCCTCGTAGACCGCTATGACGTCCGTGCCGTCCACCGATTCGGCGGCAATCCCGTATCCGGGGGCCTTCTCGGCAAAGCTCTCGAGTCGCGTCTGCTTCCTCGTCGGGGTCGAGAAGGCCCACTGATTGGCCTCGACCATGAGGATCATGGGACAGCGTTGGGCGGCAGCGAAGTTCAGACCCTCATGCCAGGCACCGGTCGACGACGCACCGTCGCCGTAGAAGACCATGCCGACCCTGTCCTCGCCGCGCAGGCGGAAGGAGAGGGTGATCCCAGCCATGATCTCCACCATCGTTCCGAGAGGAGAGACCGGACCGAGTAGGCCGCGTTGGAAGTCCGTCCAATGGACGTTGGCCTCTTTCCCTCGGGTGGGGCTGGTGCCCCGGGCCAGGTATTGGCGGAAATACTCGAGGGGCGTGCCGTGGAACAGGAAGACCGCCCCGGTAGCCCGGACGGTCTGGCCCAGCACGTCGCCGGTGCCGTCCGTGCGCCGTCGCAGCGCGTACGCGGCCCCAACGCATCCTGCCTCCTGACCGAGGCTGCGGTAGACGCCCCCGCCGACCAATCCTTGCTTGAAAAGGACCTCGAGGCGCTCTTCGGCGGCTCGAGCCAACACCATGCCGTAGAAGAGCTTCAGAAGGTCGCCCGTCGTCAGGTCCGAGACCAGCGCCTCTTGGCTCACGGGGACGCGAGTCTAGTGCGGTGCCACACTAGTTGCCGTCGTTGCTCTCACCGGGAGGCGGGATCGGTTCCCCTTCCCCAACCCCCTCGAGCCCAGGCAGCACGGGCTCGGGCGCGGTGGCGGGAGCCGGCGTGTCCACGCGGAGAATCGACTCCGGCTGGGCGCTTCGGGACGAGAGGATGGAGAGGACCAGCGCGAGAACCATGAAGACAGTCCCGGAGACCCAGGTCGCCCGGGTGAGCACCGTCGTAGCCTGACGCCCGCCCAGGATGCCATCGGTGGCGGCTGCGCCTCCGCCCAGCGCGGCGAGGCCACCGCCCTTTCCGGACTGGAGCAGCACGACGGTCATCAGGAAGAGTCCGTCGAGGACGAGCAGGGTCAGCAAGAATCCGTACATAGCCAGCTCTTCGAGCGTTGGAATGACAGCGGATAAACGTCATCTCGCGCTGGGTCCGTGTCAACCCGCCCGGAGCTTCTCAGACAGCCTCCACGATCCGCGCGAACGACTCTGGATCGAGGCTCGCGCCACCGACGAGTACCCCGTTCACTCCGGGCGCGGACAGGAGCTCGGCGGCATTGTCGGGCTTCACGCTGCCCCCATAGAGGACGGGGACCTCGCCACCGCGGAGGGGGCCCAGGAGCTCTGCGAGCCGGGCCACGAGGAGCCCGTGCGCGTGGGACGCATCGCCGGGCGTGGCCGTTTCGCCAGTGCCGATGGCCCAGACGGGCTCGTAGGCCACCAGGAGAGGCGCCTCCGCAGAGCTGGCCACCGGCGCCACACCAGCTTCGAGCTGGCTGAGGATCACCTCTTCCAGGCGTCCCTCCCGTCGCTCGGCGAGCGTTTCGCCCACGCAAAGGACGGGGACCAGCCCCGTGTCCAGCGCGCGCTGGATCTTGCGGGCCGTGTCCTCGTTGGTCTCGCCAAACACGTGGCGGCGCTCGGAGTGGCCCACCAGCACGTGCGTGGCGCCGGCGTCGGCGGCCATGGTCGCGGACGTCTCTCCCGTGAAGGCCCCCTTCTCCTCCCAGTGGATGTTCTGTACACCAAGCCCCATTCCGGGGCGGCCGGCCAGACAGTCCGCGGCCGCGCTGAGGGAGGCCGCCGGGGGGAAGAACAGGATGGTGACGTCGTCCGGGGCGGCGTGAGGCGCGAAGCTCTCGAAGAACGAACGGGTTTCCGTCGGCCCCTTGTGCATCTTCCAGTTGCCAGCGATCACCGGTCTCATGGGGTTCCTCCAGAATCCGAGAGGGCTTCGACGCCCGGCAGCAGCGCTCCGGCCAGGAACTCGAGGCTGGCACCGCCTCCGGTGGATACATGGCTCAGCCGATCCGTCACGCCAGCGGCTTCGGCCGCGGCCGCCGAATCGCCTCCGCCCAGGATCGTCGTCGCGCCGTTGTCGGTAGCCTCTGCCGCCGCTCGGGCCACGACCATGGTGCCTTCGCTGAAGGGCGGCATCTCGAACACCCCCATGGGGCCGTTCCACAGGACGGTGGCAGCCCCCCGAACCGCCTCGGCGTACAGCTCGCGGGTGGCGGGACCGATGTCCGCGATTCGGTCATCCCGGCCCACCGCCGTGCGCTCGACCACCCGCGTCTCGGCGTCGTCCGCGATGTGATGGGCCACGACGCAATCGACGGGGAGGAGGATCCGCTCGCCTCCATCCCGAAGCACGTCTCCCGCCAGGGTCACGCGGTCGGGCTCGACGAGGGAGTCGCCCACTTCGAGACCCATGGCCAGGAAGAAGGTGTTGGCCATGGCGCCGCCGATGAGGAGGCGGTCCACCCGGGGGATGAGCGCCTCGATCACGTCGATCTTGCCCGAAATCTTGGCTCCACCGATCACCGCGACGAAGGGGCGCTCGGGGTCCGCCAACGCCTGCCCCAAGAACCGGAGCTCCCGCTCCATGAGCAACCCGGCGACGGCCACGCCTCCGCCCGCGCGAACGACCGCCGCGACGCCAGCGGTGGAGGCGTGGGCGCGGTGGGCGGCGCCGAAGGCATCGTTGACGTAGACGTGTCCCAGCGCGCCCATGGCTTCGGCCAATGCCGGGTCATTGTCCGTCTCGCCGGGGAGGAAGCGCGTGTTCTCCAGGATCAGGATCCCCCCCGGGGGCGTATCGGCGATGTGCCGCCGCGCCCCTTCCCCAACGGTCTCGTGTGAAAAGCCGACCGGCTGGCCCACGAGCTCGCCGAGCCGCTGTGCGGTGGGCCGGAGCGAGAGAGACGGATCCGGTTTTCCCTTTGGCCGCCCGAGGTGCGCGAGCAGGACGACGCGCGCCCCGGCCTCGGTCAGGTATCGGACCGTGGGGAGCGTCGCACGAATCCGCGTGTCGTCCGCGACGCGCCCCTCGGGATCGAGGGGGACGTTGTAGTCGACACGTACGAGGGCCGTGCGGCCGGAGAGCTCCTGAGGCGAGAGATCCGCGAGGGTCTTCTTGCTCATTCGTTGGAAACGGGTCTGTGCGCTCTTGGGGAAGACACGGTGCCGCCAGCCTTGCTTCAGGCGGAAGGCGTGCTCATGGCGGGGCGCATAATACGGAGGCCTCCGCGGGGCCACAATGAACGCCCCCGTGCCGGGACTGCCTCAGCGGACGTCGATCGCTCTCGACGTCTCCAGGAGCACCCCGGCGCCACCGAGAGCGGCCCTGACCCGGAGAAGGTAGGATCCTCGGTCGAGGCCCGAGAGATCCGCGGTGGCGTACTCCGACATGACAGCGCCGTTTCGGCGCACGCGCCGCCACTCCTCGCGGAACTCGAGCTCGCCGGCGGGCTTCAGGGGAACGGTCTGCAGCGTCCCGGACTCCAGGCTCTCGGCCTCGGCCGAGAGACGGTAGGTGGCCTCGTCGTTGGTCAGGCCGTAAAGCTCGAAAACGATGCCACCCAACTCTCCCTGGGAGATATCGGGGCTCGTCGTCGCCTCGATCATGGAGGAAGAGCGACTCGCGTCGGCCGGTGAGAAGGGGGACACGGGCTCGACGAGCAAGAGATCCGAGATCGCGGGGGTCCCGGCGGCGTCAACGTCGCGCGAGACCGGCATCTCCAGCCGCGCCGCCCGGTTCGATTTCGGATGGAACACCTCGAGGACCAACCGATCCGACGTCGCAGTGGGGACAGCCGACAGATGGATCGCCGCGGGCTCCGCCGGCAGGCGACGACGCGTGACGACCCACCGTTCTCCGGCAGGCCCGGTCAGGTACAGGCCAATCTCGAGGCTGTCTCGAGCGCCAGTAGCGAGCTCACCCGGGATCCGGGCATGGAGCTCGACCTCGACGGACCCACGCTCGTCGTCACGGAATCGAGCCAGCTGACTCACGACGGGCAGCGTCCGACCTCTTCCGGTGTCGTACCGGTGAGGGAAGACGTCCATCAGCTCTTCGACGTAGGCGCGGCCCTCGGGCGTGAGCTCGAGGCTCCACGAAGCCGCCGGCCGTAGGAAGGTGACGTCCGGACCGGGTCCATAATCCCAGAACACGGTGCGCAGGCCCGCTCCGTTTCGGAACGTCCGGATCCGATCGGGTCGTCCGTAGCGAATGAACACCCGTCCCGCGTCCGTCGCAGGGCCGCCGAGGCGGAGGTAGGCGTAGGTGGCCCGAGCCAGGTGCTCGATCTCTCGCTCGTTCACGGGCGTAGCGAGAAGTGGATCCAGCGGCGCCCAGAACCGCCGCTCCATCTCCGCACGACCCACGGCGGCCATGGGGCCCGACGCTCCCCGACCGGCTCGCCCGAGGAGCGGCGCAATGTCACGGAGCGCCCCTACCTCTTCGCCGGACAGCCGCTGGAGCGCCAAGCTGAATTGGGTCTCCGCTTCACCGGACCGCCCGAGGCGATGGAGCGCCAGGCCGGTGAGGAGCAGCGCGTTGGGATCGCCGCCGGATGCCAGAGCAAAGCGCTGGGCACCGTCCAGCGCCTCCTCGAAGGCGCCGACGTCGACCATGTCCAGCAGAAGCTCTACGTTCGCCTCCAGGTGGCCTGGATTGAGCTCCACGGCCGCCAGGTATGAGCGGATCATCTCATCCCTGACCGCGTGTTTGAGTGCCTCGAGATCCTCCAGACGATCCTGCAGGAGGGCGTCGAACTGGGACGGACATAGGTAGTTCCAAGCGATCAGCACGCCGGCGCTCGCATAGGTCCCTCCCGGCTCACTCGCTGACGCCTTCTCGCATCGGCCCGCACCCACCGCCATGCGATGGATCTGCCCCAGATTCATCCAGGGAAGCCACTCCTCGGCGAGGATCTGACCGTGCTCGAAATACAGGTCGGCCACCACGCTGGGCGGCACCGGCACGCCACTGTTCTCTGCTCTGTCGATACCGCGCTCGAAGAGACGGCGGGCGTCGACTCGGAGGCCTTGCCGGCGGCGGATTCTGCCCAGGGCCAGGAAGGGCGCCGGATTGTCGGGATCCCGGCGGATGGCGTCGTCGAGAGCTTCTGCCGCCTCATGGCGCCATGTCAGCGGCATCTCCGACTCGGGCGCCTCCCCGCTGAGCAAGCCTTCCAGCGAGCCCCAGCGTTCCTCCACGGCTCGGTCGTCGCCCATGGCCTCCCTCAAGAGATCCACCTGGGCCATCTCCTCCGCCAGCGCCGCTCCACTCGCTCCGGCCGTCAACCACTCTGGGATGACGTCCAACTCCCGAACGCTGGGAGCCGCTGGCTGGTCCACCGGCGTCACGGCAGGCAAGCGGGCATCGTCGCCGGGCAAGGAGGCCTCGAAGCGTACGTCGAACTGGAGCCAGCTGCCGACCGGCCGGCCGAATCGGCGGGCGGGCTCGAACTCCAGATAGGGAGCGGTAGCGACGGCTGCCCGGTCCAGGGCGGCGACACCGGAGGAGTCGCCGATGCGCGTCTCCTCCACTCGACCTGCCGAGTCGACCCACAGGAGCAGCCGGACTACACCACCGATTCCGTCGGCCTGCAACTCAGCTGGGTAAAGGCTCTCTACCAACTCCTCGACCCTGGCTCGATTCTGCAGCTCGGGAAACGTGATGGCCGCCGCGGTGGAAGCGCCGGGCTCCACGCCGAGGCGTACCAGGCGCGGAGGAGGCTGCACGACGGCGTTCGTGTCGGAGAAGCGCTCGGGGGAACCGAGCACCGGCTCCTCCATCTCGATCTCGGGTACCGGCAGCGCGTCCGGAGAGAGTCGTAGGGCCTCGGTGGCCTCCACCTGAACCCGGGTGAGAAAGCGAGTGAGCGCGCCCCTGGCCGGGGGCACGGCCAAGGTACCCAGGAGGAGCGCCGCGAGCCCCGCGGCAACGAGCCTACGCGTAGCCCCTCCGCCGGGTCGACGCGCCTCGAGCCGGGCCCGCTCGGCGACGAGCTCGGACGCGAGCTCCACCCCGAACGAAGCGCGCTCCTCGATCCGGATACCGGCGAGCTCGCGGTCGAGCTCGGCCAGATCCGGGGGCAGCCCCGTGTCTACAGGCGGTTCGGGTCGATCAATCATCGGTATCTTCTTCTATGCCTCGGCACCTTCGGCCTCGACGGCGGTCTTCAGTCGTTTCAACGCGCGGTGCACCCGTACCGCCACCGCGTTGTGGCTGATCCCCAGGGACTCGGCGATCTCGCTGTTGCTCAACCCGGCTCCGTACCTGAGGCTCAGGATCTCCTGGTCAGCCGGTCGCAGGGTCTGATTCGCGTTCAGCAGGGCCTGAATCCGTTCCTGCCGGAGCACTCGCTCCTCCTGGGACGGGGTGTCGGACACGAGGTCCGGTACCCGATCCAAGGATACGTGGAGTGAGCCACGTCTCCGAAGGGACCTCAAGTGATCCGTCACCGCGTTCCGCGCGATGCGGAGCAGCCATGTGCGGGGGGATGCCCGCGTCGGATCGTAGCGCTCGAAAGAGCGCAGTGCCTTGAGGAAGACTTCGGACGTCACGTCCTCCGCGACTTCCCGAGTGGCCACCCGAAAACGGACGTACCGGTACACGGTGGACCGGTGCTGGTCGTACCAGTCCTCAAAGGCGCCCGGAAGGCCCGGGCCCGAAGGAGCCCGGGACGGACCCTTGCGTTCCGCAACCTGCGGTCGCTCCACAGCCTGCGATCGGTCTCGCATCGCCACCCTATACGCCCCCTCCCCTGTCCCGATTACACGATCCATTCCTAATCGCGACGCCCCCCTGCCCGGTTCCGGACGAGGGGGGCTGTTGCACGACCCGGCTGGGGACCGATCGGCTCAGTTTTCCCGGGTGTCGACCTCGACGCGCACCGATGCGGTCTCCGAGGTCGGCGTGCGCAGATGCACCTCCAGCGGCGTGTCGCAGTGGCTGCACTGGATGTGGGTGATCGGCCCGCGGAGCGTGACACCGTCCTGGTGGCCACATACCGGGCAGTGGTAACGGCTCCACACCTCGCCGCTTCCCGACTGTTCCGCGCCCCGAGGCGTCGAGTCCCTCGACGGCCGGCCCGCCCACTCGCCCGCTCCCTGCCCCCCTCGGCGCCGCTGCGATGAGGGCGAATCCGACAATCCAGCCATCCGGTCCTTCCTTCCCCGTCGCGGCGGCACCGTGCGTCCCTCCACGCACTGGCACCGCCCTGATTCTCAGGTCATACCGACACGGCAAGCCGCTCGCCCACATACCGGACGAGGTCCACCACCCGGGTCGAGTACCCCCATTCGTTGTCATACCAGGACAGCACCTTGACCATGCGGCCTTCCAGCACCGAGGTGCTGAGCGCGTCCACGATGGACGACGCCGAGTGGCCCGTGTAGTCCACCGACACGAGGGGCTCGTCGCTGACGGCCAGCACCCCCGACAGCCCGCCTGACGCCGCCTCCCGAAACGCGGCGTTCACCATCTCTGCGCTGACGTCCTGTTCCACCTCTGCCACGAGGTCCACGACGGAGACGTCCGGTGTGGGAACGCGCATCGCCATCCCGTCGAGCTTGCCCTTCAGCTCCGGAATCACCAGCGCCGTCGCGCGTGCGGCGCCGGTGGTGGTGGGGATGATCGAGACCGCGGCCGCCCGGGCACGCCGGAGGTCCTTGTGGGGGATGTCCAGGATCGCCTGGTCATTGGTGTACGAATGAACGGTCGTCATCAAGCCACGAACGAAGCCGAAAGAGTCCATCAGCACCTTCGCCACCGGCGCCAGACAGTTGGTCGTGCAGCTGGCGTTGGAGATGATGTGGTGGCTCTCGGGATCGTACCTATCATGGTTTACGCCCAGAACCACCGTGATGTCCTCGTCCTTGGCGGGGGCGCTGATGATGACCTTCTTCGCGCCGGCGTCGAGGTGTTTCGAGGCCCGCTCCCGATCCCGAAAGATCCCCGTCGACTCCACGACGACGTCGATGCCCAGGTCTCCCCAGGGCAACGCTGCCGGGTCCCGCTCACTGAACACACGGATCTCGTCCCCGTCCACGACCAGTCCGCTCTCGGTTACGGCGACCTCGCCCGGGTAGGCCCCATGCACGGAGTCGTAGCGAAGCAGGTGGGCGAGCGTCCCGCTGTCCGTCAGGTCGTTGACCGCCACGAAATCCAGGCCTTCGGTACCACCCTGGATGGCGGAGCGGAGGACGTTTCGGCCGATGCGGCCGAAGCCGTTGATGGCGACCCTGATTGGCATATGCACCTCTCTCCTTGTTGTCCTGGTATTGCTCGGCTTCGGTTCAGCCGGCGGTCGTGTCGAAGGGCAGCGCCCGGGCGAAAGTGACGAGTCCCACCTCGACCACGGCGGCCTCTCGCAAGGCTCGCGCCGCCGCCGCCACAGTCGCGCCGGTGGTGAGCACATCGTCCACCAGAAGGATCCGCGCGCCGGCCAGGAGCTCGAGGGCGCCCGGACGGGCGTGAAAAGCGTGCTCGACGTTAGCTCTGCGTTGAGCCGGGTGCAAGGCGACCTGGGTGGCGCCGCCCCGCTCTCGGAGGAGCACGTGGGCCAGTGGCAAATCCATGGCGCCCGCAACGACTCGGGCGAGCAGCTCAGCCTGGTTGTACCCGCGGCGGTGCTCCCTTGCCCGGGTGGTGGGAACGGGAACTACGAGGGGCCTTTTCTCGGTCCAGGCAGCTGGGATGGATCGCGCCATGCGCCTACCCATGAGACCGGCCAACTCCCCCCAGCCTCCGTACTTGAGAGCGTGGACCAGGGCGTCGGCCGGCGAGCTCAGAACATAGGCGGATCGAGCACCCCGCAATATGGCCGGCCACGAGCTACACTCGAGACAGGACTCGGCCGCGGGTGCGCCCGTGCCCAGGGGGAAGCCGCACCGCTTGCAGAGGGGTGAGGATGGTGGAGCGAGGCGTGTCAGGCAGGGCCCGCACACGAGCGCTGATGACGCGTCGAGGGGCAATCGGCCACCACACCCCAGACAGGCGGCGGGTAGTAGAAAGTCCAGGAGTCGCCGGGCCCCTCGGATGAGGGAGCCCCGCTCCTGGCTCACCTGGCGCCCCCCCGTGTTTGGTCGAGGGCCGTTCTCATGGCCTGCAGGGGCGCGGACACGCCCCACCAGCGAGCGAAGCTCGCCGCCCCCTGGCGAAGCAGCATCTCTCGGCCGTCCGCGCTCGGAATGCCGCGGACGCGCGCCGACTCCACCAACCCGGTGTCTCCTGAAGGCGTGTAGACCAGATCCAAGACCGCTTGAATGGCGCCGAGGTCGTCCAGCTCGACCGGCGGAGCGTCATCGGGGCGGAGCCCCAGGCTGGTGGCATTGACCACCAGGTCGAAGGGCTCTCCAGCGGCGGCGGAGGCACCGGGTAGCACGCGCACCCTGGAATCCCCCATGCGTTCGACCAGAGCACGGGCGCGCTCGACGGTCCTGTTGAGCACCAGCAGCTCGCCCACGCCGTCGGTCAACAGCGCCCACGCGGCCGCCCGCGCTGCGCCGCCCGCACCCAGGAGCAGCACACGGCCATCCCGGACCGTACCGCAGAGCGTCTCCACGGCTCCACGCACGCCTTCTACGTCGGTGTTGTCTCCGTGCAGTGCCTCGTCGGTCCACCAGAAGGTGTTGCAGGCGCCTGTGCGCTGAGCGGCCGGCAGCACAACATCGAGGCTCTTCGCGGCCAACTCCTTGTGTGGCAAGGTCACGTTTCCGCCTCCCCCTGCCCCGGCGATCGCCCGCATGAGACCGGCGACCTCCGTTGAACCGCAGCGCAGCACCACGTAGACGCCGTCGAGGCCCAGCGCCTCGATCCCGGCGTTCTGAATGGCGGGCGAAAGGGAGTGGGCGACCGGGTCGCCGAGTAGCGCCAGCAGGCGGGTGGAGGCCCCGATGCGGGCCATCAGGGAGCCAGGATGGGTTCCAAGCGCCTCAGAACCTTCTCGACCAGCCCACGGATGACCAGGAACGTCTCCTGGTATCTGTGGTCTTCTCCACCAAAGGGGTCGGGAATCCCCGGCCCGGCGGTTCCAGTCCCACCCTCGGCGAACGCCGTGAGCAGCGCCGTTCTTTCCGCCCCGCCGAGTGACGAGGCCGCTTCGGCATGGGACCACGACATGGTCAGGATCAGGTCCGCCCAACCGACGAGATCGGCCGAGAGACGTGCGCTGCGGTGGCCGGAGAGATCCAGACCGAAGCTGGCCGCCGTCCGAAGAGCCCCCCCACTGGCCGGGGAGCCGGGCCAGGCACCCGTACCGGCCGACCGGACTTCTACGTGGCGCCAGCCCAGCTCCGCCAACTGAGCGTACATGGTCGCCTCCGCCATGGGGCTCCGGCACGTATTTCCCGTGCAGACGAACAACACGCGGAACCGCTCGGTCTCCGGGTTGGCATCAGCTGGTCGGTTCATGAATCTCCGGCAAGACCTCCCGTATTTGGCGCGGGCCTACGGCTCCAGCGCGGAGGATGCGCGGCTCCGAGCCCGAGACGTCGACCAGGGTGGAGGGGAGCGCCGGGGGTAGCTCCCCGGCGTCGAGAACCCACACGTCCTCACCGGCCCCTCCGGCCACCGCCGCTTCCAGCGCTGCCTCTCCCGTCCTGGCCGGGACCCCGCCCGGCGGATTGGCGCTCGTGGAGGTGAGGGGGCGCCCCAGCGCCGTCACGATGGACTGTACGATCGGGTGGGGCGAAACGCGTACGGCGACGGTACCCGTCGGCGCTCTGACCGGCGGTGCATAGCACCGGTCGGGATCGCCCAGAACCAGCGTTAGCGGGCCTGGCCAGAACGCGCTGGCCAATCGGATCGCCGCCTCCGGCCACGCCAGCTCGGAGACCGATTGGGCCGAGGGAATCAGCAGAAGGAAGGCCCCACCGGCTGTCCGCGGCTTCAGCACTTCGAGCCGGGCGAGCGGCAGTGGATCGGGTACGCACCCGAACCCGTATACCGTCTCCGTGGGATAGGCCAGCAGGCCACCGCGTTCCAGGTGACCGATCACGCGCTCCAAGGCGTCCTGCTCCAGCGCCCCGTGGCTCGCCCGAATCCGCTCGGGCCCCGTCACCCGGTCCTCCGGTCAAGGATGAGATCAGCGATGGCAACATCCTCTGGGCGCGTAACTTTCAGGTTCCATGGACCTGCCTCGACCATGATCACCGGATGGCCCGCTCCCTCCACGAGAGAGGCGTCGTCGGTGGCCAGGTCCCCAGCTTGGAGGGCGTACGCCTCGTCGGCCATCCACCGAGGGAACGCCTGCGGCGTCTGTGCGTGCCACAGGCGAGAGCGGTCGGGCGTGCGCACGATGCAGTGCCGGTCGTCCACCTCCTTCATGGTATCCACGGCCGGGAAGCCCGCCACGGCCCCCCGTCCGCCTCGCGCCTCCGCGACGCACTGGTCGATGACGGTGCCGGTCACGAGGGGGCGAGCGCCGTCGTGGATCAGGACCACACCCACGCTCGCCGGGAGCGCCGCCAGCCCCGCGCGCACGGATTCGCTACGGGTCGCGCCCCCGGACACCAAGTGGAGGCGAGGATCCGCCCCGGCAAGCCAGTCCGGGGGCTCGGCCGCGTCCTCGGGAGCCAGTGCGACGACTACGGAAACGACGTCGCCACGAGCCAGGAAGGGCCGTAGAGCATGAAGCAGCACGGGGACGCCCCGCAGCTCCAGGAAGGTCTTCTTCACGCCCCCCATCCGCCGGCCCGCGCCGGCGGCCGGCACGACCACGCCGACGGGCGCGCCGCCCGGCCCTGGGTCCGGGACCGCCTTCGTGCTCCGCAGGCCGGCCCGCACCGACCCCACACTTCCGTCCCCGTCGGCGCCCTCCGCGCCCGTCGTCTTCGGCTCGTCCGTCACGCGCCGCCGAAGGCGGTCGGGCCGCCGTTGCCCGGCACAGGGGACCCGGAGGACCGAGCCACCGAGTCGAAGCGGGTGTAGGCCTTGTGAAAGTACAGGTCGACGACGCCGGTGGGTCCGTTCCGCTGTTTGCCGATGATGAGCTCGGCCTTTCCCTCGATCGAGTTTCCGTCGCTGTCCACCGGTCCGAAGTAGTACTCCGGCCGGTACAGGAACATGACCAGGTCGGCGTCCTGCTCGATGCTGCCGCTCTCCCGGAGATCGGATAGCTGGGGTCTACGGTCGGTCCGCTGCTCGGGCGCCCGGCTCAACTGGCTGAGAGCCACGACGGGGACATCGAGCTCTCTCGCCAACGCCTTGAGGCCACGCGAGATCTCGCTCACCTCCTGAACGCGGCCGTCGGTTCGCCCGGATCCGGACATGAGCTGCATGTAGTCCACCACGACCATGCCGATGTCCGACTCGGTCTTGAGCCGGCGGGCCTTGGCGCGCATCTCCAGCACGGTGGAGGCGGGGGAGTCGTCGATCCACAGGGGCGCCGTGTTGAGGTGGCCCGCGGCGGCAGCCAACCGCTGATGCTCCTCGGGGCTGAGCCGTCCCCGTCGGAGCTTCTGCGCGTCCACCCTTCCCTCGGCGCACAGGAAGCGGAGGACGAGCTGCTCCTTCGACATCTCCAGCGAGAATATCGCCACCGGTACCTGGTGCTCGATGGCCGCAGTTTGCGCCACGTTGAGTACCCAGGAGGTCTTTCCCATGGAAGGTCGGGCAGCCACGATGACGAGATCACCCCTTTGGAGACCCGTCGTCATGTGGTCCAGGTCCTTGAAGCCCGTGGCCACGCCCGTGATGCCTCCCTCGGATCCCTGCAGGCGCTCGATGTGCTCGAAGGTGGGCCACAGGATCTCCTTGATCCACACGAAGCCCTCCCGAGCGTGGCTCTGGGCCACCTGGAAGACCTTCTGCTCGGCCTCGTCCAGCACCTGCTCCACCGGACGCTCGCCCTGCTCGTAGGCGTCGCGCACGATGGACGACGCCGCGTCGATGAGCCTCCGCAGCAGCGCCTTCTCCCGCACGATCTTGGCGTGGTATTCGATGTTGGCCGCGGTGGGCACGGCGTCCAGCAGCTCCGCCAGGTACCGCATGCCACCGGAGCTGTCCAACTCGTCGGTCTTCTTGAGCTCCTCACTGAGCGTGATGACGTCGATCACGTCGCCGCGCTCGAAGATCCTGACCATGGACCGGAAGAGGCGTCGATTGGCCTCGCGGAAGAACATGGAGTCGTTGACGACCTCGACGACCCGGGCCACTGCGTCGGGGTCCAGGAGCATGGCGCCCAGGACCGACACTTCGGCTTCCAGAGAGAAAGGCGGCGTGCGGTCGTAGCCTGGTGCGACGGGCGTCACGAGCTGTGGCTCAGGCACGTTCACGGCGGGTGCTCCGGCGGGCGGGATCGTTGAGCGAATCGCGGGTCGATGGGGGTCAACTGCCGTCCAGCACTTGCCTCAGGAGTTGCAGGTCGTCCCAGGTGGCACGGGTCCACCCGGGGTTTCGCAGGAGCGCGGCCGGATGGTAGGACACCACGAGCGGCACGCCTTCGTAACTGTACACCTCACCCCTCAACTTGCCCAGAGGCCGGCTCACGCCGGTGAGCAATTGGGCAGCGAACGTACCCACGGCGAGGATCGCCGCGGGCGCTACCAACGCGATCTGGCTCCGCAGGAACGGCGAACAGAGCTGGATCTCTTCGGGCAACGGGTTCCGGTTACCTGGAGGGCGGCACTTGAGGACGTTGCAGATGTAGACCGATTCCGCCCGTGACAGACCAACCGACGCCAGCAGAAGGTCCAGGAGCTTGCCGGCCTGGCCGACGAAGGGGAGCCCGGTCCGGTCCTCGTTGGCGCCGGGCGCCTCCCCCACCACGACCAGACGGCCGCTGGGGTTACCGTCGGAGAAGACGACGTTCGTGCGCGTCTCGGCCAGGCCACACTTCGTGCAGGTGAGGGCCGACTGTCGAAGTACCTCGTAGTCGCCGCCCGCGGCGCTCGGGCTCGGTCCGGTATGGGCCGCGCCAGCGGCCTCGAGGGCCCCGGGGACCGCCTCGGAGGGGCCCGTGGGTGGCGACGTCTCCAGCGGCCGCCCCGCCGCCGCGGCCCGGGCCAACGCCAACACCTCGTCCCGGCTCAATCCCGGGAAGACCACCGGGCTCTGCCCCAGCTCTTCCCGCTGCCGGAGCAGCCGCGCCAGCTCGGCCGCGCGCGGGTCTCTCACGAGCGCGCCGCCAGCAGGGATTCGACGCGGTCCAGGATCACCTCCGCCAGGGCCTCCTTGGTCTGGACCGGCATGGGCTCCGGGTCACCGCCCGACGAGAGCAGGGTCACGCGATTGGTGTCGGACTCGAAGCCAGCCTCCGTCTCGTCGGCCGGGTTGGCCACGATCAGGTCGAAGCCCTTGCCCTCGAGCTTGGTCCTGGCGTTTTCCACCAGGTCCTGGGTCTCGAGGGCGAAGCCCACCACGACGGCGCCGGGCTTGCGCGCCTGCCGGGTGTCCCCTGCGACGTCGGGGTTGGCGGTCAGCGTAAGCGTGAGCTCCGGTCCCGCGGCCGACCGCTTCAGCTTCTCCTCCGCGGGGTCGGCAGGACGGTAGTCGGCAACGGCGGCCGCGAAGACGACCACATCGGCATCCCCGACGTGGCCCTCTACCGCCTCCATCATCTCCACGGCCGTCTCGACCTCCACGACCTCGGCGCCGAGCGGCGGGTCGGTGGACACGGGACCCGTGACCAGCGTCACGTGGGCGCCTCGCCGCCAGGCAGCGGCGGACAGGGCGTGTCCCGTCTTGCCCGACGACCGATTCCCGACGTACCGCACGGGATCCAACGGCTCCCGGGTCGGACCCGAGGTGATCAAGACCCGGAGACCCTCGAGGCGCGAGTGCGGCGCGGAGAGGAGACGGCCCGCGTGCTCCGTGATCTCGCCGGGCTCCAGCATGCGGCCGGGGCCCGATTCCTCGCCGGCAGCCAGAGGTCCGATGGCCGGCCCCGCGATGTGATAGCCGAGACGCGACTGCAGCCGCTCGAGGTTGGCCTGGGTCTGGGGGTGGGCGTACATGCGGTGGTTCATGGCCGGGCACATCAGCACCGGCGCCTGCGTGGCCAGGAGGGTCGTGGTCAAGAGATCGTCGGCCCGGCCTTCCGCGGCCCGGGCCATGAGGTCGGCCGTTGCCGGGGCTACCAACACGAGGTCGGCGTCTCGACCGAGGCGGATGTGGAGCGCCACCCCTTCGGCCGACCACATGTCCGTGAGGGGCCTCCGGCCGGTGACGCCTTCGAAGCTGAGCGGTCCCACGAATCGCGTGGCGGCTTCCGTCATGACCACGTCCACATGGGCCCCCAGTCGGGTCAGGTCCCGGGCCAGCTGGACGGACTTGTATGCCGCGATTCCGCCCGAGACGCCCAGCACGATGCGCCGGCTCTGCCATGGGGGGCGGGGCGTCAGAACGCGCATCACTCCGCCGAGGCCCGGGTCACGGCAGTCGTCCGGGGCCGCGGGGGCGTCTCCCTACTCTTCCCGCCGCCGACGCTTCACCAGGCGGAACTCGATCTCACCGGAGGTCAGCGCCTCCAGAGCCCGGGTGGTGAGCTTCTTCTCCATCCCCAGGGGCAACGTCTCCCGGGGCAGCAGGTTGAGCTCACGGGCGTAGCGGGCGGACACGAGCACGCCCAGGTACTTGCTCCCGTTGTGGTGGGCGACCTCGCCCGGAGTGAAGACCCTCATCGCTACCTCTGTTCTGGTTGTCGTCCAGGCGGCGTGCGCCGTTGTCGGCCCGTTCAATACTCCCGAGCGAAGCACCCGGCTCGCCCAGAGCCGATAATCTAGCATCGAATCGGCCATCAAGGAGAGTCCCCTGTGGTCGCGTGCCCCGAGGAGACTCGAAGCCGAGCCTCGAATAGTAGGGCCAGGTACGAATCACGGGCAGGCGCCCTGGGCTGGCCATCGCTCCCTCGCGTGCCGCGGCATGGGTGCATCAGCCGACCTCGGACTCCACAATTCTTCAGCGCGACTCGGGCGATCAAATGGCGGATACGGCCGAACGGCTCGCGTGCCGTGACGGATCCTGGCTCAGCTCGCGAAGACACCGGACCAGATGGATCCGCCCCTTGACCCCGCCCCGAGGAACGCCCCGGAAGACAAACGGGGCGGCTTGACGGGCCGCTGGCCGACCTCGATTCTGCAAATCTCCGCAACCGTGTGATTTGTCCCACCCGATCGTCCGCCGGGTCGGGGACTCCCCGTGGCGAGGCCCGTGGTGCACATGCCGGAATCCCCCTCCTCCTCTCAGAAGGAGATCACCGAGTTGCTCCAGGCGTGCTCGAAAGGGGAGCAGGACGCCTTCGACCGCCTGATCCCCCTCGTCTACGACGACCTCCGGGCCATCGCCCACAATCGGCTGGCCCTCGAACGCTCCGACCACACGCTCAACACAACGGGCGTGGTCCACGAGGCCTACCTGAACCTCGTCGACCGCGCGACGGCCACGTGGCGGGACCGGGCGCATTTTTTCGCTGTATCGTCGAAGGTGATCCGGAACCTCCTGATCGACCACGCTCGTGAGCGAAAGGCGGCGAAACGGGGGGGTGGCGCGATCCAGCTGCCGCTCATGGACGACCTGAAGGGGGCAGAGCCGCGAACCGTCGAGCTGCTCGAGCTGGACGAGGCCCTGGCCAAGCTGGGCGAGCTGGACGAGCGACTCGAGCGGGTCGTCGAGTGCCGGTTCTTCGGTGGTCTCAGCATGCAAGAGACCGCCGACGCCCTCGGCCAGTCCCTGCGCACCACGGAGCGGGATTGGCGTCGGGCCCGGGCGTACCTGTTCAAGTCGCTGTCATGAGCCGGTAGGCGCGCAGGAGGGTCCGACGGCCCGGGTCGAGGGGGTCGCCAGTCCGCGGGTGCCTGGACCGCCGGGCCCACCGCACCTCCGCATCCTCCAGAGGTATGGCTGCCATGCACGATCCGCCGAACGCTGACCGCTGGCACGAGATCGACGCCCTGTTCCAGGAGGCGATGGATCTCGATTCGAGCCAGTGGGGCGGATTCCTCGACCAGCGCTGCTCGGACGACCCCGAGCTGCACGAGGCGGTCCGAGAGCTGCTAGCGGCGGACCTGGGCTCTGGCTCGTTCCTGGAGGCGTCGGCCGAGCAGGTCGCGCCGGACGCCCTGGCCGAAGCCATCGGCGGTCAAGCCGCCGACGCGCCGCCGGACCGGACCGGTGAGCGGGTGGGCGCCTTCCGCATCGTCCGCCAGCTCGGGCGAGGCGGGATGGCCGGTGTGTACCTGGCCGAGCGCGCGGACGGGGACTTCGAGCAGCGCGTGGCGATCAAGTTCCTGCGCCGCGGCCTCGACACGGAAGACTTCGTGCGACGTTTCCTGGCCGAGCGCCGGATCCTCTCGTCGCTGGAGCACCCCAACATCGCCCGGCTGATCGACGGCGGCACCACGGAGCGCGGCCTGCCCTACCTGGCCCTGGAGTACGTCGACGGCGTGCCGATCACGGACTTCTGCGCCCGGAACCGCTGCTCGATCGACGAACGCCTGCGGCTGTTCATCCAGGTGGCCCGAGCGGTCCAGTACGCCCACGCCAGTCTCGTGGTCCACCGGGACATCAAGCCGTCCAACATCCTGGTGACCGCCGACGGGCAGGTGAAGCTGTTGGACTTCGGCATCGCCAAGCTGCTCGACCCCGAGGCCGACCCGAGCGATACGGAGCTCACCCGTACCGGCTTCCGGCCTTTGACGCCGGAGTACGCGAGTCCGGAGCAGGTGCGGGGAGAGCCCATCACCACGGCGTCTGACGTCTATCAGCTCGGCGTGTTGCTGTACCGTCTGCTTACGGGGGAGCGCCCCTACCGGGTGTCAGGCACCGGGGCGACCCTCGAATCGGCGATCACGAGCACCCAGCCTTCCCCCCCGAGCGATGCGGCACGACACCTGGACGCCGCTCGGGCCGCTGAACACCTGGGCGCCTCGCCGGCCCGCGTGAGCCGGCGTCTTCGTGGCGACCTGGACACGATCGTCATGAAGGCGCTCCGGAAGGAGCCCGAGCGCCGTTACGCAGCGGCCCTCGAGATGGCGGACGACGTACAGCGACACCTGGACGGCCGGCCCATCGCGGCTCGGAGGGAGTCGCGTCTGTACCGCACCGGTAAGTTCCTGCGCCGGCACGCCTGGGTGGCGCCGGTGACGACCACGAGCCTACTGCTGATCGGGGCGTACGTGTTCACGCTGATCCGGCACGGTCAGGAGCTCGAGGAGGAGCGAAACGTGGCCCGTGACGTCCAGCAGGCGTTCGTCAGCTTCTTCATCGCTCCGGATTCGGGCGACGTGGGACTAGGTGAGGGACGCAGGGACATGACGATCCTGCAGGCCATCGAGGACGGAACGGACCGCGTGCGTCGAGATCTGGCGGAACGCCCCGCCGCGCGGGCCGAACTGTTCGGTGCCATGGCCGCGGTGCTGGAGGACCTGGACGAGCCGGCGCAGGCGTACGAGCTGGCGGTCGAAGCCCTGGAGCTGGAGAGCCGGCTCTACGGGGAAGAGTCGCCCCAGGTGCACGAGACGCTGCTCCTGGTCGGGGAGTTGCATCCGGATCCCGATTCCGGCCGGGCCACGCTCGAGCGGAGATTGGATCTGTCGAGAAGACTGTACGGCCCGAACGACCTAGCCGTGGGCGTGTCGCTCCAGGCATTGGCCCAGTTCGACTTCGACGACGGCAATCTCGAGCAGGCAGTGCGCCTTCGCGAAGCCGCGATCGAGATCTACCGCAACGCGGGATCGATCGATCCACGTCGATTGGCGGGCGCGCTGGCGGAGCTGGCCGAGAACTTGACGTCCCTGGATCGGGACGACGCCGTGGATCGGGCCCGCGAAGGCTACGAGATCCTGGTCAGGGAGCTCGGCCCGGAGCATTCGCGAACCGCGATCGCTGGAGCTCGATTCGCCCTAGCCCTCACTGGAGCGTCCCGGTACGCCGAAGCCCGCACGTTGTACGAGTCGAGTCTCGCTACGATGGACGCCGAGCTGGGTCCCACGCACGCCACGACGATGAGCACTCGGAACAACTACGCGGTCCTGCTGCTGGTCATCTACGACGCAGCAGCAGCCGAAGGCGTCTACCGGGAGCTGCTCGAGGCATTGTACGAGCGGTATGGCGAGGTTCACCTCGAGGTCGCTTCGTCACTCCAAAACCTGGCGACGGCCGTCAAGAACCAAGGGCGCTACGACGAGGCCGAGGGTCTCTCACGCGAGGCGTACGAGATGTTCCTGGAGACACGCGGGCCGGGTTTCTTCCAGACGGGGTACCCGCTACTGACGATCGGCGAGATCCGGCTGATCCGAGGTGACTACGTGGGAGCCGAGGCGGTCTCGCGGGAGGCGCTGGAGCTCCTCGGTGCCGCGCTTCCGCCCGGGCACTTCGCCACGGCCGTCGCCGAGTGTCGCCTCGGGCGGGCCCTGGCCGGCCAAGGCCGACCGGACGACGCCCGCCCGTTCCTCGAGTCAGCGGTCCAGACCCTCGTCGCCGGCGACCGTGGGGGTGTCGAGGAGTACAAGATGGACTGCCAGGCGGCCCTCGAAGCGCTGTAGCTGCCCGTCACGACCCGAGCGACTCGCCCTCCAAGAGCCCGGCTCCGAGCCTGCAGACGAATCGCTTCAGCCCGCCCCTTCCCCCTCGGCGTAGTTGATCATCCAGTTGATCCCGTATCGGTCGGTGGGTGAGCCGAAGTAGGCCCCCCAGAACATGTCCCCGAGGGGCATGGTCACCTGACCGCCTTCCGAGAGCGCACCGAAGATCCGGTCCGCGTCTTCCCGGCTCCCTGGAGCCACGGAGATCGAGAAGTTGTTGCCCACTTCCAGGGGCGGCCCCATTCCCGGCGCGGAATCGCTGGCCATCAACACCGTGCGGCCCCTCGGGCTCCATGCACCACCCCACGGCGTCCCGGCTCCCACATCCGATGGCGGGTTTCGCCTCCGTTTTCCGTGTAGGAGCCTGACCGAGTCCCCACGCCGACCCGGAGTGGCCCAAGATGTCAGCCTCGACGATTCGAACCGTTCTCGTGTTCCTGGCCTTCACGTTCTCCATGACTGCCTGCTCCACCACCCAACGACTCGCGGACCGTGCCGGCTACGCCGCCGAGCGCGAGGCGGCCGAGCGGGTCGACCGAGGCGTCTCCGCGGGCGCCGATGCCGCCGAAGATGCGGTGCTATCAGGTGGCGACGGGGCTGAGGCGAGCTCCCCCGGCGTCGCGAGCGGTACGAGCGGATCGGACGACACGAGCGCCTCTGGCACCGACGGAGGCCGGCCCGGGAGCGGCTCGTCGCGACCGTCCATCTCGGCGACCAACGACTTCGAATCCGGCACTCGCACGCTGGTCCTGAACGACTTCACCCAGGACAACCTCGGCGACTTCCCCCGGCACTTCGAGCTGATCGACGGCAGCTTTGAGATCGTCGAGTGGGACGGCGGGCGGTACCTGCGCGCTCTCTCGGGCGGGATCTTCGCCATTCCGCTGCCGGAGACGCTGCCCGAGCGATTCACGATCGAAACCGCGGTGAGCGTCCAGCACGGAAACGGCTTCGTTCGGATCATGCCGGGACGTTGGTGGCGCGACCAGCGGGACTACCGCGGCTCCGCAGTGACTGTGCAGTTCGCCCAGGCTGGCGTGCAGGCGGTGCAGGAAGCCGGCCCGTCGGCGATGCGGCCTCACGACGCCGCCATCGTGCGCGACCAGATCGCGGCGCTCCAGGTCATGGCCGACGGCGATCACATGAAGGTGTACCTGAACGGCTTACGGGTGGCCAATGTGCCCAAGGCCGTCTTCCCCCGGACCGACACGCTGTTCGTGGCCCTCGACTGGGTCTACGACGAAACCCCCATCCTAATGGGTCCCATCCGCGTCGCTTCCGGGGGCCGCGACCTGTACAGCGCCCTGGAGCGCGACGGTCGGGTGGCCCTCGAGGGCATCTACTTCGACACCGGTAGCGACCAACTCCGCTCCGAGTCCCACGCCACGCTGGCCGAGGTCGGCACCATGCTGTCGCAGCACCCCGACCTGTCCCTGTCGATCGAAGGCCACACCGACAGCCAGGGCGACGACGCGTACAACCTGGACCTGAGCGACCGGCGGGCCGCCTCGGTGCGGCGCTACCTGGTCGACGAGCTCGGGATCGAGGCTGCGCGGCTCAGCTCGCGCGGGCTGGGGGAGGCCCAGCCGGTCTCGGAGAACGACACGCCCGAGGGACGCCAGCAGAACCGTCGGGTCGAGTTGGTGCGGATGCCGTAGGAGGTCCGCGACCAACGATTTGACTCGACCCGACTCGTCCCCACTGTAGATGGAGGACCCCATGATTCGCCTCGGATCCATAACCGCCGCGCCGGTCCTGATACTCCTTGCGTCGGCCACGGCGTCGACTCAGGAACCACAGGACACGCCTGCGACTGAGGTCGACTGCGACTCGATCTGCCTGATCTTCCCGGCGCAGGCGCCGGCCGAGTGTGCCTGTGGAATCATGATCGGGACGGGATCGGGTGGCGCCTCCTCCATCGACTACGACGAGCTTACGGCCGACGACGTACTCGACCTAGAACGGTCCGCGTATCTGGATCGCATGGAGGGGATCACCGACTACTGGCTCGTCGAGCACTCGAACATCACGCCGATACCGACCGTGCAGTACTACGAAAGGAACCCGACCGGCGTGTGGCCACCGTTCCGCTTGGTTCCACCGGCCGAGATGCAAGAGCACTGGATCGAGACCGACCCGAATCTGACTCAAGAGCAGCGGGCCGTCAGTAAGGCAGTGGCAGACGATCCCGCCGCAATGCTCGCCGGGATGGCAGGGGCGATCGGCCTCGCCGGATCAATGCTCGCCGGGGAACTGCCGGTCGGGGGTGCGGAGCTGGAGGGTGCGTCTGCACAGGTTGCAGCCGGCCTGATGGAGGCGGCACTAGGCATGCAGGAGCATATGGCGGAGGAGGAGAGGGAGCGTGCGGATGAGTTCCAGAACCTCATCGACGAGACCGAGCTGCTGTTCACGGGGTCCGAGGTGCGGAAGGCTGTCTACGCCCCAGGCCTGCCGTACGGAAGGGGCTACCACGAAGAGGATGCCGTTCGTTTCCAATTCTACCGTCCCGGGTCAAGTGAAGCCTGGAAGTGGTCGCTGCTCGGGACCACGATTTCCTTTGAGGTGCCCTGCCTGGTTCTATCCACCAACAAGCCCGTCGAGATCCAGGGCGACGACGGAACTTACGTGATCGAGTCGGCCGAGAAGTGGGTGGCGGTCGGGTCGAAGGAGATCAAGCCGACGGCGGGCCTAGAAGACGTAGCGGCGCCGAACGGGGAAGCTAAGTCTGGGTGGGCGGCAAACACACCGGGGTTTGTGCCCGTCTATCTCAGGATGGTCGTTCGACGGGGCTTGGAGCAGATCGTCGTCAGTCGGGAATCGACCGCGTACGCCGAGATGGCCACGCAGCACCAGGCGCTGATCGCGACCGTGATTCGCGAACGCATCGAGGGTCTATCGGCGGCACTGCCCGAAGTCAGCAAGAAGGTCGAGGTCGGCGGCGTCAACGAAGGCATGCCGTCGAGGGAGCAGGTCATCGAGAAGACCGGAGGGCATGTGGGGGTCCCAGGCGCCGATCCGACAAACGGGAATCCCGGATGACCGTTCGCCCGGTCACGCACCGTACCCAAGCTGGCGAGTGCCGAGTGGTCAGGAAGGATTCCGATGCCGCCGGCTGCCGATGGGCCCCGGGATCCGTGCGCTTCACCGTCAGCAGGGAGCTTCCGAATGAACGCGGTCCTCTGGAGTCCCGTCCTGGTGGCGACGCTCACCGCTTGTGCGGGAGACGCGCCCGATGGAGCCGCCGAGACGCGGCCCGACGACCAGGTCTCACTCGAGGCGGAGCTGCCCGACGCCCCCCTTAGCTACGTCGCCGACGGCGACACCATCGTGCTACGCCTCGACATGGACCGGATCGGGCGCTCGAGCCTGGCCGACGAGCTCGGCGCCTGGATCGAGGGCAACGACACGTGGGGAGCTGCGCTGAGTCGTGCTGGCATCGATCCCGTCCAGGACTTCGACCGCCTTCTCGCCGTCGCGCCCACGTCCGACCCGGCCGCATCTCTCGTCGTGGCTCGGCACCACCTGTC
>JBDHLD010000168.1:0-5605 GCA_039586035.1 Gemmatimonadota bacterium | reverse complement strand
CACGACAACTTGGGGATATGATGCCGAGGCCACGTTCTCTCCGGTGGGCGACCGGGTGGTCTTCACCAGCATGCGCAACGGTGACCTGGACCTGTACTCCATGAAGCCCGACGGTTCCGACGTTCAGCAGCTCACCGACCGGCTGGGGTACGACGGGGGCGCCTTCTACTCGCCCGACGGCTCGAAGATCGTGTGGCGCGCCCACTATCCGGAGACCGACGAGGCCATCGCCGACTACAGGGGCCTGTTGGCCCAGGGTTTGATCCGACCCTCGGCCCTCGAGATCTACGTGGCCAACGCCGACGGGTCCGACCCGGTGCAGATCACGGAAAACGGAGCGGCCAACTTCGGTCCCTACTGGCACCCTTCGGGCGACAAGATCCTCTTCTCGTCCAACATGGGGGATCCCAGCGGCCGCGAGTTCGACATCTGGATGATCAACGCGGACGGGAGCGGACTCGAGCAGATCACGTTCACGGGCGAGTTCGACGGATTCCCCGTTTTCAGTCCCGATGGGTCGAAGCTGGCCTGGGGCTCCAACCGGTTCAACGAGATCGAGGGCGAGACCAACGTCTTCATCGCCGACTGGGTGGACAATCCCTAGAGGGGGCCTCGGCGATCCGCCGGGCATTCGAGCGGCGATGCATCCCGCCCTGCGGCGTTGGGGCGCCTTCGCATAGCGCTGCTATGCGTCGTCGCCCCGCCTTGCAGGATCGGGCGCCTCGCCGCTCTCGGTGCCGCGGCGTCTCGCCTCGGACCCCTCCAGGGATTGGACAATCCAGGCTTGGATCACCGCCCTGGTAGCACCAGGCCCCGCGATGCATCCCGCCCTGCGGCGTTGGGGCGCCTTCGCAAAGCGCTGCTATGCGTCGTTGCCCCGTCTTGCAGGATCGGGCGCCTCGCCGCTCTCGGTGCCGCGGCGTCTCGCCTCGGACCCCTCCAGGGATTGGACAATCCGAGGTTTGGATCACCGCCCTGGTAGCACACCACGCGCCGCGATGCATCCCGCCCTGCGGCGTTGGGGCGCCGGTGGGCTCTACGGAGCCAGCTCCAGGAATTCCTCGAGCACGCGGTACGTGAGGCCCCACACCACCTGACCCATCACGTTGAAGCTGGGAAAGAGGCGCACGAACTCACCGTGGTGGTGGCGGTGCGTTCCGGCGGCAGTAGGGGACCGTAGGGTCGATAGGGGTACCCAGAAGACCTCGTCCACCTCGTGGCTGGCCACATGAGCCACGGTCTCTGGACCCACCCCGAAGACGAACGGGGTCACGCTGACGGCGGGGAGACGTCGGGTCGAGGGGTCGAGGCGGGACAGCCGACCGAGGTGGTGTCCCAGCGTTTCCAACAGCACACCCGTCTCCTCGTGGGTCTCCCGCACCGCGGTGTGAAGGAGCGACGGGTCCGTGGGGTCGTGACGTCCCCCGGGAAGCGCCATCTGCCCTGACCAAGGGTCACCCTCGGCCGTCGCCCGTCGGATGAGCAGCAGCTCCAGGTCCGGTCCGCCTCGGAGCACCAGGGAGACGGCAGCTTGCCGACGATCCGGGTCGGCAGTCGGCAGCGAGGCTTCCGTGACGCATTGAAGAGCATCACGCACGGCGCGGAATCTGGGGTCTCCGGGCCGATCACCCATGGTCAGACACCGTGCCTGTCGGCGCCCCAGATCAGCTTGTGCAGCTGGATCTGGAAGCGGGCCGGCAGGCGGTCCTCGAGGATCCAGCCCGCGAGCGCCTCACGGTCCACCTCGCCCCAGACGGGCGAGATCAGCAGGGCCCGCAGGCTGCCCTCACCGACGCGCCGATCCAGGCCTCGCTCACGGATCACGTCCCGCGTCCACTCGTAGTCCGTCCGGTCGCGCACCACGAACTTCACCTCGTCGCGCCCCGTCAGGTGGTCCAGGTTGGACCAGAGATTCCTTTCCACCTCACCCGACCCGGGGCACTTGAGGTCCATGATCTTGTGCACCCGTGGATCGAGGTCGCTCGTGTCGACGGTGCCGGAGGTCTCCACGAGCACCGTGTAGCCGAACTCCACGAGCTGTCGGGCGAGAACGAAAGCGCCGGGCTGCACCAGGGGCTCGCCCCCGGTGATCTCGACCAGGCGGGTGCCGAAGCTTTCTACTCGCTCACGGACCTGGTCCAGGGTCAGGCGCTCCCCACCGTGGAAAGCGTACTCCGTGTCGCACCACACGCATCGGAGGGGACAGCCGGTGAGCCTCACGAACGTGCAGGGGAGACCGGCCCAGGTTGACTCGCCCTGGACGGAGTGGAAGATCTCGGTGATGCGCAGGTTCACGGCCGAACCTCCTCGGCCAGGCGCACTGCGTCGTCCAACAGGTCCCTGACACGCTGGAGACCCATGGCCGAGAGTTGGTCCACGACCTCTTTCTCGCTTCTTCCCCGCACCAGGATCGGAGTCTCCACGTGTCCGACGATTCCGAGGCCCGTCTCGGCCCATCGGGGAAAGATCAGATAACCGCAGAACGGTGTCCGCAAGCTGCCCTCCCCGTCGACCTCGATGGACACCGTATACGGCTGCCCGTCGGGCCCTTCGAAGGCGGGGGGCCGGCTGTGCTCTTTCAGGTATCCACCGAGGGTCGCGTCCGGCACGCGGTGGATTTCGGGGTCGTCCAGTGATGGCTCCAGATGATATTTCGAGTCTGAAGGAAGGTAGAAGTCTCAGCGGGCGAATTGAAGGTGGACACTCGGCCGGGACGGCGGGCCGAGTCCCGCCCGTGGGGATTGGGACGGTGGGATGCGGAGCTGCTGGCTACGCGGTATCGTGGCCACATGCGAGCGGCGATGTTCCATGAGAACGGCGGACCCGAGGTGGTCGGGGTGGAAGACGTGGACGTGCCGGAGCCCGGGCCGGGCGAAGCACGTGTTCGCGTCAACGCGTCCTCCTTGAATCATCTGGATCTGTGGGCCCGACGGGGTTTGCCGGGAGTACCGATGCCCCACATCGGCGGCTCCGACATCGCGGGCGTCGTCGACGCCGTGGGCGAGGGCGTGGACGCGGAGAGGATCGGGGGGCGCGTCGTCGTGGATCCGTCGCTTCACTTCGAGTCCTTCGAGCATCGGGCGCGCGGTCAGCGGGCCCTCCCTCGCTTCGGCGTCATCGGTGAGCACACGCAGGGCGGCCACGCCGAGTACGCTGTCGTTCCCGAGTCAAACCTCGTGACGCTTCCGGACGGTGTCGCCTTCGAGACCGCTGCAGCGGCGGGCCTGGCGTACGTCACGGCATGGCGGGGGCTCATGACCCGGGGTCGCCTACGAAACGGCGACCGAGTCCTGGTGACCGGGGCGTCGGGTGGCGTCTCCACGGCGGCGGTCCAGATCGCCCTGCACCGCGGCGCCGAGGTCTACGCGGTCACCAGCGGGGCGGACAACGTAGCGCGCGTCGAGGAGCTGGGCGCGGACGTCGTCTACGACCGTACTGCCGGCGACTGGTCAAAAGCCCTCTGGGCGGACACCGACAAGGAAGGTGTCGACGTGGTCCTGGACTCGGTGGGCGAACTCACCTGGGACGCGTGCATTCGCGCCCTGGCCGTAGGAGGACGTCTGGTGACCTACGGGGCCACCACGGGCCCCAGGGGCGCGCAGGATATCCGTCGCGTGTTTTGGAAGCAGCTCTCCATCCTCGGCACGACCATGGGGAGTCCTGGCGAGTTTCGCGACGTCATGGCGTTGGTGTTCGAGGGTGCCCTACAGCCCGCGATCGCCGAGATCCTGCCGCTGGAAGGCACGCGGCGGGGTCACGAGCTCCTCGAGGCGGGCAGCGTTTTCGGCAAGCTGGTGATCCGACCGTAGCCGACGCTACTGGAGGGTCGGACGGTCCACCGAGCCCCTGGCGTCGGGGCGGCCGGAAGCTGAAACCCTTGCTGGTCGCGTTCCGTAGTCTAAATTGTAGACCATACAGTCGACAGTGTAGACCATGCCCAATCCCGAGGTCACATGCCTCCGAAGACGTTTCTTGGCGAGTTCGAGCAGATGCTTCTCCTGGCCATCCTGCAGAAGGGCGACAGCGCCTACGGGGTCGAAGTGAGACGGGAGCTGGAAGAGGCCAGCGGGCGCAAGGTGTCGAGGGGTGCGTTCTACACCACTCTCGACCGGCTCGAGAGCAAGGGCTACCTCCGCTGGACCAGTCGTCCCGTGGAAGGTGGCTGGCGGGGGGGGCTCCCCCAACGCCACTTCGAGGTGACCGACGAGGGCATCGCTCAGCTTCGGCGCTCTCGGGCCGCTCTAGAACGACTCTCCCGCGGCCTGGACGAGATCCTGGTACGTCCGTGAGCTCCTCCCCCGGTTCAGGCGGATCCGGGCGGCCAACCCGGGGACCTCCGGCGCTCGCCGAGTCCCTTCTGGAGTGGGCCCTGCCCGATGGGCTGGTGGGTCAGACGATCGTCGGAGACCTCCGGCAGGAGTACCACGAACGGGCCGCTGAGACACCGAAGGGCTTGGCCGTCTGGTTCTGGGCCCAGTCCTTGAGGCTGGCCGGGCACTACGTGGCGCTGAGGGTGACGGGGCGCTGGCCCCGTTACGGGCAAGCGAGAGGATGGCGTGCCGAGGCTGCCGGAGGGGCGGTGGCGAAACCCAGGGAGGAGATCATGGCGACACTCATGGCGGACCTACGATACGGCCTCCGGATGCTGGTTCGGACGCCCATGCTCTCGCTGTTCGCCGTCGCGACCATAGCCCTGGGCGTTGGGCTCACGTCTCACACCTTCAGCTCGGTCTACGGGACCGTGCTCCGCGGCCTGACGATCCCGACCGCGGACCGCCTGATGATGGTGAGCGAGGCGATTCCGTCGAGGAACGTCGATCAGACCTCCCTGCCGATCAGGGACTACCTCGATTTTCGCGATCAAACGACCTCGTTCGAGTTTCTGGCGGGCTTCTATCAGGGCACCGTGAACCTGGCCGGAGACGCCGGTCCGCCGGAGCGTTACGCCGGTGGCTTCATGTCGGCCAACGCTTTCGACGGGCTCGGCGTGCCACCGATCCTCGGTCGTACCTTCCGGGACGGTGAGGACGCCCCGGGTGCGAGCCCCGTGGTGATCCTGGGCTACGATGTGTGGAACACGCGCTTTGCCAGCGATCCGGACATCGTGGGCAGCACCATCCGAGCCAACGGCGAGGCGACCACCGTGATCGGTGTGATGCCAGACGGCTTCCGCTTCCCCTTCGACGAGGACCTCTGGGTCACCCACCGCCTGGACCCGGACGAATCCGAGGCCCGGCGGGAGGGCTGGTCCCTGAACGTCTACGGAGTTCTGAGCCAGGGCGTGACCCTGGAGGCCGCCAACGCCGAGCTCGCGGCGATCGCGACGCGGATCGCCGAGCTCGAGAGCGAAAACGAGGGCGTCACGGCGTCGGCCATCCCCCTCACCGATTGGTTCATGCCGAGGCAGATCACCGCGGTCATGTTCCTGATGCTGGCGGCTACGTTCGGCGTCCTTCTCATCGCTTGCGCCAACGTGGCTAACCTTCTCCTGGCCCGGGCCACGAGCCGGGGCCGTGAGGTCGCCATTCGGACCGCCATGGGAGCGAGCCGCAGCCGCGTGATCCGCCAGCTTCTGGCCGAGGCGCTGATCCTGGGGCTCGCTGGT
>JBDHLD010000167.1:0-5611 GCA_039586035.1 Gemmatimonadota bacterium | reverse complement strand
GGGGGCGATCAGCACCACGAGCAGCACCACCAGGCCGGGATCGGCGTATGGCACGAGCCAGGCCAGGCTGGAGTCGCGGAGCAGGAACGCCGCCAGGAAAGCGACGGCGACCCCAGCGCTGAGGAGCCCGTCGACGATCCAGTTCTTGACGTCCACCTCCAGGAGGGGAGAAGCGGAGCGACGGGCGGCCGCCCGCAGGACCGCGGCGACGCCGCCGCATCCGGTGGCCGCGATGACGGCGTAGAGGGTCGCCCACCCGGCCTGCACCTCTCGGCCGCCGTGGCGGATCGCGTCGACGGACGAGACGAGGGCGAAGAGCGCCACGAAGCCGATCACGACCCCCTTGGTCAGCGTGATCAGGGGCTCGTAGCCCGAGAAGCCGAACTGATAGGCGGGGCTCGCCGGCTGCTGGACCATCTGGGAGACACGGATCGTGGCCAGGGCGATGGCGAAGCCCACCACCGAGAAGAGGCCGTCCAGCATGATGGCTTCGGAACGGGTGAGGAGTCCGAAGCCGAGCCCCAGTCCTCCCATGGCGAGGCCCGACCACGCGCCGATCCACAGCGCCCGCTGTTCGACGCGAGCCCGTTCGGCCTTGTTCATCTCGGTCAAGGGTGTACGACCCCTGGCGCAGGGTGAGAGAGTGCGGGCGTCGCATCGACGTCGCCCGGGCGAGGCCCGTGCCGCCCCTACCGGTGCACGGGCTCAGGTGACGGTCCGGCGACGCCAAGAGTCGCGACTCTGCCGCGCGTCAGCAACGTCGCTTATGTTGCGCGGGCCCGGCTCCCGCCGCGGTGGAACGTGATGGCTCGATCCTGACCTCGGGAGGTCACAATGAGAGGCTGCCCCCGCGTGATCCTGACGCCTTTGGCGCTGCTCGCACTCATGACCTCGGCTGCCGCCGGGCAGGAGGATCCCCTCGGAGGTCCCTACGACCGCCTCGTGATCCGCGGCGCTACCGTCATCGACGGTACGGGCGGGCCTCCGGTCGGACCCATGGACATCGTCATCGAACAGGGCACGATCACCGCGCTGCGCCGCGTCACCGCGTTGGACCTGGCCGAGGGCGGTGCGCGAGCTGCCGGTGAGCGGGTCATCGACGCCACCGGTCTCTACGTCATGCCGGGGATCATCGACGCCCACACCCACATGGGTAGGGAGGGCCTTCCCGAAGACTACATCACCAAGCTGTGGCTCGGACACGGGATCACGTCGGTCAAGGTCTTCACCGGGGGTGAATCCGACCCAGCGCTGGGCATCGCCGCCGCTCAGCACGGTGGGGAGGACGTGCTGGCGCCGGAGGTCGTCCTCTACCGGTTCTGGCGGGGCGACGACCCCCGATTCTGGGACCCCGAGGGGGTGGCC
Source organism: Gemmatimonadota bacterium (assembly GCA_039586035.1). GTDB lineage: Bacteria > Gemmatimonadota > Gemmatimonadetes > Longimicrobiales > Gaopeijiaceae > JBDHHQ01. The sequence goes on along the minus strand of JBDHLD010000167.1, from coordinate 4,246 downwards.
GAGATCGTGGCCGAGTGGGCCGCCGAAGGTATCGACGGGATCAAGATCGGTGGGAAGCCAGGGCTCCTCCCCGACGTTCTCCCGGCCATCGTGGAGGCGACCCGGGCCCACGGAATGGGCGTCTCGGTCCACATCGGCGGTGACGCCGTGAACCCCATGAACGCGGTCCAGGTGGCCAAGGCCGGCGTCACCACGATCGAGCACCACTACGGGTACGCCGAGTCCACCTTCACCGACCACGACGTGCAGGCTACCCTCGCGCCGGACTTCGACTATGGCGCGGAGCTCAAGCGGTTCCGGGCTTCGGGCGGTGTCTGGGACGAGACCGAGCTCGACCAGCTCTACGGACCGGTATCCGATACGCTCCTCGAGCTGAGCCAGCACGGCGTGTTCACCATGGTGCCCACGTTCTCGGTGTACGAGGATCAGACCGATCTGGCGCGGGCCCAGAACCTGCCCTGGCTCGAGGACTACACCATGCCTTCGGTGATGGAGCGTTGGACCCCCAACCCCGAGGTGCACGGCTCCTTCTACTTCGAGTGGACCAGCGCGGACGAGGCGACCTGGAGCCGGATGTTCATCAAGTGGCTGCCCTGGGTAAACGACTGGAAGAACCGGGGCGGCCGCGTGGCGGTGGGGTCCGATACTGGGACGTCATACCACCTGTACGGGTTCGGCACCGTCCGCGAGCTGGAGCTCATGCAACGTGCGGGGTTCCACCCTCTCGAGATCGTGCGGTCCGCCACCCAGGAGAGCGCCCGGGCCATCGGCCGCGAGGGGACCGGCGTCATCCGACCGGGCTACCAGGCGGACCTCCTCGTGATGGAGATGAATCCGCTCGAGGACTTCAAGGTGCTCTATGGCACGGGCGTGACCCGCGTGAGCCTGGAGGGTGAGTCCACGACCCTCCACGGTCTCAAGTACACGATCCTGGACGGACGCGTGCTGGATGCCGGCGCACTCCTGGAGGACGTGGCCGAGATGGTCCGTCAAGCCAAGGCGGCGCCGCGAACCGACGGAGGCGGGCCCTGACACGCGCACACCACGCGTCGCTGACGGTCCTCGTCGTTGCCCTCGCCTGTGGAGACGGAACAGTCCCCGGATCCGATGTGCCATCGGTCGGCGGCGACATCACGGAAGGGCCCGAGGTCGATCTCACCCTCGCCCGTGCCACCCTCGACGCCTGGGTCGCGGTGTGGAACTCCTTCGACCTCGACGCCATCGAGTCGCTCTTCGTCACCGACTCCACCGTCACCTACTTCTCGTCGGAGCGTGAGGGCCTGATCGTCGGCTGGGCCCAGCTGTTGGCGCATCACGAGGGCTTCGGGTTCGTACCGGGTGGCGAGGTGCGGGAGAGCCGCCTGTGGCTCGACGACCTGCAGCTGCACGTCGCGGGCACCGCCGTCTCCGCGGCTGCGATCTGGTACTTTCAGCGGACCCCGGAGGCCGACAGCGTCATGCGGGGTCCCGTCAGCTTCGTCCTGGTTCCGGACTCTGCCGGGTACAGGATCCAGCACGCCAACTTCGGCAACTACTGAGGCATGACCCAATCACTCGAAGGCCTCAGGGTCGTGGACCTGTCGCAGAACCTGGCGGGTCCCGTGTGCACCCGGATCCTCGCGGATCTGGGGGCGGACGTGATCAAGGTGGAGCCGCCCGGCGGCGACTCGGCCCGTGCGTGGGGGCCTCCGTTCTGGGGGGGCGAGAGCCCGCTCTTTCTCGTCGGAAACCGGAACAAGCGGAGCCTGACGCTCGACCTGAAAGACGAGTCGGGCAAGGAGGCGCTCCGCGGCCTCGTGGAGACCGCGGACGTGTTCGTCCAGTCGCTGCGGGCTGGAGTGGTCGAGCGACTGGGCTTTGGATACGAAGACGTGCGGCGGATCAGGCCCGACGTCATCTACGTGTCCGTCACGGCGTACGGACCCGAGGGGCCCCTGAGCCACCTGCCAGGCTACGACCCGCTGATGCAGGCCCATAGCGGACTCATGTCCATCACCGGAGACCCGAGCACGGGACCCTCAAGGACCGGAGCTTCGGTGGTGGACATCAGCACCGGCATGTGGGGCGCGATCGGCGTCCTTTCGGCGCTCCGCACTCGCGAGCAAACCGGTGAGGGCGCCCACGTGGTCACCTCGCTGCTCGAGAGCGCCCTGGGGCTGGTTTCCTACCACCTGATCGGGTATCTGGCGACCGGCCACGTCCCCGGACCCATGGGATCCGGGATCTCGATGATCGTCCCGTACGAGGCGTTCCCCACCACGGACGGCCGCCTCATGATCGCCGCGGGCAACGACGCCACGTTCCGCAGGCTCTGCCAGGCGCTGGCCCTGGACGAGTTGGCCGAGGATCCTCGCTTCGCCACCAACCCGGACCGGGTGGCGAACCGCGAGCAGCTGGTCCCCCGCATCTTCGAGGCAACCGCCACCCGAACCACCGAAGAGCTGCGAGCGCTCCTCGACGATCACGCCGTGCCGTGCGGACCCATCAACGACGTCGCCCAGGTCGTAGCGGACCCGCAGGTCGAGGCCACGGGGGTCCTGGAACGGGCGGAGCATCCCGACATCGCGGAGTACCGGACCCTCCACCTGCCGCTTCGGTGGAACGGCGAGCGTGCCCCGTATCGCCGCCATCCGCCCAGCGCGGGCGAGCACACGGCGGAGGTGCTGGCCGAGCTGGAGGCTGAGCCGGAGGCAGGCCAGCGGTAGCTCGTTCAGGGCGCCCCGGTCCGGGACGCGCGCCAGGCCTCGGTGGCCGCGTGGAGCGGAATCGGCGGTGAGTCCAGGGTGGCCAGGTCGATCTGCTCGGCCTGGGGGTGCACCTGGATGAGCCCGTCGCGCTCCTCCGCGATCACGTCCAGCAGGTGCATCACCACCTCGTCATCGAGGGACGCCATCCCCACGACCCAGTTCATGACCGCCACCGTCCGGATCGGCTGGTCCACCCCAGGATATGCCCCAGCGGGGATCTCACCGGGCAGGTAATAGGGGAACTCGGACACCAGGCCGTCGACCATGGCGGCGTCCAGCGACAAGAGCTCGATGCCGCCCGTGGTGGTGGCATCGAGCACGCTGGAGGCCGGGAAGCCCACCGAGATGGTGGCGGCGTCGATGGCTCGGTCCTTCAGCGCAGCCGACGCCTCGGCGAACGACAGGAACTGCTCGTCCACGTCATCGTAGCTCAGCCCGTGCGCAGCGAGGAGCTGTCGCGAGATCTGCTCCGTGCCACTCCCCGGGGGACCCACCGCCACCCGCTTGCCACGGAGGTCGGCCAGGGAGGCGACCCCGGATCCAGGCGCCACCATGATGTGCGTCATGTTCGGGTAGAGTGGCGCCAGCACCCGGAGGTCGGAGACGGGCTCCGGGTAGTCCTCGCTGCCGCGCTGGGCCTGCCACATGGTGATCGCCAGCGCGAAGGCCAGGTCCATCTCGCCGCTGCGCAGCCGGTTGATGTTCTCGACCGACCCACCTGTCACCTCGGCCGTGTACTGGCGGAGAGAGTCCCGCAGCGACAGGCGGCTGGCCACCGCGCCGCCCAACGGATAGTAGATGCCGCCGGTGCCGGCCGTGCCGAGCGACATGAACCGTGTCGTTCGCGCGCCGTCACCGCCGCAGGACGCTGCGGTCGCCGATGCCATGAGGACGGTCCCGATGAGCCATCCCCGGGCCCGCGGCCGCCGGTCGCACGCCTTCCACGCCCCTGGCCGCCATGAGCCGCCTGCCCCGACGGGAGGCGCTGTCCAGCCTGCGGATGCCGCTTGGGCCCCCACTGTGCACGACGTCCGCCCCCCCTCGGTTCTCCACGGCGCGAGCCGCCTCCGCTGATCACGTCCGGCTTCCACCGATCCACCTTTCCGAAGATGCAACCTGAGAACGGGTGCGGGCATGATAGCGTGGCCGCCGGCGCCGGACGAGATCCTCCCGCCCGGTGGTACGTCGTTCCTGCGGCGGACGAGTGTGCTCGACGAGCAGGGAGCCGACCTCTCCCCTTGTCCGGCCCCTGACCGAGCCGGAGGTTAGGGCGGTACCTTGGCCGTCCATGCCATCGTCCGCCATCAGGGCCCACCGGCATGCACCCGATCAGGACCGCCGCCGTTGCCAACGTCCCCCTCGACCCGCTGAGGAGTGAGAGCCGCATCATGGAGCTCATGAGACACATCGGACGCCCGACCGAGCCGGCCGACGAACGACACTTCGAGGGCGTGGCCACGCTCATGCGGTTCCTGGCCGAGGATCGATCCGCGCCGGGA
>JBDHLD010000059.1:0-22188 GCA_039586035.1 Gemmatimonadota bacterium | reverse complement strand
CCGTGGACCCGAACGGGCAGCTCAGGGCCTTCCTCGCCGGGCGGAGGTCAGCGACGCCCGGCGGACGCAGTGTCCCGCGGCGTCACGCCGCGGGCTCGGACCTTGGATCGCTCCGCTTGGAGGACGGGGATGATCGCGTCCCAGACCCCGCTCTCCGTTCCCTGATACTGAACCACGAGATCCACCGCCAGGTCGATGCCGGTGTCGAAGGCATAGATCGCCATCTGCGTCTCCTGCTGGTTCAGCCGGCGTCGGTCCCATCCAGGCGTGACCGGCTGGATGGCCAAAGGCCGAAACCGGAGTCCCTGACTCGACAGGAGCAAGTCTTCGGGCGTGTACGGGATGTTGGCTTCGTAGCTGAAGACCGACACCAGAAAGAGAGCGAGATCGCTCCGGAACGCCTGCCGCTCCAGTGACTCCCGGTGGGCACCGACCAGTCCCGACAGGCGCTGGTGGGTGTCGGGCGCCGTGAGCCGCGTGACGTTCTCGTCGAGCGGCGTGGTCTTGATGAGCAGATCGCCCCACCGGAGGGGCACGGTGATCGCGTCTTGTCGAAGCGTGCCGAACCCGGCGGGCACGATCTCCGCACCGCCTTGCCCGGTGGACGTGGTCGGGCCGGCCCGCGGGCCCTGGGACTCTTCCGCTTCGGGCCCGGCAGCGCAGGACAGCAGAAAGGACGCGAGGAGGAGCGGGGAGGCGCACCTGGCGAGGGATGGGATCATGTGCGCTCGCTGTGCTCCTCTCCGAGTAGCGAATCCAAAGCTTCGAGCAACGCCTCCCTCCCCTCGCCGGTCTTTGACGAGAAGGGCAGGATCTGATCCGGATCCACGTGCAGCGTCTCGGTCGCCGCAGCGACGGAGCGTGCCCGCTCCGTCCGGGTCAGCTTGTCGATCTTGGTGAGAACCACGAGGGTCGGCAACCCCAGCTCCGATAGGTAGTCCAGCATCTGCAGGTCGGTGTCCGTGGGAGGGCGGCGGCAGTCCACCAGGTGGACGACGCCGCGGAGGCCGGATTTCCGCGAGAGATAGCCTTCGATCAGGGAGCGCCAGGTGCGCTGGACCGTTTTGGGTACCCGGGCGAAGCCGAATCCGGGAAGATCGACCAGGAAGAAGCGTTCATTGACGCGGTAGAAGTTGAGCATGCGCGTCTTGCCTGGCGTACCCGACACATGGGCGATCTTCTTGCGCGTGCGTCGCAGCAACACGTTGATGAGCGAGGACTTGCCCACGTTTGACCGGCCCGAGAAGGCCACCTGGGGGAGCTTGCCCGGTAGCGGGCCGTCCGGTGAGGCCACGGATCCGGCGTACTCCACGGTGCGGATCTTCACCGCCCCCGACACCTCACGGAGACAGCTGGATTCCGCTCTCCTGGGTTTCCAGCAGGTCGGCGGCCACGGGGGTCGCTTCGGCCTGGACCTCCACGGGCTCCGTCAGCGCAGCCCCCAGGACGTCGTCCATGGTGCCTACCGGTAGAAACTCCAGACCTTGCCGCACCTCTTCCGGCAGGAGCTCGAGCTCGGAGGCGTTGGCAGCAGGCAGGATCACCCTGCGAATTCCGTGTCGAAGCGCGGCGACGGTCTTTTCCTTCACGCCGCCCACCGGCAGCACGCGCCCCCGCAGCGTGATCTCGCCCGTCATGGCGACGTCCGCCCGGGCGGGGGTCTCGGTGAGGGCGGAGATCAGCGCCACGGCGATCGTGATCCCTGCCGACGGTCCGTCCTTGGGCGTCGCACCCTCCGGGATGTGGATGTGGATGTCGACGCTTTGATGGAACTGCCGGGCAAGACCGAGGCGTCGAGCCCGGGACCGCGCGTACGTCACGGCGGCGAACGCCGATTCCTTCATGACGTCACCGAGCGTGCCGGTGAGCTGGATCTTGCCGCTTCCGGGCACGACCGCCACCTCGACGTCGAGCACCTGTCCGCCTGCCTCGGTCCACGCCAGCCCCCGTGAGATCCCCGCCCGATCGTCGCTGTCGTCCAGCTCGGGCGGCAGGTAGGGCGGTGGTCCCAGTAGCTCCTTCAGGTCTGAAGGGATGATTCGGACGGGATCGGGTCGGGCCGAATCCGCGCTTGCCACCCGCCGCGCGAGCTTCCGGGCAATGCGTGAGATCTGCCTCTCGAGCTCGCGCACGCCTGCTTCGCGCGTGTACCGGTGGACGATGGCGCCTACCGCCTCGGCCGTGAGGCTTAGCCGCTCCGGGTCCAGTCCATGGCGGGCGGCCTGCTTCGGCCAGAGAAACTGGTCCGTGATCGCCCGCTTCTCGGTCTCCAGGTAGCCGGGGATGCGGATGACCTCCATCCGGTCTCGCAGCGGCTCAGGGATGCCGGCCAGCGTATTGGCCGTGGCCACGAACAGGACGTCGGACAGGTCGAAGTCCAACTCGAGGTAGTGGTCCGCGAACGCTCGATTCTGCTCCGGGTCGAGGACCTCCAGAAGGGCCGCGCCTGGGTCGCCATGGAAGTCGCTCGCCAGCTTGTCGACCTCGTCCAGCAGAAACACGGGATTCCGGGAGCCGCTTCGACGCATCCCCTGGATGACCCGTCCGGGCAAGGCGCCGACGTAGGTACGCCGATGACCTCGGATCTCCGCTTCGTCGCGGACGCCCCCCAGGCTCACGCGGACGAACTCGCGGTTCAGCGCCCGGGCGATGCTCTGGCCGATGGACGTCTTTCCGACGCCTGGCGGACCGACGATACAGAGGATCGGACCTTTGAGCTCCCCAACGAGCGAGAGGACCGCGATGTGGTCGAGGATGCGCTCTTTCACCTCGGCCAGCCCGTAGTGTGCCTCGTCCAGGATCCGCGCGGCGTGCTCCACCTCCAGGTTGTCCTCGGTCGTCCCCTGCCATGGGAGGTGGAGGATCCAGTCGAGGTAGGTTCGGATGACCGCGGCCTCCGGCGCGACAGGATTGAGCTTCCGCAAGCGAGAGAGCTCCCGCTCCGCGCGTTCGCGGGCCTGAGCGGGAAGCTTGGAGGCGTCCAGCGCTTCCGACAGCTCGCCCCACTCTTCGTCGCCGCCACCGAGCTCCTTGTTGATGGCCTTGAGCTGCTCCTGGAGGTAGTGTTGCCGACGGTCGGAGTCCATCTGATGCCGGATCTGCTGATCCAGCTTCTCCTCGATACGGAGAATCTCCAGCTCGCGGCTCAGCAGGGTGTGGAGACGCTCGTAGTAGTGACCGAGATCCGGTGATTCGAGGAGCTCCTGCTTGTCGGAGACCCCCACCAGCAGGTGCGCGGACATGAGGTGGGCCAAGCGAACCCGGTCCCCTGCGGCGACGAGGGTGCCCGCGAGCTCGTCCGGCACCCGCTCGTTGAGGAACACGTACTCGTCGTACATTCGGAGTGCGCCTCGGCTCAGCGCCTGAGCCTCTGCATCGAGCTCGTCACCCGCCTCGCACTCCTGCTCCGTCAGGAGCTCGATGGAGCCGGCGAAGCCGCGCTCCGTGATGCCCAGGCGGGTAAGACGCGCGCGGGCAACACCTTCGAACACGACTCGCGCCGTACCGTCCGGGAGGCGGGTGACCTCGACGACCCGCACCACACAGCCTGCGTGGTGGATCTCGTCTTCCGTAGGATCCCGGATGGCCGCGTCCTTCTGGGCCACCACGAGGAGTAGGCGTTCGCCTTCTTCGGCCGCTGCCAGCGCCGCCACGGACGGGGGGCGGCCGATGAGAAGAGGCAGGACCATGTAGGGGAAGAAGACCAGATCCCTGAGCGCGATCACCGGCAGGTGCTCGGGGATCGTGACCTGGTCGTCTACCCGTTTGACGGTCGGCATGGGGTCCGGTGCGCCGGCCTGTTTCGAAGTCGTGCCTTCGGGCTTTGTGCGGCGGCCCGCGGAGTGGCTCGGTGCCATCTCCGCCTATGGTACGACACGGGGACCCTCAGGGAAAGGTGAAGGCGGGACGCTCGTTTTGTTCGCCCCCTTTGGGGGGGTCAGGCCTCCTTGCGCGCCTCCGGATGGAGCACCAGCAACGGCGGGACGCCGTTCTCGACGGACTCTTCGGTCACTACGATCTCCCGGACGTCTTGGCGCGATGGAATCTCGAACATGACATCCAGCATGATTTCCTCGATCACGGCCCGAAGCCCTCTGGCGCCAGTGCCTCGGGAAAGCGCCTTTCGGGCCACCGCGCGCACCGCGTCCTTGTCGAAGGTGATGCCGATCCCCTCGAGCTCGAACATCTTTGTGTACTGCTTCACCAGGGCGTTCTTGGGCTCCTGGAGGATCCGGACCAGGGCGTCCTCGTCCAGGTCGCTCAGGTTGACGATCACGGGCAGACGTCCGACCAGCTCGGGAATGAGACCGAACCGCTGGAGATCCTCGGGTTCGACGAAGCGGAGCACGTCGTCCTCGTCGTCACTCGGCCCCGCTTCGCCTCCGAAGCCGATCCGCCGCTTGCCGATCCTGCCTTCGACGATCTTCTCGAGCCCGTCGAAGGCGCCTCCGCAGATGAAGAGGATGTTCTTCGTGTTGATCTGAATGTACTCCTGCTGCGGATGCTTGCGCCCGCCCTGGGGCGGCACGCTCGCCACCGTGCCTTCGAGGATCTTGAGCAGGGCCTGCTGCACCCCTTCGCCCGAGACGTCCCGGGTGATGGAGGGGTTCTCGCTCTTTCGTGCGATCTTGTCCAGCTCGTCGATGTAGACGATGCCGCGCTCGCACTCGGCGATGTTGAAATCGCTTGCCTGGAGGAGGCGTACGAGGATGTTCTCCACGTCCTCGCCCACGTATCCCGCTTCCGTGAGCGTCGTGGCGTCGGCGATGGTGAACGGAACGTGAAGGAGGCGTGCGAGGGTCTGTGCCAGCAGGGTCTTGCCCACCCCCGTCGAGCCGATGAGAAGGATGTTGGCCTTGTCGATCTCGACCTCGTCGAGGACCCCCTGGTGGTTCACGCGCTTGTAGTGGTTGTAGACCGCCACGGCCAGCGCCCGCTTGGCCAGTTCCTGGCCGATCACGTATTGATCCAGGATCTCCTTGATCTCCACCGGTGTCAGGCTCGGGACGACCGCGTCTTGGGCCTCCCGCTCCTCCTCCTCCGCCAGGATCTCGTTGCAGAGGGAAATGCACTCGTTGCAGATGTAGACCGAAGGCCCCGAGATGAACTTCTTGACGGAGTCCTTGGACTTGCCGCAAAAGCTGCAGCGAAGGTGCTTGTCGCTCGACATCAGGTTTCCTCGTTCAGGTCCTCAGCGGAAATGCCTGGCGGCCTCGGGGAAGCTCCCCCTCAGCCCTCGTCCTCGGAAGGTCCGGCACCGTTCTCCCGGCCGGTCTTCTCCAGCACCCGGTCGACCAGGCCGTACTCGACGGCCTCGTGAGGGCTCATGAATCGGTCCCGGTCCACGTCTTCTTCGATCTTGGTGACGGACTGGCCCGTGTGCCTGGCCAGGATCTCGTTGAGCCGATGACGCGTGTATAGCACCTCGCGGGCGGCGATCTCGATGTCGGCCGCGGTGCCCTGCGTCCCTCCGGACGGCTGGTGGATCATGATTCTGGAGTTCGGTAGCGCCGCCCGCTTGCCGGGCGCCCCGCAGGTCACGAGGACCGCGCCCATGCTTGCCGCCATGCCGACGCAGAACGTCGCCACCGGAGCACGCAGGTGTTGAATCGTGTCGTAAATCGCCAGACCGGCGTAGACGCTGCCGCCAGGCGAGTTCACGTACAGGTAGATGTCGCGCTCCGGGTCGTCCGCGTCCAGGAACAGGAGCTGGGCGACGATGATGTTGGCGACGTTGTCGTCGATGGGGCTGCCCAGGAACACGATTCGGTCCATGAGGAGCCGGCTGAAGATATCGTAGCTGCGTTCGCCGCGGCTCGTGCGCTCGATCACGTACGGTGGATAGACTGGCATCTCTCTGCTGTGCCCTCTCCTCGGTTTCCTGCTTGGATTCCTGACCCCGAGATCGCCCCGCCTGGGCGGCGATCCGCCGGGTCGTCTACGCGGCCTCCGTGATCTCCGACTGATCCTTGAGGAAGTCGAAGACCTTGTTCTCCGTCAGCTCCCGCTCCAACTGCTCCAATGCGCCCGACTTCTGCAGCCGGCCGTACACCTCGGCCGCCGACTTGCCCGAGCTCTCGGCGATGCTCTCGACCCGCTCGTCGATTTCGTCCTCGGTGGCCCGCAGGTCCTGCGTCTCGGCGATGCGCTCGAGCACGAGGATCCGCTTGACGGCTCGCTCCGCCTCGGGGCGTATCGAGGCCTTGATCTCCTCTATCTTTTGAAGATCGGCTCCCTCGGTGTCTCCGAGTAGCGAATCCACGTACCGTTCCACCATCGACCGGGGCACCGTAAACGGGTTCGCCTCGAGAACGAAGTCCGTCAGGCGCCCACGAATGGCGCCCTCGACGCGGTTCTCCGCTTCCTTTTCGAGGTCTGCCCGGACTTTCTGACCCAGGTCCTCCAGCCCGTCGAAATCGCCGATGGACCTGGCGAACTCGTCGTCGCGGTCGGGGAGCTCCTTCTGGCGTCGGCCCATGAGCGTGACCTGCAGCTGCTGGCCCTCTCCCTGCATGGACTCCTCGGGGAAGTCCTCGGGAAACGTCACGGTGAACTCGCCGCTCTCACCGGGCTTCAGCGTCTTGATCGCCCCCTCGACGTCGGGGATCGCGTCCCCCGTACCCAAGACGAACTCATAGCTCTTGGGCTCGGTGTCCTCGCTGCCCTCATCCAGCCGGAGGATCTGCACGGTGACGAGATCCCCATCCTCGGGCGCGCCTTCCTCCACGGGATGCCACACCGCATGCTGGTCGCGAAGGCGGTCCAGGACTTGATGCACCTGCTCGTCCGTAACCTCCACCGTGGGCCTCTCCACGACGAACCCACCGAGCCGCGCGAGCTCGATCTCCGGATGCACGTCGAACGCGATGGAAAAGGTCAGGTCGGAGGCGGGCTGGTAGTTGATGTCCTCGACCTGCCCCTCGCTGATGGGCCGAAGCTCCTCCGACTCGAGGGCCACTCGATAGGCGGCCCCGATCACCTTGTCCAGCGCCTCCTGCTGGACCGACGATCCGAATCGCTGCTCGAGCACGTTCGGCGGGATCTTGCCCTTCCGGAAGCCAGGGAGCTTCAGCCGGGACGACAGCTTCTTCATCGCTTCATGCCGTTCCGCGTCCACTTCGGAGGCGGGCACCGTGACCGTCAGACGGCGCCGCCACCGCTCCTCTTCTTCCAGGGCGATGCGGAGTGAGGATACGTCGATGGTCATGAGCGTCGGGGTGAGGAAACGAATGAGTGCGAAAGGGGGGACTCGAACCCCCACGGCCCGGGGCCACGAGATCCTAAATCTCGCGCGTCTACCAGTTCCGCCACTTTCGCAGGGCCGCCTCTACGCGAGGGAAGGGGAAGACGGTCCAGACGCCGGCTTCCCCCGAGGACCACTAAAGATAAGAGAGGCCCGGGGGGGCATCAACGGACGGATGCCTTTCCCCGGGCCGAGCTCGTCGGCGCCGCCGCGGTCCCGTGGTCCTCAGCGGGCAGCGCGCACGTGAGCGACGAACGTACCGCCAGAGGGATCGGCGGTGAGCAGCGTGACGATCTCACCGGGCTCGACGCCGGCCAACGCCGCCTTCACGTCGTCGGCGGACTCCACGGCCTGACGGTTGATCTCGAGGATGCGGAGCCCTGGCACCAGACCCCGCCGCGCCGCCGGGCCGCTGCGTTGGACCTGGACGATGACGGCGCCACCCGCGTCGTCGTATCCGAACTGGTCGGCCAGGTCCGTCGTGAGGTCGGACACCTGGATGCCGAGCGCTTCCTCAGCCTCGGCGGGGCGCTCCACCGTACGGACCGGCTCCTCGCTCAGGGGAGCCTCGCCCAAGGTCACGGTGACCTCACGGGCGCCTCCGTCTCGCCACACGTCCACCACGACCCGGTCGCCGGGGCGCTTCATGGCGATGAGCTGCTGTAGCTGCCCGCTGCGCGCCACGTCGCGACCGTCGATGCCCACGATCACGTCCTCGCGCTCGATCCCCGCGTCGAGTGCAGGGCTCCCGTCGGGGAAGTCCTGGACCAGGGCCCCGGCGACAGACGGAAGGTCGTACGCCTCGGCGGCTTCCGAGTCCACGGTGCGCATGGAGACGCCGAGCCAGGCCCGGCGAACCGTGCCGTATTCCACCAGGTCTTCCATGACGCGGCGGGCCAGGTTGACGGGAATCGCGAAGCCGTAGCCCTGATAGAAGCCGGTGGCGCTGGCGATGGCAGAGTTGATGCCCACCACCTGCCCCCGGAGATCCACCATCGGACCGCCCGAGTTGCCGGGGTTGATGACCGCGTCCGTCTGGATGAAGTCCTCGATGGAGTAACCTGCCAGGTCACGTCCTACCTCGGCCTGCAGCTCTCGTTGAATGAGGCCGAGCGGCCGGCCCACCGCGCTGACGATCCCTGCCGTCACCGTGTAGTCCAGCTGGCTGCCGCCGCCGAAGCCCGGATTCCCCACGGCCAAGACCCATTCGCCCACGCGCACGTCGTCGGAGCTGCCGAAGCTGAGGTGCGGCACGGTCTCCTCGCCGGTGTCGATGCGGATGACCGCGACGTCCGTGAACTGGTCGGTTCCCACGAGCTCGGCCGGGAAGTACCGGCCGTCGTTGAGCCACACCGTGATGTCGTCGGCGTCCGCGACCACATGGTCGTTGGTGAGGATGTACCCGTCCTCGGACACGAGGAAGCCGCTGCCACCGGCGGTGGCCGGCGGGAGATCCTGCTGGTCCGGAGCATCGAAGAAACGCCGGAACTGCTCGGGGATCTGCTGATTGGCCTGTCGCGGCCGGCGCGTCTCGATGCGCACCACGGCCGGCGTTACATGCTCCGCGATGTTCACGAACGCGTCGCTGAGGTCGAGGGCCGGCTTGACCTCGGCTTCGGGGATCTGGGGCTCCTCCTCCACCGCGGGCATGGCGAGGGTCGCGTCGGTCCAGCCGAGTCCGGACGCGATGCCGATGCCGAAAAGGAAGGCGATCGCACAATAGAGAGCGACCTTGGCCTTGGTCTTGAAGGGGTCGTACATACACGTATCCTCGGGAGTTCTGCGCGGCGCCGCCGGCGCGGGCACGAGTGCCCAGCCACTGTCGCCTGTTACACGTCACTGGGTCCCCGGTTTCGAACGGCCGGGCGGACCGCCGATTCGACGACTGTCGTTGTACGGTTGTGACGCGGGCCGATGGCGAACCGTTGCCCGGGAGGGAAGGCCCCCCGGGCCCACGGTTCTGCCGCCGCCCCTCGTTCGCTATTTCTCCTCGTCCACGATCTCGTAGTCGGCTTCCACCACCTCCTCATCCGCGGTGGCGGTCTCGCTCTGAGCCGTCTCTTCCTCGAAGGTCGGCTCGCCCTCGGCGGTGGGCTCGGCCTCCGGCGCAGCCGCCTGATAGACTTCTGTCCCAGCCGCGCTGAAAGCTTGGGCCAGCTCGTCCCGGGCGGTGTTGATAGCAGCCGTGTCGTCTCCCTTCAACGCCTCCTTGGCCTGGTTCACCGCGTCGTCGAGACGCCCGAGTGCCTCTTCCGAAACCTGGTCCTTCCAGTTCTCCAGCTCCTTCTCGACCTGGTAGACCAGCGAGTCAAGCTGATTGCGGGCCTCCACCGACGTGCGGCGCTCCTCGTCCTCGGATGCGTGAGCCTCGGCGTCCCGGACCATCTTGTCGATCTCGGCATCCGTGAGTCCGCTGGAGGCCTCGATCCGGATCTTCTGCTCCTTGCCGGTGGCCCTGTCCTTGGCGGAGACGTGCAGGATGCCGTTGGCGTCGATGTCGAACGTCACCTCGACCTGGGGCATGCCCCGCGGTGCCGGCGGAATGCCCGTGAGCTGGAACTTGCCGATGGTCTTGTTGTCCAGCGCCATCTTCCGCTCGCCCTGCAGCACGTGGATCTCGACCGTGGTTTGATTGTCCTCGGCCGTGCTGAAGACCTCGGCTTTCTTCGTGGGGATGGTCGTGTTGCGCTCGATGAGCGGCGTCATGACGCCGCCGAGCGTCTCGATACCCAGCGAAAGGGGCGTGACGTCCAGCAGCAGGACGTCCTTGACCTCGCCGGCCAGCACGCCACCCTGGATCGAGGCACCCACCGCTACCACCTCGTCGGGGTTCACGCCCCGGTGCGGGTCCTTGCCGAAGAACTCCGTGACGACCTCCTGGATCTTGGGGATCCGGGTCGAGCCGCCCACCAGGATGACTTCGTCGATGGCGTCGGCGCCCAAGCCCGCGTCCTTCAACGCGGCCTTCATGGGCGGGATGGTGCGCTGGATCAAGTCGTCCACCAGCTGCTCGAACTTGGCGCGGGTCAGCGAGTAGTTCAGGTGCTTGGGGCCTTCCTGGGTGGCCGTGATGAACGGCAGGTTGATGTCCGTCGACATGGTGGTCGACAGCTCCATCTTGGCCTTCTCCGAAGCTTCCTTGAGGCGCTGCAGCGCCATGGAGTCCTGGCTCAGGTCGATGCCCTGGTCGCGCTTGAACTCTTCCACGAGCCAGTTGATGACCTTCTGGTCGAAGTCGTCGCCACCGAGATGGGTGTCGCCATTCGTCGCCTTCACCTCGAAGACGCCGTCGCCCAGCTCCAGGATCGAGATGTCGTAGGTACCGCCGCCCAGGTCGAAGACGGCGATCTTCTCGTCGGCCTTCTTGTCGAGGCCGTAGGCGAGTGCGGCCGCGGTCGGCTCGTTGATGATGCGCTTCACCTTGAGGCCGGCGATCTTGCCGGCGTCTTTCGTGGCCTGGCGCTGTGAGTCGTTGAAGTAGGCCGGTACCGTGATGACCGCTTCGGTGACCTTGGTGCCCAGGTAGTCCTCGGCGGTCTGCCGCATCTTCTGCAGGATCATGGCGCTGATCTCGGGCGGCGTGAACGTCTTGCCGTCGGCGTTCGGGATCGTCACGCGAACCCGGCCCTGGGCGTCGTGACCCACGTCGTAGGGAACCAGCTTCTCCTCTTCCTGCACCTCGCCGTGCTTGCGCCCCATGAAGCGCTTGATGGAGAAGATCGTATTCTCCGGATTCGTGATGGCCTGCCGACGCGCCACCTGCCCGACGAGGCGCTCGCCGTCCTTCGTGAATGCCACCACGGACGGGGTCGTGCGTCCGCCCTCGGAGTTGGGGATCACGACGGGCTCTCCGCCCTCCATGACCGCGACCACGGAGTTCGTCGTGCCGAGGTCGATCCCGATCACCTTGCCCATGTCCGCTCCTTGTCTTCCATGTGCCTGAATTGAACCGCGTTCTATGAAGCTCGCCCCGGCTCCTACGTGTCCGGGCGTACGTAGTCGACGTCCGACAGGTGCAACAGGCATGCCCGGACCCCGGGCCGATAATCGCGCCATTATGGCGTGAAAACAGGACCGCCGGCGCCCAAGCCGCCGTCCTGGCAGGAATCACCGCGCGCTCCCCGGGGCTCGACTCCCGGGAGGATCCACTGCGCGCCCCCCCGCGCTCGACTCCCGAGAGGATCACCACGGGCGCTGCCGCCGCGCTCGCTCGCGTTGTCTCGTTCGGGCAGCCCACCCGGTGGGTGACCGACTGGCCGGCACCTGCACCGGCCGGTATGGTAGCCCACCATGTTTCCCCTGCGCGACGAGAACCCCACCGAGATCTTCCCGATCTTCACCCTCGGGATCATCGCCGTCTGCGTGGGCGTCTGGGTCTATCTACAGGGCGCGGGTCTGTCCGAGGACGCACTGGTCCGGTCGGTGTGCGCCTTCGGCGCGATTCCGGCCGAGGTGAGTGGAGCGGCCACACCGGATGCGCAGGTGCAGCTCACCCAACGCCTGGCCTGCGGCGTGGACGGCTTCACGTGGCCGGCCTTGGTCACGTCCATGTTCCTCCACGGGAGCTGGATGCACCTGATCGGCAACATGTGGTTCCTCTGGATCTTCGGGAACAACATCGAGGACTCCATGGGCCACCTGCGGTTCCTGCTCTTCTACCTGCTCTCGGGTGTCGCGGCAGGCATCGCGCATGTCGCAGCGGATCCCGCCTCCATGGTGCCGACCGTAGGCGCTTCCGGAGCCATCAGCGCCATCATGGGGGCGTACCTGGTCCTCTATCCGCGGGCGCGGGTGAAGACGCTGTTCATCATCATCATCTTGATCTACGTCGTGGACGTCCCGGCGTGGGTCTATCTCCTCTACTGGTTCTTCATCCAGCTCGCGTCCCAGGCCACTCAGGGCGCTGCGTCGGGCGTGGCCTTCCTGGCTCACATCGGCGGATTCGTGGCCGGCGTCGTGCTGGTCAAGCTTTTCCAGAACCGGTCGCTCGTCGAGGCAAAGCGGGCCCACGTGAAGCTGCCACGCAGCGACATTCCGCACGGAGGCTGGTGGTGATGCCACACGCGACGAAGTCATGAAGCACGTGCCCCGTGGCGTTCGGTGGCTGTGGCTCACGTTTGCCGTCCTCCTGTTCGCCGGTGCTTTCGCCGCCGCGGCAGCGCCGACGGACCCAGAAGCCCGAGGCGCGGCCGCAGCGGAGTCACCGGCCGCCGCTCAGCAGGTCGACGGCTCGCCCATCCGGGGCGGCACGTCGCTCGACACGCCCCTGCTGGAGCGGGGGCGGGCGATCCTGGGCGTGCTGGCGATCCTGGGACTGGCGTGGCTCATGAGCACCAACCGCGGCCGTATTCCATGGAGGGTGCTGCTGTGGGGCTTGGCACTGCAGGTCGTCTTCGCCCTCTTCATCCTCAAGACGCCTGTGGGTCTGGCCGTCTTCGACACCGCGAACCGAGTCGTCGTGGCCCTGCTCGGGTTCACCGAGCAAGGCGCACGCTTCATCTTCGGCGACCTGGTGTTCAACAACGTGCCCGTGGGTCGGGGCGAGCCGGGGAACGGGCCCGTCGAGGTCATGCCGGGCATGGTGGCGCAAACCGGTGCGTTCTTCGCCTTCAACGTGCTTCCCACCATCATCTTCTTCTCGTCGCTCATGACCGTGCTCTACTACATGGGGGTCATGCAGTGGGTAGTGAAGGGCATGGCGTGGGTGATGCAGCGGACCATGAAGACCTCGGGGGCCGAGACGCTTTCCGCGGCGGGCAACATCTTCGTCGGGCAGACCGAGGCGCCGCTGCTCATCAAGCCGTTCGTCGAGAAGATGACCATGTCCGAGCTGATGACGGTCATGACCGGTGGCTTCGCCACGGTAGCGGGGGGCGTGCTGGCAGCCTACGTAGGCTTGTTGATCTCCTACTTCCCCGACATCGCCGGCCATCTCATGGCAGCGTCCGTCATGTCGGCGCCGGCGGCGCTGGCCATCGGGAAGCTCATGTACCCGGAAGAAAGCGAGCCCGAGACGGCCGGCTCGTTGGAGCTCGAGCTCGAGAACCCCGACGTCAACGTCATCGACGCCGCAGCGCGGGGAGCCCACGAGGGGCTGCACCTCGCGTTGAACGTGGGGGCCATGCTCCTGGCGTTCATCGCGCTCGTCTACCTGGTCAACGCTCTGGTGGGTTGGGCGGGGGGACTCGTGGGTCTGGAAGGGCTGAGCATCGAGCTGATCCTCGGCTGGTGCCTCGCGCCCCTCGCCTGGCTCATGGGTGTGCCGTGGGCCGACGCCGCGACCGTGGGCAGCCTGATGGGGATCAAGACGGTGCTCAACGAGTTCTTCGCCTACCTCCAGCTCTCCGGCACCCTGGCCGGGGGACCGTCGTTGGAGCCCCGCTCCGCGATCATCGCCGCCTACGCGCTCTCGGGCTTCGCCAACTTCTCGTCCATCGCGATCCAGATCGGCGGAATCGGTGGGATTGCCCCATCGCGGCGCCATGACCTGTCCCGGATCGGCCTGCGGGCCATGATCGCCGGATCACTGGCGGCCTTCCTCACCGGTACCATCGCCGGCATGTTCGTATGAGCGCCGGCGTCGCGGGGGACTTCGATCCGGCGGCGGCGGCCCAGGTGCTCCGGGAGCGCATCACCGTGGAGCCGCGCGTGTTGCTGGTGCTCGGCTCCGGACTCGGGCCCCTGGCGGAGTCGGTGCAAGACCACGTGATCGTGCCCTTCGAAGCCGTCGGCGGGCTTCCGAGCGTGGGCGTCGCAGGGCACGCGGGACGATGGATCGCGGGACACCTCGAGGGAGAGCAGGTCCTGGTCCAGTCGGGCCGATTCCACTTCTACGAGGGCCACGGCGCTGAGGTGGTGGGGGCTCCCGTGCGGATCGCTCAGCGCCTCGGCGTCGATACCGTCATTCTCACGAACGCCGCGGGCGGTATCGCCAAAGAGCTCGATCCGGGCTCCATCATGCTCATCGACGACCACCTCGACTTCCTGCATCGCGGTCCGCTTGCGGGCCCGGTTCAAGCCGGGGAGGCGAGATTCCCCGACATGAGCGCTCCCTACGACCCGCTCCTTCAGCGCCTGGCGTTGGAGGCCGCGCTGGAGCTGGGGATCCAGCTGACGCGGGGCACGTACGCGGCGCTCCTCGGCCCGTCCTACGAGACGCCGGCCGAAATCCGCATGCTCGAACGCCTTGGCGTTCAAGCCGTGGGCATGTCCACGGTTCCCGAGGTCATCGTCGCTCGGGCCCTCGGCGTGAGGGCCCTGGCGTTCTCGCTGATCACGAACAAGGCGGCCGGACTGGGACAGGGCACGCTCGGCCACGACGAGGTCGTCGAGGTGGGACGGGCGGCGGCCGGATCTTTGGAGGCCCTGGTTCGCGGTGTGATGCGGCGTCTGGCACCCTGACCGCGCTCACTCGTGTTCCTGTCCCGCGCTTCGTCCGTCGAGGAAGGCTGGCACCCAGTGATTGAGGGGGCCGTGACCGGAGCCCAGGTGCGGTGCATCCGCGATGGCGCGGTGCACGTAGTCCAGGGCCCGTTCGACCGACTCGCGCAGGGGCAGCCCGCGGGCGAGGCAGGCCGCGACCGCCGCCGACAGGGTGCAGCCCGTGCCGTGCGTGTGCACCGTCTCGAGCCTGGGACGTCGGTGGACGTGCTCCTCCTCGCCGTCCCAGAGCACGTCGACCACCGCATCCCCCGGGAGGTGTCCTCCCTTGATCAGGGCCGCGCCTGCGCCCATGCGCACCAGCGAGCGCGCTGCGCCCCTCATGTCCGCCTCGTTCGCCACGGGGGCGCCCACGAGGACGGCCGCCTCGGCCAGGTTGGGCGTGACCAGGTCGGTGAGGGGAAGCAGCGACTGGATGACGGCAGAGACCGCTCGTTCGTCCAGAAGCCGATGGCCGGAGGTCGCCACCATCACCGGGTCCATGACGTAGCGGCTGAACCGATGCAGGCGGATCGCGTCAGCGACGGCCTCGACGAGTTCGGTCGTGGCGAGCATCCCGGTCTTGACCGCCGCCGGCGCGAGGTCTTGAGCCACGGCGTCGATCTGGTTCCGCACGACGGCCACCGGCACGGAGTGGACGTCCTGCACGCCCCGGGTGTTCTGGGCCGTCACCGCCGTGACGGCGCTGGTTCCGAAGACCCCGAAGGCCTGGAACGTCTTGAGGTCCGCCTGGATCCCGGCTCCACCGCCGCTGTCGCTTCCGGCGATGGTCAGCGCCACCTTCGTGTCAGAATTCGCCATGGTCGGCCGCAGGAGGAAGGGTCGGGTCCGCTGCCCTGGCGCCGTCGTGCAGCGCGCTCGCGGGGGAGCAAGATAGGGGCTGCCACCGCGCGGGCGAGGGTCCGGGGTCGAGCATGGGCCTGAGCGACCGTCGTCGAGCTCTCCTCGGTCGGTTGCGGCGGCGCAAGAGCCGGGCCCGGGAGGGACTGGTGTTGGTGGAGGGCGTCAGGAGCGCGGAGGAGGTCCTGGCTTCGGCGGCCTCCCTGCGCTGGGCGGCCTGCGCGCCGGGCCTGTGCGCGCGAGAGCGAGGACGTCAGCTGGAAGGCGCCCTCGAAAGCGCGGGAGTCGAGATCGTGCGCCTCAGCGACCGCGAGCTCGCGGCGGCATCGGCCACCGAGAACCCTCAAGGGGTGCTGCTGGTGGTCGAGGAGCCGCGCGTCGCGACGAGCCCGATCTCCGCGGGTGGCCGGTACCTCGCCGCCGACGGCGTGCAGGATCCCGGCAACCTGGGCACCTTGATCCGGACCGGGCTCGCCTTCGGCGTGGACGCCGCCGTCGTGCTGGGCGGCACCGTGGATCCCTGGAATCCGAAGACCGTCCGGAGCGCGGCCGGCGCGTGCTTTCGTCTCCCCGTGGCTCAGGCTGAATGGTCGGAGGTCCGATCATGGATCGAAGGGGCCGGGGTGGACCTCCTGGCCGCCGCCACCGCCGGAGAGGACGTCGCCTCGGTCCGCCCGTCCCGCGGCTGGATGCTGGTGGTCGGGAGCGAGGGCCGAGGCGTCAGCGAAGCGGTGTCGGGCGCCGCCCAACGGTTGATCTCGATTCCCATGCCGGGCGGTACGGAGTCCCTGAACGCCGGGGTGGCGGGGGCCATCCTGCTCTACGTGCTCACGAGGAATGGACAGAATGCTTGACGCACGCATCGTGGCAATGGCGGCCGGAGCCTTCGGACTCCTTCTAGGCTCGTTCCTCAACGTCTGCACGCTGCGGTGGCCCAAGAAGGAGTCGGTAGTCTCGCCTCCCTCACACTGCGGGTCGTGCGGGGCCCGCATCCGTTGGTTCGACAACATCCCGGTGCTCAGCTGGGTGCTGCTGAAAGGGCGGTGTCGAGCCTGCGACGGGCGGATCTCTGCCCAATACCCGCTGGTCGAGCTCGCCACCGGCCTGATCTGGGCCGGGGTGTTCCTCCGCACCGGGCTGGAGCCCGAAGCGCTTCGCGGGGCGGTGTTTCTCACGCTTCTGTTCGGTATCGCCCTCACCGACGCCCGCTTTTACATCATCCCTGACCAATTCAGCCTGGGCGGCCTGCTGCTGGGTCTCGCCCTCGCCGCCTGGATGGCGTACCTGGAAGGCACGCCGACCCCTCTCGTCCAGGCAGGCGCGGGGGCCTTGTTGGGATTCGGGTTGCTACTGGCCGTGGCCATCGGAGGGAAGGCGCTTTTCAAGAAAGACGCCATGGGCGGAGGGGACATCAAGATGATGGCGATGGTCGGGTCCTTCCTCGGCGGCGCAGGCGTGCTGCTGACGCTCTTTCTCGGCGCGCTCCTCGGCGCGGTGATCTTCGGCCCCATTTCCATGAAGACCGGGAAGCTGGTGCCGTTCGGGATCTTCCTGGCGGCCGGCGCTGCCGTGACCTACGCCTGGGGCGACCTGATCCTGAACTGGTACTTCGTGAACATCCTGGAGGTGACGCCGGGGTGAGACCCCCCACCCAGCGGAGCCTGGGGTCGGTTCAGTTACGGGCCCGCAAGGGCGACCGGCTCGAGGCGTGACCGCCCGTACGTCGCCGGACGGGGAGTACGCCGCGCAACACCGAGCCGGGCGCTGCCCGCGGCACGGAGCTCGGGGCGTCTTGGAGGGCCGCCCCTATGGATCGGAGCAGTCCCTCGTGTAGCCGCAGTTGAGACAGACGATCTTGCAGTGCCGCTCGATGACCGGGGCGCCGCAGATCTCACAGGGGGCCGCGTGGCGGTCGGCCTCGTCCCCGGGGGGGACGCCGACCCCACTCTCGTCAGCGGCTCGCGCGTCGCCCCACTCCTGGTCCCCGCGCGACGGGCCCTCCGGCCCGGGACGCTCCGCTCCATCCGTCATGGGTCGTCCCCATGGCGGGCGCCCGCGTCCACGGCAGGGGCCTCTCGGGCGTCGCTCAATCGACCGACCCCCGCCGCCAGGTACTGACGGGAGAGCTTCACGTAGTGCTCACCGCCTCGGTCCACCCACTCCGCAGCCGAGCCCGCGAGGGATTTCCTGACCCTGCCGGGCACGCCGGCAACCAGGCTCCGGTCGGGAATCACGGCCCTCTCCAGCACGACGCAGCCGGCGGCCACGACGCAATGGGCACCCACGACGGCGTTCTGGAGGATCACCGCGTTCATGCCCACGATGCAGCCGTCCCCGATGCGGCAGCTCTCGAACTTGGCACCGTGGCCGACCGTCACATCGGAGCCCACCACGGTGGGGCCCCACGCGCCGACGTGCACCAGGCAGTTGTC
This sequence comes from Gemmatimonadota bacterium, assembly GCA_039586035.1. Lineage (GTDB taxonomy): Bacteria > Gemmatimonadota > Gemmatimonadetes > Longimicrobiales > Gaopeijiaceae > JBDHHQ01. Next base: position 4,233 of record JBDHLD010000059.1, on the reverse strand, counting down.
CTGGACGCTGCTGCGCGGGCCGATGACGATGCCGTGGTCGGGGTCGTCACCCCGCAGCACCGCACCGAACCAGATGCTGGCCTGAGCGCCGACCGACACGTCTCCGACGAGCACCGCCGTGGGGGCGAGAAAGGCGTCCGCCGCCACCCTCGGCCGCTTGCCGTTGAAAGGGATCAACAGGGCCACGGTCAGGTCTCTTCGGTTCCGCCGCCGATGGGCACCTTCGTCAGTCGGGCCCGGAGCACCTGTGTCTCGGAGGCCTCGAGGATCTCGATACGAAGCCCGTCCTGTAGGACCGTCTCCCCGGGTTCGGGAACGTGCCCGAGCTCCTCCAGGATCAGGCCGTTCAACGAACGGTACTCCATCTGAGGAAGCGATACGTTGAACGCGTGGTTGATCTCTCGCAGATCGATGGCCGCGTCCACGATGATCTCGCTGCGGGACACCCGGATCAGCGGCTCCTCGTCCACGTCGGTCTCGTCCACGATCTCACCGACGAGCTCCTCCAGGACGTCCTCCAGGGTCACCAGGCCGTCCGTGCCGCCGAACTCGTCGGCCACGATCCCGAGATGGAGCCGCCGAGCCTGGAAGTTACGGAGGAGCTGTGTGAGGGACAGGGAGGCCGGGACGAAGTAGGGCTCCTGGCCGATCTCTCGAAGCGGCAGGTCCCCCTTTCCCTCCACACACAGATGGTAGATCTCCCGAGAGTACACGACGCCCGTGATCTCGTCGACACTGCCACCGTAGACCGGGATCCGGGAGTAGGGGACCTTGTCGAGCTGCCCCACCACTTCGCTCAGCTTCAACGCGTCCTTCCAGGCGAAGATGTCCACCCTCGGTGTCATCACGTCGCGGACGGTCAGCTCATCCAGGCGGAATGCGCGTTCGACCAGCAGGTGCTCCTCCACGCCCACCACGCCCTCCTCCCGTCCGAGGGCCGTGAGCTCCATGGCTTCGCGCTCCTCGCGCGTGGGCCCGTCCTCGCCCTCGAGCTGCGACAAGAGTCCCTCCAGGCGCGCGATGGGTCCCACCAGCGGTCGGAAGATCCGGACCAGGGTCGTGAGCAGCGGGGCAGAGGCGAGAGCCAACCTCACGGGGCGCCGAACGGCCGCGGCCCGCGGCATCATCTCCCCCAAGAGGTAGATGGCCAGCGCCGTGGCCGGCAGCGCGATCGCCGCGCCTGGCAGGCCTGCCGAGAGCGTGGCATCCGCCACCACGATCCCCGCCGTGCCTACGTTGAGGAGGGTGGTGAGCAGGAGGAGGGTCGCTCGGAGCGGGCCGGGGTCCCGACGGAGCGCCGCCAGGCGGGGCGCGTACCTGAAACCCTCGTCCTCCAGCGTCCTCAAGCTAGAGGCCGTCAGAGAAAACACGGCCGCTTCCGAGGCGGAAAGGAGCGCCGAGGCCAAGAGAAGCAGCCCGCCCGCGGTCAGGCCCAGGGCCGTCACCGGCGCACCTCATCGGATGCCCGGAAGCGCCGGACGCCAGCGTGCGCCGTGGGCGCACCGGTACTTGGAGGGTGGTCGGCCGAATCGCTGGTGGGAGCGGAATCTCGAGGGGAAGTCATGTCCATTCCCGCGCCGTCTCGAGGATCTCCTGGATCACGTCACGCGTGGCCCGGCCGTCCGCTTCCGCCTCGAAGTTCAGAACGAGCCTATGCGCGAGCACGGCCGGCGCGACCTCTCTCACGTCGTCGAACGACGGCATGGCGTCTCCTCGGGCGGCGGCCCGGGCCTTGGCGCCGAGCACGAGGAACTGTGAGGCCCGGGGGCCCGCGCCCCAGCTCACGTATCGTTTGGCGACCGACGGAGCCGAGTCGTCACTCGGTCGGGTGGAGCGGGCGACGCGAACCGCGTAGGAGATCAGCGACGGGGACGCGGGTACGCGCCTGACCAGATGTTGGATCTCGATGAGCTCCTGGGCGCTGACGATGGGATTGAGCGTCGGCAGGTCGTCGCCCGTGGTCAGCAATGCGATCTGCTCTTCTTCGTCCAGGGACGGGTATCCGATCTCGAGCTCCAGCATGAACCGGTCGAGCTGGGCTTCCGGCAGGGGGTAGGTGCCTTCCTGCTCGATGGGATTCTGCGTCGCGAGTACGAAGAAAGGCGGATCGAGGGGGAAGGTGTCGCTTCCGGCGGTAACCGCTCTCTCTTGCATGGCCTGGAGGAGGGCAGCCTGGGTTTTGGGTGGAGTGCGGTTGATCTCGTCGGCGAGCACCACGTTGGCGAAGATGGGGCCACGCACGAAGCGAAACACCCGTCGTCCCGATGTACGGTCTTCCTCGATGACCTCCGTGCCCGTGATGTCGGTGGGCATGAGGTCGGGCGTGAACTGGATTCGGCTGAACTCGAGGTCCAAAGCCTCGGCCACGGTCGAGACCAGCAGGGTCTTGGCGAGCCCCGGCACGCCGACCAACAAGGCGTGGCCGTTGGCGAGAAGGGCTGTCAGGAGTCCCTCGACGACGTCATACTGGCCGACGATCCGCTTCTCCACCTCTCGGCGGAGGGACTCGGCCACCTGCCCTACCCGATCGAGCAGAACCTCGTCTCGGTCCCGAACCGCCGTCTCTTCGCTCATCCGCGTTGACCCCTCACTCCTACCCGGATTCCTGGTCGGTCAGCAAAGGGCCGATTGCCCCTCTCCTGGCCCGATCACCCCTGGAGGCTCGGTCGCTCCCGAGACCGACTCCGGTACCCTGCACCGACGGTGGGGATCCCGGCCCGCCAAGGCGACAGAATAGACGGGAAAAACGAAGTCCGTCAATACTTTCGAGGGCTCTCCGGGCGCTCTGCCGGTGGTCCGACTGCAGGAGGCCAGGAGCGCTTGCGCATTTTTTCACAAGCTTCTACCTTCCGCAGGCTATCGGCCTTTCGGGCGGAGAGAATGCCATGGCCGGGGAGGACAATTCGGAGGGCCCGAGCGTCTGGGTGGGAGTCGGACGGCACATGGGCCACGGGCTGACCTTTGCCCTTTCCACGCTCCTGTTCCTCCTGGTCGGATGGTGGCTCGACCTCCGCCTTGGAACGGCTCCGTTGCTATTGATCCTGGGAGCATTCGTCGGAGGCGCGGCGGGTTTTTACAGCCTCTACTACCATCTCGTGGTGGAGCCGCGCCAGCCCGAGGACGAGGAGGACCGCTGAGGGAAGTCGCACGGTATGCGGGAGTGGCCATGCTGCTGTTGCTCCTGTCTCTCGTCGTTCTCACGCCGTTTCTCGATGCCCGAGGACGGGCCGGCGTCGCGCTCGCCGCGTTGATCGCTTACCCCGTACAGGTCGTCGCCTTCTGGCTGTTGGTGCGCTTTCGTGACCACATGAAGGCGTTCCTGGTGGTCTGGGCGGGAGGCACGGTGGTCAGAGTGGCCATCATCGGTGTGGTGGCCTTCTTGCTGATAGGCGCGGAGCGGGTGGCTCCCGTGCCCACGCTGTTGGCGCTTGCGGGGTTCTTTTTCGGCTTGATTTTGGTGGAGCCGGTCTTCTTCAAGGAGGCGGCCGGCAGGACGGCACGGGGATGATCACGAATTCGTTCACGCTGTTGCAGGCGGAGGAGCACGGCCAGGAGGCGGCGGGCCACGAGGCGGCGGCCGACGCCGCGGGTGGCGGCCTGGATCTCCAGGGCATGCTCATGCACCACCTGACCGACGGCTCCGAGCTCGAGTTCCTCGGCTGGACCCTTCACTTGCCGCAGTGGGAGCCCATTCACGTAGGCGCGTTGGCGATCGACCTGTCGCCCACGAAACACGTGGTGTTCCTGCTCCTGGCAGCCATCACCTCGCTGGTGCTGTTCCTGACGATCGCGCGACGGCTGACGAACCATGACCCGGCCAAGGCCCCGGGCGGGCTGGCCAATGCCCTCGAGGCGTTGATTCTGTACTTCCGGGACGAGGTGGTTCGGCCGAACATCGGTCACGGCGCCGACGCCTACACCCCGCTCATCCTGACGCTGTTCTTCTTCATCCTGTTCATGAACCTCTTCGGCTTGATTCCCTTTGGAGCGACCGCGACGGGGAACCTCTCCGTGACCGCCGCGCTGGCCCTGGTCACGCTGGTGGTCGTCGAGGTGAGCGGGATGCGCTCGCTGGGTGCCAAGGGCTACGCTCGCACGATCTTCTTCATCCCGCCCGGAATGAGCTTCTTCTGGAAGGTCGTGATGCTGGTGGTCATGACCCCGGTGGAGCTGATGGGCAAGATGGCCAAGCCGTTCGCTTTGGCGATCCGGCTGTTCGCGAACATGACGGCC
>JBDHLD010000058.1:0-22221 GCA_039586035.1 Gemmatimonadota bacterium | reverse complement strand
ACGGCGAAATCTACCGGCCTCCCCGTCCCCGATGAACCCGGGAGCCTCGTGGAAGTGCCTGCAAAGGCATGGCTCGTTCAACGCACGACTCGTCCACGGCTCGACGGAAGCGGAGGCTCATTTCCTTCTGAATTCGATGATGGTCTGGTCTTCGTACGACCTTTCGTACGGTCCGCTGGAAGCCGCCCGATGATACAGTAGCTCGAGTCGCGAATACGGTTTCTGAGAGAAAACCACGTACTCGTAGGCCCCCTGCTCGATTGCACTGGCAATGAACCCGACGTCCACCCTCCCCTGCTCCGCGAGAATGTCGGTCAGGAACCAGTCGTATCCCTTGGGCTGACCCAGTTGGATGGCAATCTTCTCGTGCAAGATCAGCTTGCCTTCGTTCGACGCATAACGCTCCATGTACGAAGTCAGATCCACTCCGGCGTCATCTCGATAGATCACTGGCCGCTTGGCCTGCCCATCGTACGCGACCACAAGCAGCACCTGGGCGAGCAACGGTCCCCATACGAAGGCTCTCCACGCCCTACCGAGCTTGGTGGCGTCTATCCGGATCGGCACGAACAGCCCATGCGTCACGAGCATGACGGTGGCCACCCCGAACTCGGCGAAGTAGTTGGAGCTCGATCCCACCTTGCCGGCGCTGAAGACATTCCACGCGAGCGCGACCCCCCAGTACACCAGGAACGGACCAGACCTTCCGAGGGTCTTGCCGGCGATGAGTACCGCCGCGGGCAAAGCCAAGAGGAGACCATACGAGTTGGCCGCGAAATACCTGCCGTACGTCTGTAGAGCCTGGTCGAGGAACAGCTCGTTCGACGCCATGGCGAACAACGTGTTCTCGAGGAATGCCCCCTCGGTAAGCCAGGTCATGAGGCCGTAGAGCAGCGCGATCCCGCCCCCGAGGAACAGGCAGAATGCCCCTAGCGACCTCCATTCGCGGTTCGTCGCGAGGTGAATCGCGATCGCTACCGGAGCCGCGATGAACGACTGCTTGAAGGCGAAGGCGAGAAGGCAGAAGATCGCCGTTGCGGCCACTCGCGGTCTCCCTTCGCTCCGGCGCGAGTAACAGAGGACCGCCGCGGCGCATGCAACCGTCGCGGCGGTCTCAGGGCGCAGGCGAAAGAACTGGGTTAGAGCGATCTCGTGAAAGAAGAGGGGCAGCGCGGCTGCTGACGCGGCGGCCAACCACGAGCGGTACTCAGCATAGGCCCAGAATCCCAACAATACCGACAGAATCACCGTGGCCAGCAGACTGACGAGTCTTCCGGCGAAAAGGAGTGATACGGCTCCTCCGTCCACCACGCTGGCCAGCAACGCGGGCGTAACGTAGGAGAGTGGATTGTACAGGTGGACCGTCGTCGGGCTGCTCTCCAGCGACGCGTACAGAGCAGCACCGTCCAGCACTCGCATTGCCCCGTCGAGCACGAACGCTTCCGGCCTCGATGTGGAGAACGGAATCGGCAGCGCCGCCGCTCCGTCGGCAAAGACCCGCGCCCCCCCGAGGATCAGGAGAACCGTGAGGAGAGTGAGTATCAGGCCCTCGAAACCGCCTGGGTACGGGAGAGATCGCTGGAGCATGGCTATCGGGTTCCCTCGAGCCGAGGTCGTCCGATCCACTCGTGCCTCCCTCTCGTCCGCCAAGCTCACCGGCGAGGCCTAGGGCGAGATCTTCTCGAGGAAGTGGAGGATCCCCATGAAGGGGTCGTTGATGCGGGCGGGCCGGATCACGTGGTGGTAGTCCCGGAGGTTGCGTGCCACGAAGCGGGCGGCCCCACGGAGCGAGACCACCGAGTAGCCTTCCCGTGGACCGGTCTGGCCGGCCCCGAACGCCATCAGCCGGATGCGGCACGTGGCGGGGAGCCCCTCTCCCTCGAGCCGCGCGACCCCCGACTCCCGTAGCATCTTCACGACCTCTTCCGTCCGTGCGGGAGGCACGCAACCCAGCCGGGCCAGGGCGCGCTCGAGGGCGTCGTCGGTCCGGAACATGGCGTTGAGCTGCGGTCTCCCCTCCTTCACCTCGGCGACGATGATGTCCACCACGCTCTCGTCGATCTCGAGCTTGGGGTCGATGGGAAGGCTCAGGTCGTCGTGAGGTCCCGGCTCGCCCATGGGCACCACGTGGGCTGCGAACGGAAAACGCACGCCCATGACGTCGATGTCGGTGAGCTCCCGGTAGCCACCCTTGGCACCCTGACGGATCACCGGGATGTCGGTCGCCGTGAAGTACCCGTTGAGGAGCAGGTAGGCACGGACCAGGCTGACGCCGGCGTTCATGGGAGCCTCGTCGGGCGAAGTGGGTCGGGGCTGGGATGGGCTCGGCGCGCGGATCGCCTGGCCGCGTCCCGGCAAGGTAGGGGCGGATCGGTTGGGACCGCCACCGCCCTGGCTGGAACCGCTGCCTTGGGTCGGGGTCTGTCTCGGCGCCGAGGCGAAGCACCGCAAGGCCCGCCACGACCTCTGGCCTTCACTGATCGGTGACAGCCGAGATTTCTCAGGATCGGACAAGATGAAGATCACCGTTACCCGGGACGGATCCCTGAAGGTCGAGGGCGACGTCAAGCTCCTGGACCATGAGGGCAAGGAGCTGGAGACGCGGGAGGGAAAAGCCACGTTCCTTTGCCGCTGCGGCCACAGCCGGAACAAGCCGTATTGTGACATGAGCCACAAGAGCGTGGGCTTCGACGGCACCCTCGCCGGGTAGTCGCCGCGTCCGGAATCAGACTTCCAGCGGTGCTCCCTGGAACCCCCGGGGGCCGAGTGGAGAGGGAGCCCCACACCCAGGTCGGGCGTGGGGCTCGGGGTGCGACGGGCTGGGGGAAGGATTGGGGCGGTAGCTCAGGCGGCCCCTGCCCCCACCGCAGTCACTCCACACGCCTCCATGCCGACGAAACGCCGTTCCCGTACGTCATGTGGAGGGTCTCGCCATCGATCTCGAAGGTCACGGTCGCATCGTTGTCGGGCCACCCCTGCATGTACCCGGGACTCTTGGCCACGTAGGCCCGGCGGGTGAAGCTGTTGCCGTCGACCTCGTAACGGCCCGAGTTGGCGGTGAAGCCCCCGTAGGCGGCCGCGACGTCGTCCGCCGTCGACTCCTCATTCAGCGGGGCGCGAGGCTCCTCCGTGTTGACGTGCATGATGCTGTAGTGCGTCTCCGTAAACACCATCAGCCCTGGTTGCGGGTCGTCCATGGTGCCTTCGTCGCCGGTCCAGCTTTCGACGATCCAGGCGCCGGTCAGGTCAGTGGTGGTCGCCGGGGGCTCGGGAAGCCAGGCCGCGGCGACGAGGACGAGCGCGACCAGGGATGCGGCGGGAAGAGCGAAGCGAGGCATGGCGTACTCCTTTTGACGGGGGGTGTCGCCTGGAAGCCGTGGCGGGCCGCGCAGTGCCAGTGGGCGCGAAACGGCCAGACGGCGCGACGCGGACCGCTTGTCGCGAAATGTCAAGACTCCCCTGAAACGAATGTTCCGCAAGCCTTTCGCGCCTGACCGAACGGCGCGACCCCCTTCCGACCCCCATCCACGTAGGATGCCCGACAGACGAAGGTCGGTCCGACTCCTAGAATGCACATAGGGTCGACCCAGACGAAGTCCACGGCTGACGGTCGATCTCGAGCGTCGAGGTCGACGTCCACAACCCCGGTCGATCCTCGAAGAGAAGGGAGGGCGAGATGTTGCAACGCGTAGCGGTCGCCGTCCTGCTAGCCGGTGCGCTGATGGTGGTGTTGGTCGGGACGATTGAGGGGCAGTGCGCGTGCTACACGGCGGACCCGCAAGGTCCCTACTACGATGCAGCCACCGTCGAGACGGTGACGGGCGAGATCGCTGCCGTCGAACGTGTCACGGCAAAGCGCCGTGGCTGGGGTCAAGGCGTTCACGCGGAGCTGTCCACTTCTGACGGCACGCTGAACGTGCACCTGGGTCCCGCCTGGTACCTCGACAACCAGGAGGAGCAGCTCGAAGCGGGCACCGAGGTCGAGGTGACGGGCTCCATGGTCGAGGTCGATGGCGTGACGCAGATGATCGCCGCCGAAGTCCGGATGGGTGATACGGTTGTGATGTTCAGGAACGAGGCCGGATACCCCAACTGGGCCGCCTGGCGGCGGGGACCGGGGCCACATCGGTGTGGCGCTCGGGGCGGACCACCCCAGAACCGGTGAGGTCGAACGACGAGGGCGGGTGATCTGGGAAGACGATGGAGGTGGGTGAGGCGGCAAGAACGCGGAACTGCCTGACCGGGGGCCGCCCGCGGCGCTCGAGCGACACAGGCCCGGGCGTCAATCCGCCCAGCGTCGCGGCAGCAGCCCCGCTTTCTTGAGCCGCACCCGCCACCAGTACGGGTCCCGCCAGCGGGGGACCGGGTTGAAGGGCGGTCGCTCCCAGTCCATGCTGCCGATGCGGTCCGCCATCACCGCCGGGTGCGAGCCCGTGTAGGGGACGCACCCACGGTAGTCGTAGACCCAGTCGTCGACCTGATCGTCGGGAGGCACGTCACCCAGGGCGCCATCGTCGTATAGACGGTGGAACGTCGCTACCCGGAGGCCCTGCACCCGTGGCGGGCGCACGCCGCCGTAGTGGTACACGTAGGCGCCGACGGGCCTGGTGCCTCCGAACAGGCGTGCTCGCAGGGGGCGCCCACTCCCCCGGTAGAACCCACACGCGTCTCCCCGGGACCGGATGCCCACGCCGTTGCGGACGATCCGGACTTCCCGCAGGTACCCCAGCGTGTCCCGGATGTCGTAGTCGGCCCGGAAGTGGACGTAGCCGAACCACAGACCCTCGACGGATGGCCGGTCCAGGTACCTGCGCATCTTGGCCCGGATCCTGTCGTGGTCCTTCTCGTGCAGGACCTCGTCGGCCTGGAGGTAGAAGCACCAGTCGCCCGTGCACTGCTCCAATGCCAGATCGGTCTGCTCGGACAGCGCCATGCCCTCGACCCGCTTGGACATGTCCCAAACGGTGTCCACGATGCGGATCTTGGGCGAGTCGAGGGCAATGACCTGGTCCCGGGTGTCGTCCTCGCTATCCCCCACTGCCACGACCATCTCGTCCACCAGCGGTAGGAGCGAGCGGATGCTCTCCTGGAACGGGTAGCCGAACTTGACCCCGTTCCTGAGGATGGTGAAGCCGCTTACGCGCATGTGGGCCCTGCGGTGTTCCGGTTCAGTCGAGCTGCTCCCGGACATGTACCGTCAGATCGGCCAACAGGTTCGTATAGCTGCCGTATTCGTTGTCGTACCAGCCGCAAACCTTGGCGTGCGTCACCGGTACGGTCACGGTGGGCGAGTCGAGCCGAGAGACCAACTCCTCGTTGAGACCGGGCAAGGTGGACAGGTCCACGTGCACGAAGCCCGTCCGCGTGTGGGTCTCCACGCCCTCGATGACCACCGCCGCCTTCATCCCCATGACGTCTGCCGAGACGTTCTGCTCCTCGCTGTAGACGAGCAGGCCCTTCTGCTCGTTCCGGGAGACCTCGTGATAGATGTCGTTCAGCGCTTCCCTGGTGACGGTGGGATTTCCGTCGGGCTTGAGACGCGACTGGAAGGTCACGTTCAGGACGATCAGCGACTCCGTCAGGAGGGGCACCCGCACGGAATCGGCCATGAAGCCGATCTCGCTGATCTGGGGGATGACCTGCTCGAGAGCCGCGGCGGCGTTGGTGGACGTGAGGATCAGGTTGTTCAGAGAGCTGCGGGTCCTGCGCAAGTCCTTGGCGCCGGCCTTGGGGACCGTGTCCAACACGCCCTGGCTGTTCGTCACCGCGTGGACCGTGCTCATGGCCGCCGTGAGCATGTTGGAGTACTTGAGACGGTCGAGGATGGGCTTGACCATGTGGGCCAACGCCGTGGTCGTGCACGAGGCCGCCGACACCAGGTCGTGCTTGGCGGGATCGAACAGCTCGTGGTTGATGCCGTAGATGAGCAGCACCGCGTCGTCCGGTCGGGCGCGGGTCTTGTCCTTGATCTTGAACGCGGCGCTGTAGAGAACCTTCTCGGCGCCCGCCTCCAGATGGCCCCGAAGGGCCCCACCCGCCGCTTCGGGCGAACTGGTCGGATCGCCGAACGCACCCGTGGTGTCCACCACGACCCGGACGCCCAGCTCCCTCCATCCTATGTCCTTGGGGTTTCTCGCCTCCTGCAGTACATGGACCGGAACACCGGCCACGGTCAGCAGCTTCCGCTCGCGATCCACGATCTTCACACAGGGCTCGGCCCCCACGCCGTAGAGGAACCGGTGCATGCTCCCGTAGGTGGAGTCCTTTTCGATGGTCTGGCACACCGCTTCCAGGTCCTGTCCTGCCTCGCGGCCCATGTTGACCACGATCTCGGGGAAGTGCTTCCGGAACGCGTGATGCCAGAGCGTCAGCTTGCCGATCCGGCCCAGGCCGTTGATGCCCAGCGGCTCGCTGGGGCCAGGCTTGCTCATTGAATCCACGATCTCCTCTGCACGTTTGTGGTCCCGGTGAAACGGTCCCGAACCGTTACACCAGAGGCCGAGATCATCCTCGGCCGCGGATCTTCGTATCGACTACCGCATGGCTGCCCAGGTAGACCGAGCCGTCCAATCCGCTGATGGACACCTGGTCTCCCGGAGTCAGGGGACGCCCCCCCAAGGTCATCGCGCCGTTCACGATCTCGAGCTCGCGACATCCGACGACACACGTCTTGCCCAGCAGCTGCGTGATGACCGCCGCGTGACTGGTGGCGCCACCCAGCGCGGTCAATACGCCCTCGGCGCGCAGCACCAGGTGCACGTCGTCCGGCACCGTGTCGGGCCGGAGCAGAATGATGGGGTCGCCGGGGAACTGACGCGAGAGCCGTTCGATCTCCTCGGCGCTCTGGGCGACGCGGCCCGAGAGCGCGCCCCCGCCGGCCCCGATACCCGTACCCAGCCGCGAATGCTCCAGGGCGTCCGTGGGCAGGAAGGCCGCCACGGTTCGCGTTCCGGCCAGCACCTTGTCGCGAGCCTGCAGCACGTACAGATCCTCTGGCTTGTCGCTCTCGAAGGTGAACTCGAGCTCCTGGTGGGCGAAGCCGTGGTCGAAGATCAGCGCGTTGGCGATTTCGCCCAGCCGCGCGTGTACCGCCGGAAAGTCCTTCTCCAGAGACCTGCCCGACGCGCGCCCGCCGGCGCCGCGTTGCCCCTCGGCCAGGGGGAAGGTGGCGACCAGCCCGCTCACCACGTCGTCACCCTGGCCCTGGATGATGAAGTCGCCATGGAGGTCGACCTGGCCGGACACCGCCCGTGCGGGGCGGGTCAGGGCGACGCCGGTCCCGGAGTGGTCGTGCAGGTTGCCCAGCACCATGCTCTGCACGATCACCGCCGTGCCCCACGACTCGGCGATCCGGAGCTCCCGGCGGTACAGGCGGGCGTTGTCCGAATCCCAGGAGCGGACCACCATCTCGACGCAGGTCAGTAGCTGTTCGAACGGATCGTCGATGAACGACACGCCGTGATCTCCGATGAGCTCGCGGTATCGCCCGGCCAGCGCCCGCATCTCCCTCCACGGCAGCAGCGCCTTCTTGGGCACCGAAGCCCGCCGCTTGGCAGCTCGGATCAGCTCGTCGAACAGGTCCCGGTCCACGCCCTGGCTCATGCCCCAGAACTGCAGGAATCGACGGTAAGCGTCCCACGCCGCCCAGGGGCGCCCGCGGATAGCCGCGACCCCTTCGGCGATCTCCTGATTGATCCCGACATTCAGGAAGCTGTCCAACATGCCCGGCATGCTGACAGGCGCTCCGCCACGGACGGAAAGGAGGAGGGGGCGGCTGGGGTCGCCGAATCGCGAGGTGCCCTGCGCCTCGATTCTGCGCACATGGGCTTCCAGCAGAGGGGCCAGGCTTCGGCGTGGATCCCACGCCTCTCCAGCGGTCGTTCGGGCCTTGAAGAGGTCGGTCGTCAGGATGAACCCCGGCGGCACGGGGAAGCCGTGCTGCGTGAGGCGCCTCAGCATGTACCCCTTGTTGCCCAGGTGGAGGATGCCGTCCCGCTCGTCCGACGGGCCGGAGAGCGGCACCGCCCAGCGGTCAGCCGGCGTGGGCGTCGCCGACACGTGCCCCCGGTCCGTGCCCCCGGTCGGCTGGCCCTCCTCGGCGAGACTCCGAAGCACCCGGCCGACGAGCGAGTCCAGCAGCGAGAGCCCGAAGGTGTCGGCGATCAACTCCCGGACCAGCTCCTCGGAGCGAGCCACCACGCTACCCGGTCCGTGCGCTACCGCCGCATCCGACTCCAGACCCCTGGCCACCCTGCGCTCGACGACCTGCTCCACCGTCTCCTCGTAGACCGCCAGAAACCGCTGCTGGACGACCCGCTCGATGGCCCGAGAAAACAGCTGGAACACGTTGGTGAACTGGCTCCGCGTGACACCCGGTGTCGACACGGCTTGATCCAACATCTCGAGGCACGCGTCCAACCCGTGCGACGCGCAGCCATCGACGTGAAGCGCACGGATCAGCAGGCGTAGCCAAACCGCAACCGTCGAGAGGCGCTCGGCGTCCAGCCCGGTCAGATCTGCCTCTGCCAGCCGCCGCGCGAACGTGGCGGTGGTCAGCGCTTCGACCCGGAAGGACAGCCCGATCGCTTCGAACCGCTTTTCGCGGTAGGACCCGTACATGCTGGGAATCCCGACCGCCACGTGACGCTTCAGGTAGATGTCCTCCGCCGGCTCGGGGTCACCGGGCGTGCAGATGACGGCCTGGAGCTCCTCGAGGATGTCCAGGAGGAGCTCGAGGGACTCGTCTTCACGCTGCTCTCGCATAGCTTGGCCGAGGCCCACGACCCGTGACGCGTCGAGGAAGCTGCACGTCGCGAGCCGTTGCAACAGACCGCTCGAGTCCAACCGGTATTTCCGCGCGATCTCCTCACGGACCTTGAAGAGCAGGCGGGCCTTTTCCAGGTCGGTGGGCTCTTCGTCGGTCAGCTCGTGGAGCTTCGCCGCGACGTCCTCCGTCTCATATCGGAAGAGCGCCTCGATGCCCCCTTCCCCCTGCGCGAGGGATCGGAAGATCCGGTGGAGGGCCTGGTAGTTGGGATCCCGGATGTCGAGGCTCTCGTACAGCTTGTCCGGCAGGTAGCGCCGCACGGGCGCGGGATCGCCGTCTACCCAGAAGCGAGCCACGTCCTCCACGAACGGGACCAGCAGCGGATTGCTCTCCACGTGGCTCAGCTTACGGATGAAGTGGCAGAGCGGGTCGGAGCGGCCCCGGATCTCGTCCAGCTGGGTGGAGACGACCCGTAGATCGCCCTCGGCGCCGATGTCGGTGAAGTAGGCGGGAAAGAGCTTCAGCAGGTGCTTGACCTGGCTGTAGACGGGCTCGATGGGCCGACCGAGCAGCGACGAGATGTCCCGCTGGAAGAGATCGGTATCGGCGAGGAAAATGCCGCCGAGCTTCAACTGCGTGACCAGGGCGGCGAGGAGCCGGCGCGCCAGGGCCGGGTCGGCTTCGATGATGGACAGGTAGGTGCGCACGTTGTGGAGGTGGGCGGGGTTGACGCGCACCTTCCATTCCTCCGTGTACCCGGAGAAAGCCGGATACTGGAAGTCCAGGTCAACGATACCGTCCACCACGGTTTCCACCCAGAGCGGCTTGCCCGTGGCGATCACCTCTCGCCCCAGCGTGCCGACCAGATCCAGGCCGGGAATCGAGCCCGTGAACCCGCCAGCCCTGATGAGTGCGAGGACCTCTTCCACGAACTGCCGTCCCTCGGCCTCGCCCGCCGTGGCCAGCACGGCCGCGCAGCAGCGCCGAATCTCGCCCAGGGCCGACCCGTGCAGTGGAGTCAGGCCCTCCTGCTTCAGCGTCCGGGAGAACCAGCGGATCCGTTGTCGTGCCCCGTCGACCGTCTCGCGGGCCGGGAGCGTCCGTCCCGTCTCCAGGTAACAGCGGACGAGCTGGCCGTTGTCCGGAAGCTCGAAGAGACTCGCCGACCGATCGAGCAGCGAATCCTCGAGGTCGATCCCGCGCAACCTGTCCCGGTACCGGGCCAGGGCGGCGTGCGCTACGGGCAGCGCGTCCTTCTCGCCCGGCTCGGGCTCCGCGCCTTCCGCCCGGGTCCGACGCGGCGATTCGTCTCCATCCAGCCAGAGCGCAGGATCATCCCGATCCAGCCAACCCGAATACGTCTCGTCCAGGGCGTCCGTCAGCAGGCCGAGGGTCCGATCCAGCAGCTCCGGCGGCCACCGGCCTGCCTGTTGGCTCGGAATGCCCGCAGGTGGGGATGCCGATGGTCCCGCCCTGGGCGTCGCTCCGAGGCTCCCCTGAGAGGCGGCGAGAGCGATGCCGAGTCGCTTCAGACCGGCCGACGCGGTGACCCGATGCGCCGGTTCCATCGCGAAGTCCTCTCGCAGGCGTTCCAGCCCAACTGCCAGGGCGACTGCGTTCCGCTGTGCGGCCTCCCCGGATTCGCAGGTGATCTTCTCGGCATACGAGAGCCAGCGGCGAACGCCGTCGTGACGGACCTTGTCGGGGACTGCCTGCGCCGCCACCCGGGCATAGAGATCCATGAAAATCTCGAGCGCCTCGGCACCGCGGGGGTGGCTGTTGTAGTGGAAGAAATCTCCCATCGCGTGGCGATGGAGATCCTCGAGCGTCTGGGCCCATCCCGCAAAGCGGTGGTGGACCTCACGAAGGAGCGCTTCGGTCTGGCGCTTGATCCCGTGCAGGTGGTCGGTGATCTCCAGGAGGAGCAGGTGCTCATCCGGGATCTCGACGGGAACCGCCGTCCGTCTGAGGTTCTCCTCGAGCGCTCGCGCCATGGCCGGTCCCCGCCGGATTCAGACGCCCAGAACCGTCGCCGCCTTGTCGAAGTCCTTCGGCCGAACGTAGACGACGTACCCGAAGCTGCCGCCCCCGTCGGTCACCCCGCTGGAGGCGTACACGTTGATGCTGGCGTCGGCCAAGCGGGCGTGAATCTCGGCCAGGGCGCCCAGCTCGTCGTCGCCCTGGACCAGGAACGCCCGGTGGGGTCCCTCGAGCGACAGACCAGCCCTGCCCGCCTCGGCCTCGAGCCTCGGAGCGTCGGAGGGAAACAAGGTGACCTGCGTGTGGGTGGGCCCTACCGGAACGGTGGTGAAGGCCAGGAGGTTGACGCCCAGATCGGCAAGCGCCGCGAGGAGCTTGTACGCCTCTCCCGGCTGATCGGGGACCGTGCCGTGAAAGTAGTCGACCCGACGAATCCGATAGGCCATCGCATCACCTCCGGTCTCTTGACACCTCGTGTGAAGTCAGCCGGCCCGCCTCCAGGCGGGCGGCCTGGGCAGGGCGGGACGGGCGAACGTATGCGCTACCCTTTGGCGGCGAGGCGCCCCGCCTCGTCGGCTCCTTCGGTCTGCAGCTCCGTGCGGGCCTCGGCCAACCAGCTCGTCAGCGTCCCGATCTGATCGGGGTGCAGACGCACGAATACGTCGGCGGGCTGCTCGGCGCCACAATGCTGGACGATCTCGATCATCCCGTCGGGCGTGGTCCTCACCTCGACCTGCTCCATGTGTCGTTCCACGGCTCTCTCCTCCTGATGCAGTGCCCCGTATGGTTAACTGATAGACCCGCTCCGAAGGCTTGTATGTCGGGAAAGTGCCGTTCCGCGGCGTCAGAGAGAACGCGCCCCTGGGAGAGTTGGCCATGAGGGCCACGGAAACGCAAGCGACGCGGCCCGGGCGCTCGATCGAGCGCCCGGGGCCGCCGGCGCGTGTAGCCGTGCGTGCGCCCAGGGGGCCGAGGCCTCCAACTTCGGCCCTCGGCCGGGGACGCCGCTTCCCAGGTCGCCTGCATGCCGTCGTCCGGCGGTGTGGGAGAGCCAACCGACCGTTGCGGGGCGGTCGTTGCCATGCGACCGTGCGGCGGTGATTCACCCGGTCCGACTCAGCCATCTCGGAGCCATGACCCTCATCCAGACCGCCGTCGTGCCGTCGGCCCCCTTCGGCAGCCCGGTGAGTCGGACCGTCGGGCCGAAATCCGGCCTTGTCTCGCCCGGCTCGAAGCGGGGCCAATCCGTGCAAGGGCGTCGCTGTCACGAACCCCATCGCCCAGACTGGCCCGCCCTCGGCCTCATGCTGGCGGTAACCCTGGCCCTGTGCCCCGCCTTGCCTCTGCTCTCCCAGGAGACCTCACCCATGCCCTCCCCTCCGCTGGTCGAGCTGCTCGCGTCGGGCCAGGCCGTCTTCGGCACGTTCTCCGGAGACCAGACGGCCGAACAGGGCGCCCGCATCGTCGGCGTTCGCGAAGCCGACTTCATCCTCTACTCGATGGAGAGCGGCCCCTTCGACGTGCCCGGCATGATGGCCTACCTGAACGCCATGGAAGAGGCAGCGGCCGAAGCCGCCGTCGACCCTCAACCGCTGCTGCTCCGGATCCCACCCATCGGTGGGGACCACGACGGTGCGCGGGACCGGGCAGGTCAGGGAATCGAGGCCGGCGTCCATGGCATCGTGTTCCCCCACGTCGCCAGTGCTGAAGAGGCGGCGGTTTCGGTGTCGGCGATCCCCGACCTGTGGCCGAGTGTTCCCGAGGGCCGGTTGATCGACGTGTTGATCGTCGAGGATCGGGAAGGTATCGCGAACGTGGGGGAGATCGTGAGCACGCCCGGGCTGAGCGTTGTCTTTGCCGGACCGGGAGACCTGAGTCGTGCCTACGAAGAAGACATGGAAGCGGTGGAGGCGGCCATACAAACGGTGCTGGCGGCGTGCCTCGAGTTCGACGTGGCGTGCGGAGTGACGGCCGGCGTGGACGACATCGCCGAGCGGCTGGAGCAGGGCTTCCGGGTGATCATCGCCACGGAAGACGAGGCGCTACCGGTGGGCCGGAGGGCGGCGGGACGAGACTGAGCGGCGCCCTGCCGGCCCGCGAGGGCTCTGGGGTCCGGCCCAACGCTTCGGCGTCAGCAGGACAGGCAGTTGTGGTTGTTCTCGGATCCCAGGCTCTCCAGAAGCTCCACGGCTTCGGGGAACGGCTGAACCCGCTGCACCGGCCCGTTGGCCATATCCGCCGTCGTCTGCCCCTTGCGGCTCACGGCCGTCACGTCGCCGCCCATCTCCACCAGGTACTCGATCAGCTCGACGTCGCCCCGGGACGCGGCGTGGTGAATGGCGTTGTAACCCTCGTGGTCCCGCTGATTCACGTCGGCGCCCAACTCCTCGACCAGGTACCGCACTGCCGGCACCCAACCGTCCGGCGTGTGCCGGTGTGAGTTCGCGGCGAAGTCCTTCCCGTAGCCGACGCCCGAGGCAGCGTGGATGGGGTACACTCCGGGGCCACCCACCGGCACGGGCGGTAGACCCGACGGATCTCCCTCGTCCTTCGACCTGCCCCCGTCGTCCCGCCTCCGCCGCTCGGCCACCTTCATGGTGGGGACGTCGGGGTCGGCGCCGTGGGCCACCAACAGCTTCATGGCGTCCACGTCAGTGGCGTAGGCCGCCCGCCAGAAGGGCGTGGCGCCCTTCGTGTCTACGCCGAGCAGATCGAAGTTGTACGACATGTACCAGAGGTGCTTGGTCAGGCGGACGTTGGGATCCGCGCCGGCCTCTAGCAGAATCTCCATGAAGTCGTGATACGTAAGTTGCTGCTGTTCATGTGCCTTGGGCTGTGGATAAAGAGCCTTGGGCGCCCAGTGGACGTTGATGGCGGCGTAGAGCGGCGTTGCACCGGCGTCGCTGGCCAGGCTGTGGTCGGCCCCCTTCTGCAGCAGGATGTTCGCCAGGTCGAAGTGGCCGTTGATGGTGGCGATCAACAGAGGGCTCGTATGGTCACCGGCGCTGACCTGATCGATGTTCGCGCCAGCGTCCAGCAGGGCCAGAACCGCTGCCGTGTGGCCCTGGCGCGCCGCGTGGAGAAGGGCGGTCAGGCCTCCGTGTCCGCCTACCAGATCGCCGTAGGTCAGTGGCTTGGGCTCGTCGTCGTCCGCCTCGGTTTCGTCCCCGGTATCGGCGCCGCTATCCTCGGTCGGAGCGGCCTCTGCCCCGACGCCGGGCGCGACCCCACCACTCTCCCCGGCCGCAGCTGCGCCCTCCTCAGCCGACCTCTCGCCGTCTGCGCCCCGGGTCGCCTTGCCTTCCGCCCGCCAGTTGGTCTTCTGACCCTCCGCCGCGGGCTCCTCGCCCTCCTCGGCTGCGTGTGCTGGGGTGTTTTCGTCGTCCGCTTCCCCGGCCCCTTCCAGGCTCTCGGGCGCCGTGGGCGGCTCCTCCTGGACCGGGCCCTTGAGCTCCTGAGCGGCATCGCGCATGGCCTTCATGAGCTCGTTGCGGCGACGTCCATCCTCCCGGTCCGTCCTCTCGCGGTCCGGAACGTCGAGCACCAAAGAGGTGACGCCCAGGTCGGCACCGGCCTCGATCAGCGCACCCATCGCCGCCACGCGATTCCTGGCCGCCGCGAACATCAGCGGCGTCTGTCCGCGGGAGAAGTCCCGGACATCTGCGTCTGCTCCGTGGGCCAGCAACTGCTCGATGGACGCGGCATCATCGGCCGCGGCCGCGAGGTGCAACGCGGTAACGCCCGTGGTCGTGCGGGCGTCGGCGTCGCTTCCAGCCTCGAGGAGGGCGGAGATCGCGCCCGTGCTTCCGGCCTTGCTGGCTACGAGCAGCGGCGTGTAGGCCCCGACCCGGGTCGCCGCCTCCAGGTTGGCGCCCGCATAGACGAGCATCTCGGCCATGGGCGCGTCGTCGTTGGCGGCGGCCCAATGGAGCGCCGTCATGCCGTCGCCCTGGGCAGCGTTGACGTCGGCGCCGGCCTTGAGCAGCGACCGAACCGCTTCTGCGTCGCCGTCCCTCGCCGCGTCCGCCACCGGCGCTTCGGCTGGCGCCGCGGTCAGGAGCAACATGATCCCCAGCGTGCTCAGGGCGCTGACCTGCAGGCGTCCGTTGGCTTTCATCGACCTCATTCCGCGTATCCCCAGGGATTTGTTGGGCTTCCGGCGCCGGTGGCACGGGAGAACCCCCCGGCCACCCAGCGCCGATGCGTACGCACGTGCCTCACGCTGCCGTTACTCGTCTCCGCGCCTTGCCGGTTCGGGCGCATCGGCCCACTCGGTAGCTACGACACTTCTGCGTCACCAGACTAGACCGTGAGCGAGAAGCCGCCCGTGCTGTCTCCGAAGCTCCCCAGGTCGTCGAGCCCCAGGTCGTGCATGAGACCCAGCATGACGTTGGCCATGGGCGTGCCGTCCGGGGCCTTCACGTGAACGCCACCGGCCAGCTTGCCGTTGGCTCCGCCCGCCACGAACAGGGGGCAGCGCCTGTGGTTATGGAGGTTCGAGTCTCCCATGGGCGACCCGTAGATGACCATGGTCTTGTCCAGCATGTTGGCGTCACCCTCCTGGATCTCCTGCAGCTTCTCCAGGAAGTAGGGCAGCATGCTCACGTGGTACTGGTTGATCTTGGCGAAGTCGAGGACCTGCTCTTCCTTGCCGCCATGGTGCGAGGCCGGGTGGAAGCCCTCCTCGACGCCGCTGCCCGGATAGACCCGGCCCGATCCGTCCCGACCCATCTTGAACGAGAACACGCGCGTCATGTCCGACGCGAAAGCCAGGGCCTGCAGGTCGAACATCAGCTTGACGTGCTCCTCGAAGGAATCGGGCACGCCGGCCGGGGCCTCAGGCAGCTCCCGGATCTCTCCGCTGGTGTTGTGGGCCTCGATTCGCTGGATGCGCCGCTCGATCTCGCGAATGTTCTCCAGGTACCGATCCATCCGCTGCTGGTCCGCTGGGCCGAGCTGCCGCTTGAGGGTGGCGACTTCGCTCGTGACCCAGTCCAGTATGCTCATGTTGGTTCGCCGCCGGGCCGCCCGCCCCTCGGGGGTGCCACCCGCCCCGAAGAGCTGATCGAACGCCACCCGAGGATCCCGGATCATGGGCAGCGGCTCGGTCGGCGACGCCCAGCTGATCGTGTCCGTATAGACGCACGCGTAGCCGTAGGCGCACCCGCCCGCCTGGTCCACGTTCTCGATGCAGAGCTGCATGGAGGGGATCGGCGTGTCCTGTCCGAAGCGCTGGGCGTACAGCTGATCCAGCGAGGTGCCCACGTAAACGTCGGAGCCTTCGGTCTGTTTGGGGTGGGCCTGGGTCAGAAAGGTGGCGCTGGAGCGGAAATGGTCGCCGCCCACCTCCTCGGCCTCGAACGCCTCGGCCATGCGCACGTCGGTGTTGCTGACGATGGTCAGATGGTCCCGGAACGCATCGAGCGGGCTCAGGCTGCTGGTGCTCAGGTCAAAATCACGACCCGCCTGGGCCGGAGACCAGAGGTTGAGCTTCGCCCCCAGCTCGTTGGAGCCGGCCGCGCCATGGACCATCTCGATGCACACGAGACGCGTCCCGTCGACCTTGGCCGCGGCCTCGGCCCATAGCCGCCGGGTCGGCACCATGGCGTCCAGGAACGGCAGCGCCACGGTCGCGCCCACGCCGCGCAGGAAGGTCCGCCGGGGGAGGTGTTTTCCGATGATCAGCATCCAGTCGTTCTCCTCGGATCTGGTCTAGGTCTGAATCCGTCTTCCGGGGTCATGTGTCCTGTCGCGGTGTCCCGCGTCTTTCCGCTCCGAACGGAGGGGCCGCGATGGCGCGCCCTACATCCCCTCGATCGCGTCGTCCGCATCGTCGGCAATCGCTTCCATGGACGACATCTGGAAGGCGGGGCTGTTCACCACCCCGAGGATGTACGCCGACATGCGGTGCTCCTGCGCTTCCGCGTCCCTCACGATGGCGCGCACGGTGGGCTGGTCGAAGTGTTCGACGCGCCGGCCCAGTCCGTACGCCAGCAGGTTCTCGGTAAAGGTGCGTATCCACGGCGTCGGTCTCTCGAGCATGGCCCGGCGCAGGTCCATGGGCGTCTGCACGGGAGTGCCGTCGTACAGCTCTCCCCGGGTGTCCAGCGGCATTCCGTTCTCGCGGATGCGCCACCGCCCCGTAACGTCGAAGTTGTCCAGGGCCAAGCCGATGGGGTCCATGAACAGGTGGCAGCTCGCGCACACGGGGTTGGCGCGGTGCAGCTCCATGCGCTCCCGTGTCGTGAGCAGCTTGCCTTCCCGAGCTCCCTCGGTGGCCTCGAGGTCCGGCACGCCCGGCGGCGGGGGCGGCGGCGGCGTGCCGAACAGCACCTCCATGACCCACTTCCCCCTCAGCACCGGCGACGTGCGGTTGGCGTGCGAGGTGAGAGTCAGGACGCTTCCCTGCCCCAGGAGGCCACGGCGGGTCTCGTCGGTGTATGCCACGCGCCTGAAGTGGTCCCCCGTGACGCCACTGATCCCGTAGTGGTTGGCCAGCCGCTCGTTCATGATCGAGTAATCGGCAGCGACCAGGTCGTAGACGCTTCGGTCCTCCCGGACCAGGCTGTTGAAGAACAGCTCCGTCTCGCGCTTCATGGCGTCGGCGAGCTGCTGGTCGAAGTCGGGGAACTTGAGAGCGTCGGGGTGGACCTTGTCCAGATCCTGAAGACGGAGCCACTGGGCAGCGAACCGCGTGCCGAGCGCCTCGGAGCGAGGATCCACCAGCATGCGACGCACCTGCTGCTCCAACACCATGGGATCCGAGAGTCGGCCCAGGCTCGCCAGACCCACGAGCTCCTCGTCGGGAGGCGCGGACCAGAGGAAGAAGGAGAGGCGGGAGGCCAGGTCCAGATCGCTGACCCGGTACGCCTGGGCGACGTCGGCCGCCGGTGAGGCCGGCGTCACCGGCTCCTCGAAGCGGAAGAGGAAGTGGGGACTCGCCAGGATCGCCTGAAGCGCCGTGCGAACACCGATCTCGAAGCCGCCCTCGGCCGCCCCCTCCTCGAAGAACGACATGAGGGCCTCCGTGTCCCTGGTCTCCAGGGGCCGCCGGTAGGCTTGCTTGCCCAGGCGCGTGACGATCTCCTCGGCGCACACCCGCTCCTCGGCGGGAGACGTGGGGCGGCACGTGAAGATGAGCTCGCGGGTGGGCGTGTCGGAGACGCCCGTGACGTTGTAGGGGCCGCTCACCACCAGGTCCCGGAGGTGGGGGACGGTGGTGATGCCGTAGGCGAGGCCGATGCGCGTGTCGGCCAGGCTGTGGCCGATGGGTGCCATGACGTCGTCCACGGGCCCCTCCGCGGTCGGAATGAACGCCGCGGAAACCCGATGGGGTCCGGCCCGCACCGGAACGGGCTCGGTCTGGACGTTCATGCCGTCGGGGTCGGACTGTGACTTCCACCGGTCGATGTCCAGCACCGCGACCCGGTCCCCATCCACGGACACCTCGAGCCGCTCGCCCGTGGAGGTCCGCCCGAACAGGAGGCCCGTAGGCGTGGCGTGCAGCATGATCCGGAAGACGTACTCGCCGTCGGCCGGGAAGTTGTGGATCACGCTCGTGCCGCCTCGGGTCCCGAAGGGCGCCCCCTCCACGTGCTCCGTCTGGGAGGCGAGGCGCGGCACCTTGTACGTGGTCTCGCTGGGGCTGGCGTCCGGGTCGCCCACGGCGAGACGGCTGATCTCTCCCGCAGCCGTCAGGTACGCGTCCATCAACGTCGGCGACAGGAGCTGGGCGTCGGCGATGTTGTCGAAGTTGGCGCTCTTCGTGTCCAGGGGCAGATACGCGCCGGCGTCGATGTCCAGGCCCAGAAGGTCGCGTATGGACGCCGCGTACTCGGCGCGGTTCAGTCGCTGGAACGTGCGATGGCCCGGGTCGGGAGCGGCCGCGGCGGCCTCGTCGATGGTGGCCTCGAGGTACGCGACCATGGCCGTGAGGGTGTCGCCTTCCGGCCTGTCCTTGCCCGGCGGCGGCATCATGCCGGCTCGGAGCTTCCGGATGATCTTCTCGGTGGTCTCGGCTTCGGCGGTCACCTCGGCCACGTCGAAGCGCCGGAGGGATAGGTTGCCTTTCGGCTGGCGTCCACCGTGGCAGGAGACGCAGTAGCGCCGGATGACCGCGGTGTAGGCCTCGGAGGCCTCGTCGGGGACCGTGGGCGGCTGACCACGACGCAGCCCTTCGTAGCCTGGCCGGGAGATCGGTCGGTGGACCGCGCCCGAACGCGGACGCCGAACGTCAGAAGGGGATGGTGCGTCGAGCTCGCTCGAAGGCGGGACTCCCGCCGTCACCGGGGGCGGAGCGGAGAGACCGAGGGGGATCGCCGCTTCCGCCCTGGGCGGAACGGGCTCCTGTTGCCACACGGACGACTGGCTCAATACCACGAGCACGCTGCCCACTACTGCGGCGGCGAGTGTCTTCATGCCTACCCTCGGGTCGTGGCTGGACGCGTTGTGCTCTCACCCGCGGAGGCGCGCACCGGCGCGCGGAGAAGGCGCGTTTCGGAGTAGATATGCCCCGGGCGAGGGTATCCATACAGAATAAGAACCAACCCGACTTCTTGACCAGTCTCGGACCGTGACTTCACAGCAGAGACACGGAGATCCGGTCGAGCGTTGGCGGCGGCGCGTGGCAGTGACTGGATCGAGGTTTGCGGTGCGACCTCCAGACCGCACCGCGGTGCGTGGCGGAGCTGGAGCGTGTGGGGTTCCCGATGTTGTGCGCCTCCGAGTGGGTTCGACCATGCCCCGGCCACCGGCTCGCGCGGCGCGGCGCCCGCGTGGTCTGAAGCTTGCGTGGTCCAAGGGCGAAATCGGGCCGAACCGCGCTCGAAGACCCCGGACCCATCGGAGCCGCGCATGCTTCCAGCAGCCCCACACGGTGAGCCGCCCACCAAAGTTCTGGTCATCGGCCTGGACTCCGCCGATCCCACCTTGCTGTTGCGGTGGTGCGATTCCGGCGAGCTTCCCGTGCTGCAGTCGCTACGGGAGCGGGGGGCGTGGGGGGCGCTCGCGAGCCCACCGGCCATGGGCGACGAGGCCTCCTGGGCCACGTTCTGGACCGGACTCACACCGGACCATCATGGTCGCTTCTTCTATCGCCAGCTCGTTCCCGGCTCCTACGCGTTCAGGCGAGCCGTGGCCGAGGAGGCCCAGGCTCCGCCGTTCTGGGAGGCGATCAGCCGCTCCGGACGCCGGGTCGCGGTGGTGGACGTGCCCAAGTCCCCGATCTCCAGCGACCTGAACGGCGTCCAGTTGGCCGACTGGCGGACCCACGGCCGAGAGGGCGACACCCGGAGCACACCACCCGAGTTGGCGGCCGAGGTGGTTGAGCGCTTCGGCGACGACCCCATGGATTCGTACGGGAAGCCCGGATACATGTGCCTTGGAGACCAGCTCCCGCGGGCGAGCTACCCGATGTACCTGTCCGGCCTGCTGTACAGCATCGGCCAGAAGGGGGCCTACTGCCGGGAGCTGCTCGCCCGGGGCGGCTGGGACATGTTCCTGACCGTCTTCAAGGAATCCCACTGCGTCGCCCATCAGTGCTGGCACCTGAGCGACCCCGCCCACCCCGACTACGACGCGGGGTTGGCTGGGGAGCTGGGCGGCAACCCGGTCAAGCAGGTGTACCGGGCCTTGGACCATGAAGTCGGGCGGCTGTTGGAGATGGTCGGGCCAGAGATCCCGGTCATCGTCTTCTCCGATCTGGGCATGGAAGCGAACGCGACGGGTGAGCACCTGCTCGACGCCGTGCTGCTCAGGCGCGAAGGCTCGATGTCCGCGTCCCTGTTGAAGCGCGCCTCACAGTGGGGTCAGAGGTTCACCCACCGGAGAGTTCGCAAGCTCGCTCGGCGCGCTCTGCAGAGGTCGCGAGGCCTCCGGACCGCGTTCCAGGTGCCCCACAACGAGGTGGCCGGCGCGATCCGGGTCAATGTGGTCGGTCGCGAGCGCAACGGACGAATTCAGCCGGGCGCGGAGTTCGAGCGATTCTGCTCCGAGCTGACCCTGGATCTGCTCAGGCTGGTCGATCCCGAGTCGGGGCGCCGCCTGGTTGACGAGGTGATCCGGACCGACGCCCCCACTGACGGCAGCCCCACGAGCATGCCGGACTTGCTGGTGGTGTGGAACCGAGAGGCGCCGATCACGGCGGTGGCATCGCCGAAGCTGGGGCGGATCCGGGTGCCCACCCGGAACTGGCGTAGCGGCAATCACGTCTCCGACGGGATCTTCTTCTGCATTGGGCCCGCCGTGCAGCCGGGCGAGCTGCCGGCCGCCTCGTTGACGGACCTGGCTCCCACGGCGGCCGCGCTGTTGGGGGTCGAGCTGGAGGGGGTAGATGGAAAGGCGTTGGGGGCGCTTCAGCGAGAGGCACTCACCGTTGGCGATGCCGCGGGGCCGTCCCCGACCTGGGCGAGAGCCAGCCACGGGAGTGAGCGGTGAACGCGCCCGGCGCGGTGGCCAAGGCGCCTCCACGTCAGGACAACGCCGGGGCCGGTTTCGCGGAAACGGGGTTCTTCGGCCCAGTGCGCCTCTTCGATCGCCAGAAATGCAGGCGGATCCTGAAGGAGCTGCGCAGACCTCAGCCGAAAGCCCCGTGGCACAAGGGGAAAGCCGCGGTCTCGCCGCTCTTCTACAAGCTCAGCACCACCCCCCAGATCGTAGACGCCGTAGCCGAGCTGCTCGGTGGGCCGGTCATGCTTTGGGGGGCGACGGTGATTCGACGCGATCCGGGCCAGGTCCACGCGTGGCACACGGATATCGAAACCGCTTCGCCCACCGGCCGCACCGTATCGGTGTGGATCGGTCTCGAGCACACGAACGTGAACTCGTCTCTCCAGGTCATTCCCGGCTCCCACGAATTCGGAGAAGCCGTGCAGGAGGCGGCCGCCGCCGAGGGCCTGGGCCGCGGCGAGGCCAGCCCGGACGACGTCGCGCGCTTCGCGACAGCGCGGAGGCCCGAGAGCCGGGTCATGGCGTTGGACATGACCGACGGCGACGCCGTGTTTTTCGACGGCCGGCTGTGGCACGGCACGGACAACACCAACCGACACGGTACCCGGGTGGCCCTTCTGCTGCAGTACGCGAGTCCCGAAACGCCCATTCGCATCCCGGATCCGGCAGCGCGCTTCGAGTGGCCCTTCCGGTTCCTGGAGGATCCCAGGCCACCGTGCTTGATGGTGCGGGAAACGTATCTGGGAGACACGAACCGGATCGTGGCGCCCCCGGTATCCGATCGCTCCCCGGCGTCGGCCCGAGACCGTGTCGTCCCGTCCGGCGATCCCCTCTGGCCGAACTGGATACATCACGAGGCCGGAGTAGATCCGACGACGAGCGGCCCCCCGGGCCCCCCTGCGGCGGACCGTGCGGCCGGCGCCGGCACGGTGTCCTCCCGCGGCAACGCCACGTCGAACGCCGCCTGGCGGGTGATGCGGCTCTACCGCGGCTCCACCCGCTCCATGCGCGAGCTGGGATCGCACATC
>JBDHLD010000166.1:0-6154 GCA_039586035.1 Gemmatimonadota bacterium | reverse complement strand
GTTCGGATTGACTGCGGCCGCCAACATGTCTCCCAGAATCCCGATGGGGTGCGGTGACCCCGTGATGTAGCCGAGGAAGCGCGGGTGGCCGTTGTAGAGCGAGTGCTCGAGAACCAGCTCGGTGGCGCGCTTCACGAGCTCGGCCGGGTCTTCCCCCTCCTCCGGCAAGCTCCCCTGTCCGAGGAGGGCCCGGATTGCGGCGGGCGACTCCCCTGTGGTGACCGGTCGCTCGCCGAAGGAGTCCAACAGATCGGCGATGGCGTTTACCAGGTCATGGCCCATGGCGCGAAACTGTGCGGAAGTCAGATTCAGGGGTGCGATTCGGTCGGTCGGGCTCATGAAGATCTCGCTGGCGTCCGTGGGGCCTGCCTCCGGTCTCCGCGCCGATCCGGTCGACGCGCCGACAACTTCCTCCGGCGCCGGCCAAACTCGGCGTTCGATGGCCATTATGCCACCACACCGGCCCGGTCGTCGTCGCGGTCCGACGGACTCGATGGAGCCCCGCCGGCGTCTGTCTGCGTCGGGTCGTTCGTCGGGCCCCGCGAACGCGACAGGAGCCTTGCGGCTGCGCCGGGGATTCCACCTTGTGGAGCATGACTTCGCACTCCGGGAGCCGGCCAGCGCCTTGAGCACGTCTCTGCCCCACGAGGGCACCCCGCGGGGAACGGACCCGACGCCGGTCATGGTCCACCTGTCCGGCGCCCACCGGGGCCGGACCAACGTCTTGATGGGCGACGAGCTCTCCATCGGCACCGCGCCAACCGCGCAGGTGCACCTCTCGGATCGCGATCGACCCCTGCCCGGAGCGCACCACGCCACGCTGAGGCGGCGAGGCCGAACGTACGAGCTGCTCGTGACCCCGGCTCACGAGGTCTGGGTCAACGGTGAATCGGTCGAGACCCTGGTCCTGGCCTCCGGCGACGTCCTGGAGATCGGTCGGGGTGGACCGGTGCTTCGATTCCGGCAGTATCCGTCTGGAGCGCCGCTGACCAAGTCTCTCCCCGAGCTCTTCAGCGATTGTGTAGAGTGCGCGAAGCACGCGTCGGAGCATCCGCTGGGCCGCGTGGGCGCGTTGGTCACCGAGGTGCCTCGAGAGCTGGCGACGCAGACGAGCGGGTTCTTCCGCATCGGCGTCACGGCGGTGCTCCTGGCTCTCACCATCAGCACACTGCTGCTCGCTCGCCGGAACCAGGCCCTGGAGGCCACGGTGTCGGCCGAGCTGGACCGGATCGCCGAGCTCACGCAGGAGCTCGAGGGCTCGGAGCCGGCCCAGGTCTCTCAGGCCGACATCGAGCGGTGGCGCGCCGAGCTGGCGGCCGAGGTGTCCAGTGCGGACCGGCGCCTCGAAGCGCTGGAGGAGCGTAGCGGTGCCGCATCCCGCGTCGTAGCCACGGCGGCCGGCACGATCGCGTTTCTGCAGGGGGCGTATGGGTTTCGCGATCCCGAGACCGGTCTTCCGCTTCGGCTCGTGCCGGGTCCGGAAGGGCGACCCATCCGGAATCCCGCTGGGATGCCCCTCCTCACGCTCGAGGGAGACGGCCCCGTCTTCGAGGTGATCTACACCGGCACGGGGTTCGTGGCCTCGGCTGACGGCCTGATCCTGACCAACCGCCACGTCGCCCTGCCGTGGGAATTCGACGCGGCGGCCCGGCAGATCATCGAGCGCGGACTCGAGCCCGTGATGCTCCGATTCGAGGGCTACCTGCCGGGGTACGAGGAGCCCTTCCCGGTCTCGACGGTCAGCGCCAGCGAAACCGGCGACGTGGCCCTCTTGCGCTGCTCCGATGTGACCGAGGCGATCGCCCATCTTTCGCTGGCGGCGGAGGCGCCCGAGGCCGGCGACGAGGTCATCGTGCTCGGGTACCCCCTCGGGCTGCGCGCCCTGCTGGCCCGCCTCGTGCCGGAGGTGGCGCAGCAGATCACGAGCGAAGGCGACCCGGACTTCTGGGAAACGGCGCGGCGGCTGGCGGCGGGGGGACACATCGGCCCGTTGGCCAGTCAGGGCATCGTTGGGCAGGTCACGGACCGCTTCGTCGTCTACGACGCCGAGACCACGAGCGGGGGTAGCGGTGGGCCCGTGCTCAACCTCGAGGGCGAGGTCGTGGCCGTGAACGCCGCGATCCTCCCCGAGTTCGGCGGCTCCAACCTCGGCGTGCCCGTGGCCCACGGACGCGCGCTGCTGGAAGGGTCGCCAACCGCTGCAGAGGGGGACGCTCCGCTTCGCTGAGCGTGCTCGCACAACTTCCTTGCGGCTCCGTCCTGCCGCCGGCCACCTTGAGACATGAGTGACGACGCCCAGGCGTCGCTCGCGAACCGGGTTGCCCGTCTCGAGCGCCTGGTCGAGGAGCTACGCGACCGGTTCCCCACCGAAACGGCCGACTCCGCAGGAGCGACCCCGGATGAGGCCCCGCCGGGACCCCCCCCCGGTGGGCCGGGGGCGCCCCCGCGGGCCGGCACGGCCGATCCCGGCAGGCCGCACGCGCCGGCTGGAGAGCCCACGGCCGAACCGCAGGCTGATTCCGGGGCTGGTGCTTCGATCGGCGGCGCGGCGGCCGGAATGAGCGGAGACGCGACCGAGGCGAGCCTTGGCGGCGCGGAGGAGGGGCCGGACTGGAGTCGACTCGGGGAGCAGTGGCTAGGCCGGTTGGGCGTGGGATTCTTGATTCTGGCCCTGGCCTTCCTGTTCAAGCTGGCGCTCGACCGGGGTTGGATCACGCCGCCGCTGCGCCTGGCGTTCGGGCTCCTTCTGGGGACCGGCCTGCTGGTGGCGGGACTACGGCTCGAGGAGTCGAGACGCAGGTACAGCCAGGTCCTCATGGGTGGAGCCGTCGGAGTCTTCTATCTGGTCGGATTCGCCGGCTACCAGCTGTACGGGCTCCTGCCCTACACGGTGGCGTTCTCGTACATGGCGACCGTCACGCTCCTGGCGCTCGTTCTGGCCTCGAGGCAGGACCGAGCGACCCTGGCTGCCATAGGCGCGGCTGGGGGTCTGGCGACTCCGTTCCTGTTGCCCACGAGCGATCCCAGCGTGCTGGGGCTCGTGCTCTACACCTGCCTGATCGTCGCGGGCGCCGGCGCCGTTCAGATCTGGCGTGGGTGGATCACGCTGCACGTGACGCTGTTCGTAGGTGGATTCGCGGTTCTGGCGTTCGCCGCCACCCAACCTCCCGTCGCGGAGCGGTTGGCCGTGCCTCTGGCCGTGTGGGTGTGGTGGCTGGTGGTTGGTGTCTCGCCTCTCTTCCGGCAGTGGTTCCTGGATCAGGCGGCCGGCGACGGCGAGGAGGTCGAGAGCGATCCCAGCGTTTTCGGAGGCGCGCCACCACCGGTCGCCCTCGTCAGCGTCGCCGGCATCCTCACGTCCCTGGCGGCCGCGGCCCTGGCTGCGTTGGCCTGGGACCTGGAGCGGGCCGAGTTGGGGCTCTTGATCCTCTTGCCGGGCCTCTTGTTCGGCGCGGCGGCGGCGCTGGGCCGTTCGGTTCGGGAGCCCGCGGTCCTGGTGGCGGCGGTCCTGATCCCGGCGGGCACTTGGGCGCTCGTGCCAGAGCCCGCGGTTTTCTTCATCCTGTCCCTCGAGGCTGCGGCGATTCACATGGTCGCTGCCCGGTTCGCTCTCCCGTCGCTCCACGCCCTGGGTCACGCGCTCGTGGCGATCCTCGGCGTCTGGTTCATCGAAGTGGCGGTGGACCGGCAGGGCCCGAATCCGCTGGACGGGTGGGGCACGGCTTCGCTGGGCGCCATCGCCGTGACCTTCGCCACATCGTACGTGTTCACGTCGCCCACCTTGCGGACGCGCTACCGGCTGGGCGCGTACGCCGCCCTGCTCTCGTGGCTGCTGGTGGAGCTGACGCCGTTATCGAATGGCCCGGCCCTCGTCAGCATCTCCTGGGGACTCCTCGGGACGCTTCTGCTCGTGCTGGGATGGGGGCGGGAACGCCGTGGACTGCAGCAGGCCGGACTCGCCACCCTGGGCCTTACCGCTGGCAAGCTCCTTCTCGTCGACATGGCCCAGCTCGACGTGGTCTGGAGAATCCTCGTGTTCCTGGGTTTCGGCGGCGCGTTCCTGGCGCTGAGCTACATGATCAACCACCCTCGACGTCGGCGAGGCGCCGACCGGAGCGGCGCATGAGCTCGACCGACTTCCCGTGGCACCAGGACGCTGGGGGCACGGACGCTTTCCTTGCGGTCCGGACGGTCACAGAGCCAGCTTTTGTCACGGTCCTCGACCGAATCGATCAGTGGAACTCGAAAAGGAGGCCCTCATGACTGATGCGGCATCCGAGCAGCAATACCCCCGGCTCGAGCGGGACGACGACGACCAGTCCACGGCCACGGGCACGGCCGGTGACCCACTCGAAGGGGAGCCCACCCGTGACGAGGCCTCGCCGAGTCCGGCGGCCAAAGTCGACCCGCAGAAGCGGCTCGTGGCGATCGTGATCGATGCCGTCATCGCCGTGGCGATCGGGATGATCCCCTGGGTCGGCGGCCTGGTATCCGCCGCCTATTGGGTCCTCCGTGACGGCCTCGACCTGCCGTTCATGGATCAGCGCAGTGTCGGCAAGAAGCTCACGAAGCTGCGTCCGGTCACGATGGACGGCGAGCGGCTGGACATGATGGGATCGGTCCAGCGGAACTGGATGTTCGGCGTGGGCGGCGTCATGCAGATCCTCGTGTACGTCCCCATCCTGGGCTGGCTGCTCATGATCCCGGTGGCCGCCCTGGCCATCCTGATTGGTATCGTGGAGCTGTACCGGGTGATCGTCGATCCCGAGGGACGCAGGGTGGGAGACCTCCTGGCCGACACCAAGGTCATCGAAGTGGCGGAATGACGGCCGGCTCGACGTCTGGTCGTGCCCGACCCCCCCGGCCCACTCCGGCTCGGGGGTCGCCGTAGCCGCCCCTACGGAAATCCGACGCGCAGTTCCCGCGTGACCGCCCAGACGTCCGTGTTCCCCGTCCCCGGCGACCCGCCCTCGATATAGACGAGCTGGTGGGTCCGGGTGGTGAGCACGTTGTTGTACCAGATCATGTCGACCGGGCCCCCGGGCTCGAGGCGCGTGACCGGCCCTGCCGGATCCAGGCTCCACGCGATGCCGTCGCCGCTCGTGGCCAGGCCCAGCGCCACGGTCTCAGGCGCCCGAGTGAGTCGGTACACCATGAGCCACCCGGCGTCGGGAGTGCGGCGGACCGTAGGATCCCGGATCGAGAATTCGTCGCCGTCGGCCTCGCCGATCGGTGCCTCGAGAACCGGCGCCGGGTCCTTGCTCCATCGTACCCCATCCGGCGAGACCGCCCTGCCGATGGCCGAGCGGTCCGCTCCCCATCCGGCGTAGTACATGACGTAGCCTCGGGCGTCCGGCATGACCTTGGCGTCACCCACGGCGCGGGAGTCCCAGGAATCGCCCTCGCCTGGCTCGAGCACGGGCTCGGCGTCGAAAGTCCATGGACCGGTGGGAGAAGGGGCGGTGGCGCGGCCGACCCGTCCCTCGAGCCGGTTCTCGTCACCGACCGAAACGTAGAGGATCCACGTCTCGCCCTCGACGACCAGGCTGTTCGCGCGGATCGTCCAGCCTCCGAAGGGCACCTCCTCGGGCGCCAGGACTGCCGCCTCTGACCGACAGTCCATCCACCGACGTAGCGTATCCGACGGCAAGCGGATGGGGCCACGACGGGATCGCGTTGTACAACATGTGGAAGCGGCCCCGGTGGAAGATCATGGCGCCGGGGTCCACCAGGCCGCTGTCCCAAGCGCCCTCGGGTCCGCGAGCCAGGACGGGGCCCGGGGAGAGCGTCCACGGTCCGTACTCGATCTGGAGTACGGGACCCGAGGCCACATCCGACTCCCCGACGCCTTCGCCGCCACAGGCCACCAGCAGCGGGCCGAGGAGGCCGATCGCGAACGCCTTCGGTGCAACCCGACGCCCCACGCCCGCCCTCGTCATGCGCCGTCGCTCCAGCTCTCCAGGACTCCCGCGACCGCCTCGTGGCCGCGCTGGCGCGCCATGTCTAGGGCCGTCAGACCGGTGGCCGGATTTTCGAGCGAAACGTCCGCGCCCAATTCCAGCAGACGACGTACGAGTCGCTCGTCGCCCACGTACGCCGCGGCCCGAAGGGGTGAAGCCCCCGGAACGCCGTCAGCCAACGCCGGGTCGCCCTC
>JBDHLD010000312.1:0-2949 GCA_039586035.1 Gemmatimonadota bacterium | reverse complement strand
CGGAGAGCTTGCGCCCGTCCCCGACATCGAGGTCAACGTGGTGCCGCTGGAGGGGACGGCCCAGGGCAGGCTCGTCATGGACGCATCGGTGCCATACCTCGACATCGGCATCCTGGACGAGCCCATCTTCTGCGACGTGAGGGACGGGTTCATCACGCACATGAAGGGCGGGCCCCAGGCGGAGCTGCTGCTCGAGCACCTGGAGGCCTTCGCTGACCGGAATTGCTTCAACGTGGCCGAGCTTGGCGTGGGGCTGAACCCCAACGCCCGCCTCACCGGGGAGATGCTCGAGGACGAAGGTGTCCTGGGGACCATCCACATCGGGATCGGCACCAGCCACACGCTGGGCGGCGACATCGTGGCGCCCACCCACTACGACCTGCTCATGTGGCAGCCCACCATCGAGGTGGACGGCCAGGTGATCCAGCGGGACAAAGAGGTGCTGGTGTGAAGACGACGGACGACTGGCCGAACCCGACCGAGAACATCGGGGCCACGGGGAGAGGGGCCGAGCTCGACGTGACCGACGCCCGCGGGCTAGCCGAGGGAGCCGAGATCCTGATCCATACGTGCGCCCGGGTCCGGCCCGAGGAGCGGGTGGTCATCGTGACGGACCCCGGACGCCGAAGCATCGCGGAAGCGCTGGCCAGCGCGGCGGAGGCGGCCGAGGCGCCCCCACCCCGCACCATCGACAACGAAGAGCCGCCATCGGCGGTGGCCGCCGCCCTGGCCGCGGCCGAGGTCGTCTTCCTCCCGGTCTCCCTCGCCCTGGCCCATACACGCGCCGTCCGGGAGGCCATCGCCCAGGGCGCCCGCGTCGTGTCCATGACCGCGTTCACCGAAAGGATGATGCGGGAGGGCGGGCTGTTCACCGACTTCCACGGCCGGCGACCGGTCTGCCGAGCGATCGCTCAGCGTCTGACGGCAGGCTCGTTCCTTCGGGTGGCCTCGACTGGCGGTACGGACCTTCGCATGAGCCTGGACGGCTGCACCGGCAACAGCCACGCCTGCATCCTCGACGGCCCGGGCTTCACCGCCGTGCCCAACATCGAGGCGAACGTGGCGCCGACCCAGGGCACCGCCGACGGTGTCTTCGTCGTGGACGGGAGCATCCCGTACTACGGCGTGGGCGTGATCACCGACCCCGTCACCTTCGAGATCGAGGAGGGGTCCGTGAAGTCCATCGACGGTGGTGACCAGGCCGCCTTCCTGGACGACCTCCTGGCGCAGCAGGACGACCGGTGGGTCTACAACGTGGCCCAGTTCGCCTTCGGGCTGAACCCGGACTGCACCGACTTCACCGGCGAGATGCTGAACGACGAAGGTGTGAACGGCACCGTCCATCTGGGCGTCGGCACGTCCGCGAACCTGGGGGGCGACGTCACGGCCAAGACCCACTTCGACGCCATCATCCGCTCACCCACCGTGTGGATCGACGACGAGGTGGTCGTGCGGGACGGGGTCGTGGAGGTCACCGGCTAGCGACCGAGTCGACTTCCGGCAGTTCCGGTATCACTGCTACTGCTGACCGTCCAACCGCAGGGGGCCGCGCCACCCTGGCGCGACCCCCGTTGCTGTGCGGATCCCTGGGCTGCCCAACGACCCCTGTGATCGTGGGGCGGCCCTCTTCCCGTCCTCCCGCCCTCAGTCCTCCTGCCGGCTCGCGATCACGTTGGGCAGGTCGCGCTCCTGCAGGATCCGGTTGAACTCGGGCAGATCGGTTCCGAGCACCCCCTGCAGCTCGGCCTGGGCGGCGCGAAGCTGATCTCTCAGCACCTGGTGCACCTCCCGCTCGGAGTCGGTCGGGGGGAAGTCACCCACGGCCACCCCGTTCGCCAGATGTCCCAGCTTGCCCACCACCATGGCCGGGTAGCGTACGCCATCCTGTCCGTAACCCGTTACGGCCAGGTTGATCAGCTGGCTCTCCACTGCAATGAGCTTGTCGTCCAGCCCGTGGGAGGCCGTGATCACCGCCTCCGCGTCGCCCTGGTCAGCCAGCGTCGCCCTGGTCAGCCATCAGAGCGTTCATGTCGTAGAGCTGACGCCGAATCCACTCGATCTGGTTGATGGCGTCTGCGGCCTCGTTCATGTCGGTCTTGAGCTCGCTCATGAGCGCCAGCTGCTGCTCGATGTCGGCCATGGTGCCCTCGGAGTTGGGGTCCTTCCGGACCTCCAGCTCCTGCGACGACGTCTGTCCGTCGACCTCGAGCGTCACCGTGTAGGTGCCCGGCGGCGCCAATAGAGCGATCCGCCCCCTGGGCGCCTCGCGCCACCGCTCGTCACCCAGCGGAACCCAGTCAGCGTACAGGGGCTTGGTCCGCAGCTTGATCATTGTGGACGGCTCGGTCTCGAGGTCCCACCACACCCGGTTGATGCCGGCGTCGGTGGTGCCCTCCATCGTACGGATCACCTCGCCGTCGGCGTTGGCCACGGTCAGCGTGGCCGATCCTGCCTCGGACCCGAGCCAGTAGTTGATGGACGCGCCGTACGGCGGGTTCTCGCCGTCGCTCTGGTCGTCGGGCATGGGCCAGACGTTGGTCACGGGCTGGAACCGGTACGCCGCCCTCGGCTCGAACAGGTGAGAGCCCTGAGCCATGATCTCGGGCGAGAGCTGCTGGAACGGCGTGACGTCGTCCAGGATCCAGAACCCCCGCCCATACGTCCCGATCACCAGATCGTTGAAGTGCTCCTGCACGGCGATCCAGTACATGGGCGCCGGCGGCATGTTCGTCTGCATGTTCTGCCAGCTGGCGCCGTCGTCGAACGATATGTACAGCGCGTTCTCGGTTCCCATATACAGAAGGCCGGGGCGCACCGGGTCTTCGCGGATATTCCGAGCGTAGCTCAGCGGGCTGTCAGAAACGCCATTGACGATCTTGGTCCACGTAGCCCCGAAGTCCTCGGTCTTGTATACGTGGGGCTCGAAGTTCCCGACTTGATGGTGCTCGA
>JBDHLD010000057.1:0-22694 GCA_039586035.1 Gemmatimonadota bacterium | reverse complement strand
CGGCCGCGTGGCCGTGGGCAGCGACTCCGGCTACATCTACCAGCTCTACGGCTTCGGATTCATCCAGGAGATGGAGCTGCTCCAGGAGGCCGGCTTCCACCCCCTGGAGGTGATTTGGGCCGCCACGCTCAAGGGCGCCGAGGCCCTGGGCCTGGACCACGAGCTGGGGAGCATACAAATCGGCAAGAAGGCCGACTTCGTGGTGGTGGACGAGGACCCCCTGGAGAACCTCAAGGTGCTGTACGGCACCGGCGCGCTGCGGCTGAATGACGAGACCCGTGCCGTAGAGCGCGTCGGTGGGGTACGTTGGACCGTCAAGGACGGCATCGTCTACGACGCCAAGGCGCTGCTCCGCGATGTGCGCGAGATGGTCGAGCGGTCGAAGGCCGACTTGGGGATCGCGCCCGGACCCATGCCCGTGGTCACGGCCGGAAGCCCGTTCCCGAATTGAGCGGAGACGACACATGAGCCGATTCGATCGCCGCGAGTTTCTTCGCCTTTCCGGCCTCCTGGCCGGCACGGCGGCCCTGGGCTTCAGTCGGCTACAGGTGCTCGCCGCGCGTGAAGGCGCGGCCGCACTCCGGGCGGGCCTCGGAGAGGGCGGTTACGGGCCTCTGCGGCCGGCCGGCCCCGACCTCGCGCTTCCCGATGGCTTTGAGTACCGCCGCTTCGGTGACGCCGGCTCTTTGATGTCGGACGGGCACCTGACGCCGCTCCTCCACGACGGAATGGCGGCCTTCCCGCTGCCCAACGGCAATATCCGGCTGGTACGCAACCACGAGGTGGCGGGTCGGGGCAGTAGCCAGCCCGTCCTGCCCCAGACCTTCGACCGCATGGCGGGGGGTGGGACGACCTCTCTCGAGGTCGATCCCGTCACCCGGGAGCTGATTGCGGACTTCACCAGCCTCGACGGGACGGTGCGCAACTGCGCCGGCGGCCCCACGCCCTGGGGCTCGTGGCTCACCTGCGAAGAGACCACGATGGGCGTGGGCGTGGGCCTCGAGCGACCACATGGATACGTCTTCGACGTCCCTGCGTCCGCCACGGGGCCCGTGGCTCCGGTGCCGCTCCGTGCGATGGGGCGTTTCATTCACGAGGCCGTGGCCGTCGATCCGCGCACCGGTATCGTCTATGAGACCGAGGACCAGTACCCCGGCGGCTTCTACCGCTTTCTTCCCGATGTCCCGTACCGCAGCGCGAGTGAACCCGGTGATCTGACGGCGGGCGGTCGCCTGCAGATGCTGGCCGTCGATGGACGTCGGCGCGCGGACCTCTCGCGGGGGCAGGAAGTGGGGCGGCCGATGGCGGTTCGCTGGGTCGACATCGAGGACCCCGATCCGCGGGACGCCGAAGCCGTTGCGGCGGCCGTCTGGTCGCAGGGGCGCAGGCAGGGTGGAGCGGCGTTCAGTCGATGCGAGGGCGCCTGGTACGCCGATGGCGCGGTGTATTTCTCGTGCACCGACGGGGGGGACGCGGCCGAGGGTCAGATCTGGGTCTACCGCCCGGGGGCGGGCGAAGACGGCGGTGCTCTTACGCTGCTCTTCGAGTCGCCGGACGCCGGCGTGCTTCACAATCCCGATAACGTGTGCGTGAGCCCCCGGGGTGGAATCGTGCTTTGTGAGGACGGCGGCCCCCGCCAGTTCGTCCGCGGGCTCACGCCCGAAGGCCTCATCTTCGATGTCGCCGAGAACCTGGCGAGCACGTCCGAGATCGCCGGGGCGACGTTCAGCCCCGACGGGCAGACCCTGTTCTTCAACCTTCAGAACGAACCCGGGGCGACCTACGCCGTGTGGGGTCCATGGGAGGAGGGCGCACTGTGAGGTCCACCGCTCGGCGAGAGCCCCGAGGCGTCACCCAGTCGGCACACCCTCGAGGACCGGTGACTCGGTAGCAGGGGACCCGACCGGGGTCGACGGCGGGGCGGTGGGCAACTCCTGATCACGGCTCGTGACCAACGCGATCTGGGACTCCCACTTCTCCATCATGTCCAGGAACGCGGTCGCCAGCTCCTGATCGAACTCGGTTCCCGATCGCTCCCGGATGTAGCCGAGGACTTTGGGCGCCGACCACGCCTCCCGGTACGGACGGTGGGTTCGCAGCGCGTCGTAGACGTCACAGACGTGGACCAGGTCGCTCGCGGGGTGGCAGCTACGCCCGTAGTGCAGATTCGGGTATCCCTTCCCGTCGGCCCGAATGTGGTGCTCGTACGCCACGACTGCGGCCATGTCCATCGGCTGCTTGGAGTCGAGGATCATCTTCGCGCCGTCCACGGGGTGCCGCTCGATGAGCGCCCGCTCCTCCGGCGTGAGCTTGCCGGGCTTGTTCAGGATGTCCGTGGGGACTTTGACCTTGCCCAGATCGTGAAGCACCCCCGAGATGCCGAAGGCCTGCACGTCCTTCTTCGACAGCCCGATGAACTCGCTAAGCGCCATGCTGAGCACACCCACGTTGAGGGCGTGCGTGGTCGTGTATTCGTCGTGCCTCTTGAGGTGGACCAGGGGCATCAGGAACGATTGACCGTCATGCATCGCACGAGACAGCGTGCGAACCAGCGCCTCGGCCTCGAGCAGAGGCAGCATGCGCCCCTCCTTGAGCTCCTGCTGAATCCACTCGATGGCTTCGATCTCGGCTCCCATCGTGAGCTCCGGTCGGCCGTCGGTCTTCTCTTGCTCTTCCGAGTCCTCCGCGACGCGCTGCTCCTCTTGCTGTTTCACGGCGACGAGGCCGAGTCGGATGTTCGTAGGCCGGCTGGGACGTGCTGCGGCCGTGGCTTCGGGCGTGCCCGCCAGCCGGCCCATGGCCTCGTCCAGGAAGACCTCGAAGTCGCCGCGGCCAACGGGACCGGTGATCTCGACTCGCTGGATGCCGGCTCCGCTCAGCCGGTCGCACCAGTCCCAGCCCTTGAACTCGCGCAAGGGGATCTCGTCGAAGATCAGATCCTCGCCGAGGATCGTGAGCTTGAAGGTGGGATGTTCTTCTTGGAGCTCACTCAGCCGTTCGTGCGCCTTGTCCACGGCGCGCTCGCGGGCCGGATGACCGTCGACGTAAAGCCCCAGACTCGAGAAGGTCTGGGCCAACGCGTGGAGGAAGCGGCTGGCGGATTCGGTCATGCTGGCGACTCCTCTGCGGTCACGGCTGCGCGGATGTCTGGGTCCCGCGCTCGTTGCGCGGCCTCGAGCACCGGGATCACGTCCGGGTCGTGGCCCCACGTGCTGGAGAGGGCCCGCAGCGCGCCCAGGACCTCTGGGGTGGGCTCGCCGAGCTTCACTCCGCCCATGAGCCTGCGCTTGGCCACGGCCAGGTCCAGCAGCGCCTCTTTCGCGGCCGGGAGGGAGGTTCCCGCCAGCGCCCGAGCGGCCAGGCCTTTCAGATCGGCGTCGACGTCGTGCTCGAGCACCTGGTCGATCACCACGGGCGCGAGGCTGTCCGGGAGCTCCTTTTCCGCCTCGAGCAGAGCCATCCTGAGCAGTCTGTCGTCCGATCCCGCCAGAGCTCGCTCCAGCGTTCGCAGCCGAAGCTCCGGCTTCTGCGCGGCCAGGGGGAACACGTCGCGAACGACGCGCTCGTCCTCGTGCTCGACGAACGGCTCGAGGTCCACACCCTCGGGGACCACGCCGATCTTGTTCAAGAGCGACAGCAGGTTACGGATCACCCACCAGCGATCGTCGTCCAGGCGCGCGCCGACGTGATGCGTAACGTCCGGACCGAGCTCCACCAGCGTGTCGTGGACCTTGCGCCGGACTGCACGGGAATTGGAGTCCCGCAGCGCGTCGAGCAATGGGTCGATGGCCGCGTCGCCGGCGCGATCCGCCAGTATGCGGAGCGTGGTCTCGTCCACGTCCTCGTCATCCAGCAGCGAGGCGAGCAGATCGGGATTACCCAGCATGGCCTGGATCTCTTCCGCGGCGGCGCTGTCGTCTGCGACGGCTTCGATCCACCGCAGCAGCTCCTCGGCCATTCCTCGACCGACGAGATCCTCGACGCTCGCGCTCACGGCCGGGCCGAACTCGTCGAGCTCGAGGCTCATCTGGACCACTCGGCCCGTGGCCGGGAGCATGTTGGCCCGCCGAGCGAATCGCCGCCTGGAGCCCGGTGCCGAACGCGCCATGGCGTCCAGCAGCAAGTTGTAGCGGTCGGGGTTGGGGTCGGCGAGCTGCCAGTCTTCCAGCAGCTCCTCCATGGTCTGCTTCAGGTCCTCCGAGGCTTCCGTGCGTGACTCGTCCGAACCCGCTCCATCGGCGTGGGACGCCATCTTGGTCAGCAGACGGGTCATGGAGGTCGAGATCGAGAGACCCGACGTGGTGGCCGTGGCCTTCAGCAGGCTCACGGCCGCATCAGCCGCCAGGGCGTCGCTGGCGTTCAATACGAAAAGGCCGCGCCAGACCGAGTCCCCGCCCATCTCCATGAGCCGCTCGAGGCTGTCGTCGTCCAGCTCGCGAACGAGCTCTGAGACGCTCTCCCGAATCTTCATGCGATCCGGACTCACCTCGCCGCGGGCGAGCTCGTCCACGATCTGGCCGAGGTATCGGGCTACGCTACGGTACCCCTTGTCCCCTTTGATCTTGGAGATCGCCCTGGCCAGGACCTTGGCGCCGGGGACCTTGGCCATCGGAATGGGATCCTTGGAGACGAGCAGCGCCTTGACCAGGGTCAGCCACATGGTGCGCGCCTTGTCCCAGTCCAGCCGTTCCTCGTCGTCCAGGGCGAGCTTGTCGTAGCCGGTGGGGAGGAGCTCCACGTGCTTCCACCGCGGCAGGCTCTCCTTCGGCCCGAGGCCAATGGCGTCACCGTCCTTCTCGACAGGGACCGACAGCACGTCCAGCAGCTCTCCGAGCTCATCCACCGTCGTGCCCCGCTTGAAGGCGAGTAGCGCGAGGTGGTGGTCGCTCATGGAACGGAGCATGGCCTCGAAGAGGGGCTGTCTGGCCTCCACGCGCATGCCATCCAGGACCAGCTGCTTGTGGCCGACGCTGATCGTGAGCCGCGACCGGCTCGCCAGGGCGGTCTCGACGGATTCCCGGAGCTGCTCGATGGCAGGACCCTGCGACGGATGGTCAGGTGGGTACATCCCCCGGCGGCGCAGCGCGGTCGCCAAGGCCATGACCAGAGCGACGAGCTCCGGCGGCGGCTCAGGCTCCGTCCGCTTGGCCTTCATTACCGCCGTCGGGGCCCGGCCCGGGTCCTTGCGATCTCTTGGTGTTCGTACCGTGCTCACTCGACTCGCATCCGTGGTCGACTACACACGCTCTCCCTTCATCGTTGTCGGCCCATGGTCGGTGTTCCGTCAGACTCGAGGCGGCGCGAGCACGCGCTTTTCGCGGAGGTACAGGAAGAGCGGGAAGGCACAGGAAAGTCCGACGGCCAGGTTCACGACCGGATAGATCCACCACCCGCGCATGGACAGGCGCCTGGCTTCACCGAAGGACCAGATCCAGAAGACGATGGACGTGATGACCAGATCGGCCGTGAAACCGCCGGCGGGCGCGGTGGCGAAGAGCTGGCGGACAAAGGCGTCCGGGGGCGCCCCCGAAGCCATGAACTGGACAAAGAAGATGTAGGGGACGATGGCCCCGACGACTGCGAGGATCAGGTACGCGGTCTTCATCGTGTGTCACGTCTCCCAATTCTGGAGTGAGCGTCGGAGTCGGTAGCTCCGGGAAACTCGTTTCTCGTTTCCCGTCCAAGCCTAACCATGCCTCAGTGCAAGATCGATTACCTTATAGGTAATGGACTGATGACGTCAGCGAGTGTACCCATGAGCGGGGCTCGTCGTAAGCGGCTGAACGGGCGCGCCTCTGGGCCCCGTCCGGCGCAATCCGTCCTCGGGCGGTGCAGTCGGGGCGGGGCCGTCGAGGGGAAGCGACAGGGCGAAGGGGAAGGGGACCGCGTTGAAGACGAAGACCGCTGATCGGACGGCCCAACCAGCCGTGGGCGACTTGATTCGCCACTGGCGCCAGCGGCGGGGGATGAGCCAATCGCAACTCGCGCACCGAGCGGGAATCTCTCCTCGCCATATGAGCTTCGTGGAGACGGGTCGCTCCCGGCCGAGCCGCGAGGTGCTGATCCGGATCGCCGGGGAGCTGGAGGTTCCGCTCAGGGAAGAGAACGCGCTGATGGAGTCGGCCGGGTACGCGCGTCGGTACCGGGAGTCCAAGCTCACGGAGCCGGCCCTGGCGCACATTCGCACAGTGCTGCGCTTCCTCCTCGAGCAGC
Organism: Gemmatimonadota bacterium; assembly: GCA_039586035.1. GTDB lineage: Bacteria > Gemmatimonadota > Gemmatimonadetes > Longimicrobiales > Gaopeijiaceae > JBDHHQ01. The sequence continues at coordinate 16,481 of JBDHLD010000057.1, read as the reverse complement.
ACGCCCCGAACCCGGCGCTCGTCATCGACGGGAACTGGGACATCGTGCTCGCGAACGAAGCTCACCGGCGCACGGTCAGGCTCTTCTCCGTCGCCACCGAGCTCCCGCCCGACGTGGCCGGCAATCTACTGCGGCTGGCGTTCCACCCTGGTGGCCTCAGGAAGCGGATCGTGAACTGGCACGTCGTAGGACCTACGATCCTGGCGCGGGCAGAGGCGGAGCTCCGGGAGAGTCCGAGCGCCGGGGCGCTGGCCGACGTGATCACCGAGGTCCGCGGCTACGGTCCGGTACCGCCGCTGATCAGGGGCGCCGGCGTGCCGCCCGACCTGCTCCTTCCCATCCACCTGCGGAGCGGCCAGGTGGACATCCGCCTCTTGAGCGTCCTGGCCACGATCGTCGCCCCCACCGACGTGACCGTGCAGGAGCTCCGCATCGAGACGTTCTTCCCGGCGGATGCGGAGAGTGTGGAGGTGCTACGTGAAGTCGGCGCAGCCGAGCTCACGTAGCCGCGCCACTCGGGGAACCCGAGCATGACGTGGTCCCTGGTCCGCGACCCACCACCGTGGGAGCCTGATCAGGTGGGCGAACGGAGCTCGCAGCGTGGCGCCGGCCTCGAGAGTGCCTGAGCTCTCAGCGACTCGTAGCCGTCAGGGGCGACGCAGTCGGCTCTCGAAGACGGCACCGTAGCCAGAGTAAGGACTGGCAACGTGAGCATGGTCTTCAACGAAACGGGGTGCGTCGAGACCATGGCGACTCCTACTCCGCGCGCAGGCTCGTCACGGGATCCACGCGTGTGGCGCGCAGAGCAGGCACCAGCGAGGCGGCCGCACAGACCGCCGTCAGGGCCAGGGCCACACCTATGTACGTGAGCGGGTCGGCGACCTTCACTTCGAACAGGAGGCTGCCCAGGACCCGGCCCGCCGCCAGGGACGCCGCCAATCCAACCAACACCCCCGGTAGCGCCAAGCCCAATGCCTGGCCGAGCACGAGGCGACGCACACTGCGCCGGCTTGCGCCCAGGGCCAGGCGCACTCCCATCTCGCGTGTCCGCTGCGCGACGCTGAACGAGATGACGCCGTAGATCCCGGTGCCGCCAAGGAGCAGCGCCAGCCCGGCGAAGACCGCGAGCAGCGACATGCTGAAGCGTCGCCGATCCAGCCGCTGCCCGATTGCGTCGCTCAGCAGGCGCACGGAGTAGACGGGAAGATCCGGATCCAGCTCGCGCACGATCTGTCGAACGGAGGGCGCCAGCGCCATGGGGTCCGACGCGGCGCGCACGGCGACAAGCAGGCCCGAGGGACCCCAGCGACCGGGGTAGGGCAGATACATCGAGGGTGGGGCCTCCCTTGCATGACCCATCTCCCGCGTGTCCGCGACCACACCGATGACACCGAAGCCTTCGTCGTCGAAGCGGGCGTCCACCCAGCCTCCCGGAGCGTTACCCTCAGGGAAGAGCTGGCGGGCCATGGTCTCGTTGATCACGACCTTCGTGATCGCGGTGTCCTGGAGCTCTCCATCGGTCCAGAGCCGACCGGCCAGCAGCGGCACTCCGATGGCCTCGAACAGGTCCCTGGTGACCCAGCGGTGCTCGACGAAGTGAGAGGCCAGATTCGGGTCGTCCTTTCTGTAGACCGCCGTGATGTTCGTACCGCCGTTGAGCGGCGTTCGGTTGATGAGCCCGACCACCTCCGACCCAGGCAGCTGGCGCAGCCGCTCCTGTAGGTCGGCGTAGAATGCCGTTTGGCTCGCCCGGTCGGGGTGCCGAGCCGTGGAGAGCGACGTGCGAAAGGTGAGGACCGATTCAGGCTCTTCCAGCCCCGTATCCACATGGCTGATGCGCCAGAACGAGTGGATGAGGAGTCCCGAGCCACTCACGAGCAGAACGGCCATGGCCATTTCCACCACCACCAGCGCTCGCTTGAGCCGGTTGCCCCGATCCGTGGATGCGCGAGAGCCTTCCCGGAGGTGTTCCTGGAGCCGACTGCCGTCCGTCCGTGCAACGGGCGCCAGGCCCACGACCAGGCCCGTCAGCATGGCCAGCCCCAGCCCGAATGCGAGGGCGGGCGGATTCAGCGCGATCTGGTCGGCCCGCGCCAGGGAGGCGCCGTAGAGGGAGACCAGCAGGTCGACCCCCCAGCGCGCCGCGAGTATGCCCACGAGCCCGCCCGCCACGGCGATGAGAAGGCTCTCGCTCAGGAAAGTGGGCAAGAGCCCGCCGCGACCGGAGCCCAGGGCGAATCGGACAGCAAGCTCGCGCTGCCGTGTTTCGGCCCGAACCAGGAGCAGGTTGGCCACGTTCACACAGGCGATGAGCAGCACCAGGCCCACCGCTCCGCCGAGCAACAGCAGCGATCGCCGACTTGCCCCGAGGGCCCGCTCCCCGAGGGCCTCCACCCACACCGTCCAGTTGTCGTTCTCTTCCGGATAGTCGGCCTCGAGCCTGGCGTAGATGGCCGTGAGCTCATCCCACGCTGTCCGAAGCGGAACTCCGGGCGCCAACCGTCCGACGGCGTTGATGTTCCGACCACCCCGTGGCGGCTCGATTCCGTCCCAGCGGAACGGCTTGAAGAACCGCGGATCGCCCATGAACGTGAAGCCGGCCGGAAGAACGCCGATGACGGTGTGGGGCTCTGCGTTCACCGTTACCGTCCGGCCCACGACGTCGGTATCCCCCCCGAACAGCTCCTGCCACAGGCCATCGGTCAACACCGCCGTCGGCGGCGCGTCACGGTGATTGTCGTCGCGGGTAAAACCTCGGCCGAACCGCGGCACGACGCCGAGGGTCGGGAAGAAGCCCGGCTCGATCCTGGCCCCCCGGATCCGCGCCGGCCAGTCACTGCCAGAGAAGTTGGACGACTCGATCTCGTAGGCCGCCATCTCCGGAATGCGCGTCGACCCGTTCTTCAGGTCGAGGTAGTTGGCGCGGTTCAGGCTCGCGCCGCCCGTGGGCCAGTCCTTGTACCACTCGCCGAGCCAAACGAGCTCGTCGGGCCGGTCATAGGGCAGGGGCCGGAGCAGCGAGCCATAGATGACGCTGAAGATGGCCGTGTTCGCACCGATGCCGAGGGCCAGGGTGAGGACACCGATGGCGGCGAATCCCGGCCGCCGCACCAGGCTCCTGAGTGCTAGTCTTCCGTCCCGAATCCATGCTTCCACCGTCATCGCCCTCCCCCTCGGGATCTCCTCTCGTCGGTACCACAGTGCCCCACCGCGCTTCGTCGAAACCCGCGGGCCGCCCAGGCGCTCACGTCCCCGCTGAGCGAGGAAGCTCACCGAGAACAGGATGGCCTGGACCCAATACCAGGCTGACTGGAACTGCCGGCCATCCCGTCCACGCCGGGCGAAGGCCTCCTCCAGATCTCCCAGGACCATGTCCCGGTCCTCGGGCGGCACTGCACGGCCCACGAGCCAGCGGGCCAGGCCCGGCACCCGCCTCATCGATCGAGCACCACGTGTAGGCCCTCCCACATGCGCACCAGGGCCTGCCTGGCATCGCGTAGGCGCTCCAGGCCGTCGGGCGTCACTTCGAAGTACTTTCGCGGACGGCCGCCGCGCTCGGCCGCTGCCTCTCCCTGCCGTGAGGTCACGAGGCCCTTTTGCTCGAGTCGCCGGAGGGCGACATACACGGCGGGTCGGAGGACCTTGCGCCCCGTCTGCACGGTGATCTCCTCGAGGATCGGCAGACCGTACGCATCCGATCCAAGCCGCAGGATGGCAAGGAGAACGAGCTGCTCGAACTCTCCGATGGACTCCCGACTCATGGGTCCCCGACCTTGTGTAAGCATTGCTTCCTAGATAGAAACAATGTTTACATGACCCGCAGCGCGTGTGCAAGGGCGCCATCGAGAGCCACGGCGCGACCGCGCGAAGATCCATCCAAGGCGGATGACGCACCCCAGCGACAACGGGCCGCGCAGCTCGTGGAGAGCGGCGAGGGCTGGGACATAGCGCCGTGGAAGAAGAGAAGGGCCGCAGACAATCCCGAGGGTGTCGTCTAATCTGCCCCCGGACGGGTCAGCCGATGAGCTGCTCCGCCGGGCAGCAGGGACCCGTCACACACCGCACTCCCGAGTCATCCGTTGGCTGCGCGTCATCGGATTGCCCGCCGGGTCGAAGAACCTGCCGAAGGTGAAGGCATCGGGAGTCGGTCCACCACGGTGAAGAAGCTCCAAACGGCGCTTCGCTTCGGAGACGGACGGCTGCTGACCAACACGGACCCACCACAACACCGAGTGCGGCCGATCCATGGGGGTGAACCACTCCCGGCGATCGCGCACGGGTCCCAGGTGCTCCGATCGAAACACGAAGTCGTAGAGCCTCTCGACGGACTCCCACACCGACAGGTTGACGATGATCAACGGGTCTTCGAAGACACGGATGGCGGTGGCATCACCGTCCTCCGTCTGGAGGCGCCAGACGAAACCGGGTGCCCGGTCCGCGAGGGAGTTGATGTAGTCGAGCTGCTCGACGAAGCCATGCATGACGGGGTCGGTGAGGGGCGCCTTGGCCCTCGCCACGTTGGCTTGGGCAAGATGGTGAGTGCCCCCGTCGGTGATTGGCGATGCCATCGCGTGCTTCCTCTCGAGGTCGGTTGAACGGACCGGTTACAGCTATGTACGTAAGCGGGTCGGCGGCTTTCACCTGCAACGGGAGCCAATCCCCGTCTTGCAGACGATGCCCTCAATCTGGCGGGTACCCCCGCAACGGCGGGGCCGAGGACGTGACGGAATACCAGGCGACGGCCGCTCTCCTGGCCCGCGCTCGCTCCACATGAACCCTCGCCCCCTCATCGTGCGTATCTATCTATGGCTCAGAACACATCGAGGAGAACGGCCGTGGCTCAGTGCAAAGGTACGACCAAAGCGGGAAGCCGCTGCAAGCGGCAGGCCCGTGAAGGCTCGGAGTTTTGCTCCATTCACGTGTCGACGGAGCCCCGGGAAAGACCTCAGGGCGGCGAGGCCACGTGGGAGCTGAACGACACGGTGAAGGTGATCGCGGGCATCGCTCTCTTCGGCGCGCTCGCATGGGTGTTCGGGGGGCTTCGCGGACCGAAGGACCTCTTCGGACGTTAGTGGCAGGGGAGGGACGGCGCTGTTTGCTGACAGCCCTCCGTACGGGCTCGCGCCGCCGGTGGCGCTCTCTCGTCAAAAGACGATCCCGAACAGCCCGATCGCGGTCAGCCCGAACATGAGGACGGCGAAGGTTCCGACGATCGCCAACGCGCTACGGTTTCCGTAGTTGAGCGAGTAGCCGACCCCGAAGCGTTTCTCGACCATGATCGAGGGGTCGTCTCTGTCGACGTAGAACATGCCCAGGACCCAATGGGCGTTGTCTGCGAGCCCGCCCGTGAGCGGTGACTCCGGAGTCGCCGACTCGCGCCGCGCGCCTCCCTGACCGGACACTCTGAGGATCCAGATCAGGTTCGCCAGTGTGAACAGGATCATGCCGACACACAGCGCGACGAAGAGCCAGAGGAAGCCGGGTCGGCCCAGGGCCGTCTGGACGATGTGGGCGGAGAGCACGATCAGCACCGCGCAAATGAAGAGCGCAGTCCCGCTGAGGAGCTTGGCCATGGAGGTGCGGAAGGACTCCTGGGCCTCGGCCGACCCGCCCCCGGATCCACCGCGCACCGAGCGCTTGGCTCCGGCGGTCAGCAAGGCCAGCAGCGCGAAGAACGGGCTCAGCACCAGATTCAGGGTCGGTGCGAAGAGGATCGTGATCACCGACTTCGGAGACAACTGCGCCGATCCGCCGACCGCACCGAACCCATCCGGTACGAGCGGCGGCATCCTCGGGTAGCTGGCCGTGGCATAGACGACGGTGGCGAGGCTCGCCACCAGGCAGACGCCGAGCGCCGCCTTTGCCACTCGCTCTCCCGAGGGGCTTGCAGCTCCGAGCGAGGCGGTGGCCAGCTCCGCTGGCCGAGTGCCCCCCTCCGGAGCCAGCCGCCGCGCCTTGGAGTAGTGCCGCACATACAGCCACAGGGCGGCCGTGAGGAGGAGGGCAGTCCCCGTGAGGTTTCCCGCCACAGGTCGGCCCGTCAGGCTGATGCCATAGCCGACGAGCAGCGACGAGCCCATGGCGATCAGGCAGCCACGGTCCCAGCTCCGCGCGAGCGCTCGGGCCGGGCTGCCGTCGACCAGGTCCTCCCCCACGTATGCGCCGAACAGCAGGCCCCTGCGTGTGACGCGGGGGAGGGCCAGCAAGAAGCCACCGACCAGGAGCACTCGCAGCGTCAGGAACGCGTTGACGACCAGTGCTTCACCCATGACCATCCTCCCCGCTTCCGCCGCCCATGGTCTCGACTTCGCGTTGAATCACCCGCAACAGCTCACCTGTCGTCATACCGGCCTGCCGAAGCCGCGCGAGCGTGACCCGCATCTGATCCACCAGTCTGCCGCGCGTGACGTGGTCGACCTCGTCGGGCGGCGCGGCGACGGTGACCCCGGCCCGATCGCGGATCACGAGAAAGCCCTCGGCCTCCAGTAGGCGATAGGCCCGTGCGATGGTGTTGAGGTTGACGCCCAGGTCCCGGGCCAGCTGACGCACCGACGGCAGCAGCGTGCCAGGTCCCAGTTCGCCCTCGGTGATGAATCGCCGGATCTGATCGGCCACTTGCTCGTAGACCGGTCGGTCGAGGCTTCGGTCGATCGTGAGCGCCACCATGGACCAACTGTATACAATATTGTATACAGTGACAAGGTGGGCTCCGTCAGGCCCGACGGGGAATCGGTGGCGTCGGGGAGAGCGGCTGCCCCTACTGCCCCGTCTCCTCGGGAGCCGGCGGGAGCGTTTGGACTGCTCGCATCTCCATGAGCTCCTGGGCCTCCTCCTCGGCCAGCAGCAGGGCCTCCGCCGCCTCCGCCGCCAGGAGCCTCTGACGCGCCCGGCGCGCCCCCCAGACCGCACCGATCAGTCCCACGAATGCCGGACCGATCTTCCAGTCGATCACCAGCTCGCCGCCGACGGTGCCGACCACCAGCTCGGTGAGGACGACGGCGCCGAGGCCGAGCGCGGCGACCCCCCACGCGATCAGCGGCCACCGACTCCCAGCACCGGGCTCGTCCGTCGGTCGCTTCGAGATCTGCGTTCCATCCATGATCGCGCTCCGGTCCGGGCTCTCGTGCAGACGCCGCGCAGTCTGAAGGGTTTGGGGTCGTCGGGGGAGGCGGAGCGTCTGAGGTCCCCTCGAGGTGGCAGCATGCGGGAGCAGGTCCGTTCGGGGCAAGCTCGATCTGTGGGCTGGTGACGAACCGGGAAGAGCCCGGTGATGGGTCGCCCTCGCGGGGCGGCCCGTTCGGCAGGGGACACGCCGGTGTCCCCCGACTTCGGATTCTCTCGTTTGGCTCACTGGAGAGAGGAGACGCGCCCGAGCCCTTCGAAGAGGAGTCCCGCGATGTCGAATAGATCCGCAGCCCTCGGAATCGCCCTCGCGTTGGCCATGGCCGTCCCGAATGCCTCGGTCCTGGGCCAGAATGCCGGCAACTTCAGCGCCACCGTCGGGCTGGCCTCTGGAACCCCCGTCGAGCTCTCCGGCTTCGCGATGTCCTTCGGGAGCCGGGACGACGAGGCCTGGTATGTTCAGCTCATCATCCCCGGGGGCGCCTCGTCGATCCTCATCTTCTATGCCGGCGTCCGCCCGCCCATCGGAGAGCACCCGATCGTCGATCTCATGGCCAACGATTTCAAGCCGCCACCGGGCAAGGTCATCGCGACAGGGAACGTGGACCCTCAGCTCTTCGTCGTCAGCGGGTTCCACTCGTTGGGGGGCACGATGATCGTTACGGAATCCTCGGCGAGCTCCGTGGAAGGCACGTTCCAGTACGAGGCTCGCGAGGCTTCGACAGGCCAGGTCGTGACGGTCGAGGGGACCTTCACCACAAAGAACCAGGAGAGCTGAGATGCGGACCGAATGCGTGCCCGCCCGGAGCTGGGCTTCACCACGGAGGCCAACCGGGTAGTCCGCGCCGCCACCGGCGGGAGATACAACATGGTGAAGCTGAGGGTGCGACCCTGGAAGGACACGGAAGAGGCGATCGTGTCATTCGAGAGCTACGTCGCCTGGATTCCGCGGCCCACGTCCGCGGGCGGGGTGCTGTCGCTGGAAGTCGACATGAGCCCGGCGAGCACCATGAGGGACGGGGTCCCCGTCATGCTCACGTACGACATGTGGAGCGCCGGAGAGCGACCCGAAGGACGCGATGGCGTGAAGTTCGAGGCGCAGTGCGGGTCCCGGGATCCAGAGGCCCCGGCATATCGGAAGGTCGCGGACCCGGGGTCGCCCTGAATCCATGGCTCCGGAATCAGGATGCCGGAGCGGGTGAATCAGTTGCGGCCGGGCTCTCGCTCCGGAGACGGACCTCGACAGCTATGAGGCGTCCGTGGCCCGCCTGGCTGGGCTGGCTCCTGGACTCACCCGGCTCTTTCCCGGCCACGACACGCCGGTCGCGGATCCGTTTCGGTCCGTGGAGCTGGCGCGGCGGTAGGCTCGGTCGGGCAGCAAGCTCGCCCGGGAGCCCCAGCGCGGCCAGGCTCAGGAGGCCGCCGGCCGTGGCACGCGGGAGCCGGTGTCTCATCCGAGTGCGGTAGCCATCAGCCACCCGGACCCCAGGCCGCGTCCCGGTCGGGCCCGAGGTCCGTCGTGACGCGCTGGAGCCCCGTGCCGTCGGCGTTGACGATGAAGATGTTCCAGTTGCCGTCCCGGTCCGACTCGAAGGCCAAGCGGGAGCTGTCCGGCGCCCACGAGGGATTGCCGTCCTCCGAGAGGTTGTTGGTGATGTTGACCAGCCCCGTGCCGTCGGTGTTCATGACGTAGATCTCCTGATTCCCGTCCCGTCTCGACCGGAAGGCGATCTTGGTTCCGTCGGGGGACCACGACGGCGTGGTCTCCAGGGCACCGCTCCCCGTGAAGGTCAGGCGCGTCGGCTCGCTCCCGTCCGCGTTCATCTTCCAGATCTCGAACTTCCCGCTCCGATCGGACTGAAATACCAGCTGTGCCCCCCCTGGCGCCCACGCCGGCGCCCGGTCCCGGTCGGGGTCGTCGGTGAGCCGGAGGCGGAAGCTGCCGTCCGGGTTCGCGGAATAGATCTCGAAGTTCCCGTCCCGGTCGCTGTCCCACGCGATACGGGAAGCGCCCGGATACCAGCCGGGAAAGCTGTTCTTCCCCATGGTCGTCAGCTCCTCGAGTCCCGATCCATCCCGGTTGATCAGCCAGATCTGGGTCGTCGTTCCGGAGCGGTTCGAGTCGAAGGCGATCCGCTGGCCGTCCGGAGACCACGAGGGTGATCCGTCCGAGAAAGCCCCGGTCGTGACTTGCGTGAGCCCCGAGCCGTCGGGCCTCGCGTACCAGATGTGCGGCCCGCCGGCTCGCTCCGACTGGAACGCGATGAACCCGGGGTCGGTGACCGCGATCGAAAGCGACTGCTGCGCCGTGAGGCCGCTGCTGGCGGCCGTGACGACGAAGTCCCAGGTGCCCGCTGCCGTCGGCGTGCCCGTGAGCTCGCCGGTGCCCGAGTCCAGGGACAGACCGTCCGGGAGCGGGTCATCGGCGGTCCAAGTGTAGACGCCGTTCGCCCCCGTGGCCGAGACCACGGCCGAGTAGGCCGAGCCGACGGAGCCGTCGGCCAACGTGGTCGTGACGATTGCCAGCGGCTCGAAGTCCAGCACGAGGGACTGCACGGCGCTCCAGACGCCGAGGGAGCCGAATTCGTTGCGACCTCGGGCACGGAAGTGAGCCGTCCCGGGTTCGTCGAATCTGCAGACCACCTCCTCGCCGGGCCCCAGGTCCGCCAGGGGTGCCTCGGGGAAAGCCAGGCTCAGGCTGCAATTGACCTGGTAGTCCTCGGCCCCGGACACGTTGCTCCATTGGACCCGCACGTCGCTCACGAATCCGTCGACCAGCGCCGCGCTCGTGATCGCGGGCACGAACGACTGCAGCCCGACCGAAACGCTGGTGTTCTGGCCCGCGACGACGGTGACGCCCGACGTTTCACCGAAGGACTCGACGGCGCCCTGTAAAAGCGCTTCGAGGACGACCGAGTACGTACCGGGCACAAGGCCCGTGATCGTCTCGTTCGTGCCGGGTACTACCGTCACGACCCTCGATGTGGGTCCGATGACTCGGATCCGACCTTGATCGGCTCGACTCGTGAAGCCCGCCTCGGTCGCGACCTGCACCGACAGCGTGGCCTGCCCGGGGAGATCCGCGACCGATTCGTCGCAACCCAAGATCGCAAGGGCGATCGAAGGCGCCACCAAGCCGCAGGCAACACGCCAGGCGCGGAGGTGAGACGGTGGGTGATGGTCAATCATAGGACGCGGTGAGGCAGGCAGGTCGGCCGATCGGGCCCTTCCACGATACGAGGGGACGGCCGCTGAAGCCAGACAAGCCTTACGTGGGCAGGTGTCCCGGGTCGCCTACGCCGAAGTCGCGTTACGACCGAGAGCGTCAAAGCCCTCCGGGCGGGAACGTGATGGTGATCCCCCCCGTGGTCGGGGGCGTCTGACCGTTGCCGCCCCCGTTCCCACCGCCACCGCCGCCGCCCAACGCTACGGCCGCCCCTGCCGCCGCGGCGCCACCGATGGCGATCCACAGCCAGGTGGGCATCCCGCCTCCGCCGGCCCCGGCGACGGCGACCTGGTCGGCGCGCGCCTGGTCGAGAAGCTCCTCGACCAGCGCGATGGGGACCACGTGGTTCCGGTCGGTCACGATGCCGAGCACGGCGCCGGAGCGATCGACCAGGGGGGCGCCGGCGGCAGCGTCCGGAAGCGGCGTGGACAGCGTGGCGGGACGGTCGGCGTCCCGGCTCCAGGCCGCGACCCGCGTACGCGCGGCCAGCGGGTCCGAGCAACCCTCCCGGTAGACCGACCATGCCCACGACCCGTCCGCGGGGGACGAGCCCCCCGGCATGGCGCCGGTCTCTCCGTCGAGCCGGAGGACGGCCAGGTTCCGGGACGGGTCGCTGGCGGTGACCGGCACGTCCGCGTGCGTCTCCTGCCCTCCGAACGCGCTCACCCCCAGACCGGTGGCGTTGCCCACGGTGGCCATGGTCGTGAGCACGAGGCCATCCGAGGCGGCGAAGAAGCCGTTACCACACGCGCGCTGGCCTCCGCTGGTTCGTTCGACCAGCGCCAGCCACTGGCTCGCGCTCCCTATGGCCGTAAACGTCGGCGGGAGCCCCAGAGTCAGCGCGGTGGTGGCGCCCGGCAGCACGTCCCGCGTGACCCGGGCGGACTCGTAGCCGTTGGCCGAGATCACCAGCTCGTACGTGCCCGGTGCCAGGGTCATCGAGCCCGAGGCGTCCATGTTGCCCCGGCCGACGACCTCGACCGCAACGGCGTTCGGATCGGTGCCCCGGACCGAGAGTCTGCCCTGGGCGCCGGGCTCGAAGCTGGAGGGCCATTCCCACGTCGTCCGAGCCTCCGGGTCGGGCAGGATGTCGTCCGTGACCGTGGGCCGGAGCCGATCGTACGCCGACACCACGTCGGGCAGGTATTCGTCCCGGTCGATGGGCCACGCCGCGCCGTGGCGGAGCACCCAGCGGAGCCAGCGCTCGGCCGCCGCGACTTCGCCCTGGCCGATCAACACCTGGGCCAGGTCATAGACCGCCACCGACCAGAGGCTGTCCGTGGTGGGCGCCTGTGGATTCGACACCCGGAAGAGGATGTTCAGTGCGACTTCGTCGCTGAATTCGTTCCGTGCTTCCTCGATCAACGCGGCCCGGTCCTGTGCGGCCACCTGCGTCGGGGCGGCAGAGAGCGCGGTCGCAAGAACCGCGAACGAGAGAACGACTCGCATCAGGGACCCCCGGGCTGCATTCGGATGTTGACGGTAGTCGGTTCACCAGACGTGATCTGGATCGTCCTGTCAACCGGTGCGTACCCTTCCCGCTCGAGACGTAGCGTATGGGCGCCCGGCGCGAGCGGTAGGACGAGCTCACGGGCGTTCTCCCCCCGCAGCACCCCGTCCACGAAGACCCTGGCAGCCCAGGGGCGGATGTTGACCTGGAGCGTGCCCCGGGCCGGTGGCGGGGGCCGTTGCTCCGGCTCCGCCGTCCTTTGCTCCGGAGCGGGAGCGGGCTCGGCCTGGGTGGGCACCGTCTCGGCCCCTTGCTCGGGCCGGTCGGCGGAGCCGGCATCGGTCTCGGCGACTGTCGCCTCGGGGTCGACCACCTGGATGTTCACGCGCCGCACGATGCGGTCGACCGCCGCGACGATCTGCGTGACCCCCGGTCCGCGGGCCACGACCAGGCCTCTCGGATCGACCGTGGCCACCGAGGGATCGAGCGATGACCAGTCCACCGGCGCGCCGTCGACGGCGGCGCCGTTCGGGTCCGATGCCGCAGCGCGAAGGCGAGCGGCATCGCCTTCCTCCATCACGAGCCCTGCGGAGCCCACGGTCTCGTCCTCGGGCGTGCGGATCTCGACGGTGGCCACCGTCGTCTCGGCTGGACCGTCGGACGAGCCCGAGTCGAAGAGGACGCCGGCACCCAGCCAGAGCGCCGCCCCCAAGACGATCAGCGCCACGGGTCCCCCGATCAGGAAGAGCTTCCTTCGGTCGCTCGCGCCCGTGTCGGGGGGTTCGCCGGACGGTGGTGCCTCGGCGTCGGGGAGGGTCCCGGTGGGTGGGCGCTGACCCGCGAAGTCACCCGGCCCGTGCTCGTCGCCGAAGAGCTCCGTCGCTTGGCCGACGACGCCGGCTCCGGTGCCGGCCGGAGCGTGCGGGGTCTTCTGCTCGCCCGTTCCGATTGCGGCCCAGAACGCCTCGTTTGCGGCTTCCCGCTCTGCCGCGGTGTATGCGATCCCGCCATCCGAGCTCGGGTCATCGGGTGGTGGCGACCCCTCGGTGACCCGAACCGATGCGGCTGCGGCTACGCCCTCGCAGTGGGCGAGGACGTCGGCCTGCCCCTCGGCGTACGCTCTGACGACGCCGTGATCGGTGACGGTGGCGATCCTCGGGTCGCTGGAGGACCAGAAGACGGGCCGGTCCAGGGTCCGCCCCCGCTTGTCCACGGCCGATGCGTTCAGCTGGATCTCACGTCCGACGCTCAGCTCGCAGTCCGCGGGCTGGAGTCCGACGCGAGCCACGCGCTCGGGCTGCACTTCGACCCGAACCGATTCGGTCGCGGAGCCGGAGCGGGCGGTGACCGAGGCCGAGCCCACGCCCACGGCGACCAGCTCTCCGGTGGAGGAATCGACCTGGACGATGTAGGGGTCCGTCGACTCCCAGCGGATCGGTTGCCCGGTCTCCTCCGACCCGTCGTCTCCGAACACGGTGGCCGTGAGCGTGACCCGGTCACCGCGCTCGATGTCTGGGGGCGGGCCCATGATCTCGAGCCAGGTCGGAGTCTTCTGATCCGGGTGCGAATGCCCTGGCGCGGTGGAACCTCCGGGCGTCCGATCGGGTGCCCGACGGGACATGACCATGCGCACGAGCCCGGCGATCTCTTCCCGCACGGGATGGTCGCCCGACAGCGGCTGGGCCCCGCACGCCCGGAGGGCCTTGCCGATATCGGGCCAGCGCTCCGCGGGCACCTTCCTCAACATGCGTCCGACGGCCTCGGCCAGCTCCGTCGAGCAGTCCGGCCGGGTATCGAGCAACTGAGGTGGCTCCTGGGTGTTGTGTGCCATCAACACCTGGTACGACGGCCCCGTAAAGGGCGGGGCGCCGGTGAGCATGGCGTAGACCACGGTGCCGAGCGCGTACTGGTCCGAGGCCTTGTCGACTTCCGCGCCGCGGCACTGCTCGGGGCTCATGTGCTCGGGCGTGCCCATGATGACCCCGGTCCGGGTCAGTCCGGTCTGGGATGCGGTCACCTTCGAGATGCCGAAATCCATCACGTAGGCGTTGCCCTCGGTGTCGAGCATGATGTTCGACGGTTTGATGTCCCGGTGGACCACGCCGCGGCTGGGCCGGTGGGCGTAGTCGAGGGCGGAGCCGACCTGGTAGACGATCGACTTGATCACGGGAAGGGAAAGGGGTCCGTGGTATCGAAGGAGCTGGGCGAGGGAGGCTCCCTCGATGTAGTCCATGATGAAATAGTGGATGTTCTCCGCCTGCCCCACGCCGTAGACGGTGACGATCGACTGATGCCGGAGCTTGGCGATCGTCTTCGCCTCACGACGGAAGCGGGTCACCATCCCCTCGTCCGTCAGCCAGGAAGGCGACAGGACCTTGATGGCCACGAGACGCTCGAGGGCCAGGTCCCGGGCCAGGTAGACGGTACCCATTCCGCCGTGGCCGAGCTGACGGACGAACTCGAGCTTCCCTTCGTTGGCCGACTCGAGCTTCCGGAGGATGCCGGCCCACATCTTGGCCATGGGTCCTGCGACCGAGGGCGAATGGGCTGGCGCCCCACACACCGCGCAGAAGACGTCTTCGACCAGCACCGGGCTGTTACAGCTTCGGCACGCGACCCGCTTGCCGGTGGGGATCGTGCTGGTCACCAGCGTCCGGCGCGAGGCACCCGTCTGGGGATTCCTCGCCTGCACCCGGGTCCCGCAGGCGCTGCAGAAGGCGTCTTCCAGGAAGAGCCGTTGACTGCAGGAAGGGCAGGAGGCGGTGCGATCCATCCAGTTTCTCGAGTTGGGAGAGAGACCGTGCGGGCTCGGGCACCTATCCGGGCGGGACGGGGCCCCTCTTCACAATAGGAAGGGCAGGGCGTGCCTCGTCAATCGTCTTGATCGCTCCCTATCGGCTTCGGGCGGCCGCTCCCAACCGGGACGAAATCCTCACCCCGCCGGCGATCTCGATCCCGCCGCCCGCTGACGGATCTCCTCCAGCAAGACTTCGCGGTCCTGCGGCCCCCAGTACCGACCGTTCAGCATCACGGCGGCGATCCGCCGGGTATTCCGGATGTCCGTGAGCGGGTCCCCGTCGAGCAGGACCAGGTCGGCACGCTTGCCCGCCTCGATGGTTCCCACTTCGTCGAGGACGCCGAGGAATCGCGCGGGTGTCGACGTCGCGGCCTGCAGGGCGGCCATCGGCGCCAAGCCGGCCTCGACCAGGAGCTCGAGCTCCTCGTGCAGGCTAAAGCCAGGGAGCAGGTGCGGGTTGCCGCCGGTGTCCGACCCCGCCATCAGGGGCACGCCCGCTGCGTGCAGGTCTCCCGCGATGCGGAGCCACGACGCGTAGTACGTGCGAAGCCGCTGAACGGACTCGGGCGTACGCGAGCGGAGATGGACGTTGACCTCCGGCGTCCACCACGTGCGGAGGTACTCGGGCACGAGGTCGAGGAGCGGTGTGGCGACCGGATCGTCCGGATCATAGTAGGCGTTCCGTCTCCACACGATGAGCGTCGGAGTAACGTGGATGCCCGCTTGGGCGAGTCGGCGGTAGTAGGCCGCAGCCGCTTCGGGGTCGTACCCTTCGGCCGCGCGGCGGGCGGCCTCGAGGCCCCCCTCGGGTGAGTCCGGGTCGATGCCCTCGCTCCGGAGCGACGCCACGATCTCGTCGAAGTCCGAAAACGCCTGAGGCATCTGAAGCATGTGCTCCTGGTTGTCCATCCCGGCCTCGAGCGCCTCGTCCAGGGTCACGTCGTTCGGCACGTGCCCCACGACCTTGAGCCCCCTCTCGTGGGCGCGCTCGACGGTGGCGTGAAAGGCGTCGTTGGGCAGGCGGGAGTACACCTTGATGAAGTCGACACCCACATCGGCGAGCGAGTCGACGGCCGTCCGGGCCGATGCCGCGTCCGCGACCGCCACCGACCCCGGCCACGAAGGCTCGGGCCCGTCGACCAGCGGACCGCCGGCCACGATGCGGGGCCCCACCAAATCGCCCGACTCGATCCGCGGGCGCCAGTCCTGGATCACGTCCCAGCGCCCACCGGTGTCACGGACTGAGGTGACGCCCCACGCCACGAAGTTGGGCATGAACACGTCGCGGAGATGCGGCGGTGGGTCGATCAGCTCCCAGATCTCGGGATCGTCCGGATGGACGTGCATGTCCCAAAGGCCCGGGATCAGAGTGAGGCCGGTGCCTTCCACGATCCGGACGCCGACAGGCACGGTCGTGTCCTCGGTCGACCCGACGAAGGTGATCCGCTCGCCCTGGACGACGACCGTCTGACCGGATCTCGCCGGCGCACCCGTGCCGTCGATCACGGTGACGTCCGTAAAGGCGATGCCGGAGCGCTGAGAGTCAGCCGGACCGGTACACCCTGTGGCGATTCCGAGGGTCCGCTCAAACAGACGGAGGTGGGATGCGAGACTGGATCGTGACGCTCGTCCTGGCAATCCCCCTGACGGTCCTGGCGGTGGCTGGACTCGGGCTGGAACGCGAGATCTGGCCGATGGGAATCACGTTCGCGATGTGCCTGCTCGTGTGCGGGGCGCTGGTGCGCGTGGTGACGGACACCCTGGCCCGTCGGAAGCGGCGCGGCCCCTAGTCACCTCGACGCTTTGGGTTCGGGCCAGCGGGGCGAAAAGGGCCTCATGGGCGGGGACGCCGCGACTACGTTCCCGCGATCGTCCACAGCACCACC
>JBDHLD010000311.1:0-2587 GCA_039586035.1 Gemmatimonadota bacterium | reverse complement strand
GCGTGGCTGGGCCTCCAGATTCTGGGGAGTGATCCTGCAGATCATGGTCCTCGATCTCGTGTTCTCGCTGGACTCCGTGATCACGGCAATCGGCATGGCCGACGATCTGGGCGTGATGGTCACCGCCATCGTAGTGGCCGTCGGCGTCATGATGATCTCGGCAGAGGCGGTGAGCGCGTTCGTGCTGCGCCATCCGACCGTGAAGATGCTCGCCTTGAGCTTCCTGATCTTGATCGGGATGTCGCTGGTCGCCGAGGGCTTCGGCCAACATATCCCGAAGGGCTACATCTACTTCGCCATGGCCTTCAGCGTGTTCGTCGAGGCGCTGAACCTGCGAGCCGCGAGAGCGGGACCCCCGCCCGTCCACCTTCGTCAGTCCCGGCAGGCGCCCGCCGACGAACCGTAGCCAGGAGATGCCGACGCGCTGAAGGAGTGACGGTCGTGCCGCCGTGAGTCGGCCGACATCGCCCCGCGCGGGGACCGGCTGGACCGGCTGCGTGGCCCCCCAACGCCGAAAGGGGCCACCGGATCCGGTCCGGCGGCCCCTTCCCTCGTCAGCCCTTCGATGAAGGGCGGATCGCTACATGGCGGACACGCCCGAGCTTCCGTCGTCGGAGACGTTGAAGCGGATCCACATGCCGGTCACGGCGTGACCGGGGATGTAGCAGACCAGCGTGTACTCGCCGGCGGCGTCGGCCGTGAACGTGATGGTCTCGGCCTCACCCGGCATGGTCGCGTCGACGAGAGACGTGGGGTTCTGGGACATGGCACCCGCGAACACGGGGGTCGGATCGGCGATGTTCGGCGGGAAGTTCCCGGTCCGGGCATCGACACCGATGCTGTGCGCCATGTTCGGGTCGTTGTTGCTGAAGTTGATGGTCACCGTGTAGCCCACCGGCACCGTGACCGTGGCGCCACCGTTGACGAAGCCGTTGAAGTTCCAGCTGTTGTTGTCGGTCGTGGAGCCGGCGACGATGTCGAGCGTCGCCGTCATGGCGCCCTCGTCGAGGGCGAGCCAATCCGTGGAGACGGCAGCCGGAGCCGGGGTCGCGGCCGCTGCAGGCGCCTCGGCCTCGCTAGCCGCGGCAGCAGGCTCTTCTCCAGCGTCGCCGCCACCGCAAGCGATCATCCGATTTCGCGATACGTTGAGTACGGCCTGGATCCCGGTCCAAACTCGTCCGGGGACCGATGGGGCGCCTCGGTCCCTCCAAGAACGCCACAGCCTGGTAAGATAGAAAGATCTTCGACGGAGGACCACCTGTCGGCGCGTGGATCTCCGCAGGACCTGTCGGCAAGGTCCCCGCCTGCGGCTTCTTCCTTCCCCGGGTCTGGGGCGTCGTCGTCGGGCCGAGGCGGCCTCCTGATCGATCCCGTAGTGCGCCCGACTACTCGCCCTTGGCCACCGGACGGCTCGCATCGGTGATCCACTCGCTCCAGGACCCCGGGTAGAGGCGCGGCTGGGGAAGGCCCGCGTGGACGGCGGCCAGCACGTCGTGACAGGCGGTGACCCCCGAGCCGCAGTAGCAGATGACCCGGTCCGCCGAGGCGCCACCGAGGCGATCCACGAATCGACGGCGAAGGGCATCCACAGGCAGGAATCGCCCCCGATCGTCCAGGTTCCCTGGCCACGGCAGGGAGATCGCGCCAGGAATGTGTCCGGCGACCTCGTCGATGGGCTCCTGCTCGCCCAGGTACCGCTCGGCGGCCCGGGCGTCGATGAGCGTCACGTCGGGCGACGCTCCAGCCGCCGCCACCTGATCGACCTCGGCGATCCACTCCGGGCGTGGTGCCGGCACGAAGGCGGTGGCCGCCCGCGTCTCTTCTCCCGCCCGTGTCGGACGATCCTCGGCCACCCACCGGGGCCAACCGCCGTCCACGACGGCCCGCGCATCGTGGCCCAGCCATCCCAGCAGCCACCACAGGCGCGCGGCGATCCCTCCCTTCATGTCGTCGTAGATGACCACCTGGGTCGCAGCCTCGATCCCCATCCGGCCCAAGCGCCCGGCCAACGCGTCCACCGCTGGGAGGGGATGCCGACCGGTCCGACCCGGCACGACGGGGCCCGACAGGTCATCGTCTAGATGAGCGTAGACGGCGCCGGGAACGTGCGCTTCCAGGTAGTCGCGCCGGCCTCGGGCCGGCTCGGCCAGGGAGAAGCGGCAGTCCACGACGGCCCACGCCGGGTCGTCCAGGTGGGCCTCCACGGTCGCGGGGTCGACGAGCGTCTCGTACGTCATGGCTCGGGCCGTCCGGGGCGAGGTCAGGGAATCCGATCTTCGAGACGGGCGCGTCTCGGAACTCGATCCGGGTGCTGGGCGGGCCTGTCGTGTCTTGGAGGCCCGCTCGAGTGATGCGTCAGCATCCAGAGCTGGGAAAGATGGACCGAGCGCAGCCGCGGATCAAACGGCGCAGCGGGCCCGCGGGGATCGGTCGGCACGGTACCCGGGTGCGCCGTGGCGGGTGCCCCGCTGGTTGCGACCAGGCGCGGCATGGGCCAGCCGCGACCTGTCCGGAGTGAAGGCGGACCGAGGAGGGGAGGACAACCGGGCGAACGCGGCGTCCCGACAAAGAAAGAAGCCCCATCGCA
>JBDHLD010000310.1:0-2093 GCA_039586035.1 Gemmatimonadota bacterium | reverse complement strand
CCAGCCCTCGGCTCGCTCGGCGTCCGTGAGTGTGTTGACGGTGACTTCTCGAGCATTCTCGGAGGGGTCCGTGGAGTGCCGATCCGCAGCGTCGGTCCCGCGGGACGCGGGGCTTTCCCCACCGCCGCACGCAGCCAACCACGCAACCACCATAAGAATGCGCGGCGCCGGGCGATCGCCCCGCTCGCTCCGTCGGGCGGGACGCTGCCGATCGCGACGGCGCCTCACTCCACCAGCTCCATGCGCCCCGGGTCCCAGCGCACGATCCGCTCCTCGAAGTAGCTGTCGTTGCAGGCCAGCGCCGGGGCCGCGGCCCGTAGGCCGAAGACCGCGTCCTCCCTGACGGGCGCGTCGTTCCGCACCCCATCTTCCGCCACCCACCGGCTCTCGACCGGGGGAAGCATCTGCTTGCGCTCCGCCAGGGCCGCGTCGAGCTCGTCGGTCTTTGCCTGAGCAAACGCATCCATGGGATCGGAAGCCTTGTTCTTCCTGAGGATCACTTCTGTCCAGGTGACGTCCATGGCACCCTCACTCCCCACCAGGCGGAGGAACGTGCTGCCCGACGTGCCGTCCACGAAGTTCACCCGCAGGGACAGGTTGAACGGCGGGTGCGTCTCGGTCCCGGTCGAGCTCACGATGAAGTGGAGGCTCGAAAAGAGGTGGACGAACAGGTCTCCGGAGACCCCGGTGCCGTAGTCCCGGTAGTTGCGCCAACGAAAGATCCTCAAGGGATCGAAGGACCGCTGAGGTGCGTCTCCGAGAAACCGATCCCAATCCACCGTCTCTTCTGAGGCGTCCTCGGGGATCGCGTACTGCCAGGCACCCGACGGCGAGTTCCGGGCCCAGAACCCTTCGGCGTAGTTGAGCTGCCCGATGGCGCCCTCCTGGAAGAGCTCCCGCGCCTTCTCGTTCCCGAGGGAGCTCATGCCCTGGCTTCCGACCTGGAACGTGATCCCCGTCTCCTGCTGGGCACGGACCAGGTCCATGCCCTGCTCGATGCGGTGGACCATGGGCTTCTCGCAGTACACGGCCTTGCCGGCCCGCAGCGCGTCGATGGAGATCCTCTGATGCCAGTGGTCGGGGGTGGCGAGGATGACCGCGTCGACGTCGTCTCGGGCCAGGATCTCTCGGTAGTCCCGTGACGTGAAGACCTGCTCGCCGTACTCGTCGCGGGCACTCGTCAGCCGGCCGTCGTAGACGTCGCATGCCGCCACGAGCTGGACGCCGGGGATGCGGAGGGCAGTCCCCACGTCGATCATGCCCATCCCTCCCGCGCCGATGACGGCCACCTGGATCTGGTCGTTCCAGGACAGGCGCCGCCGCGAGCGCAGGCGCTCCGCGGAAGCGCGCTGTGAAGCGGAGAGGATCTGGGGGACGCCTGCGACCACCGCGGATCCAGCCGCCATGCTTCGAAGGAAATCACGACGGGACGGAGCACGGTTCTCCGGAGGTTTGCGCATGCCGACGGACCTCGGCTCGGGTGGTGAGGGGGAGACGCGTCAACTTGGCTAGGGCGCTGGGCTCAGGCAACGCGACCGCTCCCGCCCGCGGGCGTTGGCTTGCCAGTCAGGCGCCGGGCCAGATCTACGTCGGAAATCGGCGCGCGCCCCCGCGCTGCGTGCCCCGGCGGCCGAAGGGGCACCCGGGAAGGGGCCGCGGAAGGACGGCTGCGGTGAAGGATCCTTTCGCGGCGTTTCCTGGTAAGGAGTCGCATGAACAAGGCACGGTATCTGACGACTTTCGCGCTCGTGGCGCTGTCCGTAGCGGCGTGCAAGGGGAGCGACGACCCCACGGATCCTGACAACCCCCTTGCCGGAGGCATCGTCGCTACGTTCACCGTGGAAGGCGAGACCTTTCGGATCTGGACCGACAACGTGATTGCCATCTCCGACATCCTGGCGCTGCAGACCGGGGTCGGACGGGCGACGATTCCCAACAGCACGCTCCGTCGTGGACCCGGGATCGGCGATCACAACGCGCCCTACAGCTGGCACATGGATCCCACCGACCTCGAGATGGCCGAGGCGACGATCGAGGTGTGCTCCGGTCTCCCGTCGTTCGTCGAGGCGAACGTCGACGAGTGGGTCGACGTG
>JBDHLD010000165.1:0-5993 GCA_039586035.1 Gemmatimonadota bacterium | reverse complement strand
GTCGTGCCCGGCACGCGCTTCGTTACCGTGGGCGGGGCCATCGCGAGCGACATTCACGGAAAGAACCATCACCTGGACGGTACATTCTCACGCTTCGTCGTCGACCTCACGATCCTCACGCCCGGGGGCGAGATCGTGCGCTGCTCCCCGACTCTATATCGTGACCTTTTTTGGGCCACGGTTGGCGGCATGGGTCTCACCGGGATCATCGTGACGGCTCGGATCAGGCTCCGACCGATCACGACGCGATATATATCGGTCGACTATCGCAAAGCACCCGATCTAGACGCCGCCCTGGCCCTGTTCGACGAGGCCGACGACCAATATCCATATTCAGTAGCGTGGATCGACTGTCTCACCCGAGGGCGCGGACTCGGCCGATCCGTGTTGATGTTCGGCCGGCACGCCGATAGAGAGCGGGTCAAAGACACCCGTCTCGACGTGAGCGCCGGTCGGTCAAAGCTGGCCGTGCCCTTCGACGCTCCTGGCATCGCGCTGAATCGCCTGAGTGTCCGGGCCTTCAACGCATTCTACTACGCAGTGCACAGAACCCGCGACGACGCCTTGGTGAGCGCCGACCGCTTCTTTTTTCCGCTCGACGGCGTACGGGACTGGAATCGACTATACGGGCGCCGCGGCTTTGTCCAATATCAAGCCGTCCTTCCCCTGGATAGGGGCGTCGCGGGCGTTCGCGGACTTCTCGAGAGCCTGTCAGTCTCTGGACTATCGTCATTCCTGGCAGTCCTGAAGAAGATGGGACCCGAGGGCGATGGCCATCTGTCATTTCCGATGGAAGGGTATACGCTGGCGCTCGATATTCCGCGCCGACGTGGCCTGGGCAAGCTGTTGGGCGCTCTCGATCGGACGGTCCTGGACCACGGTGGGCGAATATACCTGGCCAAGGATGCGTCCCTCGTGGCCGGCGCCTTCCGGGAGATGTACCCTCGCCTTGTTCGCTTTCAGAGCGTGAAGAACGCCATCGATCCGGAGGGTCTGCTTTCGTCGTCTCAGGCGAGACGCCTCGGTATCACGGAGGCCACCGGCACGGGAGCCGAGCGCTCATGACGCAGCCAGGAGAGGTACGGGCACCGCCGGCAAACGAACCCGCCGCGCGGGTTCTGATCGTCGGGGTCACGTCAGCCATCGGCCGGGCTGTGGCGGCCGCCTTCGCGGCCCGCGGCCAGGACCTGCTCGTGACGGGGCGCAACCGGGAGGAGCTCGAGGCCGTGGCCGCGGACCTCCGGCTGCGGCACCGGGTCGAGGTGGAGGCGAACGTCTTCGACGCGATGGCGTTCGATGAGCACGACGGGCTGATGGACGCCGCCGGCAGCGGACCGTTGAGGGGCGTCGTAATGACGCTCGGATACATGGGCGATCACGACGTAGCGCAGAGCGACTTTCGGGAAGCAAGGCGGATCGTCGATACCAACTACACGGCGTGCGTGTCGCTGCTCGAGAAGGCGGCCTCGATCCTGGAGTCCAGGGGGCACGGATTCATCTGTGTCGTGGGATCGGTGGCGGGCGATCGCGGACGTCAAAGCAACTACCTCTACGGATCGGCCAAGGCCGGCCTCGACGCGTACCTGCAGGGGCTACGGAATCGGCTTCACCCGGCCGGGGTGACGGTCACGACGGTGAAGCCGGGGTTCGTTGACACGCGCATGACATACGGCAAGGAAGGCATGTTCCTGGTGGCGTCGCCCGACGCCGTGGGACGAGGCATCTACCGCGCGGCGCGCCGAGGTCGGAGCGTCGTGTACCTGCCCGGCTTCTGGCGGCTGATCATGTGGGTGATTCGAAGCATCCCCGAGCCCGTGTTCAAGCGCCTGAAGCTGTGACCCGGCGGTCATGACCATGTCCCTACCTCCCGTCGTCCGACTGCTGCGGCCACGGCATTGGGTGAAGAATCTGTTCGTCTTGGCGCCCCTGGTGTTCGCGGGCCGGATGACGGAACCCGACGCCCTGCTCCGGGCGTTGGCGGCGGCGGCGGCATTCACCGTGGCGGCGGTGGCGGTCTACGTCCTGAACGACCTGATGGACCTGGAGCGTGACCGGCAGCATCCCGTGAAGAGTCAGACACGGCCGCTGGCGGCGGGGGACGTGTCATCGACGACGGCCCGGATCCTCCTCGCCGGACTGGCGACCGTCATCTTCGGCACCTTGATCGCGCTCCCTTCTCTGACCGTCCCGATCGGCCTCTACCTGCTCATCAACCTGGCCTACAGTGCCGGGCTCAAGCGAGTGGCGGTGGTGGATCTGTTCTGTGTCGCGTCGGGGTTCCTGCTGCGGGTCTACGCCGGCGCGCGGGTCATCGACGTGCCGCTGAGCTCCTGGATGTTGATCACGACGCTCTGCCTGGCCCTCTACCTGGCCGCGATCAAGCGACGGCAGGAGCTCGCGACCCGAGGCGCGGACGGCCGCTCCGTGTTGCAGGAGTACTCGATCCCGCTGCTGGATCGGTACGCCGAAATGTCCGGCGTGGCTGCCCTGCTGTTCTATGGGCTGTACGTCATCGAGGTGCGCCCCCGGCTCGCCGTCACGATTCCGCTGGTGCTGTTCGGGCTGTTCCGGTACTGGTACCTGGTCGAGCGAGAGGGGCAGGGAGAGTCCCCGACGGAGGCCGTTTGGAACGACGTGTCACTCGCCGTGACGGTGCTGGCCTGGGGTGCGCTGTCGGCCTATGTGGTCTGGGCGGGCTAGGCTGGCGGCGGCTGCCGCCGGCGCGGCCGCCCTCGTGCTGATCGCCACTTCGCGCGGGGTCGGTCTGTCCCCCGATTCCATCTCGTACATCTCGGCGGCGCGCAGCCTGGCGTCAGGTGGCGGACTGCGGGTTTGGCACGGGGCGCCGTTGACGGACTGGCCCCCATTGTACCCGGCCCTTCTGGCACTCCTGGCACGACTCGGTCTCGATCCAGCCCACGCGGCCCGCGGCGTGGCCGTGATCGTACACGGTGCGACTCTGGGCGTCGTGGGAGCGTGGCTCGTCGGCAGATCCCGGTCGGCGCCGGTCGCTTGGGCGGGCATCGCCGCGATCGCCGTGGCGCCCCAGCTGCTCTGGGTGTCTTCGTGGGCGTGGTCCGAGGCGCTGTTCATGCTGCTTTCGGTGGCGTGCCTGGCGTGCCTGGACGTCGCGGTCCGTCGTCCGGACGGGCGGTGGCTCGCTGCGGCCGCGGCACTGGCGGCGGCGGCGGCGATGACGCGGTATGTGGGCATCTCCCTCATCGGGGCGGGAGGCCTGTTCCTGCTCATCGGAACCCGAGGAGACGTTCGCCGCAGGGTCGGTCGAGCGGCCGGGTTCGCGCTGGTCGCCGCTGCGCCCTTGGCACTCTGGCTCCTGCGGAACCACGCACTGACGGGAACCGTCACCGGCGAGCGAGCGCCCGGACAATGGGGGGTGGGGTTCAACCTGAGCCGCGTGCTCCTCTATCTGTCCAGCTGGGTGCTTCCACCGGCCGGGGAGGGGGCATGGGTGGCCGTCACCCACGGACTGCTTCTCCTGCTCCTGGGCGCGGCCTTGTGGCTCGGGGCGCGCCGACTTCGGTCGGTGAGAGCCGTGGGAGCCGGGGCAGGTGGGGGACGCGGCGACGAGAAGCCCGGTCAACTCGACGCCATGCTGGCGTGCGGGCTCTTCATGGGGGGGTATCTGGCCCTCCTGGTTTGGTCGGCCACCACCGTCGCGCTGGACGTCCTCAACCATCGGCTCATGGCGCCTCTGTATCCGCCTCTGGTCGTCCTGACGACCCTCGCGACCGACAGGGCACTCTCCGCGGCTGGCGGGGAGCGGGGCGCGCTGCGTCGGGTCCTGGTCGGGGCGGCCGCCGTCTGGCTCTCGCTCACGGTTCCTCTCACCGCTCAGGTGCTGGGCGAGGCGGCGGCGGGTCTGGGCTATCGCTCGCCGGCCTGGCGTTCGTCGCCGCTGGTCGCACACCTGCGGAACGATCCTCCCGGCGGGGCCGTGTACAGCAACGACGCTCCCGGCGTCTACCATCTCACGGGCATTCCCGCACGCTGGGGCCCCAGGCGACACGTCTACAACTCTCCGCAGACGATCCCGGACGACATCACCCCGATTCGCGAGGCTCGAGCCGAAGGTGCCGCCATTGCCCTGGTCTGGTTCCGCCACGTGCCGCCGTACTTCATGGCCGCCACCGAGCTCGAATCCCGTCTCGACGTGGAGCCGGTGGCTAGAGCGGCCGACGGCATGCTGTACAGGATGCGCTGACATGACCCAGGGCCAGGAGACGACTCGCCCGAGGAGGACGGAGGGAGTCTGCCTCATCGACCATGGAAGCACCATCCGGACGCGATGTGGGTGGGCCTCCACACCGGGGTCCCGGTCGTGAACGGGTATTCGGGGTCCCTACCCGGGGGCTGGCAGCCGCTCTACGACATCGTGCTGCGGGCCCCCGACGCTCATGCCCGCCTGGATGGTGCCCTGGCCGACTGGATGGGGCGCCACGGGGCGGGAATGGCGTGTCGCGTCGACGTGGGCTTCGAATGACCGCGCGCCCATACCGGTGGTCCATCGCCCTCGGTGTCGTCGCGGTCGCGGCTGCATTGGCGGCTGCCGGGTCCACTTCCGGGATCGGGATCTCTCCGGATTCGGCCCGCTACCTTGCAGTCGCCAGCTCTCTGCGCGAGGGCCTGGGATTCGCGATCTGGACCGGAGCGCCGGTGACCCTGTGGCCGCCACTCTACCCCGTGCTCATCAGCGCTTTCGAGGTCCTCGGTGTGGAGGGGTCGGGCGCCGCACGGCTGCTGAACGTAGTTCTCTTCGCCGGGCTGTGCGGCGGTGTGTGCGTGTGGTTGATGCGGCGGCTCTCCAGTCCGGCGGTCGTGGCCGCGGCGACGCTGGGTGTCATCCTGGCTCCCACGCTGGTCCACCTGACCTTGTGGGCGTGGTCGGAGCTGGTGTTCATCTGCCTGTGCGTGACCTCCTTGTTCACTGTGGAGCGGGCGATTCGGAGCGGGAAGCTCGGACCCGTCTGGTGGGGAGCGATCCTGGCAGGCGGAGCGGCGCTCACACGGTACACGGGGGTGGCGCTGATTGCCGCGTGCTGTCTCGCCCTGCTGCTCCTGCCCCGCCGAAGCTGGATGGCTCGTCTCCGGGCCAGCGTGAGCTTCGGGTTGATATCCTCCGCACCGCTCGCCCTGTGGTTTGCCCGCAACTGGGTGCGGGACGGTACGCTCATGGGGCCTCGCCCTCCGTCCCTCCTCAGCTTCGGCTTCAACGTCGGGCGCCTGGCGATGCAGCCTCTCGAGTGGCTGCTGCCGCCGCTTCGTGAGGGCGCGGTGCAGCCAGTGATCTTCGGGCTCTTGGCGGCCGGGTTGGCGGCCTGGTCATGGACGGCGTGGCGCCAGGCGGGTGCCACGTCTCCTGACGGTCCGGGGGGATCGGCTCCCGAGGACGCCCCGGTGCCACCGTCGCCAGGCGGGGTGCGGTCCACCCGGTCCGAACGTGAGATGGCTTCGGGGAGCTGGTCCGAGCTCCTGCTGCCCGTCCTCCCGTTCCTCTTCTACGGCGCCGCGCACTTCCTGCTCCTGCTCTATTCGAGCACCACCGTATATCTGGAGGTCATCACGAGCCGGTACACGGCCCCGGTGTACGTGCCGGCGCTGCTCTTCGCCGCCGTGGCGGCGGACCGATTGGTGGCCAGGGTCGGGGCACGCTCGACGGCCCTCCTGGGCCTCGGCGTCCCCGTCCTGGGGCTTTGGCTCGCTCTGGCCATCCCCGTGGACTGGCGGCTCCTCGAGTCCGGACGGGCCGGGCTCGGCTACGCGTCTCCCGAGTGGCGGGCCTCTCCGCTGGTGGCCTATCTCCGAGAGCACCCGCCCTCGGGCACC
Organism: Gemmatimonadota bacterium; assembly: GCA_039586035.1. Taxonomy (GTDB): domain Bacteria; phylum Gemmatimonadota; class Gemmatimonadetes; order Longimicrobiales; family Gaopeijiaceae; genus JBDHHQ01. Next base: position 149 of record JBDHLD010000165.1, on the reverse strand, counting down.
GTCTTCAGCAATGCCGAAGCGGCGCTGTACGTCCTCGCCGGGATCGGGGCGGAGCGTGGGCCGACGCGACCCCTCGACGGCGGTCCGGGACCCACCGCAGACGTGGCACGCTTCCGTGAGGCCCTCGCGTCCGGCGAGCCGGTCCACCT
>JBDHLD010000164.1:0-6023 GCA_039586035.1 Gemmatimonadota bacterium | reverse complement strand
GCGGCGCGCGTGCTGAACGGCGACAGCTAGGCGGCCACGGCGGGCACGCGCAGCACGAGGTCCCCGACCGAGAACCGGGGATCCAGAAGCCGCCATCCGAACTGTTCCACGGGCATCCGCCGAAGCATCAGCGAGCGCAGGGTCCCTGCACCTCGAATATCACCCGCCAGGCGGAATCCGACGATGCGACCCTCGGTCAGGAAGATCTTCCTCAGGAGGTCACCCCGGCGCATGCGCAACTGCTCGTCGCCGGTCTGGGCGCCGACCGCCAAGACGGGCACCCCCAGGTGCTTGAGGCTGTTCATGCTCTCGGCGCCCTCGTAGGTGGATTCGTAGCCGGCCAGGTTTTCGGCCACGATCCTGCCCTGGGCGACGGCGTTGGGGAAGATCGCGTGGACGTATCGCTCCCCCGTCATCCGGTCCCGCGTCTCGGCCACGTCACCGGCGGCGTAGACGTGGGGCACGTTGGTGCGAAGCTGATCGTCCACGACCACACCCCAGCCCACGTCGACCTCCGAGCCGTCGAGGTAGTCCACCACCGGCTGCACGCCCGTGGCCGCGACGTGGACGTCGGCGAGGATCACGCCGCCGCCGTCCAACTCCACCTCGGTGACCCGCTCGCGCCCCCTGAAGGCTGCGGCGCGCGTATCGAGCCGCACGTCGACCCCCCGTGCCCGAAGCTCCGCCAGGACGATCTCTGCCGTTTCCTCGTCTAGCATCCGGGGCATCACCCGGTCCCGCTCCTCCAACATTATGACCCGCAGACCCAGGTCGCTCAGCAACAGTGCCACCTCGACGCCGATGAAGCCGGCGCCCACGATCAAGGCGCTCCCGATCTGACGGGCCCTGGCCTGATCGACCAGCGACCGGGCGGCGGTGAGAGACTTGAAGTTGTAGACGCCGGGCAGGTCGAAGCCCGGCAACGGCGCGTACAGGCGGCTCCCGGAAGCGATGACGAGTCGGTCGTAGGGGAGGGAGCTGCCGTCCTCGAACGCGACCAGCGACCGGTCTGGCCACAGACTGGCCACTCGGGTCCCGGACCGATACGCCAGCATCAGGTCGGACTCGAGGCTCCGACCCTTCCAGTACAGCGTCTCCTCCCTACCGCTCAGGAAGTGGTCGGCCATGGCCGGAGGAGCGTACGGCGGGAATGGCTCGGCGGACAGCAACGTGATGTCCGCATCGTGGTCGAGCTCCCGTAGCCTTTCGGCTACCGAGATGCCGGCGGGGCCGGCACCGACGATCACGACTCGCATCGGTTCATGCTCCCTCCCCGCGCACCAGCGCGTCACGTAGCCCTTCCACCGCTCTCAGGAAGGGAGACCGATCACCGTTCAGGAGCGGGGTCACGGCCGGCTCCGTCTCCAGCACGATGTCGTCGTACGGCAGAGCGTGGCGGGACGCGAACGAGAATCCACCTTGTTCGTCGATGCGGGCCCAGGCCTTGTCCAGGTCTTCGGGATGGCGCACGCGGTTCACCGCCAGGTGCACGTGGGGAACGCCCAGGTCCCGTGCCAACCTGGCGGTGCCTAACGCGACCTGGACCGCGTTGAAGGTGGGGTCGGTCAGGACTACGGCGTGACGGAAGCCCTTGGCGAGGGCCCGTCCGAAGTGCTCCACGCCCGCCTGGGTGTCCATGAGGATCACTTCGCGTTCGCGAAGGCCGATGGCCCCCACCACCGCCGAGAGCAACGAGTTCTCGGGACAGAGGCACCCTGCGGCCGGTTGAGTCAGCGTGCCCATGACCAGGAGGCGCACCTGATCGGGCGCCATCACCCCGAAGCGGTCCACCACGTCGTTCACGTCCGGGTTCAGCCGGAAGAAGAGTCCCCACCCCGACCCGGGGCGGGCTCCCGTCTTCTCTTCCACGTAGTCCGCGTTCTGGCTGAGCGGAACGATGGCCCCCGCCTCGGACGGCGGAAGACCCAGGGCGTAGGGCAGGTTCATCTGCGGGTCGGCGTCGAGCGCCAGGACGGTGTATCCGTCCCGAGCGAGGAGGCGGGAGAGGATCGCAGTCAGGCTCGTTTTGCCCACACCGCCCTTGCCCGTGACGACGACGCGGAAGTCTTGCTGCCCACCGGACGCTCGGGACGCGCTGTCCCGCACCGTCTTCGCTGTGTCCAGCACGCGGCGTCGATACGCCTTCTGGTTCTCGTTCACCCTCTGCCTCCCCAGCTCGGGAGCCGTCCTCCGGCACCGGGTCGCACGGTCTCGTCCCTCAGACCCCCACGGGCTCGTCGAGCTGGACGCTCTCCGGCTCCAGATGCGGCAGGCCGAGCGCCTTCCGCTTGGCCTCGATGTGGCGGCGGATCAGGATCGCGGCCTGCTCGGGGTCGGCCTCGACCGCGAACTTGGCGCCCACGACGTCGTCCAGGCCGTCCGCCAACAGCTGAACCACGTGCTCGCTTCCGAAGATCGGCGGCTGCACGCCCAGCACCGTGTAGATGCCGCTGGCCACGACGTAGGCACCGATGGCGACCGCCTTCTCCGAGTACCACTCCGGCGCGGCGCCCGCGAGCGGCAAGTCGCTGATGTCCACGCCGAGGTGCTTGGCCAGAGCCGCCGCGAGCACCAGGATGCGCGTGTTGTCGACGCACGAGCCCATGTGAAGCACCGGTGGAATGCCCAGGGCCTTGCAGACGGCTCCCAAACCGGGTCCGGCCAGCTCCGCGGCTTCAGGCACCATCTGGCCGGCCTTGCCGTTGGCCACGGCCGAGCAGCCGGTGACCAGGACCAGGATGTCGTTTTCGATCAACCGCCGGGTGAGGGTCACGTGCCCGTGGTCCTGGGGGATCTTGGGGTTGTTGCAACCGACCACGGCGACCGCTCCGCGGATCGACCCGTCCTTGATGGCATCGACGAGGGGCTCGGGAGTTCCCCCAAGGGCGCCCAGGATCGCCTCCACCGAGAAACCCGCCATCATGGGCACCGGCTCGCCTGGAATACGGACTCGATCCGGATTCCGGCTCCCGAACGCTTCGATGCCGAGGCCGACGATCTCCTTGGCGATTTCCAAGCCTCGATGGGGGTCGAACGAGATGTGGGTCGCGCCGGGGAACTTGGCCTTGTCGGCCGTGGAGATCACCCGCGTATGGAAGCAGTTGGCGATGTCGGTCACCGCCGGCATTATGCACTGATAGTCCACAACCATAGCTTCCAGCGCGCCCGTCATGATGACCAGCTCCTGGATCAGGTGATTCCCGGCCATGGGGATCCCCTTGCGCATCTGGAGCTCGTTCCCGGTGCAGCACAGGCCCACGAGGTTGATCCCACGGGCGCCCTTCTCTCTTGCCAGGGCGACCAATTCAGGATCGGTCGAGGCCTGGACGACCACGTCGGAGAGCAACGGATTGTGCCCGTGCAGCGCGATGTTGACGTGGTCCTCCTTCAGCACGCCGAGGTTGACCTGGGACATGACGGGCTGGGGCGTCCCGAACATCACGTCGGACAGCTCGGTGGCGATCATGGACCCGCCCCACCCGTCAGAGAGGCCGGTCCTGAGGGCGTGGAGCAGGATGTTCACGTAGTCGTTGTCCACGCCCATGTGGGTGCGGTGCAGCATCTCGACGTTCTCCCGGTCGATGCCCCGGGGGGTGACGCCCAGCTTCGACCAGACCTCGGCCCGCGGCTCGGGAACCCGGACCAGGAAGGCCAGGCCTGCCTTACGGGTGCCGAAGTCCTCCATCAGGGCATCGGCGAGGCGTCGCGCCACGTCCGCCACCGACCCACCGTTCGCCTCGACGCCGAGCTCTGCCGCCAGCGCCATGAGCTTCTCTTCGTCCCGAAACTCGTACCCCGTCGTCTCGCCCAGGGCCGTCTGGAAGAACACCTCCAGCACGTCCCGGCCGTGGTCGGAATGGGAGGCAGCGCCGGCAGCGATGGTGCGCCCGAGGTTGCGCGCGACGATGATGTCCGCGTCTGCGCCGCACACGCCCTTCTGGGGACCGTCGCCGAAGGGGTCGATGCGGCAGGGGCCCATGGCGCAGTTCCGGCAGCTCAGGCCCAACGTGCAGTAGCCGCATTGCGGCTGCTGTGCGGCCAGCCGATCCCAAACGGTCTCCATGCCCTCCGCGCGGGCGCGCTGCAGCATCGCACGCGCATCGTCGTTGATGCTGAGGCGGGTGAGATCCTCGGTCGCGGTCGCGCTCATGATACACCCCCTGCCACCTCCGTGGCTCGCTGCCCCCAAGCCCGCCAGCCCGCGACGGTGAGCGGAATCGTGGAGGCCGCTGGCTCGGTCGCGGTCGCGGTGAGCACCGCCTCGGTCTCGGCGATGCGCCCGTCCCGAACCAACTCGTTCAATTCTCCGAAGATCAGCGCGTCGACCTTGCAGGCCTCGACGCACGCCGGCACCTCCCCCTGGCGGATCCGATGCACGCAGCCGTCGCACTTCGTCGCCACCACGCGAACGGGCATCCCATTGCCGTAAGCGTGGTAGGTGATCGCATCGAATGGACAAACCATCCCGCACATGGCGCACGCGATGCACTTGCCAGGCTCGATGAGCACGAGATCACCGGTGTCGTCCCTGAACACGGCAGCCGTGGGACAGACCTGCTGGCACGGCGCCGGATTGCAGTGCCGGCATTTGTTGGGGAAGGAGGCGTTGTACCAAGGCCCTGCCTCGACGTGGATGCGGGGCCTGGGCCGCGGGTCTTCGAAAAGGGCCAGGATCGGGTCCCGACTTCGGGAGTGCTCCACTGCGCAGGCGAACTCGCACTGCCGGCACCCGACGCACCGCTCGACCCTGACGAATACGGTCTTCATCGCGCCCTCCATCTGCCGCTGCCAAGGAGGTGACGCGAAGCCGCTACGTGTCGGGCACGCTCGCCTGCACGCACCCCCGCGACCGTAGTCTGGCAGGAGTGGAGCGGGATGTCTGTCGGGAAAAGGCGGAAACGACCGTAGGGCCCCGCATTGGCTTTCAACGCACGAGGCGCCTCACCGGCGAACGCCCGGCAGCGATTGACCGCGGGCCGCCGCCTGCTTCTCTTTCGGGTCCCGTGGGACCGGGTCCTGCCCGGCACGTCCTTTATTGCTTGGAGGAGATTCAAGATGGCCCGGACTCTCTCGGCATTCGCTGCCGCTGGGCTGCTCGCGGCGTTGGCGGCACCGGCCCTCGGTCAGGAGTCGGTATACCGCTCCGCGTACCTCGACTACCGGGTGGTCACCGTGGCGGACGGCCTCGTGCGTCCCTGGTCGATCGCGTTTCTGCCGAGCGGCGACATGCTCGTGACGGAGCGGCCGGGCCGGCTCCGCATCGTGCGGGAGGGCATGCTCCTCCCCGACGCCGTGGCGGGCATCCCGGAAGTCGTCGCCGAGGGTCAGGGCGGGCTGCTGGAGGTGATGCCCCACCCCGACTTCGCCTCGAACCGCCTGCTCTATCTCAGCTACTCCAAGCCGAAGGCCGACCGGGAGCGAGGCACGACGGCCGTAATCCGGGGTCGCTTCGAGAACGACCAGCTCACGGACGTGGAGGAGATCTTCGAGGCGCAGTCCGAAGGACGCGGGCATTACGGGTCTCGCCTGGCCTTCGACGGCAACGGGTACATCTTCATCACGGTGGGAGACCGACAGGCCCCGCCCAGCGGAGACCTGGAAGCCCATCCGGCGCAGGATCTTTCCAACCACCACGGCGTCACCATTCGGCTTCACGACGATGGCCGGGTGCCTGACGACAACCCGTTCGTCGGCCAGGACGGCGCCCTCCCGGAGATCTGGAGCTACGGGCACCGCAACGCTCAGGGGTTGGCCATCCATCCGGAGACCGGCGATCTCTGGCTCAACGAGCATGGACCCCAGGGCGGGGACGAGCTCAACCTCATCCAGCCCGGGATGAACTACGGTTGGCCCGTGGTGGGCTATGGCGTGAACTACCGGACCGGGCTTGCCATCCACGAGGGGACGCACCGCGAGGGCATGGAGCCGCCGGTCCACTTCTGGGTGCCTTCCATCGCCACGTCAGGGCTGATGGTCTACACCGGCTCCGTCTTTGCCGATTGGCGCGGGAGCATGTTCGTGGG
>JBDHLD010000013.1:0-121841 GCA_039586035.1 Gemmatimonadota bacterium | reverse complement strand
CGAGCCCCGTTCCGCTCCGGGCGCAGGAGGGCCCTCCGCCGGACGACGCGCTCAACGCGCTGACCTTCCGCCAATTGGGGCCCTTCCGAGGGGGACGCGTCACGGCGGTGGACGGCGTGCCGGACCGACCGCACACGTTCTTCATGGGCTCGACCGGTGGCGGCGTGTGGACCACCGAGAACGCCGGCATGTCCTGGCGGAACGTGACCGACGGCTGGCTGGACGTAGGCTCCATCGGCGCGGTCGAGGTGGCCGAAGCCGATCCCAACGTGATCTACGTCGGCACCGGCTCGGCCGCGATTCGGGGCAACGCCACCACCGGCAAGGGCGTCTGGCGCTCGGACGACCGCGGTCGGAGCTGGCGGTTCCTGGGCCTGGGCGAAACCGGAACCGTGGCCCGCATTCGCACCCACCCCGACGACCCCGATCGCGTCTTCCTGGCCGCCACGGGCAACCCGTTCGGACGCAACGACCAGAGGGGCGTCTTCCGGTCGACCGACGGGGGAGCCACCTGGGACAGGGTGCTTTTCCACTCGGATTCCATTGGCGCCATCGACCTGGTCATGGACCCGTCGAACCCACGCATCCTGTACGCGGCGCTGTGGCGCGGCGAGCGGAAGCCCTGGACCATGATCTCGGGCGCCAAGGGGGGCGGCGTCTACAAGACGACGGATGGGGGTGACTCCTGGCAACGGCTGGGGAACGGTCTCCCCTCGGGCCTCATCGGCAAGATCGGCTTGACCGTGGCTCCGGCGAATCCGGACCGCGTCTGGGCTCTGGTCGAGGCGCCGGGTGACGACGGGGGGCTATACCGATCGGAGGACGGCGGCCAGACCTGGACCCTGTTGAACCCCGACCGGAGGATCCGATCGCGGCCCTGGTACTACAACCATCTCCACGCGGACCCCAGCGACGAAAACACCCTCTGGGCGCTGAACTCGGGACTGTGGAAGTCGGTGGACGGAGGTCGGACCTTCCAGTCGCTTCGTATGCCGCACAGTGACCATCACGACCTTTGGATCAACCCCGACGACCCGAGGATCATGGTGGAGGGCAACGACGGCGGGGTCACGGTGACGCTGGACGGAGGCCGCACGTGGTCGAGTCAGCTCAACCAACCCACCGCCGAGATGTACTCGGTGGTAGTGGACAACCAGTTCCCCTACCGCGTCTACGGCACCCAGCAAGACAACTCGTCTCTCTCGCTCCCGACGGCGGCCACGGGCACCGGCGTGACGCTGCAGCACTGGCGGTCCCACGGCGGATGCGAGACCGGCCCCATCCTGCCTCGTCCCGACGACCCGGCGGTGGTCTTCAGCGGATGCTTCGGTGGACGTCTGGCCCGGACGGACACTCGGACCGAGGAGTTCCGTCAGGTGCGCCCCTATCCCCAGAACCAAGAGGGCATGGCCGAGGCAGATTTGCGGTACCGGATGCAGTGGAACTTCGCCCTGGAGATCTCGCCGCACGATCCGGACGTCATGTACGTGGGCTCCCAGTTCGTCCACCGCTCCACCGACGAGGGGCACCGGTGGGAGGTCATCTCGCCGGACCTGACGGGAAACGACACCGCCCACTTCGCCATGGCCGGTGGCCCCATCTCTTTCGACGTGACCGGTGTCGAGATCTGGTCGGCGCTCCTGCAGATCCGCGAGTCGCCCCTCCAGCAGGGCATTCTCTGGACGGGGTCGAACGACGGGCGCGTACACGTGAGCCGGGATGGAGGCGAGAGCTGGTCCGACGTGACCCCGCCCGATCTACCCATGCCCGCCACGGTCAACCGCCTCGAACCGTCGCCGCATCGTCCGGAGCGGGCGTACCTGGCGGCGTACCGATACCGCCTGGATGACTGGCAACCCTACCTCTACAGGACCGACGACTACGGCTCCACGTGGGTCCGCATTGCCGATGGTGCCAACGGCATTCCCGCCGACCACCCGACCCGCACGGTCCGGGAGGATCCCGAACGAGAGGGGCTGTTGTTCGCGGGCACCGAGTTCGGTCTCTTCCTCTCGCTGGACGACGGTGCGTCCTGGCGGGAGCTCGAAGGGGGGCTACCGGCATCGCCCGTTACGGACCTGGCCATCCAGAGCACCTTCGGGGACCTGGCCGTCGCCACCCAGGGTCGCGGCTTCTGGATCCTCGACGACCTGAGCCTCCTTCGACAGGTCGACCACGGCGTGAGCATGGAAAGCCACCTCTACCGTCCGCGCCCCGCCTACCGGTCCCGCTGGCAGGACGGCCCGGGTCACTACGCCCGGGACCACGTCTTCGGCGCCATGATTCCCGAGGACGCGAAGGGAACCAACGCGCCGGAAGGGGCGGTCATCTACTACCAGCCAGCCGCCGGCGGCGAATCCGTGGCGGTGGAGATCCTGGATGCCGACGGCGACGTGATCCGACGCTTCGAGGGCTTGACCTCCGAGGCAGGATCGCAGCGATTGGTCTGGGATCTGCGTCATGCCACGCCAGGCCGCGACATCACTTCGGGCGGAGGTCCCCGAGCGGTACCCGGCCAGTATCGAGTCCGGCTGGACGTGGACGGCTGGAGCGACACGCAGCCGCTCACGGTCCTGAAGGACCCGCGCCTCACCGCGGTTTCGGTAGCCCACCTCCAGGAACAGTTCGACTTCCTGTACGAGGCCATGGTCCGGCTCTCGGCCCTGGACGACGCCGTGGGCCGAATCGACGATGTCCGGGACCAGCTGGCGAGCCTGGAGCAGCGGTTGCCGGAGACGTTCCCCGACGCCATCTGGGTGGAGGAAGCCGTGGCGGAGAGCGCTGCGCTCTCCGGGCGGCTTCAGGAAGCTCGTGACGGCCTGATCCAGGAGCTGGGCCTCTTCGATCAACCCGGACGGGTTCGCCGACAGCTCAACTGGCTGATCACCGCGGCCCAGACGCAGCGTGGCGAGCACGTCGACGCCCGACCCACGGAGGGCCTGCAGGCGCGCTTCCGGGACGTGGACCAGGAGTTGAGCCTCGAGTTGGAGGCGGTCCGGAACATCCTGCGCGACGACCTCGACGCGCTGAACCGATTGCTGGAGTCGAACGGGGTGGGCCCCTTGGTGGCGCCCCGCGTGCCTGGTGTGGCGTGACCATCGGGACCAAAGGCCCCGCACCCGCTCGCCATGAGAGGAGAAAGCCATGTACCGACGCGTCGACGATTTCCTCGAACAGTACCAAAACCTCGCTGAGGGCACCGCGAGGATCCTGGGCGCCCTGACCGAAGCCTCCCTGGACCAGGAGGTAGCGGAAGGTCACCGGACCATCCGGCGCCTCGCGTGGCACATCGTGATCACCGTGCCCGAGATGATGAACCGAACCGGGCTCGGGCTTTCGTCCGTCGACCAGCATACGCCCCCACCCGAGACGGCCGACTCGATCCGCGAGGCGTATGACGCGGTATCGTCGGAGCTCGTCGACGCGGTGACCGCCAACTGGTCCGACGCCACGCTTGCGGAGACCGACGACATGTACGGGCAGACGTGGGCCCGCGGCGCGAGCGCACACGCGCTGATTCTCCACGAGGTGCATCACCGCGCCCAGCTGACCGTGTTGATGAGACAGGCGGGCCTCCAGGTACCTGGGGTCTTCGGACCGGCCAAGGAGGAGTGGGGACAGTACGGGATGGAGGCACCTCCGGTGTAGGCGCAGGCGAGGTAGCGATGCGGCGACGGCCAGGTGACGCGGCCACCAATGTCCGCAGGTCCACCCCCGTGCGCGGGGCCACCCCCCCGCCTAGGTTGACGACATCGGTCCAGATCGTGCACCAAGTCCGGAGGTTTCTATGACCCTGCGCCTCTCCGGGATCCTGGCGGTCGCCGCCAGCCTCTCTCTCACGTCGATCTCTCTCTCGGCCCAGGCCCCCGACGCCAACACGACGGTCGATCCGGCTCTCTTCCAAGCGCTCGAATACCGGTCCGTGGGGCCCACTCGTGGCGGCCGTTCAACGGCCGTCACCGGATATCGAGACCGGCCCTACACCTTCCTGATGGGAACGGTGGGAGGTGGGATCTGGCGCACGGACGACGCGGGTCACACCTGGCGGAACATCTCCGACGGCTACCTCGAGGTGGGCCCGGTCGGCGCGCTGGCCGTGGCGCCGTCCAACCCCGACATCGTCTACGCGGGCACGGGGTCGGGCGGCGTGCGGGGCAACGTTTCAGTCGGGCACGGCATGTACCGGTCAACGGACGACGGGGCCACGTGGCAGTGGATCGGCCTGCCCGAGTCCCGCCACATCAACCGCATCTGGATCCACCCGAGCGATCCCGATCACGTCTACGTCGCCGCCCTGGGCAGCGTGTTCGGCCCCAGTGAGGATCGGGGCGTATACCGTACACGGGATGGAGGCGGGACCTGGGAGAAGGTCCTGTACGTGAACGAAGGCACGGGCGCCATCGATCTGATGATGAGCCCCGACGATCCAGCCACGCTCTACGCCGCCATGTGGACCGCGGAACGTAAGCCCTGGACCATGCGGAGTGGCGCCACGAACGGCGGCGTATTCAAGACCACCGACGGCGGGGATACGTGGACCAAGCTCACGAATGGCATCCCGGAGATGATCGGGCGGATCGGCCTGGCCATTCCTCCCACCATGCCCGACAGGGTGTACGTGCTGCTGGAGGCCGAGGGCGACCTGCGCGGACTGTACCGGAGCGAGGATCGGGGCGCGTCGTTCGCCCACATCAGCGACGACCGCAATATGATGGCGCGCCCCTGGTACTACACCCACGTGGACGCGCACCCCACGGATCCCGACGTCGTCTTCATCAACAACGAGAGCTTCTTTCGCTCCGACGACGGCGGTGAAACGCTGGTCAACATCCCCACGCCCCACGGCGACAACCACGACATGTGGATCAACCCCGACCAGCCGAACATCTGGATCCAGTCGAACGACGGGGGCGCCAACGTCACGTTCACCGACGGAGCCACCTGGTCCACCCAGTACAATCAGCCCACGGGCGAGTACTACACGGTCATCGCGACCAACGAATTCCCCTACCGGCTGTACGCCCCGCAACAGGACAACACCACGATCTCGGTGGCGAGCCGGGCCACGAAGGGCCTCACTCCCTTCGAGAACTGGCATCAGGGGCCCGGGTGCGAAACCGGGCCGATCGCCGTGGATCCCAGGGATCCCAACGTGGTCTTCGGAGCGTGCAAAGGATGGGTCAGCCGGCTGGACCGTCGAACGGACCAGCGGCGCGAAGTCTGGATCTGGCCCCAGGAGCCCCACGCGCTGGCCAACCGGGAGCTGACCTACCGGGAGCAGTGGCTGTCTCAGCTCCGCTTCTCGCCACACGACCCGGACGTCCTCTACCACACGTCCCACCTGGTGCACGTCTCTCGCGACGAGGGGCATTCCTGGGACGTCATCAGTCCCGACCTGACGCGCTGGGACGAGCATGCCGAGCTGCACGAGGAGCCGCCGGGAGGGCCCCTCACCTACGACCAGACGGGCGTCGAGGTCTACGGCACCATCTTCGCCTTCGAGGAGTCGCCCCATGAGCGCGGGCTGTTCTGGGCCGGCTCCGACGACGGCGCCATCCACATCTCCCGGGACGGAGGCGCCAGCTGGCAAGACATCACGCCTCCCGGGCTGCCCTTGCACAGCACCGTGAACGAGATCGTGCTTTCGCCCCACGACGCGGGCCGGGCCTTCGCGGCCGTGCAGCGGTACCGCATGGACGACTTCCACCCCTATCTCTACCGCACCGACGACTACGGCGCCTCCTGGACGCTCCTGACGGACGGCACCAACGGGATTCCCGCGGACCATCCGACTCGGTCGATCCAGGAAGACCCGGGTCGACCGGGCCTCCTGTACGCGGGCACCGAATTCGGCGTGTTCGTCTCGTTCGACGATGGGGCCCACTGGCAGCCGTTCCAGCAGAACCTCCCCCGCACGCCGGTCATGGACCTCCTGGTGCACGAAAACGACCTGATCGTCGCAACGCAGGGTCGGGCGCTGTGGATCATGGACGACCTGACCCCACTGCATCAGATGGCCCAGGCCGCCGAGGCGGGACAGGCGTTCCTCTTCCAGCCTCGCGACGCGTATCGCCTTCGCCTCGCCGGCGGGCGGCGTGGTGGGGTCTGGCCGCAGAATCCTCCGGACGGCGCCATGATCTTCTTCGCGTGGGCTGACGCGCCCGCCGGTGAGGTCACCCTCGAGATCCGCGACGGGGCGGGCGCCGTGGTCCGGGCTTTCACCAGCGAAGGCCCCGGAACGAAGGAAGAGGTGTTCCAGCGCATGCGGGAACCGGCCGTCACGCTCGTCGGTGAGCCAAGGGTCGAAACCGATCCGGGGATGCACCGCCTGGTCTGGGATCTCCGCTATCCTCCGGCCTACCTGGCCCCTGGTGTCAACGAGGGATTCCGTGAGCGCATCGCGGTCGTAACCGGCGACACCGACGGCCCCCTCGCCATGCCGGGCACGTACTCGGTGACGCTGCGCACGGCCGACGGTTGGTCACAGACGCAGGAGTTCGAGGTGAGGCTCGACCCCCGTGTGGACACGCCGCTCGCCGAGCTCCAGCGGAAGTTCGACCTGGCGATACAGGCCCGCGACCGGATCACGGCCATCCAGCTCGGCGTGGCCCAGGGTCAGCGGCGGATCGAGGAGCTGGATGCGGTCATCGCCGGCGGCGGCTCCGACGGCCGAGCCGCGGAGAGCGCCAAGGCCGAGATCGAGGAGATCCTCGGCCAGCTCTACAAGCACAACCAGCGGGGAGACCACGCGCACCTGCACCCCCAGCTCACGACCGACTACGCCAACATCCTGACGCTCATTTCCGGATCGGATGATCCGCCGCCGGTCAACGCCTACCTGCGGATGGAACAGCTCGACGAGCGGTACGAGGAGCTGATGGGGCAGCTCGGGGATCTGCTGGAGGGCGTGGTGACGGAGTAGCACCGGTCCCCGGAGGGAACCGGGTCCGCGACGGTCGCGGATCCGGTTCCGCACCCAGTCCGATCATGGGTGCATCCTGGAGGACTGTCGGACGATGCGGAAGAGAACGAGGGCGACGCTCGTCGCGGGGATCTGTCTGGCGGCTATGGGCGCTCCCCGCGTCGCCACCGCCCAGGAGGTCACGACCTCGCCCGAGTGCGAGGCTGCCACCGGAGGGAACCATGGTGTCACGCTTGAGCTGGCCGGTCTTGATGCTCGTGCTCGTCTTGACCTCGTGTGGCGAGGGCACTCCCGAGACCGACGGCAACGACGCGACGGTGACACCCGAGCCGGCCGGCAGCGGTTCTGCGACAGCGCCAGGAGACCCTTGTCGCTTGGTCAGCGATCAGGAAATGAGCGGCCTTCTTCCCAACCCGGTGGCGGGGCAGCCCGTGAACGCCCAGACGTGCGATTACGGACCCGTGGATCTGGCCCTGGGGCGGGTCGATGTCGAGGTGTTCGTGCAAGACGTGAAAGCCATCGGCTGCGAGATGTACTTCGACGTCGGCGGCTTCGCTGACGAAACGCCCCTCAGCTGGGCCGGAGCGTCAGCTTATTGGAAGACGGCGCCAACCCAGCTCGGCGTGTGCGTCGACGAGACGTGGGCTGTGGCCATCACGCTCTACGACCCCGACGGGACGAGCGGAGGCCAGGCCGCAGCGCGAGCGATCGGAGAGCTGGTGCTGTCACGGCTCTGAGCGAGACAGTCGCCGGGCTCCCTACCGGCTCCAGGGCGGCACGACTTCGTTGGCCCGGGCGTACGCGATGCCCTGACCCAGGTGCTCGTGCATGTGGGTGATGAGCCGTACCCAGAGGTCCCCGTAGCTCAGTTCCGTGGTGCGTAGCATCGCGCGGGTGTCGAGTCGCTCTCGCGTCTGGTCCAACGCGTCCGACAAGTAGTCGAACGACCGGCGCAGGTGCGTCAGCGTCTCGGCCTTGGACAAGTTCTGCTCCTGATAGCTCCGTACCGTCTCGCCTTCGCCCGAGACCGCGATGTCGTCCGGCGTGGGGATGCCCATGAGCGCGCCCCCATACCAGTTGTCCGCCGCGACGTGGATGAAGATCTCCCCGAATGAGCGCACGCCTTCCATGGGGCGCCAATCGTATGCCTCCTCGGGAATCGCCTCCGCCAGCTGCGTGAACTTGTCACGGGCGATGTCGACCTGGGCCTCGAGGTAGGAGAGCATGTCCGCTGCCGAGATCGGCGCCTCCGCCGTCCCTTGAACATGCTCCGGTGGCGCCTGGCTACCGCACCCTGCGAGGAGGAGCGTCAGGAGTACCGCTGCAGGCCGAAGCGAGAGAGCTCTCATTTGTCTTCCCGAACCGAGGGGCGCGTGCCATTGACGCGTAGTCTATCGCGTCCAGATCGATGGCGCGCTACCCGCCGCCGGGAAACCAGCTCAGCCCGGCGCTGAGCTCCAGGAGCCACAGCGTATCGCCCCGGGGGACGCCGAGGTCGTCCAGCGTCTTGCCCAGAGCGTTGGGGATCTGGTGCAACCGGAGGTCCCCGCGGATGACGTGGTTACGGGTCAGGAAGACCCGCGCCCCGGCGCCATAGACGGCGGCGAAGTCGATCTCCGAACGAGTCCGATCGGGCTCGAAGCGCATCCCACCCAGCCCCACGGCTCCGAAGAGATGGAGATCGTGGCGCACGTGCCAGCTGTAGCCGCCCGACGCCAGGATGGGCGTGACGTTCATGTTCTGGATGGTCCCGTTGGGTGCCGGGACCCTGACCAGGGAGTTCGCGATCTCGCCCTGAACGAAGAGCCCCAGCGGAAGGTGGTAGGCGACTCGAACTCCGAGGACGGCGTCGCGCCGGAAGTTGTCCTCGCTGCCGGGTACTACGACGTACTCGCTGGGCTCGTCGTTGAAGGAGCCCACGAAGACGTTGAGCTCCCAGCTCCCGAGGAGGCGGCGCCAGTCGTCCCGGGCTTCGGTGAGGTCCGGATACTCGCTCATCACGCGTCGATACGCGTCGCCAGCCATGTCCAGGTGACCGCGATCCTCGAAGATCTGACCCCAGGCGTACAGGGTCAGGGCTTCCGGTGGGATCTCCCGAGCCCGCCGGGCCTCCAGAGCCGCTTGGGCCTCGGTGTCGAGGGCCGGCAGGTGCAGGTCCGCAGCGATGACCTCCGCGAGGTCGACGATCAGGTCGTACATACGCTCCCTACGGTCGCGCACCTCCTCGCACCTCAGGATCTCGGACGTTTCGACGTCGAAGACGCGAGCGTCCAGCCGAAACTCCCCCGAGACGTCCGTGAACACGCCCGCGACCATGAAGCGGGCGCCGATCAGTCGGCCGGCTTCGGCCTCCGTGCCCACCTCAACGCGTCCGCTGGCCCCGAGATCCTGCTCCTGCAAGATGGCGTTCAGGCGGGAGCGCTCTACGATCCGTAGCTCGGGACGCTGCGACAGCTCCGTGAGGAGCATCTGCTGGATGCCCACCTCGAGGGCGCCGAGGTCTTCTGGATTGGACCCGAGGGAGCCGCCGCTCTCGAATCGCAGGACGGCGACCCCGGGGCGCGTGTCGGACTCCTCGTCCTGGCCGACGAGGTGATCGGCCATTACCAGTACGGCGGCGAAGACCGCCGCTCCGGCGTGAATCAGACGACATCTCGGGAACACGCGCATGTCACTTCATCCCAACTCCCGGGGACTACACCGTAAGTTGGCTCGAGGCAGCGCGCGCGTCTGTCGGGCAAAGGAAGGCGGTGTTCGTCGGCAACTGCCCCACAGCTTCCTCCGGTCCCTGGAGCGGCTTCTTGCGTCCGTGGGTGCGACGAGGTCGCGCGCCGCCGCCCCACCCCGGTTGCCCCCACCCTCGACGCTCGGGATCTTGATCGCATGTCTAGAAAGATCCTCCGCCTCGCGAAGCTCCTGGCCGTCTCGATCGTCTCCCTCGTCCCGTCGGGTGAGACAAGCGCCCAGGCGCCCAGGCTCACGATCGAGCGGCTCTACTCCCTTCCCCGCATCATCGGGACGCCGCCCCGATCCTTCGCCTGGTCGTCCGATGGGCGTCACCTGGCGTTCCTCTGGAACGACGAAGGGCGTAACTTCCGCGACGTCTGGGTGCTCGACACCGCCGCGCCAGATCAGGTGCCGACCCGCGTGACCCACCTGCCCCACCTCGATCCTCTCTCGGGCCCCACGCTCGACCCCGTGGCAGCAGCCGAAAGCGAGGAGCGGGCAGAGCGTGATCCCGGCGTGACGGCCGTCACCTGGCATCCCGATGGACGGCGGCTACTGATCACGTTTCGCGGTGATCTCTGGCTGGTTACACCCGACGGACAGCCTCGACGGCTCACCGACACGCCGGCCCTCGAGACGCAGGCCGCCTATTCGCCCGCCGGAGATCTCCTTGCCTTCCTCACCCAGGGCGAGCTGTGGCTCATGGCGGCCGACCCACCCGCGGCGGCCAGCGGGACGCCGGCTGCGGTGCGGAGGATCGACAGCATCTCACCGGACGTGGGCATCGCCAGCTTTCGGTGGTCGCCGACCGGGTCGAGGATCGCCGTCCTGGAGCGGGATCGCCGTGATGTCGCGCTACGTGGCATCCCGGACTATCTGTCCGACGAGACTCGGCTCGTGGAGGTACGTCGAGCCTATCCGGGCGAATTGCCCGCGCGGCAACGCCTGGGCTTCGTGAGCGCGCGGTCTCTGGACAGCCGAGAGCCGGTCCAGTGGGTCGAGCTGGACGAAGGGCCGGCTTCGCCCGAGTCGCCGTGGCTTCTGCTCAGCTACGCGTGGGCTCCCGACGGCGAGCGGCTGGCGGTGGATACCAGCGACCTGTACGCGAAGGACCGCAGGATCTTCCAGGTAGATGTGCGGTCGGCCAGCCCACCAGCCGCCCGGATCGTGGTACGGGAGCGAGATCCGCTCAACGAGACGTACTACTATTGGCGCATCGCCTGGTCCACCGATTCACGACACCTCTATTTCCTTTCTGACCGCGACCAAGACTACCACGTCTACGCCCTGGCGACCGGACGGGAGGGGTTGGAAGCGAGCGAGCCGAGGCGCCTGACACGGGGTGACTGGGCCGTGGCCGAAATGCATCCGGTGGAGGGCGGATTGATCGTGGTCGGCAACCGGGGCCGTCCCGAAGAGCGGCAGCTCTTTCGGGTTGACGACCCCGGAGGCGAGGTCACTCGGGTCAGCCATCGGCCAGGCACGCATGCCCCCACGCTGTCGCCCGATGGGCGCTATGCAGCGGTAGCGTTCTCGAGCGACACCACGCCGCCGGAGCTGTTGCTCACGACGCTGGATCCGGTGTCGGCGACCTCGGGCCCCGAGGACGGCCTGGCCGTGGTGGAGCGCCTGGTCACGGACTCACCGACTCCGGAGTTCAGCGGGTATGCCTGGGTCGCGCCGCAGTATGTGACTTTCCGCAGTCACGTGGACGGCACCGAGCTGCACGGCCGTCTCACGCTTCCTCCGGATTACGACCCCGACCGCCGGTACCCCGCGATCCTCGGATCCGTCTACACCGAGAGCGTACGCAACCAGTGGGGAGGCCGGACCGCACACCCCACCTGGGGCCTCGACCAGTATCTGGCCCAACAAGGGTACGTCCTCCTCAACGTCGACGTGCGGGGCAGCTGGGGCCGGGGCCGTGACCACCGGCGCGGCATCCGTCTCGACTACGGAGGCATGGACATCGAGGACCTCGAAAGCGGAGTCCGCTTCCTCGAGGGCGAAGGGTACGTGGACATGGGGCGCGTGGGCATCTGGGGATCGAGCTACGGGGGCCTCATGACCGTGATGTCCCTCTTCAGGAAACCCGGGCTGTATGCGGCTGGCGTCGCCGGAGCCCCCGCGACCAACGTGTGGCACGCCCTCACCGGCCAGATGGCCGTCATGATGGCCCCCGAAGATCAGGCGGAGGCGTACGCGGATTCCTCACCGTTCCTGCACGCCGAGGGGCTCGAGGACCCTCTGATGATCATTCACGGAATGCGAGACCAGATCGTGCTCTTCAAGGACACCGCCACCCTGGTACAGCGGTTGATCATGCTGGGGAAGGACGTCGACCTGGTGGCGCTGCCGAACGCCGGTCACGGCTGGGACAACGAGGGACTCGCGCAGACGCGCTTCGCCTTCGGGAAGCTGGTTCAGCACTTCGAGCGCCACCTCGGGGGTGAACGACGATGAAAGACGTACGCTGGCAGAGGCGAGGAAGGACGGCCGCGCCCAAAGCCGCCATGCCATGGTATCGACGCCGTGCGGCCCCCGCCGTCGCCGCGCTTCTCCTCGTCGCGCTGTGCGTCCCGAACGCGGCCGCCGGTCAGGCCGATCCAGGCTGGGACGCCCTGGAGGCGCTGAACGCGGACCTCTCCACCCTTCGTGGACCGCGTCGGGAGGCGGGCGTACCCCAATACGGCCCCGCCGCCATGGCCGAGCGGGCGCGAGCCATCGAGAGCGCACAGGCCCGTCTCCGCCAGATCGACCCGACGGCGTGGTCCGTGTCCGGCAAGGTGGACTACCTGCTGGTCTGGTCGAAGGCGAACGGCTTGGCGTTCGAGCACCGCGTGACCCGGCCCTGGGAGCGGGATCCGATCCTGTATCTCAATGAAGTCAGGCGCGTGCCGTACGTCGACCTGCCGCTGTCCGGCGAGGCGGCCGAGCGATGGCGGAGCGCCCTGGCGGCGGTCCCCGCCACCCTTCGGCAGGCCGAGCAGAACCTCACCGCGCCGCTGGGCGAGCTCGCCGGCCTGGCGATCTTCCACCTGGACAACTTCGACGGCGTCGGACAGGGCCAGCCGTACCGCGACAGTCCACCGGCCGGGACGATCGGCTGGTACCGGGACCTGTGCGGCCGGGTCGCCGAGGCACAGCCCGTCGACGCGGCGCTCTGCTCCGACGCCCTCGAGGCCGTCGTGGCCTACCGCGACTGGCTGAGAGATCGACGGCCGGACATGCCCGCTTCGGCCGGCATCGGCGCCGAAAACCTCGAGTGGTACTTCAGAAACGTCCGGCTCCTGCCCTACGGGACGGCCGAGATGGCCCTGCTCGGCCAGCGGGAGTTCCACCGGTACCGCGCCGCCTACGAGATCGTGCGGAACCGGGACCGCGCCCTTCCCGAGCTGGAGCTCACCACCAGCCGGGAGCAGCATCAGCGGCGCACCCGGGCGGCGGAGGCGCAGATCCGTCGCATGGTCGAGGAGCAGTACCTCCTGACCTTCCCGGAAGACACCCCGGAGTCGTTCGACACGGACACCTTCTGGAGCCCCCGCGCCCTGACGGATCGGCACTTCTGGGAGGAGCTCCAATTCCGCAACACCTTCAACAATCACATTCACGCCTCGATCCCCGGACACCGTTTCGATGGAATGCTCGCGAGGCGGGTCGAAAACCCCATCCGACGAGACTACGGCGACAGCTCACGAGCAGAGGGCTGGGCCACCTACCTCGAAGAGATGTTCCTGCTCGCGGGGCTCACGCGGGACGTGCGGCAGGCGGACCAGCTCTTCTACGTGGCCTTGATGAAGCGGGCCAGCCGCATCTACGCCGAGACCCAGATGCACGCTGGCGAGCTCAGTCTCGACGAGGCAAACCGTTACATGATCGAGTTCGTCCCGTACATGGAAGAGGACCTGGGTCGATACGATCTCGAGGGGTATCTCCGCCGCCCCGGCTCGGGCAGCGGCTACATCGTCGGGAAGATACAGATCGAGCAGCTGCTGTCGGAGCGCTCCCTGGCACTGGGCGACGACTTCACGCTCGGCGCCTTCCACGATGATCTGCTGTCGAGGGGCTTGATCCCCCTGAGCCTCGTCCGCTGGGAGATGACGGGAGAGGACGACGAAGTGCGCATGCTGTGGCGGGAGGCGTTGGGCCAGGAGCTCTGACCGCCACGGGAGGCCGCCGGGCGGCAGCAGCCGGCCCGGGCACCCTCTGGACGCGAGGCGGAGGCACGCCCTCCCGGCTACCGGACCTTGGCGACGGAGCGTCCTGCGTGCTACGTTGGTTTGCAGAAAGAATTTTTTCTGGAGGGGGTGGGGATGATGGGATCTTTCTGGACAGACGTCCGCTACGGCTTGCGCAAGCTCGGCAACAGCCCCGGCTTCACGGCCGTGGCGGTCCTCACGCTGGCGCTGGGCATCGGTGCCAACACCGCCATCTTCAGCGCCGTCAACGCGGTTCTCATACGCCCGCTCCCCTACTACGAGCCCGACCGGCTGGTGCTGGTGTGGAACCGCATGGAGACGACGGGCTACCCGAAGGCTCCCGTGGCGGCCCCCGACATCGCCGACTACCGGGAGCAGGCGAAGAGCTTCGAGGGCTTCGCCGCGACCAACAACGTGGCGGAGTCGTCCCTCACGGGAGAGGGTGAGCCCGAGCAGATCCAGCTCGCGAGCGTGACCTCCAACTACTTCGAGGTGCTCGGCGTGGAGCCGCTGCTCGGCCGCGGCTTCGTAGAGTCGGACGAGAAGCCGATTCCACAGAGCGCCTTCGCCGACCCCACGATCCCCGTCCCAGCCAGCGCCCTGGTCCTTAGCCACGACTTCTGGCAACGGCGCTTCGGCGGTGATCCCGCGGTTCTGGGCCGGGCAGTCCGAATGGACTTCCAGCCGATGACCGTCGTCGGTGTCATGCCGCCCGGCTTCGAAGTCATGATGCCGGTGGACGCCGGGATGCCGACGGACATCGACGCGTGGACTCCGCTCCGCGTCGACCTGGCCCAGGGAAGCAGGGAATCCCAGAATCTCCGCGTCGTGGGCCGCCTCCGGCCCGGCGTGACGGTGGGGCAGGCGCAAGCCGAGATGGACGCCATCGCGAAGCGACAGCGGGAGCTCCATCAGTTTCACCAGAACATGGGCATGCAGATCGATGTCGTCCCCATGCATGCGGACGTCGTCGGCCACGTCCGGCCCACGTTGCTGGCCCTGCTCGGCGCCGTCGGTTTCGTGCTGCTGATCGCGTGCGCCAACGTGGCGAACCTGATTCTCACCCGGGCGTCGGCGCGGCGGCGCGAGATGGCGGTGCGCGTGGCGCTGGGGGCAGCTCGAGGCCGCCTCGTTCAGCTCGTGGTGGTCGAGGGACTCCTCGTGGCTGGCCTCGGCGCGGTCGCCGGGCTCCTCCTCGCCCGTCTCGGCATCGACGCGCTCCTGGCTCTCCGACCACCGAATCTGCCGAGGGTCGACGATATCGCGATCAACCTACCGGTTCTGACCTTCACCCTGGCGGCGACCGGGCTGGCAGCCGTCGTCTTCGGTCTGGCGCCCCTCCTGGACTCCCGGCGCACGAGTCCTCGAGACGCACTCCAGGCCCGGGGCGGCTACGCTTCCGGACTGAAGGCCCGAACCGCGCTGGTGATGGCAGAGGTGGCGCTGTCCGTGGTCCTGCTCATTGGCGCCGGCTTGATGCTCCGTAGCTTCTCGGCTCTCCAGGATATCCGCCCCGGCTTCGACGCCCAGGGCGTGCTCACGTACAAGATCTCCCTTCCTTTCTCCCGCTACGGCGGCGTGGAACCTCGCACGCAGTTCTTCCAGGAGATGGAACCCCGCGTGGCCGCGCTGCCCGGCGTCGAGGCGGTCGGTGGAGTGTTCCCTCTCCCCCTGGCCGGGCGCTTCTGGACCGGCCCCTACGGCCGAGACGACGAGGATCCGTCGCTGTGGACCCAGAACGAGGCGAACTTCCGGGTCATCACGCCCGGCTATTTCGCCGCCATGGGCACGCGGGTGCTCGAGGGGCGGACCTTCGAGCCAATCGACATCTCCGACCGAATGCACGTCGTGATCGTCGACGCGCCGTTCGCGGAAAAGCTGTGGCCCGATGAGTCACCCATCGGCAAGGTCCTCGGAATCGATCTCTTCGGTCAGCGGCTCTTCCTCGACGTCGTCGGTGTGGTAGAGCACATGCGGCACGAATCCCTCACGGCAGACTCGCGCGAGACGCTCTTCATCCCGCACCACTTGTTCCCATGGACCCAGATGACGGTCGTGGCCCGCGCCGGCGTCGGGCCGGAGTCATTGGTGGGCGCCGTCGCCCGCCAGGTAGCGGAGATGGACGATCAACTTCCCGTCTACCGGGTCCGACCCCTCTCGGCCTATGTGGGCGATGCCATGGCCGCGACCCGGTTCGCCATGACCCTCATCGCCGTGTTCGCCGCGGTGGCGCTCGTGCTCGCTTCGGTCGGGCTTTACGGCGTGATCGCTTTCGCCGTGAAGCAGCGTACGCGCGAGATCGGGATTCGTATGGCCCTGGGTGCGGGCAAGGACTCCATCCTGCGGATGGTGATCGGACAGGGGATGCTCGTGATCCTGGCCGGTGTGGGACTCGGCATCCTGGCGTCCATGTGGCTCACCCGGGTGATCGCGAGCCTGCTGTTCGGCGTCTCGCCCACGGACCCCGTCACCTTCGGCGCGATCGCAGGGCTGCTCGTGGTCGTGGCGCTGGCGGCCTGCTACGTCCCGGCCCGGAAGGCGGCGCGCGTGGACCCCATGGCGACGCTACGTCTGGAATAGCGGCGCCGAGCCGCTGAATCGGTCGCGCCCGTGGAAAGCTAGAACAACCGATACGCCGCAAACGCGGCCACGTATGCCAGAACCAGCATGTAGGTGAACTGAAGCGTGGGCCATCTCCATCCGGCCGTCTCCCGCCGCATCACGGCCACCGTGGACATGCACTGGAGCGCGAACACGAAGAACACGAGCAGCGCAACGGCAGCGCCCAGGCTCAGGTGGCTTTGGAGAGCCTCCTGGAGCTCCAGCGAGCCCTCCGAGGAGCCTTCGACGCCGTAGATCGTGCCCAACGTGCCCACGATCACCTCCCGGGCCGCCAGCGACGAAACCAGGCCGACGCCAATGCGCCAGTCCATCCCCAGCGGCTCGATGGCCGGTTCGATCACCTGGCCGATGCGAGCCAGCGCGCTCGCGTCGATAGGGGGCGGGCCTCCTCCCGTGCGCGGCACCTGGGTCAGGATCCAGAGGACCACGGTTACCATGAGGATGATCCGCCCGGCTCGGCGAAGGAAGATCCTGCTCCGGTCGATCAGACGCACCGTCAGCGAGCGGAGCGTGGGCACCCGGTACGGCGGCAGCTCCATGATGAAGGACTGGCGCGGAGCCCGGAGCAGCGTGCGCTTGAGCAAGAAGGCGGTACCCACCGCCGCGACCACGCCCAGCGCGTAGAGCCCGAGGAGCACCGCCGCGCGGGACCCCATGAGGGGGCCGAGGACCGGGCGCGCGGGAATGAACGCGGCGATCAGGAGCGCGTAGACGGGGAGTCGCGCCGAGCAGGTCATGAACGGGGTCACGAAGATCGTGGCGAGCCGATCACGCTCGTCCTCGACGGTACGTGCCGCGAGGATGGCCGGCACGGCACACGCGTACCCGGACAGGAGAGGCAGGAATGCCCGGCCCTGGAGCCCTACCCGGTACATCAACCGGTCCGCGATCACCGCGGCACGCGCGAGGTAGCCCGAGTCCTCGAGGATCCCGAGGAAGAGGAAGAGGATCAGGATCTGCGGGAGGAAGACGAGGACCGCCCCCACACCGGCCCAGACGCCGTCTACGAGCAGCGATCGAAACCACGAGTCCGGCAGCACCGATCCCACCCACGCCCCGGACGCGGCCACCCCCGCCTCCACGCCATCCATGAGAGGCACCGCCCACGTGAAGATGGCCTGGAACACCAGCACGACCACGGCCAGGAAGATGGCCGGGCCGAGGTAGTGTTGGAGAAAGATCGAGTCGAGCTTGTCGGTCAGGCCCGATGGCCCCGGAGAAGTGAATCGCGCCCGCTCCAGAACACGTCGAACGTATGCGCTGCGGGAGGCGAACGCGTCGATCATGGGCAGGTGCATCGTCCGGGATACGTGGCCGGTGGTCACGCGATCCGGAGGCGGGGGAGGGCCGTGCGCCTTCACGCCCTCGAGAAAGGCCCGCACTTCGTCGATTCCCGCACCTGCGCGGGCATTGGTCCGCGTCACCACCAGACCCAGCTCGTGGGCGAGCGCATCATCGTCCAGGGCGCCACCTCGTCTCTCCATTTCGTCCGCCATGTTCAGGACGAGCAGCGTGGGGAGGCAGAACTCCAGCAGGGGCTCCACGAGCATCAGGTGCTGCTCGAGTCGGGTCGCATCGACAATGACGACGATGGCGTCCGGCTCTTCGAGCCCCTCCATGCGGCCGTCCAGCACATCGAGCGTGACGCGCTCGTCGAGCGTGCGCGCCGAGAACCCGTGGACGCCGGGCAAGTCGACGACGTCCACCGCCTTTCCCCCCGACAGCCGGGCTCGGCCGACGTGCTTTTCCACGGTGACACCCGGGTAGTTCGCCACCTTCTGGCGAAGTCGGGTGAGCTGGTTGAAGAGAGTGGTCTTGCCGGAGTTCGGGGGACCGACCAGGGCAACGAGGGGCACACCGCCATCGAGGCCGGCACGACCCTCCGAGGACGAGCGTGGTCGGCTCACGCGTACCGCGGGTCGTGCGGAATGGCCTCCCAGCCCTTCAATCCGTCGCTGGCTCCGGCAGGCGGACGCAGAGACACTCGGCGGTTTCGCGGCGAATGGCGAGGAGCGTGCCGTTCAAGGAGACGATAGGGTCGCCAAAGGGTGTACGACGCACGGGGCAGAGGGAGCAGCCGGGGAGAAGGCCACGATCGAGAAGGGGCTCCGCGTCGTGGGGGGGCAGATCGATACGCACCAACTCCACAGTCTGCCGTAGTGGGACCTCGAACAGCCTGAGTGGAGGATTCGCCTGAGCCTGCGTCATCACGCTCCCAGCCATCTGTGCGCACCGTATGAGATTGAGAACAAGTCTCAGTTCAAAGGTACCCAAGTGAGGGGTACCCGACCAGATCGCGGCCGGCTGGTTCCCGGCCCCGTCTCGCCCCCCACGCCGAGATCCCCTCTGACATTTCCACCTTTACCTGACTGACCGCGGGTCGCGCGTGCGTTAGGCTACGGTCGGCACGAATCGGCAAGCGAGCAGGAGGCGGACGGAACCCGCCCTCGGTCCGTCCCCTCCGGATTCGAGAAAGGAGGGCTGGCGATGGGCGACTACCTATCAGACCGAGCGGGTCACCGCGCACTCGTGGTGCTCCTCTCCCTTTCGCTTCTTCCGGCCTGCGGCGATGACGGCACCAGCGTGGAGGTCGATCCGACTGGCGCGACGCTTCGGGGAACGGTCACGGTCTTCGACGCCCAGCTGGGTGTCGCCGGCTCGGCGGCGAGGGACCGGGCGGCCGCGGTGACCGGCCAGACGGCCGGCGTTACGGTGGCCATCGGACAGCGATCGGCCGAGACAGACGCTGCCGGCCAGTTCGTCCTGACCGACATTCCTGTCGGAGACCAGATCGTACGGTTCTCGAAGAACGGTCTCAGCGGCACGTACGCGCTGGACGGCATCACCATGGGGGAGACGTTCATCCTGAACGAGATCGAATACAGCGGTGGTCAGGTGTCTACGGCCCACACGGGCACCTGGGTGGGGACCGGCGGGTCGGCGGATCCGGGCAGCGCGGGTCAGATCGGACTCACGCTGGTGATCCGGGAGAACGGGAACGCCATATCCGGCTCCGCGAGCGTGGAGGGACCGGATGGCTCCACATGGTCCATGAGGGGAACGGAGAACGGGACCTCGGTGGATGGCGTCTTCACCCTCACGAGCTCCAACAGCTCGTGCGCCACCGGCGCCGACTTCCAGGGTACGTTTTCGGCGGACACCCTCAGCGGCACGTTCGTCGAGGTCAATCCGCCGGCAGGATGCGGATCTCCGGAGAGCGGGACGTTTCGGGTGGTGAAGCAATAGGCAAGACCACGACGGCCGGAGCGGTCGACGGCATCGGGTCGGTCAGAGGCCCAGGAGGTTCCGCTGGAGCTTCGCCAGACCCCGCTCCTGCGCCCACAGGTCCAGCTCGACCGATGCGAGGATGACCGTCG
Source organism: Gemmatimonadota bacterium (assembly GCA_039586035.1). Lineage (GTDB taxonomy): Bacteria > Gemmatimonadota > Gemmatimonadetes > Longimicrobiales > Gaopeijiaceae > JBDHHQ01. Next base: position 101,994 of record JBDHLD010000013.1, on the reverse strand, counting down.
TGGTGGTGTTGAGACCGCCGCTGCCGTGCACGTACGCGATCGTGCCACACCGACGGCGCAGTAGGGACAGACGGTCCGGACCTCGCGAGCGTTCGAGATCTTGAGCTGACGAGCCGCCGCCCCGGCGGGCTTCAGATCGAAGCCCAGAGAGCTCGCGAGCGTCGAGCCTCCGGCCAGGCCGGATACTCTCAGAGAATCCCGTCGCGAGAGTTCCATTCAGGCGTCCCCAGGGGAGTCGGCGGTTGCCGGATTCGACGGAGACAACATGGGCCGCAGATGCGCCCAGCAAGCGGCAGGGCCCCGTGGCGGACCGCGTCCCGCCCGCGGTGGCGAGGCAGGCTCCGCACGTATGCGGAGGCCGCCTCGGGGTCGAACGAGTCGGCCGCCCTACTCGCTTGCGTGAGCCGGATCCGACGCGGTCGTGCGCCACACTCCGATCCCCGTGTACCCGCAGATCACCGAGAACACCGGCACCAGCAGGACGAACCACACGTAGGGCAGATAGCTCAGCGTGGGCACGCCCAACATCTGCGTGGCCACCAGCGCAGCGCCGGTCCAGGGCACGAGCGGGCTCGCGAGCGTGCCTCCGTCTTCCAGCGTTCGGGTCAAGACCCGCGCATCCACACCGTTGGCCTGGAACGCCGGCAAGAAAGCCTGGCCCGGGAGCACCAGCGACAGGGTCGTGCTGCCGGTGAAGACGAGGATTCCGTAGCACGACACCAATACGCTCACGACCAGCGTGCCCGCAGAGCGCACGCGACTCAGCGGTGCCGTCAACGCGCGCTCCAACACCCCGATGGCGCCGAGGCCCCCGCCCAGCGCCCCTGCAGCGATGATGATCATGGCAACGGGCGCCATGGCCGCCATGCCGCCTCGGCCGAACAGGCCGTCGATGGCCTCCACTCCGGTGGCGGGAGCGAAGCCGTCGACCGCCGCGTCCACGACGCCCACCGGGCTGGCTCCCTGGAAGAGGAGCGCCCACACGGCCCCGATGAGCACGCTCAGGCATAGGGCCACGAGGGCCGGCGTCCTCCGCCGGGTCACGACCAGGACTACGAGGATGGGGAGGAGGTGCAGCCAGTGGACGTCCCAGGCCGCCTCCAGGCTGATCCTCAGCGCCTCGACGCCCTGCGAGCCCCCGGATGACGCCCCTCCCCGCACGAGCAGAAAGAGTCCCAGGGCTATGACGGCGGCCGGGACGGTCGTGAACAACATCGACCGGATGTGGGCGAACAGGTCCACCACGCCCATGGCCGCGGCGATGTTGGTGGTCTCGGACAAGGGCGACATCTTGTCGCCGAAGAACGCTCCGCTGATCACCGCGCCGGCGGCCAGGGGAAGGTGGACGCCGAGGCCGGCGGCAATCCCCATGAGCGCGACACCCACGGTGCCCATGGTGCCGTAGGACGTGCCGGTGACCGTGGACATGACTGCGCAGGCCCCGAACGCGGTGGCCAGGAAAGCGCCAGGCGTGACGAGGCGGAGGCCGTAGTACACGAGGCTCGGGATGATGCCGGCCTGGATCCAGACCCCCACCAGGGCCCCGACCAGGAGCACCACGAACACGGCGATGCCGACGCGAGCGATGCCGTTCACGAGGCCCTGCTGGATCGCGTTCCAGCCGACGCGGAGCTGAAGGCCCACCACGCTCACCACGCCCAGGGCCAGCAGCAGCGGGAGCGGAGAGCGGGTGAGCCCGCCCTGCAGGCGAATGCCGACCAGCACGACCGCGAAGACGAGTACCAGCGTCACGACGGCCTCGAGGAGCGTCGGCTCGCGGGGCGTCCGGATCTCGGGCTCGAGTGGCATCCCCCACTGTGCTTGCCGGCGTATCGGGACGCCAGGGTGTCACGCGCCTGCGGCGCCGATCAGGTCACGAGATCCGCAGCCCGAGGTTGGCAGTCTGCAGCTCGATCACTTTCTCCTCGGGCCACCATCGCCCGAGCCTCAGGTTCTCGAGGTTCGCCAGCTGCTTCAGAGGCTCCAGCGACGCATCGGTGGGCCGGAGCCCCGTGAGGAACAGGTATCGCAGGCCGTCCAGGGCGCCGAGGGGCTTCAGCGTCTCGACCTTCCATGGCTTGTCGCCCCCCCACAGCGCCAGGCCCTCGAGACCCGACAGCTCCGCGAGGGGGTCCAACCGCTGGATACGTTTGAGGTTCTCCAGATGGAGGACCTTGAGCGTGGTGAGAGCGGCGAGGCAGTCGACGCTCTCGATCTGGGACGAGCTCCCCACGTGCAGATAGCGGAGCCCCGACAAATCCCGCAGCGCGTCGAGATGCTTGATCGCGCTCCACTTCACGTACAGGCCGGTAAGGTTGGGGATCGAGCAGGCGGCGTCGAATAGCGGTTGGCTCACCCGGGACGAGAACCAGAGAAACCGCACTTCGGTGAGCGTGGGCAGGAACTCGCACCACTCCCCCACGAGCTTCTTCTGCTCGTAGTAGGACAGCTCCGTCTGCGTGCAGCTGACGTTCAACCGGGTGCTGCCGTCGTAGGACTGGGTGTACCGGATGGGCCCTGGCGGGAAGCCGTCTTCCGGCCGGTATCGCCAGAATCCCGATTCCACGTCACTCCTGGATAGGATCATCCTCGCTCACGATGGGTCGGTTCAGGATTTCTTCCAGGCGCTCGATCAGGGCGTCCAACTCGGCCCTGAGCTCTCCCCCGCGCTCCACCGCGGCATCTGTGGGCCTCGCGTCCGTACTGGACACCACCGAAGCCAGGTAGGCGATCTGGTGTCGCAGCTTCGACGGGAAGTTCCAGACGTCTTCACGGTACTCGATCCGGTCCTGGATCAGGGCCTCCTCGATCTCGCTCAAAGCCTCGAGCTGCTGGTCCGACAGCCCGCCGTCTTCTCCGGAAGCGAGCTCCGCGTTGACGTCACGGATCTCGCCGATGGCGCCATAGGCGTCTTCGATGGCGTCGCGGATTTCCAGGAGCATGTCGAACTGTGCAACGAGGTCGGCCTGTGTCGCCGGGATCCTCGGATCTTTCAAGATACGGAACGTCCGTGACTGTGACTGACCGTCGACCACGAGTCTGACCGCATACTCGCCCGGCACCGCCTTGGGCCCGGACGACGTCCCGCGGAACAGCTCTCCGTCGATCTCCGCGTCGGGGTAGCGGAGATCCCACGCGAACCGGTTCATCCCGAGCTCGGACGGTACGTCCGCTCCGGTGAAGGCTCGGATCGGGTCACCGTCCGCCTCGAGGAACTCGACGCGGACCTCGCCTGGAGGGCTCGAGAGCGTGTAGAAGACCTGCAAGCCCATTGGCGCGTCTTCCCCCACCCGCTCCCAATCGACTGCCGCCCCACCGTAGTTGTCCCGGAAGGTGTTGGTGTTGCCGCCTCGCCCACGTCCCTCCTCGAGCCAGCGATACGTCGCTCGCGGCGCGAACAGGTGCACGTCCGCCGCCAGGACGTCGCTGTCCAACTGATGGAGGGGAGTCAGGTCATCGAGGATCCAGAAGGAGCGCCCCTGGGTGGCCACGACCAGGTCCTGCTCGTGAACGGCCAGGTCCGTAATGGGCGTGATGGGCAGGTTGAGCTGGAACGGCTGCCAGCGCCGGCCGTCGTCGAACGAGACGTACATGCCGAACTCCGTCCCCGCGTACAGGAGGCCGCGGCGATCCGGATCCTCCCGGACGACCCGGGTGAAGTGCTCCTCGGCGATGCCGCGCGTGCCGTCGGCGATGCGCTCCCACGTCTGACCGTAGTCGTCGGTCCGCCAGATCCGGGGCGTGAAGTCGTCCAGCCGGTACCGATGTGCGGCCACGAATGCCCGACCCGCGTCGTGTTCCGAGAGGTCGATCATGTTGACGGTGGTGAAGCGCTCGAGATCGGGCGGTGTGACGTCGGTCCAGGTGGCGCCGCCGTCCCGTGACACATGGATCCGCCCATCGTCGCTGCCGGCCCAGAACAGGCCGGCCTGGTGGGGCGACTCTTCGAAGGCGAAGACGGTGCCGAAGACCTCGACGCCGGTGTTGTCCCGACTGACGGGCCCTCCGGAATAGTCCTGCACCGACGGATCGTCGTGCGTCAGATCCGGACTGATGACCTCCCAGCTTTGCCCGCCGTTTCTGGAACGGTGGACGTGCTGGGAGGTGACGTAGACCACGTCCGGATCGTGGGGTGAGATCCGCACGGGGAAGTTCCACTGGAGCCGGTACTCGAGGTCCCGGGCCGCCTGCCCGCCCGCGAGCTCCGGGTAGATCGAGATGTTGCGGGTCTGCTGGGCGCGGCGGTCTCGACGCGTCAGCGTGCCTCCGTAGCTCCCAGCGTAGATGATGTCGGGGTTCCGCGGATCGACCGCGATGTGTCCGCTCTCGCCGCCTCCCACGCTGTACCAGTGCTGGATCGTGATCGCCCCGGTGTTGGTGCGGCTGGGAAGCGACAGCGTGGAGTTGTCCTGCTGCCCACCGTAGACGCGGTACGGGAATTGGTTGTCCACGGTCACCCTGTAGAACTCGGCCGTGGGCTGGTTCATCACCGTGGACCAGCTCTCACCGCCGTTGAGGCTCACGTTGGCGCCGCCGTCGTTGGCCTCGATCATGACCCGGTTGTCGTCCGGGTTGATCCAGAGGTCGTGGGTGTCGCCGTGAGGCACCTCCACGAGCTCGAACGTCTCACCCCCGTCGGACGACTTCCAGAAGTCCTCGCTGGACACGTACACCACGTCCGGGTCCACGGGATCGGCGTGGATGTGCGTGTAGTACCAGGGGCGGGCGCGGAGGCCCTGGTCGTCGTTCAGGTACGCCCACGAAGCGCCCGCGTCGTCGGAGCGGTACACGCCGCCGTCGCCGTGCTCGATCAACACCCACACCCGGTCGGGATTCCCCCCTGACACGGCCACGTCGGCCTTGCCTACGACACCCTCCGGGAGCCCCCCGGCCAGCCTGGTCCAGGTCTCTCCGCCGTCCACCGTCTTGAAGATCCCGGACTCGGCGCCGCCGGACACGAGGCTCCACGGACCGCGCCGGGCCGTCCACAGGGCCGCGTACAGCTCGGCAGAGCGGCCCGGGGTCATGACGAGCTTGACCGCGCCAGTGTTTTCAGAGACGAACAGGACGTTCTCCCAGCTTTCGCCTCCGTCACGGGACCGGTACACGCCTCGCGTTTCGTTCGGCCCGAATGCGTGGCCGAGCGCCGCCGCGTAGACGAGATCCGGATCGTCAGGGTGGACGACGATCTCTCCGATCTGTCCAGCATCGCCGAGTCCCACGTGTCGCCACGTGTTGCCGGCGTCGGTGGATTTGTACATCCCCACGCCCGCCGAGACGTTGCCCCGGATGGCCGATGAGCCGGTGCCCGCGTAAACCACGTTCGGGTCGGAGTCCGCGACGGCCAGGGCCCCCATGGACCCAGCCGCGAAGTAGCCGTCCGAGACGTTGCGCCAACGTTGGCCGGCGTCTTCGGTTTTCCACACGCCTCCGCCGGTGGAGCCCATGTAGAAGGTGAAGGGCTGCGTGCGCACGCCGGCCACGGCCGTCACCCTCCCGGCTCGGTGGGGCCCGATCAGCCTGTAGCGAAGCGCCTGGAAAGCCGCGGGATCCACCGGGGTTCCGGGTGACTGCGCCCGGACGGGCGCCATGGGCGACAGCACGCCGACGGCGGTCAAGAAGAGAAGCGATGACGCTTGCAGGGCGTGAACGCTGGCTCTGGCTCGCACGGTTCACCTCGCAGTGTCCGGTGGGCAGGTGTCTCGGAGGCCGGATCCGGAAGGTTGGACCCCGAGGCCGTGACGCGCCAGTGGGACGATCTCCAGACGGGATACGGGTCGGTCGGGCTGCCCCGACCCTCCCCCCGGGGCACGGCGCGGGGGGATTCGTCAGTACCGGAAAGGCCAGCTCGCGAAGTACCGCCTGACCCGGAGCCAGACGCCTCTCAGACCCTGGGGCTCCAGCAGCATGAACCCGATGACCAGCACCGCCAGCATGAGCAACGACTGCTGCGAGGTGGTCAATGCCTCGAGCAGATCCAGGCGGTTGGCGGCCGATTCGGCAAGGGGTCGAACCAGACCGAAGAACAGAGCGCCCAGCGTCGCTCCCGTGACCGTCGTGGCCCCCCCGATCACGATGATGGCGATGAACTCGACGCTCATGTTCAAGTTGAAGGGCGGATCGATGGTGATGTAGGCCGCCTTGAAGCCGTACATGGCGCCCGCCACGCCCGCAAAGAAGGAGGAGATGCCGAAGCCGATGATCTTGTACCGGGCCGGGCTCACCCCCAGGACGGCAGCGGCGAGATCGTGGTCCCGCACCGCCATCATGGCACGGCCGGAATTCGAGCGGCGTAGGTTCGTGCCGCACCAGATCGTCAGCACCGCGAGGAGCACGAACAGCAGATACATCTTGACGTCCGTCTCCAGGCTCAACGGTCCCAGGGTGGTCGTCGCACGGTATCCCCCCAGCAGATCTCCGGCGGCGTCACGATCGAACCACCAGAGCATGGGGACGGACGTCCCCTGCAGCCCACCGGTGAAGCTCGGGAACGAGCGGAGCACGTGGTTCACCACGAACACGAGACCGATCGTGATGATGGCCAGGTAGAGCCCCCGCAGCCGGAGCGCGAAGGGCCCTGCCGCCAGACCCACCCCGGCCGCCACCAGGCCTGCCACAGGAATCACGAGCCAAAACGGCATCCCCATGTGGTTGCCCAGCACCGCGGCGCAGTACGCCCCCACGGCCAAGAAGCCCGCATGACCGAGTGAGATCTGCCCGGTGAAGCCCGTCAGGATGACGAGCGCCACCGCCCCCACCACGTAGACTGCCGTCAAGTTCACGACGTCGAGCCAGTACCGGTTCGCGATCAGGGGAACCGCGGCCAGGGCCAGCACGGCCGCGACCAGACCGATCTTGTGCCAGCGCGTGGGAAAGAGGGACAGGTCGTCCTCGTACCGGGTGACCAGCGGGCGGATGGGCATCTAGCGGTTCCCCCTCATACCCGCTCCACCTCCTCCTGCCCCGCGATCCCGTACGGTCGCACCATGAGAAAGAGGACCATGATGATGTACGGCAGCACTTCGTGGAAATTCTGACCGAAGGTGCCCAGGAGCGGGTTCACGTATCCCTGGGTGAGCACCTCGATGACGCCGAGGATCGCCCCCGCGATGACCACCCCGATGGCCGACTCGAGCCCACCCACGATCACCACCGGGAAGGCCTTCAGAGCCACCAGCCCCAGGTTGGTGTCCACCGTTCGGGGGAACATTCCGAGAAAGATGCCGGCCAATGCCGCGAACGCCCCGGCCAGGAACCACGTGTATCCGAAGATGCGCCCCACGGGAATGCCGAGGCACAGCGCGGCCTCCTGGTCCGAGCTCGTCGCCCGCATCGCGATCCCGATGCGGCTGAAGCGGAGCACCCAGTAGAATCCGCCCAGCGCCAGCGCTCCCGCCGCGACGGCGGCCAGCGAGTTGATGAAGAGCGTCGCGCCGCCGATGGTCACCTGGGCATTCATGGCCCAGGGCGTGGGCATGCCCCGCTGGTCCGGCCCGAAGATCACCATGATCAGGACGCGGAGGATCAGGCCCACGAAGATGGTCAGGATGATCGTGATCACCACGCTACGGCCCACCAGTGGACGCAGGACCAGACGCTCCACGGCCGCGGCCACCCCTCCGGTGACGACCATGGTCGCCAACACCGCCACCGGCCACGGAAGGCCCGCCTGGCTCAGGGTCACCATGACGAACGCGCCCACCACCACGAGCTCGCCCTGAGCGAAGTTGAAGACCCGCGAGGCTCGATAGATGACGACGAATCCCAGGGCGATGAGGGCGTAGATCGTGCCCAGGGCGATGCCCGACGCCAGCAGCTGGACGAAGTTCGTCATGACCGGCTGCCCACCCCGTAGATGTCGTCGATGAGGGAGGCATAGGCCGCGTGGACGTTCCGGCGCCGCACCTTGCGAGTGGCGGTGAGCTCCCCGTCGTCCTCGTTGAGCTCCTTGGGCAAAGCCCGGAAGGCCCGCACGTGGGCGACCCGGGGCAGGAGATCGTTACAGCGGTGGATCTCGCCGTCCAGCAGCTTGGTCACGTGGCTGTTGGCTGACAGGTCGGCGAACGAGGTGTACTGGATGCTCGCCCGCGAGGCCCAGTCTGCGACCACGTCGTATTCGATCTGGACCAGGGCAGAGATGAACTTGCGCCCGTCGCCCACGGCCACGGCCTCGTGGATGTACGGGCTGGTCTTGAGAGCATTCTCGATCGTCTCGGGCGAGATGTTCTTCCCTCCGGACGTGATGATCAGCTCCTTCTTGCGCCCCGTGATCCACAGGTAGCCGTCGTCGTCGATGGTCCCGATGTCGCCCGTGTGCAGCCACCCGTCGGGATCGATCGTGGTCGCGGTGGCCTCCGGGTTGTGCAGGTAGCCGAGGAAGACGTTGGCGCCCCGGAGCAGGACCTCGCCGTCGTCAGCGATCCTGTGCTCGAGCCCGGGAATCGGAGCCCCCACCGACCCCAGGCGGTTGCGGCCCGGGAGGTTGACATGGCTCACGCCGGCGCACTCGGTCTGGCCGTAGCCTTCCCGTACCGGGATGCCGATGGCGTGGAGCCACTGGAGGATCTCCGGTGCGATGGGCGCCGCCGCGCTGATCGGAATCCGGCACCGTCGCATGCCGAGCTGCTCCTGCAGAGACCGGAATACCAGCAGGTCGCACAGCCACCACTGGAGCCGATCTCCGAGACCCACGGATCCGGCCTCTCGCTTCGCCGCCAGCCTCCGGCCGGTCGAGACGCACGCGGCGAAGAGGGTGCGCTTCATCCAGGTCGCGTCCTTCATCCTCAGGTTCACCGAGGCGTGAATCTTCTCCCAGATCCGGGGGACACCGAGGAAGATGGTGGGAGAGACCTCCCCGAGGTCCTCCCGTACCGTCTCGATGGACTCTCCGAAGTGCACCACGCAGCCCGAGAGCATGGCCGTGAACAGGCTGAAGATCTTCTCGGCGACGTGGCAGAGCGGCAGGTAGGAGAGGATGATGTCCCGCTCGCTGTACTCCAGATCGTTCGCCATGCCTTCGCTGAAGAGGGCGTTGCGGCTGCTGAGCATGGCGCCCTTGGGCCGGCCGGTGGTACCCGAGGTGTAGACCACCATCGACGGCGCGCCGGGGTCCAGCTCGAGCACCCGCTCCAGATACCAATGGGGCTCCTCATCCAACAGCTCCAGGCCTCGATCCAGGAGGTCGTCCCAGGTCATGAGCCTCGGATCTTCGCAGGCCCAGGTACCTCGGGGCTCGAAGGCGATCACGTGCCGGACTGAGGGTGTCTCGGCGGCGATCTCCACCGCCTTGTCCACCTGCTCCTGATCCTCGGCGAAATGGACGACCGATCCGCTGTGGTTCAGGAGGTACGCCACATCCGCCGGAGGGTTGGTCTGGTAGACGCCGACGCTGCGGGCCCCGATCCCCTGCACGGCGAGATCCACGTACATCCACTCCGGACGGTTCTCGCTGTGGATGGCCACGTGGTCACCCTCCGTCACGCCGAGCTCCCGGAGCGCGAGCGCTACCGCCCGGACCCGATCGTAGTAGCCGCTCCAGGTGATCTCCTCCCACCTGCCGAAATCCTTCACGCGGAGTGCAACGGCGTCCGGACGGTCGTGGGCCCAGAGCACCAGTCGGCCCGGGAGCGACAGGGTCAGCTGGTCGCGGTGATCCTCGATCCGGGGTCCGGAGGCCGCGGCGGTCACTCCCGGACTCATGTGGCGCCTCCCGTTCGCTCGATGCCTTCGAGACTGTCGCCGACCCCACCCAACGCAGCCGACTTGGGCGTGCCCACCCCGATGTAGGCCTCCAGCACGGCGTCGTGGCGTGCGATCTCCTCGGGGTCGCCCTCCGCGACCTTCACGCCGAAGTCCAGAACAGCCACGCGGTCGGCGAGATCGAGTACCAGACCGAGCTGGTGCTCGATGAGGATCTGGGTGATGCCGAAAGCCTCCTTGATCTCGAGCAGGTAGTGGGCGAGAGCTTCGGTCTCTTCCTGGTTGAGTCCGGCCGCCGGCTCATCCAGGAGAAGGAGCTCGGGGTCCATGCAGAGCGCTCGTCCCACCTCTACGAGCTTCTTCACGCCGTAGGGGAGTCCTCCGACGGCCTGCTTCCGGTACTTCTCCAGCCGCAGGAAGTCGATGACGTCCTCCGCCCTGGCCCGGTGCTCCACCTCCTGGCGCCGCGTCAGGGGTAGCCAGAACAGGTCGCTGAACCAGCCCGATCGGTAGAGGTGGTGTCGTCCCAGCATCAGGTTCGACAGCACCGTGAGCTCGTCGAAGACGGCGAGGTTCTGGAAGGTCCTCGCCACGCCCAGGGCCGCGACCCTGTGGGGCGCGACCCCGACGAGAGAGCGGCCGGCGAAATGGATGGAACCCGCTCCGGGCCGGTGGACCCCGGAGATGCAGTTGAAGAGCGACGACTTCCCGGCGCCGTTGGGGCCGATGATCGCGAAGAGCGATCCCTTCGCCACGTCGAGGGATACGTCGTTCAGGGCCACGAGCCCCGAAAAGGCCAAGGTCAGTCCCTCGATGCGTAGCAGCGGCGCGCTCAAGACAGCCACCGCTTCTTGCGCCGATAGAGCTTCACGTCGGCGTAGCTCCGCCGGCCTTCGGCGCCGATCCCGAGGTAGAACTCCTGGAAGTCGGGGTCGTCGGACAGCTCCCTGGGGTCGCCATCCAGAACGATCTTGCCGTTCTCCATGACGTAGCCGTAGTCGGCGAGCTCCAGGGCCAGCGCCGCGTTCTGCTCGATCAACAGAATGGACACGCCCCGCTCCTGAACCTCCCGGATCACCCGCGCGACCTCGCCCACCACCTTGGGGGCCAGCCCGAGAGATGGCTCGTCCAGGATGAGCAGCTTCGGAGCCACGAGTAGAGCGCGGCCAATGGCCAGCATCTGCTGCTCGCCGCCCGACAGATAACCGGCGAGCTGCCGCCTCCGCTCCCCGAGAACCGGGAAGCGGCTCATGAGCGCCTCGATCTCGGCGTGATGGGCCGCGTCGCGCCTGGTAAAGGCGCCCGCCCGGAGATTCTCCTCGACGGTCAGGTCGATGAAGATACGGCGCCCCTCCATGACCTGAACGACCCCGGCCTCCACGATTGCCGCCGGACTGGAGGCGAGCAGGTCGGTGCCGTCGAACGTCACGGCCCCTTTGGTGGCCTCGGCATCGTGGATGTCCAGGAGCCCACAGATCGCCCGGAGCGTCGTCGTCTTCCCCGCGCCGTTCGGGCCCAGGAGGGCCACGATTTGGCCGTCGGGCACCTGGAGGCTGATGCCGCGAAGGACGGCCACCACCTCGTTGTAGACGACCTCGAGGTTGGAGAGATCCAGCACGCCGGGACTCGTGCGCTCAGCCGCCGGCGGCGTCGCTCTGGGGGGCGGCGTAATCGCTCACGACCTCCCAGGTGCGCTGGTCCATCAGGGGGCGCAGCACGCGGATGAGCCGCCCGGCGTCGTACGGGACGGTCGCCAACGAGATGGGCTGGGAGAGACCGTTGATGTCCCAGTCGTCGATCCTGTGGAGGGCGGCCATCAGACCCTCGGCCGTGACATCGCCCGCCTCCAGCGCGCGCCGGAAGGCCTCGATGCCCACCGAAGCGTACAGGTACCCGTAGATGATGTACCCGTCCGGCTCCATCTCGGAGCTGCCGAACCGCTCGTACGCCTCGAGGAACGGCGCCATGCCGGGGACGTCCTCGCCCCAGTACGGCGGACTGCCCACCCAGTGGTAGTTGGCGAAAACCTCCGGCGGGATGACTTCCGGCTCGAAGAAGCGATCCAACCAGGCCGGTGAGTTCCCCATCCAGATCGGCTGGTACCCCAACTGGGCAGCGGTGCCGAGGAGCGGGCCCGTGGCACCCGGCAGGATCCCCAGCATCACGTATTCCGCGCCAGCAGAGCGGAGGGCCGACACCACGGCGGTGAAATCCGCCTGACCCGGCGCGATGGCCTGCTTCGATACGACCTCCACGCCGTGGAACTCGGCCTCGACCTCGAGGCCTTCGAGGGCGTCTTCCCCGAAGTCGTCCTGCTGATACGCGATGCCGATCTTCACGGACGGGCCCGCCTGCTCGACGGCCCAATCCACCGCTCTCATGGCCTCGGTGCGGTAGGTGGGCGTCACGACCGGCGTGAACTGGTTGCGCCCGGTCCTGGACGACAGCGACACGGAGACCGCGAGCATCCGGTCACGCTCGAGCATGGGGTGGAGGGGAAGGGTCGTCGGCGTCCCGAAGCTCATCCCCAGGAAGAGGACGTCGTCCCGGACCTCGTTGTACAGCTGCACGGACTGCTGTGGATTGTAGCCGTGGTCCCGGGACACCCACTCGACGGTCCAGCCGTCCGGAAGGAGTCCGCTCCCCCCGGCGTTGATCTGGTTGTAGAGCATCTCGAACCCGAGCCCAATGGGCCGACCGATGGTCGCGGCGGGACCACTCAGGTCGTTCAGGATCCCCACGCGCAGGACCCTCGCCTCGAGGTCCACGCCCCGCAGCGGTTCGCCGCTCGACTCGCCGCCACCGCCCTCACCAGCGCACCCGCCGAACACCGCACCGAGCGCGACGACGAAGACGGACGCGTGCCGAGGAGATTGTCGCATGGCTTCGCTCTTGGATGGAGTGCTGAGACGTGACGCGCTTGGCACCGCGGTAGTAGGCGAGCCCGGATCGCCCGGCGAGGGGTGCCGACCGCCCGATCGTATCGGTACAATAGGATCGGCACGTTGCCAAACGCCAGGGAATCGACGCGCCGCGGTCCCGAGGAGAACGGTCCCTCCGTACGCTGCGGGCCGATTGCAGGCCTCACCACAGGCATCCAGATGAGTCCCAGCCCCTCCGACACAGAACGTCTTCCCTACCACGGGCCCTGCTTCATCTGCGGCCCCGAGAACCCCGAAGGACTCGGCCTCGACTGGTACTGGAGCGAAGGCCGCGTGCACACCCGATTCCGGTTCGGCCAAGCACAGCAGGGGCCGCTGAACCATGTGCACGGGGGCGCTGCGGCCGCCGTCCTCGACGAGGCCATGGGGGCCGCGGTCTGGAAGGCCGGCCACCAGGTGCTCGCCGCCAACTTGAACGTGGACTACCGGCGGCCAGTACCGGTGGACGCCGACGTCCTCGTCGAGGCGTGGCTCGACGTGGTGGACGGCCGCAAGGCGTACGCGCGAGCTCACCTGCATCTCGTGGGGTCCGACGATATCCTGGTCGAAGCTCGAGGACTGTTCGTGTCCACACCCGAGTTCTTCGCCGAGCTACATGGCGACGAGGGGTCGCCGTGGATGGACAGGGCGTGATCCAGCGCCACGACAACGCCGCGGCGCCGAGCCGATGCGCGACACGAATTCGGTCCAAACGCATGCCCCGATCACTTCAAAGAGGTACGGAGATGAGACGATCGTTCGCCCTGGCCACACCCGTCGGCTTCGCCCTGCTCGCCGTGGCTCTCACGCCCCCCGCTTCGGCCCAGACGCCGTCGACCCCCATCGGCCTTCCCGTCGCGGAGCCCACGCTGCCAAACAACCGGGTGCTGACCCACCGGGAGCAGGCGCCGCTGATCCGGCAGCGAGTCGAGCGTCGCTTCGACGAGTTGCTGCCCGGTCTGATGCGGCGCGAGGGCATCGACATGTGGATCATCGTGAGCCGCGAGTACAACGACGACCCGGTGTTCCGCTCCATGGCGCCGCCGACGACCTTCTCGTCCCGCCGCCGCACGATTCTGGTCTTCCACGACCAGGGGCCAGGCATGGGGGTGGATCGTATCTCGGTCGGGCGGTTCGACTACGACGGGCTCTTCGAGGTCCTTCGCACGCACAACGACTCCCAGTACGTCGGGCTTCGGCAGCTGGTGGAGGAAAGGGATCCCGCCACGATCGGTATCAACGTCTCGGAACGCTGGAACCACGCCGACGGCCTCACGGCCCAGGAGAGGGACAACCTCGAGGCCGCTCTCGGGACCTACGCGTCGCGCCTGACCTCGGCAGAGATGCTGGCGGTCGGCTGGCTCGAGGTGAAGCTGGCCGAGGAGACTGCCCAATACCGGCACGTCATGCGCGTCGCTCACCAGGTGATCGCCGAGGCCTTCTCCAACAGCGTGATCGTCCCGGGGGTGACCACGGACGTGGACGTGGAGTGGTGGATGCGGCAGCGCGTCGCCGAGTTCGGCCTGGGTAGCTGGTTCCACCCGTCGATCAACATCCAGCGGCAGGGCGGCCTACCCGAGGACACGCCCGCGCAAGGCCACGTCATCCTGCCGGGCGACATGCTGCACACGGACTTTGGCATTGTCTATCTGGGCTACTCGACCGACACCCAGCACAACGCGTACGTGCTCCGGCCCGGAGAGACAGAGGCCCCTCGAGGGCTCAGGGACGGCCTGGCAGCGGCGAATCGGCTGCAGGACCTGACCATGCAGCACGCCGTGCTCGGCGGCACGGGAAACGAGGCCCTGGCCGGCGCGCTCGCGCGGGGCAGAGCGGAAGGGCTGAATCCGACGATCTATTGCCACGCCGTGGGATACCACGGCCACGCCGCCGGCCCGCCCATCGGCATGACCGACTATCAGGACGGCGTGCCGGTGAGAGGAGACCGCGTGTTCCACCCGGATACGTGGCACTCCATCGAGCTCAACGCGCGTCAGGCGGTCCCGGAGTGGGGAGGGCAGGAGGTGCGCTTCGCGCTGGAGGAGGACGCGGGGATCTTCTCCAGCGGATGGGACTGGATCGACGGCCGACAGACGGAGTTCTACCTGATCCGGTAGGGTGTGGCGGCGGGCCGTGTCCTAGCCGCTGGCCGGCGGCAGCCGCCTGTACCTCGCGGCGGCGTCCGGTCGCCCCCACGCCTCGTAGAGGTCCACCAGACGGTCCACGTCCCGGCGCCAGCTGTCCTCACTCTCGGCCCGCCGTGACTCGCTGATCTCCAGAGACTCGAGGAGTACGGTCTCCGCCTCGTCGTACCGGTCCAACTCCATGAGGCAGCGCCCGAGCTCGGACAGGACGTTGGCCGTGAGAGGATGACCCTCGGCGAGCCGCTCCCGGCGTATTGCCAGCGCCTGCTCCAGCTCGGCCACGGCACCCTCGTGGTCGCCGGCGTCGTGGCGGACGCCCGCGATCCCCAGCCGGACACCGGCGACCCGGGGATGCCCGCCTCCCACCGACTCCAGGAAGATCTCCAGCGCTTCGTGGAAGGTCACCTCCGCTTCCCGGGGCCGATTCGTGCGTCGCTGAACGGTGGCCAGGTTGTTCAGGGCCACGGCCACGTTGGGATTCCGGGCGCCGAAGACCGAGCGCCGCATCTCGACCGCCTGGATCAGGAGCGACTCCGCCTCGGTGTACTGCTCCTTCTCCAGCAGCACCACGCCCAGGTTGTTCAGCGAGCGCGCGATCTGGGCGTGCTCCCGGCCGAAGCGACTCCGAGCGATGGCCAGTGCCTCCCTGTGGAGCTCTTCGGCTTCGTCCAATCGACCGAGCTCCTCCAGGAGGAAAGCGAGGTTGTTCAGGTAGCTCGAGAGCGTCGGATTGTCTGGTTCCAGCTCCCCGCGCCCGATCGCCACCGCCTCTCTCAGGAGTGGCTCGGCCTCGTCGTAACGAGCTTGGCGGACCAAGATGGTGCCAAGGTTGTTGAGATTGGCCGCCAGCTTCGCGGCGTCGCCGTCGGGCGCGGCGCGGATCACCGCGAGACCCTCCCGGTACGCGCCCTCGGCGTCCTCGAACCGCCCAGCGGACTGGAACGCGTTCCCGAGGCCGGTGAGGGCATCCGCCATGTGTCTGCCCTGATCCAGACCGGCCCGCCGCCGTCCCGCGATGGTCTGCGTGAACAGCTCGATGGCCTCGTCGGATTCACGGGCGTCGGCCAGCGTGAACGCGAGCAGCTGCTGGTTCCCCAGGGCCTCGCGGCTATCCTCGCCGTACAGGCTCACCCAGAGCTCCTGGGCCTCCTCGAGCAGCTCCTTCGCTTCGGGCAGCTGACCCAGGTTCCGGTGGACGCGGCCGAGCACGGTCAGCATCTGCGCCTGTACTTCCGGCTGGTCGGCGAGCTCGGCGCGCACGCGCTGGGCACCCAACGTCACGAACTCCCCGATGTTGAGCGTGTCGCGGCGCGTGTTCGCGAATGGGTCCGAGGCCGAGAACAGGTCCTCCAGGAACTCGGAGACCTGGACCGCCTTGTCGCGCTCTCGGGCGATCCGGGCCGACTGGACCGAGACGGTGACGCCGAAGACCAATAGCGCCACGAAGGCGAGACTCAGGAACCCGACCCCCATCCTGTGCCGCCGCAGGAATTTCCGCGCCCGATAGCCGGTGCTGGGCGGGCGCGCCACGACAGGCTCGCTCGCCAGGCGACGCTCCAGATCGTCGGCGAAAGCCGCAGGGGTCTCGTACCTTCGTCCCCGGTCCTTCTCCAGGGCCTTGAGGATGATCCAGTCGAGGTCGTCCCGTAGCTCGCGACGCAGCGCGTCGGGGCTCGTACCTCGGTAGCTGGCCACCGTATCCCGGTCGTGGCCGAGGCCGGTCAATCGGGTGCTCGGGCGCGGGACGTCGGTCTCCCGGATGGCGCTCCGCACGGCGGCGTCGGCCACCGCCCTCACGTCGAAGGGCAGGGCTCCCACCAGCAACTCGTAGAGCAGCACGCCCAGGGAGTAGACGTCCGTCCGCGTGTCCACGTCCAGCCCGGTGCTTTCCGCCTGCTCCGGACTCATGTAGGCGGGCGTGCCGATGAGCTGACCGAGGCGGGTGACCAAGGTGCTGTCGGTCAGGTCGCCGTGCACGGCCTTGGCGATGCCGAAGTCGATGACCTTGGGGACCGGCTGACCGTCCTGCTCCGTCACCAGAACGTTGGACGGCTTGATGTCGCGGTGGATCACGCCCTTGAGGTGGGCGTGCTGGACGGCGCGGCACACCTGAGCGAACAGATCGATCCTCTGACCGGTGGTGAAGCGGCGCGAGTCGCAGTACTCGGTGATCGGAACGCCGCGGACCAGCTCCATCACGAAGAAAGGCCGGCCCGTTTCGGTGGCTCCGGCGTCCAGGACCTTCGCGATGCCGGGGTGGTCCATCATGGCCAGGGCCTGGCGCTCCGACTCGAAGCGCGCCACCACCTCCCGGGTGTCCATGCCCAACTTGATGATCTTGAGGGCAACACGGCGCCGCACCGGCTCACGCTGCTCCGCGAGCCACACCTGACCCATGCCGCCCTCGCCCAGGAGCTCCAGGATCCGGTAGGGTCCGACCTGCTCCAGATCGGACCCGCCCTCCAGGAGAGCCGCATCGACGGGGGGCGCCGGTCGCTCGAAGATCCCGCTCGCCTCGTGGGCATCGAGAAGGGCGTGAACGTCACGCGCCAGATCCTCGTCCCCTCCAGCGAGGTCGGTGACGAACTGCCGTCGCTCCGAAGGCTCCACCTCCAGAGCTTCGAGGAAGATATCCTCGGCCCGTTCCCTCTTACCGGTGTCCATCCCACCAATATGCGGCCGGGGCCTCCGCGGGGTAATACGCGCCCCGAGGGGGCTGATCCGAGCGTCTGGTTCGGGCGCGAGGTGCGAGCGACCGGCGCGGGGTGGGAACGACCAGCCCGAAGTGGGAACGACCAGCCCGAAGTGGGAACGACCAGCCCGAAGTGGGAACGACCAGCCCGAGGACACGGCCGGCGCCGAGACGCTGGCCCACCCACCCGGCCTGCCCGTCACCTCGGGACCGAAGGACCAGGCGAGAACGGCGGGCGTGAGGGTCACGCCCGCCGTTCGGAGGGGAACCGGCCGACGGTCGTACGCCGGCCGGGAGGGCCCGAGCGATTCAGTCGACCCGCTCGATCTTGATCTTGGCAACCGGATCGGTCCACCGGTGCGGATCGATCTGCAGGTCGGCGCCGCCCTGGATGTTGGGGTGGCGGCGGATCACGTCGTTCTCCTCGAGATCGGGATTGCTCATGTCCGTGCCTCCCTGGTCGCCGAAGCCGGTGACCATGGCGCACGGCGGAACGAGGTCGCTCCACGCTTCGGTGTTGTCCTCGGTTCCTGCGTCGTATCCGTCGGCGTAGACCGTCACCGACTCACCCACCTGCTTCGGCAGGCGCTGGGAGTCGACACCGGTGAAGCCGTCGTTGGTGCAGATGAGCATGGACGCCAACGAGAGCCACTTGGCGCCGCCTGAAGCGTCCAGGTAGAAGGAGCGGCTGCCGCCGGGCAGGATCGGCGGCGGAGCTCCGCCTGCGATGATCCAGTCGGACACGTGGGGGCTCGAGCCCAGGAAGGAGCTCATGGGCCCGAGGTTACCGTTCTCGGCGATCTGGCGGATCTCGTTCGTGGCCGGACTGCCGACGCTGAACATGGACACGGGTTGGCCGTGGGTCGCCGCGATGGGTGGGGTGAGCGGCTGCCCCTCGGACATGTTGTAGACGGTCACCCGGTATCGGGCGCCACCTCCGGGAGCGAGCCCGAGATCGGCGGCCAGGGCGTCCTGATCGGGGCCCATGGGCATCTCTTCGGCGGCTTCGTTACAGGCGGCGAGGGCCGCCACGGCGACGATGATGACCAGGCTCTTCTTCATGTTCTCCTCCTCGGCACGGGGTGTGGCGTGGACTGCTACGGCTTCGCTCGGGAAGCCGTGCCCCGTCCAAGGCAAGGAGCCGACCGGAATGGGTCGGGAGCCTCAAGACGTTGATTGCCAGCTATATACGTCCGCCCAGTCGTCCGACCGGGGGCGTTCCATGGAACGCAACGAAACGGTTGGAGCGGCGAAACGAAACGAGCGGCCCCCCGGCGATTCGTCGCCGGGGGGCCGCAGGACTTGCTCGATCCGGTGTCCGATTACGGCTCGAGACGGAGCTCCGCGAAGTCGTCCCAATCGATCTTCACCGATCCGTCGTCTCCTTCCACGACGATGCCCCGGTTGCCGTCGTCGACGTCGTTGGAGCCCGAGAGCTCGAGGACGCGGCCGTCGCTCAGCTCCACCAGAGAACCCCAGCGGGCCTTCGTGATCCGGGAGATCTTCCCGAATTCGACGCTGAAGTCCACGCCGTCGATGTCGCCGTCGAGCAGCTCCCAGGTGTAGGACTCGTCACGATCCCACGCGATGGCGCCGGTATGGGTCTGTCCGCCTTCCGTGACCACCGTGCCCCGAATCCTCTGACCGCCGTCGAACTGTTCGTAGAGCACGGGGCTCTCCGGCGAGTGGAGTCGGACGTTGTCGAAGTCGTCCCAGGTGACGTCCACCTGCCCCAGGCCGGCGTCGGAGACCGTGATTCCCCGATTCGAATCGTCGACGTCATTGGTGCCTCGGAGGACCATCTCCTCGCCGCTGCGGAGAACCACCCGTGCGGCGCTGGAGCTGTGCCGCTCGATGGAGGCGATCTCGCCGAAGGGGATCTCGCGGTCGTAACCGTCGTGTTCGCCATCGAGCACGTCGGTGGTGTAGATCTCGTCCCGGTCCCAGGCCACGTAGCCGGTGAACGATTGTCCCGCGCGAGTGGTGAGCGTGCCGTGAATCCGCTGCTCGCTGGCTTCCACCGCGTCCGGGGCGGGCATGAAGTTCACGGTTTCCAGGTGCCGCCACTCCAGCTCCGCCGCACCCTCACCGGGCGTCTCGATCACGAGAGCCCTCAAGCCCGACCCAAGATCGGTGGCATTGGATCCCAGCTCGAACTGGTCACCCGACTTGAGCGTGAATCGGGCACGCTCGCGACCGAGCACCTCGATGCTCGCCACGTGACCAAAGCGGATCCCGGAGGTGACTCTGCGCCGCCGGTCGGCGACCTTGGTTGCGTCCAGCTGATCCGCCCAGCTGCCCTCGTTCTTGTCCCACCGGATGTAGCCGGTGTACTGCCGGCCCCGTCGATCGACGACCGTGCCGTACAGCCGGTCGTTGCCGGCATACGACTCGACGACCACGGGCGCCACCGGCGCCACCTTGACCAGCGGTACGACCTCGACCACGGGCTGTACCTCGACCACCGGCTGGACTCGGTGCCGCTGGCTGAACAGGAAGGGGACGGCCACCAGCCCAAGCGTCAGGAAGACCGCGACCAGAGCGGATCCGGCGATGAGAGACAGGTTGGTGGCGTCTTCGCTGCGAGTGGGCTCCCTCATGACTTCCCCCCTTCAGATTTCCCTGCCCGGCGAGGCCGCTGAGCGTACGGTCGACTATACTCACTACGGCATGACATGCCCCGAGGTTCCGGTCGCCGCGGGGCTTCATTCAATAGGACGCGCGAACCCTCCCACAGGTTGCAGAGTGTTGTCCCCGCGACGCAGGGCCGAGGTCCCTCGGCGGCCGGGCGCCGAGTGCATCACTGCGGCCTGCGAGAAGGTGCGGCGCAGCCGACCGGACCTGTCTGCAGGGGGATCCCGCCCTGACGGGCGATGGGCCGACTACGGGGCAAGGAACCACCCGAACGCCTGCTCCGCGATCTCCCTCGGCAATTCGTGAGCGCCGTCGAATTCCTGGTAGACCACCGAATATCCCGAGGCTTCCAGATCGGGCACGATGCGGCGACTCGTGACCGAGATAGGGAGGATGCCGTCACTCGTACCGTGGGACACGAAGATGACGGGATCGCCCTGCAGCTCGGCGGGCCGCATGAATCCCGGCGACCAGGCCACGACATGCGTGACCAGGTCGCCGTTCGACAGGCCCAGGGAAAGCGCGTACGAAGCGCCGTCGGAGAAGCCGGCCATCGCGACACGCCCCGGATCGATGTTGCAGTGGCGGAAGGTCTTCTCCAGGGCCTGGTCGATGAATGCTACATCGATGCCAAAGACGCCCCGGATCACGTCCCACGTTTGCCCGCGGGACTCCGGCACCAAGAGCACCACGCCCAGGGAGTCGGCGATGGAAAAGGCTCCCACCCAGTTGTCTGCCTCGCCGGTGGCGCCATGGAGGAGGATCATCAAAGGAGCCGGAGTCTCCGCCTCATACCCTACCGGTACATAGAGGAATCCGTCCCGGCCCTGCCCGAGCGAGAGAGGATGCCGCCCGGACGCCAGGGGCTCGGTGGCTTCTGCCGGCCGAGCGGTGAGAATCGCCTGCTCCGACGCCTGAGGCACGTCGACGGGGTCGGACATACAGGCGCTCTGGGAAGGAAGCACAACCGCGAGGCCCAGGAGCACCGTGCCGCCGACCCTCGTCCGTCTTCCATCGGTCCTGATCATGTATTGGTCCAGTCTCGTTGGTGTGTTGGTCCAGTCTGGTTCCCTGAAGGCCTCGAGGTCCCGTCCCTTCCCCATGTACGCGGACGGCGTGCCTACACTACACTCGTACCTCGAGCAGCGCGGCACGCCCCCAATCACCGACCCAGGAGCTCGTAGTGCGGATCGTCAGTGGGCGATGGGCGGGAAGGGACCTGACCTCGCCCGGCCGGAAGGTTCGGCCCACCTCCGAGGCAGTGCGGAGCCGCTGGCTCGACGCGCTCGCCGGGCGGTTGAGGGACGCCCAGGTACTCGACCTGTTCGCGGGATCCGGCGCCCTCGGTCTGGAGGCGCTGTCCCGAGGCGCCGCCCAGTGCGACTTCGTCGAGAACGGCCCTGCCAGCCTTCATGCCCTCAAGGCCAACGTGGCCGCGCTCCGAGCCGGACGCCGCGTCCGGATCTTCAAGCGGGACGCCATCCGATTCGTGGAGACGCTCGGCGCGGGTGACTACGACCTCGCGTTCGCGGATCCGCCCTACGGATCGCTGAAGCTGGACCGAGTGATCGAGCGATGGACCCACGTCCCGTTCAGCCACGTGCTGACCGTGGAGCACGCCGCGGACCACCAAGCAGGCCCCCTGGACCAGGCAGTGCGGCGGCTCGACCTCGGAGACACCTGCGTCAGCTTCTTCGTCCACGACCCCTCCGATGCGGAGGAGCCCGGGGCGGCGCGCGTCGGACGGCGGAGACGAGGCGGGCAGGGCTAGGTCAATCCCGGTAGGAGCCCTCCAGCAACCCCTCGAGGGGCCGCTCCTCAGCGCCGTTCTCGGTGCAGAGGGCGTAGTTGGATTCGGACGAGCCGTACATGGCTACGCCCGCGTATTGCCCCTGCTTGTCGAGGATGAAGAAGCGTAGATCGAAGTTGGGAAGTCCGCGGTCGTTCAGCAGGCGTGCCTCCACCGTGTTGTCCTTGATTCGGCGCAGTGTCGTCATGCCCGCGTCCAGCGGACTCATCCCCTGGCGCATGAGCTCGACGATCAGGAAGGACGACAGGTTGTAGAGATTGGCCTCGCCCCGACCCGTCGAGCCCGCGGCACCGACCGCGTCGTCCACGTAGAGGCCGGCACCGAGGATCGGCGAATCGCCCACGCGTCCGGGGATCTTCCACGATAGGCCGCTGGTGGTGGTGATGCCGCAGATTTCGCCATCGGGGCTGATGCCGTTGCTGTTGGTGGTGCCCCAGAAGGAGTCGGCGGGAATGAGACCGTCGTCCACCATGGACAGGCCCGCCGACAGCGCGTCGTCGACGAACCGGCGCATGCGCTCGGGGTCCGCCTCGGCCCAGGCGCCGCCTCGCCGGCGCGGGTGATCCGGGTCCGTGTCCTCGCTGGTGGCGCCACCGCCCCTCAGGCGCTCCTCGGGATCCAGCCAGTGGCCCGGGTCCATGCGGCGGCGCCACTCGAGCCACCGCTCCCGGGAGGCAGCGGTGTTGAGGTCGTCCTCGATCTCGAAGCCCAACGCCCGGGCGAACTCCTGGGCTCCCTTGCCCACGAGCAGGTGATGATCGGTCAGCTCGGCCACCGCCTTCGCCACCAGCGACGGCGTACGTACCCCCTCCAAGGACGCGACGCCCCCAGCCCACTTCCGGGGGCCGTGCATGCAGCAGGCGTCCAACTGCACGACGCCGTCGGCGTTCGGTAGTCCTCCGTACCCGATTCCCATCTCCTTCGGGTCGAGCTCCGGAATCGTCACGCCCGCAGCAAGGGCGTCGAGGACGTCCTCACCCTCGGTGATGCCCCGGAATGCCCGCTCCACCGAGCTCTCGGCACCACCGTTCCGATACCGGATGCCGCTCACGTCCGAGACGACCACGGGCTGTACGGTCCTGCGTAGGTGCAGCGCCGGTGCGAGGGGCCTCTGCTCGCCTGCCAGACCGTGCGGCGATGCCGCAGCGGCGGCCAGACCCGCAGCCGATGTCTTCACGAAGTCACGTCGGTCCATGAGCTATCACCTCCGGTAGTGCTGGGATGTGCACAGGATAGTGGCTCCGGGCGGTCTGGGCGACACGACGGCGTTGTGCTCGATACACCCGTTGGCTAACCTCCGGCGCGGAGGATTCGTTTGGCGCGGCGCCCACTTGCCGCCCAAGGGAGAGCGTGGTTCCGAGAGAATGTCGAACCTCAACCGTCTCGTAGGGAGTCTCGGAGACCGGTACGAGATCGAGCGGGAGCTCGGTCGCGGCGGGATGGCCGTCGTGTACCTCGCGCGGGACCGGGAGTTGGACCGCCCGGTTGCCATCAAGGTGCTGCGGGCCGCCACGGCGCCCGATGACCAGGCGCTCCCGCGATTGCTCCGGGAGGCGCGCCTGGTGGGGAAGCTCCAGCACCCCAATATCGTCCAGGTCTACGACATCAAGGCCCTCGACGACGACGGTCTCGCCCTCATCATGCAGTACGTCCAGGGACCTACGATCCGGGAGCTCATCCGCGCGTCCGGCCCCCTCGGCTGCCGTCAGGCAGGCTCGATCCTCATCGATGTGGCCCGTGCCCTCTCCCACGCCCACGCCAAGCGGATCGTCCATCGCGACGTCAAGCCGGAGAACGTCCACGTTGACCCCGACACGGGCGTCGCACAGCTGACCGACTTCGGCATCGCCCGCCCCTGGGACGAGGTCACCGGACTGACCCTCCCCGGCGCCGCCCTCGGCACCCCGGCGTACATGTCCCCGGAGCAGATCGACGGGCAGGAGTTGGACGGGCGAAGCGATCTGTACAGCCTGGGCCTCGTGGGCTACGAGATGCTCTACGGCTCATCCCCGTTCTCCGGCGCCTCCCTGTTCGACATTCTGGAGAAGCAGAAGCGCTTCGTCCCGCCGCCGCTGATCGAGCTCCGCCGGGACGTGCCTCCGGAGTTGAGCGAAGCCATCGTCATCGCCACCCGGAAGGACCGGGAGGAGCGTTTCGCCAACGCCGACGAGTTCGCCGACACGGTCGCTTCGATTTCGCTGCCGGACGGTCCCCCCGTGCTGATAGACGCCGCTCCTCCCGAGGTCGAGGAGGTGAGCGAGGACGCGGAAACGGTCGTGTGGCGACCTGGCGATACGAGCCAGGAGGAACCCCGCGCTCCAGCGAGCACGCCGGAGGTGACGTCCAGGGCAAAGGAGGCTCGGCCTCGGAAACCAGTCGGCCCATCGGCCGACGAGTCGTATGGGGACCAGGAGCGCATCACCTTCCTCCCCGGTGATGACCCGGCGCCGGAGTCGGATCCGACGACCGAGGCATCCGATGCTGATCGACCGTCAGGTGGGACGGAGGGACCTCGCACGAAAGAGCTGCTCCCCATCGCCGAAGCGGAGGGCGCCGACGCCACGACCGACGACGACGACGACGACGGGAGCTCGCGCATCAATCGGATCATCACGGCGTTGGCCGGCAAGCAACGTTCCGGTTGGGGTAGCCCGGCACGGCCCACCAGCGCAGAAGCTCTGGGCGAGCTCGAAGCCGAGCTCGAAGCTGCAGCTCGAGAGGCGGAGGATCGGGGGGGGCTGGACGAGCCGGAGCCCGAGCAGTTCGACGGCGACGTGTCGTCACTTCAGATCGATCCGCGGATCTTCGTAATCGTGGAGACGGACCTCGACTTCACCAACGCCGTCCAGCTGCAGCCCCTCGACCTGTGGGTCCAGGGTCAGCTCAGGCTACGCCATGGCCAGTGCGGCTCTGGCGAGTTCCGTGTTCAACCGTCGCCGTTCGAGCGAACCCGTCGCGGCCGTCTGCGGGAACGTCGTGACGTCACGGAAGACGACTTCGTTTGGCTGGTGTGCCAGGACTGCGGTGGCCGCTCCCCCGCCATGCGCCGCCGGGACCTGGAGATTGCGTTGAGGCGTTACCTCATCCGACCCATGCCCTCGGCCCTGGAGGCGTACCCGCTCGCCGGAAGCTCCCGGCTGGTCCCACCGGGCTGGACCCCACCGAAGCGCAGACGCACACCAGACCGGCGCCGCACCGAAGGTCGCTACGATCGGGATCCGAGCCTGCTGGGCCGACGGCGGCTGGGGCGTGACCGTCGGGCCAACCCCGACGAGCTCGACGTCCCTCCTCCGCCCGCCTCCGAGGAAGACTGAGACAGCCCGGCCAGGCGCCGGCGTCCGGGCTCAGAAGCGGAAGGTGTAGTTCGCTTTGACGGTCGCGCCCCGCGAGACCGTCGATGTCAGCCCTGGCCCGAAATCGTCCTGCCGGCGCAGCCAGTTGTGGGTGTAGACGAAGAAGATGTCGTTCCCCGGCTGGATGATCCACCGGACCTTGGCGAACAGACCCACCAGCTCGCTCACGTCGTCATACTGCAGGCTGCCATTGAACGAGAGGAGTGGGTTCACGTCCCACCCCCCCTCCAGCCGAGCGAGGCTGGTCTGGAAGTCTCCAGCCGGTAGTCGGACGTCGTTGAACTCGAACTCGGTGGAGAGGTTGACGCCGGGCGTGGGGCGAAAGGTGGCACCGAGCTCCGCGCCCCGGATGGTACCGTTCCAGAACTCGCCCGCCACCCCTTCCAGCTCCACCGAAACGCGTCGGCGGCGCGCCGTCTGCCCCCGCATGCTCACGGCCCACGTAGTGTACTGCCCCGGATCGACCACGATGCCTTCGCTGATCTCGAACTGCTCCTTCAGCAGCTCGAAGGTCCGCACGACCTCGAAGCTCACTTCGTCCTGGCTCTCGAACTGGAGCCCGAGCACCCCGAACTCCCAGAGCTCCTCTTCCTTGAGCGCGACGTTCAAACCTTCGAGGTAGCGGTACTGAACGTCGAACTCGAAGCGGCGCAGCCAGGGGATTCCGCCGGGCCGAGGATTCCAGCCGATCCGGGGTTCGACGCGGCGGAAGTCGTTCCGTGAGACGAAGCCTACCGCCGGGTCGTAGTGACTGCCGAACTCGCGGTAGGAGAGGTGCGCCTCCCACACGTCGTTGGGGTAGTTGAAGCGAAAGCCGCGGGCCGTGAGCTGGCCCAGAGGCCTCTTCTCGCCACCTTCCGTGGGATCGGTGTTGTAGACGAAGAAGGCCTCGAACTGGAGGTTCTTGTCCCCGAAGAGCCGGGACGTCGCCAGGTTGGCGTCCACGCCGACCGTGTACCGGTCGGGTGCGGTGACGCCCAGGGAGTCCGCCGCTGTCGCGCGACGGGTGAAGATCACGCCAACGCTGGATTGCTCGAACAGGTTCCGCTTGAGGCGGGCCACCGTGAAGTCTTCCCGGGGGACGACGGACCGGCCCTCGGTATTGATGTGGATGAAGCCGACCTCGTAGTTGCCCGCCTGGCCGCCGAGCCGCAGGCCGTAGCGGATGGGGATCTGCTCTCCCTCCTCCAGACCGATGCGTCGGCTGAAGTACGGTCTCGGGCCGCTCCGGGGCGCGAAGCTGTAGACGGAGGAGCCCTCCAGGAAGAAGTCCCGCCGCTCGGGAAAGAACAGGGGAAACCGGGTCAGGTTCACCCGGCGCTGATCGACTTCGACCTCTGCGAAGTCGGTATTGATGCTCAGCGCCGCCCGCAGACCGGGTGTGATGTTGTATTGGACGTCACCCCCGATGTTGCTCGGGTAGGTCGTAGGCTCCAGCTCGTCGGGCACGTTCTTCCATGAACCGCTGATGTACGGCTTGAACTCGAGGCCGAGCCCCTGGCTCATTCCGCCAAGGCCGGTCAGGCGGCCGGCGTGGATCGGCTGCGTGAGCGGCTGGTTCCTTCGGTGTCCGCTCCACTGGATCTCCTCGTTCCGGCGTCGGATCGTGCGCTGGAAGTTGATGCCCCATGCGTCCAGCCGCGGATTGAAGTTCAGCGTGCGAAACGGGATCTGGATCTCCACCGACCAACCGTCGGGCCTGCGGGCGGTGCGAACGTTCCAGATGCCATCCCACGACTTGTTCACGCCAAAACCCCCGCCCCCACCGCGGCCCCCACCCCCGCCGATCAGACCGTCACCGAGCAGCCCGGCCGGATTGGTCTCGAAGAAGTACCCGGTCCGACCATCCAGGAACGTGTCCAGAATGAACATGAAACGGTCGTCCGTCCCGAGTCCGGCATCGCGTCTCCTCTGGAAAGCCAGGATTCCTTCGGGCTCACTGTCGTAGAGAATCGCCCCGATGTAGAGATCGTCGTTGTCTACGACGATTCTGACCTCGGTCCGCTCACTGGGCTCGCCGGCCTCGCTAGGCTCCTTCTGCCGGAAACCGGTGGCGGTTTGGGCGCGGGACCAGATGGCCTCGTCGAGGCGGCCGTCGAGGTCGATCGCGTCATCGCGGCCCAGCTGGCTCACGGCGATCGTGGGAACCGCGCTGCTGGTCGCAGAGACCGACTGATCCGTCTGTGCAGCTGACTTGTCGTCCTGGGCCGAGGCGGGGGCGGCCCAAAGCAAGACCAGCAGCGCCAGGGCACAAGTGGTCCGGCCTCGGCTTCGACCTATCGGTGCGTCGTCCTCCCCCATGTGCTCCCTGATCGTGCTGGCCCTCGGGTGTGCGTCCCCTTTCAGACACGCCCGCGCGTCGAAGTGCTGAGTCTCTCCCTGAGCGTAAAGGCCGTCGAGAGATCGCCCGCCCCCTCCTTCGGCGGCCCGCGTTCGTTGACCCCAGGGTGATCCCGACGGGAGAGTACGAAGAGCTCGTCACCCGCACGGAAGGTGGACCGGCTCCGGGACGACGGGTTCAGGTTCCCGCCGGCGCTGCTCAGGCTCGGCGGGATCCGCGCGGGCCTCGGGACCTCCGGGCCACCAAGCTAGCCCGCCTGAGCGTACTCCCGGAGATCCCGAAACCGGATCAGCTTCCTACGCTCCTCGTCCCATAGCGTGAGGGACACGCAGCGGATGGTGTCCCGGAGGGTCAGCCGGGTCGCTTCCTGCAGCTCGGGGTTTTCGTCGTGCGCCTGCTGGAGCTTGTAGTTGGGAATCCGGGCGCTCAGGTGATGCACGTGATGCAGGCCGATGCTCGCTGTCAGCCACTGAAGCGCCCGCGGCAGCGCCAAGTGGGAGCTCCCCTGTACCGCGGCGTCGAAGTAGTCCCAATCCTCGTGCCGGTGCCAGTACGTGTCCTCGAACTGGTGCTGCACGTAGAAGAGCCACACGCCCATCGAGCTGGCGAAGAGCGTGATGGGTATCTGCACCATGAGAAAGCGCTGCCACCCCAGCCAGGACCCCATCACCACCACCACCACGGCGATCGCCACGTTCGTGCGCCACACGCTGGCCCACTCCCGCTTCCATGCGCGCGGCAGGTCGAACGGGTAGCGGTGCTTGAGCAGGAAGTGGATGTACGCCCCCGGACCGAACAGGAACCAGGGGCTGCGGTAGATCCGGTACCCGATCCGCCTCCAGCGAGGCAGGGCCAGGTACTCCTCGACCGTGAGCGTGTCCACGTCGCCGAAGCCCCGCAGGTCGAGGTCGCCGGCGTGAGCGTGGTGGAGCGCGTGGGTCTTCCGCCAGTAGCCGTACGGCGTCAACACGAGGACGCCGATGCAGAACCCGACCAGGTCCGCCGCCTTGCGGGCGCGAAAGAACGACCCGTGCCCGCAGTCATGCTGGATCATGAACAACCGCATGAGAAAGGCGGCGGTCGGGACGGCCAACAGCAGCGTGAGCCAATACCCCACCGTCAGGCTCTTCAGGGCGGCGAACCACAGCAGGCAGAAGCCGGCCGCGGTGACCGACAGCTGGGTGACGCTACGCCGCCGGTCCGGCCCCCAGTAGGGCCGGACCACGGCGATCCAGCGGCTCGCCGAAGACTCGGACGCCGACAATGTCGCGGCCCGTGCTATTGCGGCGGGATCCGCAACACCTGGCCCGGATAGATCAGGTCCGGGTTCTCGAGCATGGGCGTGTTGGCCTCGAAAATGACGGGGTACTTGCTCCCGTCACCGTAGAACTCCCGGGCGATCTTCGAGAGCGTATCGCCCGACTTGACCGTGTACATCTGGGCCTCCGGCCCTGCTTCCTTGACGGTCATCCGATCGTCGACGCGCGCCACCCCCTGGATGTTGCCCAGGGCCAGCACCATGTTCTCACGGATGGCCTGTGACTCCGCCTCTCCGCTGACGGTCGCGACGCCGTCGGCAAAGTCGACGTTCAAGCCCTCGACCGGAAGCTGCATGCCGAAGGCGAGCTTCAACAGTTGGTTCTCGATGTCCGCGTCGGACGGTCCCTCGGGCGCGGCCGCGGCGGTCTCTTCCTCACCGCCGCCTCGCAGCTTCTCGCCGGCTTCCTTTACGAAGTCGAAGATTCCCATCTCGCTTTAGCTTCCTTTCTGTGGCGTTTCGACCAGGCTCGTTGGCAGCTGGGCCCTGGCCGGTCAATTGCCCCGCATGAATCCCTTGAGCAGACCGGCACCCAGCTTGCCCAGGTCGTCGATGACGCTTCCGTCGTCGTCCTGATCCAGCAGGCCCCCGATCAGGCTCGCGGCAGCGCTGTTATTCTCGATGCCCTGCCGTTCCTGTGTCAGCAGCCCCGCGAGCCCTGCTGCATCGAGCCCGTCTGATCGCTGCTTTCGGCCCAGAGCGCCCATGACGATCGGTGCGAGCGTCGCCATCAGCTTCGTGGCCTGTCCGGAGTCGAGGCCGCTGGCGCGGGCCACGCCGGCCTCCACGGTCTGCTTCCGGCTCCCGAGCGCATGGCCGAGAATCTTCTCGCCGTCGGTCTGCGATTCCTGACCGAACGCCCGGGTGAGGTCGTCGAGGACGGAGCCGTCATGGTCCCGGCCCAACGCTGCATGCAAGGCCTGGGCGCCATCCGGTTCGGCGGCGTTGCGGGACAGGGCGCCGATCAGGAGTGGAAGCGCAGCCGCGAGTGCCGTCTGCGTCTTCTCTCCATCACTGCCGATGGCGTCGCCCAACTGGGAGACGGTCGATCCGGACAGCTGTCCGAGAAGTAGCTCTGCGAGTCCTGACATGGTTCTACCTCCAGGATTTGGCGTTCCTCAATCGTCTGAGACGATGAAGGTGAGTTTCATGTTGACCCGGTACGTGGCCACCTGACCGCCGTCCACGAACACCTGCTGGTCCTTGATCCACGCCGAGCGAATGTTCCGGACCGTCTTCGATGCATTGGCGATCCCGGCGGCGATCGCGGCGTCGAAGCTCTCGTTGGATTCCGCTGTGATCTCGATATGCTTCGCGAGAGACATGCGTGTGCTCCTTCAATTCTGAGGATGACGGGCGACGAAAGGGCGATCCTCGTCCTCTTCGGCCCACTTGACGATCGGCAGCGAAATGACGAACCAGGCGATCATGATCCAGGCCAGCGTCATCGTTCTCTCCATTCATGCAGTGCTCGGGACGTCCATCGTGTCTCGTCCCTATAGACCGCGTGGTTGGCGAGAAGTCACATGGCGCCCGTGGGCCCTTTCGCAGGGTCGAATCGCCGCCGGAGTCTTCTGCGCGGATGTCGGTCGTCCGCCTCGATGAGCAACGAGCCGAGAGACCGAGCCGGTCGAGGGGGATATTACGGTCCGGACTACTGTTTGACCACGCCGTCCAGGAAGGTCGAGTTGGCCACGGCTACGACACGGTCGCCCTGCTGTAGCAGCGTCTGGGTCGGCGTGATGGACTTGAGCTCGCCTCGCTCTCCCCGGATCTCGATCTCCCGTCCGAGCTCGAAGACCTTCCGGGCGTAGAATCCGGCGATCATGTTCCGGGTCACCTCACGGCAGCCCAACCCGAACGCCAGACCGAAGGCCAGCGCCAAGCCGGCCAGTAGCGCGGTCGTGACGACTCTGACGATCTCGGTGTCGATCTGTAGCTGGCCGACGGCCATGATGCCCAGCACGAAGAACAGAACGCCGGACACCACGCTTCCGAGGGACGAGGCGAACTCGATACCGGAGTTCGAGGCGGCCTCGGTCACGGCTCGACCGGCAAACTGAGCCGCGGCGCCTCCCAGCATCACGATCAGGAGTGCGGCGATCAGGTTGGGCAGATACCCCATGAACGAGGAGATGGCGTTCGAGACCGCGACGAGTCCGATGGCGTCGGCCGCGGTCTGGGCGAAAAGCACGAGGAGCAGGTAGTACAGAATCCTGGGAATCACGACATTGATCGACTCACGGATGCCGATCTTCTGCAGCGCCTGGTCGACCCCGACTCGCTCGAGAAGAGAGTCGAACTTCAGGCGCACCAGCAGCCCCCTGACGACCCGTTCGAGGATCCGGGCGACGATGAGCGCCGCCAGGATGAACACCACCGCCAGCACGACCCGCGGCGTCCAGGCGATCAGTGACTCGACGACCCCCTGGTACACCGCGATGAACTGATCCCTGATCTGAGCTGTCATCTGTCACTCGCTTCCGTCGGCTTGCTCGCCGATTCCAATGAGACCCATGGCCAACCCGATGAATTCCAGCAGCGCCCGTCCGAGCCCGGTCCACCAGAGCCCGACGAACTCCGACGTCAGCTGACGCCGCCGGACCGCGCCGATGATCCGCTGCGCGAAGCGCTCGGGAACCGCCTCCTGGAGGGCGGCGAGCTCCGCGATGGGCTCGCCCAGATCCTGGTCCGGCGAAGCCGCGTCGCCGTTCGCGTCGTCTGTCACTGAGCTATGCCCCCCAAGCCGACCGCCGCCTGATCGAGCTCGGCGTAGAGCCGCCGAAACTGCTCCCGACCCCGCTTGATCCGCATCTTCACGGCCGAGAGGCCGATGCCGAGCTGATCGGCGATCTCATCGTAGGTGAAGCCGTCCATGTCGCGTAGAAGAAGAGGGACCCTGAGGCTGTCGCTCATCTGGTCGAGGACGCGGCGGATCCGTCGGCCCTCGTCCTCCGCCTCCAGGACGTCCTCCGCCTCCGCGTCCGCGTGGAGCTGTTCGGCCCCCTGCATCTCGGGGGCGTCCACGTCCAGATAGGTCGGGCGTTTTTTCTTCACGTAGTTGATGCAGTGGTTCGATTTGATCCGCTCCAGCCACGTCCTGAGGCTGGAACGCCCTTCGAACCTCGCCAATCCGAAGAACACCTTTACGAAGACCTCCTGCGCCAGGTCCGGAGCGTCCGCTGCGGAGCCCGACAGAAAGCGGCAGTTCGTGAGCACCCGCCCTTCGTACCGGTCAACCAGAGCCTCGAAAGCCCGCACGTCGTCCGTGGGAGACTCGCGGATGCGCTGCACCAGCTGCTCGTCTGTAAGCGTCGTGTCCAAATCGTCGTCCTCCGAGCCTTGAAGACAGCGGTGGTGGCCCTCGGGTCACATCGGTAGAGCGGGATCACCCTCCGTCTCCCCTCGCATGTGACTTTCCGAGGGTGCCCCGGTCAATAGGCGCCGAGGCCCACGGCTCGTTCGCGACCGGGGAGAGTGTTCGGACACGATACGGAGGAGAACCACATCATGGCCAAGCTGACCACCATCGAGGGCATCGGCCCTCGGCTCGCCGGGAAGCTGAAGAAGGGTGGCATCGGCAGCACCGGCGCGCTGCTGAAAGCCGGCGCAACGAAGAAGGGGCGTCGGCAGATCTGCCGGGACTGCGAGCTCGATGAGGGCAGGATCCTCAAATGGGTGAACCACGCCGACCTCATGCGGGTGCGAGGCATCGGCGGTGAGTACGCCGAGCTGTTGGAGGCCGCCGGCGTGGACTCGGTGCCCGAGCTCAGGCGTCGCAACTCGGTGAACCTTGCCACCCGCATGCAGGAAGTGAATCGCACGAAGAGGATGGTGCGCCAGCTCCCGGGTCCAGGAACCGTGGCGAAATGGGTTTCGCAGGCGAGGACGTTGGAGCGCGTCGTCACCCACTAGGGTGCGTCGCCAAACCAGGTCGTGGCCCCGTAGCCACCGTTTGCGGTGGCGCGTACATTCCCGCCCCTTTTAGGCCGTGGACGGCGAGGGTGACGGTCGCCCACGACGTGAGCTGAGGGGTCGACCCCGAGCTGCCGTACGCACTCTCGGGCCAGTAGAGGCTTGCAACCCTCCTCGGCAAACCCGCTGGCGGAGCGCCTCCATGCCCATCGTGATCCACACCGCGGCCATCCGGTGTCCGGTTTCTGCCCGGCTTCTCTGCCTCGTCGTCGCGGCGGCCGCGCTCTTGTGCGCTGCTCAGCTGGCGGCCCAGGGCGGCCAGAATCCTGGGCCGTGGCCGATCCGCATGGGCCGGCCGGGAGACGCGTTGGCTCCGGGAGCGCGGGGCACGGACAACGTCCAGGTGCTGTCCCATGTGCCCCTCGGTGGCTATCTGCACGTGGCCGACGTGGAGATCGAGCAGGAGGAGAGCCGACCGTACGTGTACGTCTCCAAGCGCTTCGACCCCACCGGCTTCGACGTCATCAATGTGGCGG
Source organism: Gemmatimonadota bacterium (assembly GCA_039586035.1). GTDB lineage: Bacteria > Gemmatimonadota > Gemmatimonadetes > Longimicrobiales > Gaopeijiaceae > JBDHHQ01. The sequence continues at coordinate 68,631 of JBDHLD010000013.1, read as the reverse complement.
ATCCCAACAACGCCGAGGTGATCTACCGTTGGCGGATCGAGAACTCTTCGCTCCACCAGGGATCCGGTGCTCTGGACGGGCGCTACTTCAAGCACGACGGCCGCTACTACTACGTCCAATCCACACAGTTCGGGCAGGGCGGTCCCGACGCGGACCTGGGTGCGATCGTCTTCGACGTGACGGGGCTGCCGGACCCGAGCCGGATTCGAGAGGTGGGCCGCATTCGGGAGCCGGACGTGGAGGGGGGCTTCCACAACATCTACATGTACAAGCATTCGGATGGACGTCCGCTGCTATTCACCACGACCCGGTCGGAGTATGCCCACGTCTACGACATGGGGCGCTTCGTGGAGGGAGACCAGGACGGCGCGCTGGTCGCTCGTATCGCGAACCCGGAAACGTCGTATTGGGCGCTTCGAGGGGGTCAGGGCAGCTGGCACGACTTCTTCGTCGGATACGACCTCGCGACCGGCCAGGACCGCTTCTGGGGTGGAGGCACCGGCGGCTACTTCGTCCTCGACATCACGAACCTGGACAACCCGGAGCTGCTCCTGTCCATCACGGGCGTGTCCGGCGTCAACTCTGGTCATACGTTCACGCCCACGCCGGACGGCCGCTTCGCCGTGGCCGAGACGGAGTACCAGTACGCACCCCTGAGGATCTTCGATACGGGCGCCGCCTGGGACGAGGGTCGGACCACCCTCGACTACCCAGCCTCCGCGTGGACCGCCAACTGGCGCAACCTCGCTCACAACCACGAAGTCCGCTGGCCCTTCGTCTTCGTCGCGGCGTACGAGGACGGCTTCCAGGTCTTCAACATGTTCGACCCCTATCGGCCGGTGACCTGGGCCTCGTACGACACCTACGGCGGCCCCCACGAATCCCGAGGCGAGAACAACGTCAACACGGGGGCGTGGGGCGTGGATATCCGCAACAGCGACGGGCTCATCGTGCTGAGCGACATGGTGACGGGGCTCTGGGTCTTCCGAATGGAAGGCTTCGAAGGGTGGAACGGACGGAGCTGGGGCATGCCCAACCTCTCCAGCGCCCAGGATTGGGAGGAGGGACCGGCCGCCCAGGCCGTCCGGACGGACGGACCGGCGCCGGTGACGCCGGTGGCACGATGAGTCGCCCCTGAGGATCCCCCGACGCGACTCCCGGCCCGGTGCGCCCGGAGACCGGCGTGAACGCCTCGGGCCCGAGCCAATCGTCGAGGAACTCCCGACGCGGCGGTCGTAGATCGCCCGATTGCCGCCAGGTCGCCCCGCCCGATACCGTTGAACAGGCGGGGTAGCTGCTCGGGACGGGCTCTGCCGTCCCCTGCGTGTCGGCCCGGGAGGTAGAATGCGACGCGGGGCTTTGTGCGCCTTGGGCTCTCTGGTGCTCTTCGCACCCCAGGACGCCACTCATGAGGCGGCCCGCTCTCGGATGGTGCGGGATCAGCTCGAGGCCAACGGGATCGAGGACCGGTCCACGCTCGACGCCATGGGCCGAGTCCCACGGCACGAGTTCGTGCGTCCCGAGGACGTGGACCGAGCGTACGGCGACCACCCGCTGCCCATCGGACACGGTCAGACCATCTCTCAGCCCTACGTCGTGGCCTACATGACCGAGCTCTTATCGCCACGCACAGGCATGAAGGTCCTGGAGATCGGCACCGGATCCGGGTATCAGGCAGCCGTGCTGGCCCAGACCGGCGCCGAGGTGTTCACCATCGAGATCTTCGGGGTCCTCGCCGACGCGGCCCGCGACAGGGTGGAGCGTCTCGGGTACGGCAACATCCAGGTCCGACACGCCGACGGCTACTACGGATGGCCGGAGGAGGCGCCGTTCGAGTCGATCATCGTTACGGCGGCCGCAGGCTTCATTCCCCCGCCGTTGGTCGAGCAGCTGGCCGAGGGCGGGCGGATGGTGATCCCCGTGGGCAGCATCTATGGTATCCAGAACCTGATCCTGGTCAGGAAGGACCGCGCGGGAGAGGTGACGACCCAGGCACTCCTTCCCGTGCGATTCGTGCCCTTCCTCAGCGGCGTGCGCTGAGATCCATGCCGGCCCGGGGCACCGGTCCAGCCGTATTCTGGGTCTCGGCCGCGGTGCTCGCGGCACAGGTGCTCCTGCTGCGCCTCTTCGCCACCGAGAGCTTCCACCACTTCGCCTACATGGCCATTGGGGTGGCCCTTCTGGGGTTCGGGGCCAGTGGAGCGGTCCTGGTCGTGCTGGAGGAACGGATCGCCCCCAGGTTGGGTGTCTGGTTCCAGACCCTGGCGCTGGCCTTCCCGCTGACCCTCGTGGCGGGGATCTCGGTGGTCAACCGCATGCCGTTCGAGCCCACCCAGCTCCTTTGGGACCGGAGCCAGTGGCTCTGGCTGGCCCTCACGTATGCCTCGTTGGCCGGCCCCTTCCTGGTCGCGGCCGCCGCCATCGGCATCGCCTTGATGGCCGCCGAGCATCGAGTGGGGCGGATATACGCGTGGAATCTGGTGGGGTCCGGGTCGGGGAGCGGAGCCGCGCTCCTGCTTCTCGTGGCGGCCCCCCCCGATCGGGCGCTCGCGGGCGCGGTGGGCATGGCAGCCGTGGGCGCGGCCGTCGCGGTGCTCTCCCCGTCCCGGAGCCGCGGCCGCCTGGCGCTGGCGGCGGTACCGCTGGCAGCGGCCCTGTGGTGTGTCTTGGCGCCACCCTGGCAGGCCCGGCTTTCTCCGTTCAAGGGACTTCCGCAGGTCGAGGCCTTTCCCGAAGCACGACGATCAGGGGAAGCATGGTCACCGACGGGGTGGGCGGTGGCCGTGGAGGCCCCAGCGTTCCGGCACGCGCCGGGACTGAGTCTCTCCTACGTGGGATCCCTGCCGCGGCAAACCGCCCTGTTCGTCGACGGCGAGGCGGCGGGAGCCGCCACGCACTGGCGGGGGCTCACGGAGGCGCTGCGCTTCACGGACTGGCTTCCCTCAGCGGCGGCGTTCCGGGTCGCTCGGCCCGGCCGCGTGTTGGTGCTGGGGTCCGGCGGCGGCCTGGAGATCCTGAGCGCCCTCGCCCACGACGCCGAGTCGGTGACCGGGGTGGAGTTGGTGGCCCCGTTGGTGGCCCTGGCTGACTCGGCCGTCGACCCCGCGTCCCGGATCGCGCTTCGGAGCGACGTGAGGATGGTCATCGGAGACGCGCGTGCGTTCTTGGCGCGCACGGAGGAGCGGTTCGACGTGGTCGTCCTGCCGCTCTCCGGTGCGCTCACCACGGCGGCTGCGGGCATCTACTCCCTGGGCGAGGACTACCTCAACACGGTGGAGGCATATCGGGCCTACCTGAGAGTCCTGGCCCCTGGCGGCGTGGTGGCGATCACTCGCTGGACGCGAACGCCGCCCCGGGACAACGTCCGCGTCCTGCTCACGGCGGCCGAGGCGCTACGGGCCGAAGGCGTCGAGGACGTGGGCGGCGCCCTGGCCTTTGTGCGGAGCTGGGCCACGGGCACGTTGTTGGTCCGTCCGGAGGGACTCCGGCCTGCCCATCTGGAACGCCTCGCTGCGTTCGCGGCAGAGCGGCGTTTCGACCTGGACTGGCCCGAGGTCGGGACCCCCACCTTCAACCTCCTGGAACCGCCGACGTTCGTCCGGGCGGCACGAGCGGCGGCGGGCGAGGCCGGACAGGCGAGCGCATTCGCGGAGAGCTTCCGTTTCCGCGTCGAGCCCACGACCGACGACCGGCCCTACTTCGGTCGGTTCCTCCGGATCGGCGCCTGGCCCGATCTGCTCACACGGCAGCGTGGGACCTGGCTCCCGTTCGCCGAATGGGGATCACTGGCGGTGGCGGCCACGCTGATCCAGAGCGGCCTCCTGGCCCTCTTCCTCATCGGGCTGCCTGGCCTCATGCTGCTCAGGCGCCGGGACGTTCGGTCGGTCGGCCGGAGCGCGGTGTACTTCGGAGCCCTGGGCTTCGGTTACGTCTTCATCGAGATGACCGGAATCCAGCGGCTCAGCTTGCTGCTCGGCCATCCTGTCTATGCCGCCGCGGCGACGCTGGCGGCTCTTCTTGCCTTCTCGGGACTGGGGAGCGCGTTCTCGGACCGGCTTTCGGGCGAATGGACGTCCCGAGCCTGTCTCGTCGTGGCCTTGCTGGCGACGCTGATCGCGCTGGCCGCCCCGTGGGCGGGCTCCGCCGCCGCGCTGCCCGTCGGAGGGCGTATCGCCATCGCCCTGGGGGTCATCGCGATTCCCGCGGTCGTGATGGGGATACCCTTCCCTTCCGGGCTCCGACTGTTCCGTGGGAACCGCGGTGGCGTGGCGTGGGCCTGGGCGGCCAACGGCGTCACGTCCGTGCTGGGAGCCTCGGCCGCGATCCTCGTGGCCATGGAGCTGGGGGGACGTGGGCTACTCTTGCTGGGGGCAGCCTGCTACGTGGTGGCCGCTTTGGTGGCGCGGACCGTCGCATCGGCCTGACCGGCGCGGACCGGCCATCGGCGGCTCCGCCGAGCCGGTGACGGCGTCGCCGCCCTGAGGAGCGGCCGACGCGCGGCTCGACGATGGGCGTTTCGACCCTGCAGCCGGAAAGACAGAGGGGGAAGGGCATGGTGCGTCCTTCCCCCAACGCCTCGATCCTTACCGAGTCGGAAGCTACTTGGCTTCGATCTTGATCCGGCGCCCCTTGGCCTCCTCCGTCTTCGGCAGATGGACCGTCAGGATGCCGTTCTTGAACTCGGCGTGGATCTTGTCGACCATCACCGCCCGCGGCAGCGTGAACGAGCGCTCGAACATCCCGTAGTTGCGCTCCGCCACCTTGTAGTGGGCGTCCTTCCACTCCTCGAAGTGCTTCTTCTCGCCCTTGAAGGTCAGGACGTTGTCCACGACCTCGATGTCCACGTCCTCGAGCTTCATCCCGGGGAGCTCTGCGGTCAGCACGAGCTCACCATTCACGTCCACCAAATCGATCACGGGTGTCCACGCGAAAGGTTCTTCGAGGAATTCGGGCATCAGTTCCGGGCCGAAGAGGCGACGCAGCCGATTCTCGAACGAGAAGGGCGTCCAGGGCTTCAAGCCACCCTCGAGCAGCGGCCGGTAGTGGGTCAGGGTCTTCATGAGATCCTCCTTTCATCTTCGGAGGAGGGTCCAGCCTCCACTGAAGAGGGAGACTGGGCCCCTCACTCCAGCGGTCATTTCCCAGCAATAGTAGTCTACGGGCTCCCCGGACGGGTGTCTGTCGGGAATAGTCCCCGATGGGCGACGTGGACGTCGCCGTACCCCTTTCCGCGGTTCCGTCACTGGGAGCCGGAGGGCCTGGGACGCCCCGCTCCGCGGGCTCCGTTCCCGGAAATCCCCACAGCCGCTTCAGCGAAAACCCGATATCGTGACGGCTCCCGCCCCTCCAGCTTTTTGAAGGGCAAGACGCGTATTCCTTCACAAGGCTGGTGCAACGTGCCAGAACCCTGGGTCGATGGCCTCACACTGGGACAGGTTCTCCGATCCGTATCCGCCCAGAACCCTCAGGGGGAGGCGCTGGTCTTCCCACAGCGTGGAGTCCGGGTGACGTACGAGTCCCTCGATGGGCTCGTGGACGGGGCCGCGGCAGGTCTCCTCGCTCTGGGGATCGAGCCCGGGGATCACGTGGCGGTGTGGGCCACCAACTGGCCCGAGTGGGTCATCCTGCAGCTGGCGGCTGCGCGGATCGGCGCGGTGCTCGTGACGGTGAATCCAGCCTACCGGGTCGAAGAGCTCGCGTACGCGCTTCGGCAATCGAACGCCAAGGCGCTGTTCCTGATCCAACGCTTCAAGTCCTCGGACTATTTCTCCATGCTCGGGCAGGTGGTCCCCGAGCTCGCGGACACGCTGCCCGGGAGCCTCTCGAGTCCGGCCGCTCCAGATCTACGTTGGGTCGTCGCCATCGATCGGGAGCCGGGACCCGGGATGATCGCCTGGTCGGAGATGATTCGGCGCGGTACGGAGATCGAGCGCACAGCCCTCGACGCCGTGGAGAGCGGGCTGGATCCGGGCGATTCCGTCATCCTGCAGTACACGTCCGGCACGACCGGTGCCCCCAAGGGCGTGCTGCTCAGTCACCGCAACCTGCTGCTCAACGCGTTTTACGTGGGCGTTTGCCAGCGGCTGTCGTCGGCTGACCGTATCTGCGTCCCGGTGCCGTTCTACCACTGCTTCGGCGCGGTCATCGGCACGCTCGGGTCCCTGGTTCACGGCTCCGCCATACTCGTCCCGGGCGAGTATTTCGAGGCTCAGGCCACGCTGGACTGCATGGAAGCCGAACGAGCCACCGTCATCTACGGCGTTCCCACCATGTTCATCGCCATGCTCGAGCACCCTTCGTTCCCGGGGCGTGACCTGCAGTCCCTACGCACCGGCATCATGGCGGGAGCGCCTTGCCCGGTGGAGCTCATGAAGCGGGTCATCCGTGACATGGGCGCCCGTCAGATGACCATCGCCTACGGTCTCACCGAAGCATCGCCCGTGATCACACAGACACTGCTCGACGATCCCGTGGACCGGCGCGTCGGCACCGTGGGAAAGCCGATCCCCGGTATCGAGGTCAAGGTCGTGGACCCAGAGACCGGGCGCGATCTACCGGACGGTGAGCAAGGCGAGCTCTGCGACCGGGGCCACAACGTCATGCTGGGATACTACGCAGATCCCGTAGCCACCGCCGAGGCCGTCGACGGGGACGGTTGGCTTCATACTGGCGACCTGGCCGTCAGAGAGCCCAGCGGCTACGTCCGCATCACGGGCCGCATCAAGGACATGATCATTCGGGGCGGAGAAAACGTCTATCCTCGGGAGATCGAGGAAGTCCTCCACGCCCACCCCGACGTCGAGAACGTCCAGGTGGTCGGGGTCCCCGACGCCTTGCTCGGTGAGGAGGTCTGCGCCTGGGTCAAGGCGCGCGAGGGTGCCGAGATCACGGATGCCCAGGTGCGCGCATTCCTTCGTGACCGTCTGGCCCACTTCAAGGTGCCTCGGTACATCATGTTCGTCGAGACCTTCCCGCTCACCGTGACGGGCAAGGTCCAGAAATACCGGATCCGTGAGCTGGCAGCACGGGAGCTGGGTCTGGTCAACGAGCCCCAGAGTGCCATGGCCGGTTAGGAGCGTCGCCTTGCCTAGAGGCCTGATTCGGGAGCTTCTCTATCGCCGCGTCCCGCAGATCGGGGGGATCTATCTGGCGGGCGGTTGGGGGGTTCTGGAATTCACGTCCTGGGCGGCCGAGCGCGCCATCGTGCCCGCTGGGCTTCCCGAGCTCGTCGTGGCACTCTGGCTGGCCGCGTTCCCCATCGTGCTCGCGCTCGCCTGGCGATTCGGGGCGCCGGGCCCCCAGCACGGACCCCACAAGGACCCCGAGCACAGTGGCAAGTCCGTCGCGGTCCTGCCCTTCGAGAACCTGAGCGACGATCCCGAGAACGCCTACCTGGCGGATGGGCTCGCTGACGAGATCACCAGCGCCCTGACCAAGGTACGGGGCCTGAACGTGGCCTCCCGCACGTCGGCGTTCGCGCACAGGGGCGTCCGGGAGGACGTGCGGGAAATCGGTCACCAGCTGGGCGTGGCAGCGGTCCTGGAGGGAAGCGTCCAGCGATCCGGCGACCGCCTTCGGATCACCACTCAGCTGGTGGGCGTCGCGGACGGCTATTCCCTCTGGTCCGATCACTTCGATCGGGACATGGAAGACGTCTTCATGATCCAGGACGAGATCGCCGCCAACGTGGCCCACGCGCTTGAGCTCATCCTGGCCGCCAGCGAACGGCGTGCTCTGGCCAAGGTCCCCACCTCGGACGTGCGCGCCTACGAGTTCTACCTCCGGGGGCGCCAGTTCCTCTATCAGGTCAGGCGCAAGAGCCTCGAGTACGCCCGGGAGATGTTCGAGCACGCCATCGCCATAGATTCGGCGTACGCCATGGCCTACGCGGGGCTGGCTGACTCCCACTCGACCCTGTGCATCTACTATCCGGAGAGCGACGCCGATCTCGCCGAGGCGGACGTGGCCAGCGCCCGAGCCCTCGCCCTGGATCCCGAGTTGGCCGAGGCCCACTCCGCCCGGGGCACGGCGCTCTTCCTCATGGGGCGTATCGACGAAGCCAGGGAGTCCTTCGAGACCGCCATCGCGTTGGATCCAGGACTCTTCGAGGCCAGGTACTTCTTCGCCCGAGCGTGCTTCCAGCACGGCGACTCGCAGCGAGCCGCTTCGCTCTTCGAGGAGGCCAACAAGATTCGTGAGGACTACCACGCAGCCTTCTTCGCCGCCCAGTCGTACGAGGCGATGGGAGACCACGAGGCGGCGCGCGAGGCCTACCGCACCGCGAAGGACGTGGCGGAGCGCCATATGGAGCTGAACCCCGACGACCCGCGAGCCGCGACCATGCGATCCGTATCCCTGTGCCGGATCGGAGAACGGGCCGCCGGGCTCCACTGGGCCGAGCGCGCCCTGGCCATCGACCCCGACGATGCCGGTGTCCGCTACAACGTGGCGTGCCTGTACGCCGTCGAGGGTCAGGTGGACGAAGCCCTGGACTGCCTCGCCGCCGCGGTCGCGAACGGGTTCGGGAATCGGGAGTGGCTCGAGCAAGATCCCGATATGGATTCGTTGCGTGACCACCCTCGCTTCCACGCGCTGATGCAGGAGATGTCCCAGAGGGGCGCCTGACCGGCCCTGTCCGCTCTCGCCGCGGTTTCGTGCCTCGCCCCCGCCGGACCCGGCCCCTATCTTGGAGAGATTCAGATCTGAGCGGATGGGCCGTGCGAGGACCCGAGTGCGAGTCCGGCCTCGCGCGCATCCCCACCCCCAGGGCGATGGTCACCCGCAGACGAGGATGCGGCTCGATGGATGACGTGGAGATCATCCTGGACGCAGGCCCCAAGAGCTACTCCAGGAGAACGTTCATCAAGGGCGTTATTGCGGCCGGTGCGGCCGTCTCGGCGTCCGGCTACCTCTTCCGTGGCCCCGGGTCGCTGTCGGCGCGGCCCACGGCCCAGGGCTCCGTCGAGCGGCTGATCACGTTGAGCGTCAACGGGCAACAGCGGCGCGTCGACGTGCTGCCGCACGAGACGCTGGCCATGACGCTCCGCTACAAGCTCGGCCTCACGGGCACCAAGCTGGGGTGCGACCGGGCCGAGTGCGGCGCGTGCACGGTGCTGATCGACGGCGTGAATCACTACTCGTGCTCGTTGCTCACCCACCAGGTCCGGGGCCGGCAGATCACGACCATCGAGGGGCTCGCGGCCGCGGACGGCACCCTCCATCCGGTGCAGCAGGCCGTCGTGGACGAAGGCGGCTTCCAGTGCGCCTTCTGCGCCCCGGGCTTCGTGATGAGCATGGCTGCCATGGTGGCGACGAATCCGGACCCCACCAGGGAGGAGGCGGCCCATGCGCTGTCGGGCAACCTCTGCCGGTGCGGTGATTACAACAAGATCCTCAACTGCGCGATGCGTGCGGCCGAGCTCAGCCGCACGACGGCGTGACGGGGGGCTGAACGATGGCCGAAAAGACGATCGGACGGGACATCGCCCCTCCGGACCTGGTGGCAAAGATCACGGGACGCGCCAGGTACGCCGAGGATTTCCGGGCCGAGGGCATGGCGTTCGCCAAGATGCTCTTGAGCCCCATGCCCCACGCCCGGGTTCGGCGGATCGACGCCAGCGAGGCGCTCCGGATGGAAGGAGTTCTCGGCATCCTGACCGCGGACGACACTCCTGAGGCCACGACGCCGAACGAGCCCATCCTCACGATGGAGCCCGTCTACGAAGGTGAACCCATCCTCGCCGTGGCGGCGATCGACGAAGCCACGGCGGCCGAAGCGGTCGAGCGCATCGAGGTCGACCTCGAGCCGTTGCCCTTCGCGCTGGACCCGCTTCTCAGTCTGCGCCCGGACGGACCGGACGCGCGCCTCGAAGGCAACGTCTACCACATCGACGACGACGTGCGCGAGATGCGGACCCACAAGTGGACCGCGACCGACTTCGACGGGGCGCCCGAGGGCCGCTTGCCCATGGGTGAGCCTGCATTCGAGTGGAGCATCGGAGACGTGGCAGCCGGGTTCGAGGAGGCCGACGTCATCGTCGAGGAGACACTCGTCCACCAGTCGCTCACGCACCACCCCATGGAGCCTCGAAGCTGCATGGCGTACTGGCAGAACGGGAAGCTCCACATCCACGTCTCCACCCAGAGCGCCGCCCGCTGCCGGGCGTCGTTGGCGGGCATGCTGGACATGGACTTGGAGGACCTGGTCGTAGTGGCCGAGTTCTGCGGCGGCGGATTCGGCAGCAAGATCACCGCCCACCCCACCATGGCCATGACGGCCCTGCTGTCGCAGAAGGTGGGCCGGCCCGTCATGCTGCGTGTGACGCGCTACGAAGAGAACTACATCGGCCGGGCCCGACCGGGCTTCCAGGCCTGGGCAAAGATGGGCTTCCGGGACGACGGCCGCATGACCGGGCTCGACCTGTACATCGTTCAGGACCAGGGCCCCTACGGACGTTCCGGCGACGCGTTCACGGCCGCCACGGTCGCCTCCCTCACCTACCAGCCGGAGCACATGCGCTTCCAGGGCGTGTCCGTGTTCACCAACACGCCGCCCAGGTCGGCTCAGCGGGCCCCGGGCGGCGCCCAGATCATCGGCATGCTCGAGCCCCTCATGGACAAGGCCGCCCGGGAGCTGGGCATGGACCGGGTGGCCATCCGGCGCCTCAACGCCCCCGCCAACGACGGTTGGGTCGGGCCCAACAAAGGGTCCCTCACCAGCGCCTACCCGAAAGAAGCCCTGGACAAGGCCGCGGAGATCTTCGGGTGGGAGGAGCGGATCTCTCGCAGTGGCGAGCGGAACGGCACCAAGGTGACCGGCATCGGCGTGGGTCTGAGCCCGTTCGTGGGTGGATCGACCGGGTTCGACGGATTGCTCGTCATCCGCCCCGACGGGAAGCTCTACGTACACCAGGGCATCGGGAACCTGGGCACGCACTCCATCGCCGACACGGCCCGTGCGGCGTCCGACCTGCTCGACCTCGCGTGGGACGACGTGGTCGTGGTCTGGGGGGACTCGTCCCGCCATCAGCCGTGGTCGTCGGTCCAGGCCGGCAGCCAGACCATCCATGCCCACACCCGGGCCAACCATGCCGCGGCCACGCAGGCGAAGCGCAAGCTCCAGGAGATCGCCGCGCGCGATCTGGGTGGATCGCCCAACGCCTACGACGTTGGGGACGGCCGCGTCTTCCAACGCGCCAACCCGGGCCGTGGCATGACCCTGGCCCGCGCAGCCGAGCGAGCCATCGAGCTCGGTGGCGCCTACGACGGCCACGAGCTGCCCGAGGATCTGCACGCCATGACGCAGGCGTCTGCCACGGGGCTGGCTGGCACCGGCCTCGTCGCCGCCGCCAAGGACACCTATCCCCACGACGGCTCCACGTGGTCGTGGGTGGTCGGCTTGGCGGAGGTGGAGATCGACACGGAGACCGGCGCCCTCGAGATCAAGGAGTTCACCGGGGTTGCCGACTGCGGCACCGTCGTCCATCCCCGCAGCCTCGCCTCGCAGATCCACGGTGGCTGCATTCAGGGCTTCGGCATCGCCCGCAGTCAGAAGTGGGTCTACGACCCGAAGTGGGGCGTGCCCTTTGCCAAGCGGTTCTACACGGCTCGACCACCGGGAATCCTGGACGTGCCCCTGAGCCCCCGGTGGGGGGCGGTGGATATCGCTGATCCCCAGACGCCGATTGGCGCCCGCGGCATCGGCGAGCCGCCCGTGGGCGCCGGGTCCGCTGCCATCACCTCTGCGGTGGCCGACGCGCTGGGCGGCGAGTGTCTGTGCCGGACACCTCTCACCACCGACGTCATTCTCGCCGCCATCGAGGGCACCGAAAAACCCTACCGTCCCCTCGAGACGCACGTATAGGAGACCCGACCCAATGGCCACGATGCGTGACATGATCCCGGGGTTCGAGCTCTTCCAGCCTGCCAGCATCGACGACGCGGTCGAGCTGCTGGACCGTCACGGCCGCGACGCGTGGGTCCTCGCCGGCGGCCTCGACAGCTTCGACTGGTTCAAGGACCGGATCAAGCGGCCCAAGGCCGTCATCGAGCTGGGCGCCATCGGCGAGCTCACGGGAATCCGCGAGACCGACGACGGCGGCCTGGAGATCGGCGCCATGACGTCGCTGACGGACGTAGCCGCCCATCCGGCGATCCGGGAGCGCTTCGGCCTGTTGGCCGAAGCGGCGGGCCTCGTCGCCACGCCGCAGATCCGCAACCAGGGCACGCTGGGCGGCAACCTGTGTCAGGACACGCGGTGCTGGTACTACCGTGGCGGATGGCCGTGCTACCGGGCCGGCGGCAACACGTGCTACGCCGCCGCACCCCAGGCCATGAACCGGGAGCACTGCGTGTTCGGAGCCAGCCGGTGTGTCGCCGTGAACCCGGCCGACACGGCTCCGGCCGTCGTGGCACTCGACGCCAAGATGGTCATCCGCAGCCGCGGCGGTGAGCGCGTCGTCGACGCCGAGGACTTCTTCATCGGACCGTCCATCGACATCACCCGAATGACCGTCCTGGAGCCCGGCGATCTGCTCACGACCATCCGCATTCCCCCGGATTGGGCGAACGCCAGCTTCTACTTCGAGAAGGTGCGAGACAGGGTGGCGTGGGACTTCGCCCTGGTGAGCGTGGCTTCCGCCATGAGAGTCGAGGGCGGCACGGTCCAGGCCGTGCGGCTCGCGGTGAACGGCGTGGCCCCGTACCCGATGCGGCTGGACATGGTGGAGCAGGCCGTGGTGGGTCAGCGGCAGTCCGAAGAGGTGGCCGCCAACGCCGGCATCATGGCGATCCAGCGAGCTCGCCCCCTCCGCCACAATGACTACAAGGTCCCGTTGATGAGGAACCTGGTCCGTCGCGCGCTGAGGGAGACGGCCTGACATGGAGATTGTGCGCACGGCGGCGAATCCGTGGGGTCAGGAGGTGTGGATCGGGATCGGCTGGGACCTGATGTGGCTCGCGCTCATCCTGGGGGCGCTGTTCATGGTGGGGCACGCCGTTTGGATGAGATCGAGGCGAGGCGAAAGCCCGGCAGCCCCACCGGATCCGGGCGTGGCGACGGGGATCCCCGAGCGGGTGACGCGACACGGCGGCCCCGCGCGGGCCTTCCACTGGTTGATGAGCCTGTCCATGTTCGCCTTGCTCATCACGGCCTTCTTCCCCGTCGCCGGTATCCAATTCCCCTGGGTAACCATCCACTGGATCGCCGGCGTTGCCCTGGCGGTGCTGGTGGCCTGGCACGTCCTCGACTCTTCGATTCGGCGGGACTTCTGGTCCATGTGGATCGGGCGAGAGGACGTGGCCGAGGCCGTCGCGGAGCTCAAGGGCATCTTCTCCCGCTCGGAGGAGGGCGGCGAGCGGGCCGGGAAGTATCCTATCGACCACAAGATGTACCATCACGGCATGGTGGCCGTGGGCCTGGGCGTCATCGTTACGGGGCTTCTCATGATGGTGCGCATCGATACGCCCCTCCTGCCACTGAATCCGTACCTGCTGGGCGACGGAACCTGGGGGGTCGTCTACGTGCTCCACGGGCTCTGCGGCGTCGCCCTGATCACCATGATCATGGCGCACGTGTACTTCGCCGTCCGGCCCGAGAAGTGGTGGCTGACCCGGTCCATGATCAAAGGGTGGATCACGCGGACCGAGTTCCTGAGCCACTTCGACCCAGAGAAGTGGAAGGTCACCGACGCGCCCGCAGACGCTCCGACGCCGGGAGCCGGGTCCGGCGCTCCCGCCGGTGTCACGCCCACCGACCACCCCACGGCCTGACTTGACCCGAGACGAGCTGAAGGCACGGATCGAGGCCATCGAGGAGAGCTACGAGTTCTTCCTCGCGTACGCCGCACAGGGCTTGGCCTCCGACCAGGCCGCCAAGTCGGGGGGACAGCTACGGGAGTTCCTCGACAAGATGGACCAGGCCCTGGATGGGCTGGCCGACGGGTTCCGCGCCCACGTGGAAGCGGAGGGGCTCGAGCCCGCTGTCGACTACCGGGCAGTGATCGAGACGCTGGGGGACGACGCGCGCAAATCCCGGGCCGCGATCCGTCTGGTCGCGGGCCAGGACGGCGTCAGCTCCCAGCTCGTCGACAACCTCAACGCCACCATCCACATCCGGGCGCTCCTGACCGATCTCTTCCTGCTCGACGAGGTGCTTGGGTAGCTCCCTCGGATCCCCCCTCCTCGCTGGCCCGCGTCGGGCTCCGAGTCCTACATCGAGGAGTCCCAGGCAGCCGGCATTCAGGAGCCCTCCGCCCCACGCCCGCCCCTGACCAACGGACGACCGGCGAGGGCCCCGGTGGCCTCGCCATTCCTGAGCGCGAATTCGCCGTTCACGAGCACGTGGACGGTACCTTCGGCGTAGAGCTTGGGCTCCGCAAACGTGGCCCTGTCACGGACTCGCTCCAGGTCGAAGACGGCGAGGTCGGCGTACATCCCCTCCCGCACGTAGCCCCGATCCCCGATCCCCAGGAAGTCGGCGGCCAAGCCGGTCATGCTGCGGATCGCGAAGGGCAGGTCGATGACGTCTTCGTCCAGGACGAACAGCCGCAGCTTCCGCGTAAACGCCCCATACGGCCGGGGATGGGCGATCTCCTGATCCGGCCGGGGCGTCCGTCCGTCCGTGCACGTCATCATCCACGGCCGCTGGGCCAGGAAGCGCGTGTTCTCGGTGTCGTAGAGGTCCAGGTTCATCACGACCGCGTTGCCGTCGCGCAGGATGCGACGAACGGCCTCGGGCACGGGTAGCTCCAGATCTTCGGCGACCTCGGCCAGGGTGCGACCGTTCAGCTCGGGCCGGGGATCTCCGAACAGGATCTTCTCGGCGCCGCCCCGGATCTCCAGCATCTCCATGGTCTGGACGTCGAGTACCCGGGCCGTGTCAGGGTCGTCGAATCTCCGGAGCATCTCGTCCTGCTCCCCCGCCGCCGCCCAGTCGGGGATGGCGTACGACCGGAGGTTGGACTGGGTGGCCGTGTACACGTGCTGGGCCGCCCAGACTTCGACCCCCCGCTCGCGGGCCTCCTCCACCAGCGCGGCGCCTTCCGGAGCGCGGCCGTAGTTGTGGGCGCCCTGGGCGTTGAAGTGGCTGAAGATGACCGGCGTGCCGGCCTCCTCGCCGATCCGGATCGCTTCGCGGATGGAGCTCAGGTACCCGACGCCCTGGTAGGCGGCCCCCAGGTCCCGATCATGCGTGTCGTAGATGCCGCCGTATTCCGCGGCGACCCGGTTGAGCGCGATGACTTCCTCGGTGGAGGCGTAGCGGGACGGTGTGTAGAACAGACCGGTGGAAAGCCCCAACGCGCCCTCCTCCATGCCCTTGCGTACCAGGGCCCTCATGCTGTCCAGCTCGGCTTCGGTGGGCGCGCGGTTCTCCCGCCCCAGGACCGTTCGACGGATCGCGCCGTGGCCCACGTAGAGCAGGGCGTTGAGCCCGATCCCGTCCCCTGAGAACGCCCTCAGCGCCTCCGCCACGTCCGGGGCGCCGCCGCCATCGACGCCGAGCACGGCGGTCGTGATGCCCTGGTAAACGAAGGGCAGTCCGTCGCGCCCCCACGTCTCGTCCAGCTCCGCATGACTGTGCATGTCCACGAAGCCGGGCGTCAGGTGGAGCCCGGTGGCATCGATGGTGTCCATGGCCTGGACCCCACCGCGCGAGCCCCCCACGAAGGCGATCCGGTCGTCGTCCACGCCGACATCGGCGACGAACGGCTCCTGACCCGAACCGTCCACGACGGTCGCACCCGTGATCAACAGGTCCAGGGGATCCGTGGTCGGAGCCGAGCAGGCCAAGAGGGCCAGTACCGGCAGAAGGGCAGCGCGATCGACGATTCGTGGCGCGTTGACCGGCAGGGCTCGCATATCGACCACCTCGTGCATCTTTCACCTGGGAAGGCCAGCGCCGGCAAGCAGCCGAGGGCACCGGTCTACGGACGACCGCCGCCAACATAGAGCACCCGGCGCGAGTTCGGGAGTCGGTTCGGGGGACTCCGGCGGCTGGCAGCCCCTGATGGGTCTGCCTACGTTCATGCGGCCAGCAGCCGACCCGGTGGGATACGATCCGGCCCTCACCGACGACCTCGAACCGGCGGCCACGCAGCTCAGTGGCGGAGACGCATGTCCTCAGAAGAGCTCGTCACGGTCTTCCTGAGTCTGGGTGCCCTGTTCCTTCTGGGCCTTCTGGCGGATCTGCTGGGGCGCCGCACGCCTCTCCCCCGCGTCACCCTCCTGATCGTCGCGGGCCTCCTGATCGGACCGAGCGGACTGGACCTGCTCCCTGTCGTCGTCCAGGAGTGGTTCGCACCCATCGGCGCCATCGCGCTGACGATGGTGGGCTTCCTGCTGGGAGGTCATCTGACCCGGGCGAGGCTCGCGCGAAATGGCCGCTACGTCCTGTACTTCTCCGCTACCGTCGTTCTGGGAGCGGTCACCGTGATGGCTCTGGGACTGGCCGCCATCGGTGTGCCGGTCGCGACCGCCCTCCTGTTCGCGGGCATGTCCACTGCCACCGCGCCGGCGGCCGTGGCCGATGTCGTGGACGAGTCGGAGGCCAGCGGCCCCTTTACCGACACGCTCCTCGGCACGGTCGCGGTGGATGACGCCTGGGGCCTGGTCGTGTTCAGCATGCTCCTCGCCAGCGCCGGTGCCCTGGCTGTGGGCAGCACCGGCGATGTCCTGATCGTCGGAGTCCAGGAGCTGCTTGGCGCGGTGCTCCTCGGCGTCGCAGCCGGGTTACCGATGGCAATGCTCACCGGACGGATGCGCCCGGGCCGACCCGCCCTGGTAGAAGGACTCGGCTTCTTGTTTCTGGGCCTCGGCCTGGCCCTCTGGCTCGAGGTCTCGTTTCTGCTGACCGGAATCGTCATGGGGACCGTGGTGGCCAACTTGGCCAAGCACCATGAGCGGCCCTTCCACGAGATCGAAGGTGTGGAGGGGCCGTTCATGATCCTGTTCTTCCTATTGGCCGGGGCGTCGCTCCACCTGGAGTCGCTGGTAGCCGTGGGCGTGCTGGGACCGGCCTACATCCTACTCACCGGCCGGCTGGGGCCGGTGGATGGGGCCGGCGCTCCTGCCTCAGGCGGGTGTAGCCATCGGCATGGCGCTGGTCGTCCTCGACCGCTTTCCGGAACTCGGCGACACGATCCTGCCGGTCATGATCGGGTCCACCGTGGTGTTCGAGCTCGTGGGCCCGGTGCTGACGCGCCTGGCGCTGGTGCGTCTGGGCGAGGCGTGAGTCTCCAGTCCGGAGTCGACAAGTCCGACTGAGCCCCGGCCCCATTGCTTCGAAACGCTCCTCGCCGTAAACGCGCGACGCCGGGGGCCGCACCCGCAGCCCCCGGCGTCTCTTTTTCCTGTGCGCTGGACCGAGCCACACCGGGGCCGATCCGAAGCTCGCTCGGATCGACCCTCGGTAGAGCCTCAGCTTTCGCCTTTGTCATGCCCCTTCTTCTGGCCCTGACCGCGATCGCTCGGCTCCTCGACGTCGGCGCCCTCCACCACGTCACCGTCGGCCTCGCCTCCTCCTCCGACGACCCGGACGAAGTCCGTTCCGCGCAGGGTCTGTACCTCCGTGGTCTCCCACGTGAGGTCTCCGTTCTCCACCATCTCGCCCACGTCGAAGTGCAACATGAGGTCCGGGAACCCGTCGTCGTTGAGCTCCACGACCTGAGCCATGGGTTGGTCGCCACCCTTTCGTGCCAGAGGCGTGTCTTCGTCCACCCCGTCACCCAGCGTGAGGGACTCGAGGTCGACGGACGACACGTCCAGCTCCTCGCTCCCGAAGAGGGCCACGGGCAGCTTGCCTTCCGCGCTCGGGTTGACGGGATTCTCGTCGCTGCCCGGCTTGATGTCGATGCTCACGTTGTCCTCGACGGGCGGCGGGTCGCCACCGGGGCCGCCGGCGCCGCAGAGGACCATGTCGTCGATGATGAAGAGCATCGCTGACCCCACACCGGTCAGCCTGACCGTCTGGATGAGCGGCTCGACGGTGGAGACCTCGAGGACGTCCCAGGCGCAGTAGGATCCGTTCGGGTCGCCGGTGCAGAGCGAGCCGAACAGGTCGAAGCCGACCGTGGTGCCCTCCGCGGACGCCACCGTCGCACCGTCACCATCCAACCCCAGCAGAGTGATCGGAAGCGTCTCGGAGGCGGCCGAGTAGGAGAGCGACACCGACGTGACGGGCTGATCCAGGACGATATCCACGTCGCCCAGGTCCATCTGGGTCGCAGCCGTCATGGATGAGGGCTCGTTGGCGAAGTCCCCGCTGCCGCCGTCATCGACGTCGACGATGGCGTACCACGACGTCCCGAACGCAGCGGTCACCGCGCCGGCGAGCGTACCCACCTGAGTCGCGTCGGGAATGCCCTCGAAATCGAGGGCCACGCAGGACTCCGCTCCTGCGTCGCCGCCCTCTTCCGCCCCGGCGATCGAGTAGTACGGTCGATCGCCCCGTGACTGGAGGACCGAGCGGGCGAGCTCGGGAGACACGACGGTGTGAGACGCGGCCGTCGAGGCGGTCCCGAGGTCCGGTGCCAGCGGTGCCTCGGTGCCGTCCTCGCACGCCGCCACCCCGAAGGTCGCGAGCGTCAACGTGGTGTAGATCCAACGCTTCATGAGTGGGCTCCTGCCTTCTGGTCTAGAGGGCCGGCGCCGAACAGTTATTTCCCGACTCCAGTCACTCTTTGCCGCCCTCCGCCGCTCGATCTGGCGTTGCTTCGAGTCACCGTCTCAGCCTTGCAACAGAGGTGGATCCGACTGGTCGTCATTGCTGCGAGGGCCTGTCCTCCCTGTCCGGCTCGGTTCGGGCGATGGGAGTGCTGCGTGAGCGCCCCATCGCACCTCGCGAACACCCCGTATGAGGTGCAACTCGCAGGCCCCGGCGAGGTCTCGCGGCGGGGCGGGGATGGGGGAACGCGGAGTGTTGCGGCTACGCTGCGACCCGGAACGGCGGGCGCCTGCCATACGTGAGCGCCCGCCAGAGCCATTCCATGGGCCCGAAACGGAAGTGACGGGCCCAAATGGCGCAGATCCCGATCTGCAGCGCGAAGAACAGGAGGGCGTAGGCGGTGACGGCCGCCGGTCCGAGGCGAAACACCTGGTCGAATGCGTACCCGTAGAACAGCGTCGTGAACAGGAGCGTCTGACCCAGGTAGACGCTCAGCGCCAAACGCCCGACTGGTGCCAGGGGTGCTACCAGCCGGCGGGCGCCGGACTGGGCCAGAAGCGTGATGCCCGCGGCGTAGCCGAGGGCCAGGGCCGTGGAACCGAACGCGAACGCCACGTCCCCGACGAGCTGCGGCATCGCCCCAGCCACCTGTGCGCGAAAGACCGTGTACCCCGTTGTCACGTTGAGCCCGCGCTCGACCGCCATTCCGAGCAAGCCCAGCCCCAGGCCCCAACCGCAGACCCGTCGGATCAGGCGGCGGTGTCGGTCGAGGTCCTGGAAGATCCTCCGGCGCCCCACGTACAGGCCGAGCAGGAACATGGCGAAGAGCGCCAAGCTGGACTCGGGTCCCCGCAGATCCTGGAGCGGTCGGGGTGGGATCGCGTCGCTGTTCGACCGCCACACTTCGACGATGGATCCCACCGCGTAGGGATGGCTCCTGCGAGCCTCCTCCAGCCGGGCCCGTGCCGCCGCGGGGTCCGAGGCCTCAGCCACCGTCGAGGCCGACGGGGAGCCAAAAGCGCGGACCGCCCGCTCGATCGGGAACACGGCAAGGAGCGAGAGGGAGACGACCAGGATGACCCTGGGACTGACCCTCTGGAACGCGAGAAGGCCGAGCCCGAGGATCGCGTAGATCATGAGGATGTCGCCGTCGTAGAAGAGCGCGTGTCCCATGCCGATCACGAATAGGATCACGATCCGGCGCAGGTAGATGCCCAGGAAGCCACCTCCTCGCTCCGTCGCGCGCAGCATCTGGATGGAGAAGCCCAAGCCGAAAAGGAAGGAGAATAGCCGCCACGACTTGGTCTCGAAGAAGACCCGCATGACCGAGAACGCCCACCGGTCCGGCGGATCGGTCCAGGCCGGCGAAGAGGCGCCGAAGTTGTACATGTTGACCAGGAGCACGCCGAAGAGGGCGAAGCCCCGAACCATGTCGATCGCCGTGATCCGCTGGCCCGGAGCCAGCGGACCCATCGAAGGAACGGAGCGGGCGAGCGCGGTCACGGGGCCTCCTCTCAGGACGATGCCACTGCCACCGTCACCCCTCCCCGCCGCGCCGACTCGTACAGAGCCTCGATCACGCGCATGCTGGCGGCCGCTTCGTCCGCCCCGTAGCGAGGCTCCCGGTCGTTCAAGACGCAATCCGCGAAGTGCTCGACCATGAGCCGATACTCGTCGGCCCCGGGGACCTGGTGCTCCACGACGTCGCCGCCCCTCCTGTGCTCGAAGAACGACACGTCAGCCTCCCCGGGGAGGAATGCGTCCGGCACCTGCAGCCAGGCGTCCGTTCCCGCGACCTCATAGACTTCCCGCCGCTCCATGGTCAGCGCGGAGTCGAACTGGGCGAACAGCCCGTCGGCGAAGCGGAGCGTCCCCACCATCCGGGCATCCACACCGCTGGGAGCCGGCGTGGAGACCGCCTGGACCTCGACGGGCTCGGCGCCAGCGATGGTGCGGCTCACGTTGACGCAGTAGCAGCCGACGTCCATGAGGGAGCCGCCTCCCAGCTCGGGGTCGAGGCGGATGTTGTCCGGCCGATTCAGCCTGAACGTGAACGCGCTTCGGACCATCTCGAGCTTGCCCAGGGCGCCGGATCGCGCCATCTCCACGACTCGCTCCGTGCGCGGGTGGAAGCGGTACATGAAGGCCTCCATCAGCTTCACGCCGTGCTCTCTGGCCGCGGCGCCCATCTCCCGGCATTCGGACGCGTTCAGGGCCAGGGGCTTCTCGCACAGCACGTGCTTCCCGGCCTCGGCGGCACGAATCGTCCACGCCCGGTGCAGGCTATTGGGCAGTGGGATGTATACGGCGTCGACGGCGTCGTCCTCGAGGAGCGCTTCGTACGTCGCGTGTGACCTGGGGATTCCCCACTGGTCCGCGAACGCCCGCGCCCGCGAGCCATCTCGGCTCGCCACGGCGACCAGCTCACCGTTCGCGGAAGCCTGGATTGCGGGGTTCACGGCAGCTCGGCCGATGTTGGCGGTGCTGATCACGCCCCAACGCAGCGTCCGGTCACCCAAGGTCCGATCTCCTCGGTCGCTCGTTCACGAGAATCTCCGTCACCAGGGCATCGTCTGCGGGTTGATCTGATCGCCGTCCGAAAGGGGCAGATCCACCCAACGCCGCTGCCGGTGGGAAAGCGTCACGGCATTGATGATCTCCTGGACGCGGGCGCTCTGGGCGAAGTCTCCCTGGTTCTCTTCGCCGCCATCCACGATCTCCTGGCAGAAGTTGTGGACCAGGTTCCCGTAGAAGGCCGTGCCCCAGGCGTCACCCTCGCGGTACCCGGGCGGGAAGTAGCGCTCGGGGATCTCTCGTTCCGCGAACTCCACCGCGTCGGGGGTGGCCGTGCGGATGGTCTGGATGACGCCGGACTCCTCCACCAGACGCACGATAATGGCCCCGTCCGAGCCATAGATGCGGGCCTCGATGCCCGGGTAGTTGCCCACCGTCACGTAGCTCGACTGTAGGGAGAAAAGGGCACCATTGGCCGCCTCGCCCATGAACATGTCGGCGTCGTCGACGTTGATGGGCTCACGCTCCGTATCGAGGTTGGTCCGGCGCCGATGCGGGACCATGTTGGCCAGGATGCCCACCACCTGGGTCAACTCGCTGCCGATGCACTCGAGACCGATGTCGATGGTGGGCGCGCCGTAGCCCTCGAGCGAGGATACGGTGATGCCCTCCCGGCTCGGGTCCGTCCCCCAAGGTGCCTCCCCCACGGGCTTCGTCTTGTGGATGCGCTTGTCCATGGGGTTGTCGGGGTCGAGCCATTGCGAGTTCTGCTCGTAGCCGTTGAAGATGAACGGCGTGCCGACGAAGCCCTGGCGGACCAGGTCGAACATGTACATGACCGCCGGTGCGTACCGGAACGTCAGCCCCACCTTGGTCTTCAGCCCCTTGGACCGGGCGAGCTCCTGGGCCCGCCAGACGTCCCGGTAGTCGTGGCAGACGGGCTTCTCCACGAGACAGTGCTTGCCGGCCTCCAAAGCCCGGAAGACGAGATCCTGATGATCGCCCCGCGTCACGATGTCCACCACGTCGATGTCGTCCCGTGAGATGATGTCCTCGGCATCGGTGACCACGTCGGGGATGTCGAACCAGTCCGCCCGGTTCTGGGCCATCTCCCTGTCCAGGTCGCAGATGGCCACCAGCTCGCACAGAAGCGATCTCCGCCATCCGGGCAGATGAGCCGTGTTGGACCAACGGCCCGCTCCGATTACGCCAACGCGCAACAACTCGCTCATACCGTCTCCTCGGTTTCCGGCGCCCGCGCGTGGTGGCACGCCACCCAGTGGGGCGCGTCTTCGTGGCCCAGGTCCCGCCACATCGGCTCCTCCACCCTGCAGAGCTCGGTAGCGAAGCTACACCGAGTCTGGAACGAGCACCCGGGCGGCGGATCCGCCGGGTCGGGGGCGTCACCCTCCACCGGCACCCGCCGCCGACCGGCCTCCAGGTCCGGATCGGCGACCGGGATGGCCGAGAGCAGGGCCTGAGTGTAGGGATGCAGCGGCCGGCCGAACAGCTCCTCGCGGCCGCTGAGCTCGACGATTCGGCCCAGGTACATGACCGCCACCCGATCGCTGATGTACCTGACCATGGCCAGATCGTGGGCGATGAACAGGTAGGTCAGTCCCAGCCCCTCTTTCAGGTCGCTCAGCAGATTCACCACCTGGGCCTGAATCGAAACGTCCAGGGCAGAGATGGGCTCGTCGGCCACCACGAAGCGGGGGCTCGTGGCCAGAGCTCGGGCGATGCCGATGCGCTGCCTCTGACCGCCGGAAAACTCGTGGGGGTAGAGGTCGACGGCGTCCGGACTCAGCCCTACCAGGTCGAGAAGCTCCCGCACCCGCTCCTTGCGGCTCGAGGCCGAGCCGATGCGGTGAATGTCCAGCGGCTCCTGAATCGCGGAACCGACGGTGATGCGGGGGTTGAGAGACGCGTACGGGTCCTGGAAGATCATCTGCATCTGACGCCGAGCCCGACGCAGTGACTCACGGTCCAGCGCCGTCAGGTCGACCCCGCCGAAGCGAACGCTGCCTGCCGTGGGCTTTTCGAGTTGGAGGATCGCCCGACCGGTCGTGGACTTACCCGATCCGCTTTCGCCCACCAGACCCAGGGTCTCGCCTTCGTAGATGTCGAAGGTGATGCCGTCGACCGCCTTGACCGCCCCCGCCTGCCGTCTCAGCAGGCCCCGGAGGACCGGGAAGTGCTTCTTCAGGTCGCGGACCTCGACCAACGGGGTGCGTTCGCCCGAGGTCACGCTCCACCTCCATGGTGGCCTTCGTCAGAGCCGGCGCCATCATCGGAGGGTCCGGTGCTCCCCTCCCCCTGGCTCATCGCACGTTCCCAGGCGCCCGCTGCCACCTCCTCCCACCGCCAACAGGCCGACGTATGATCTGGATCGGCGTGCAGAAGTGGGGGCCGCTCCGCCCAACAACGCTCGACCGCGAGCGGGCAGCGAGGCGCGAAGGGGCAATGTCCCGGATCGACCCGCAGGTCGGGTGGTGACCCCTCGATGGCGGTCAAGCGACGGCGGTGCAGCGCGTCCACGGTGGGCATGGACCGAAGGAGGCCCAGGGTGTAGGGATGACGGGGTTCCTTGTAGATCGCCCGGACCGGCGCGTGCTCCACGATCCTCCCGGCGTACATCACGGCGACGCGGTCCACGAGGCCGGCGACGAGGGCGAGGTCGTGTGTGATCCAGATGATGGCCATGCCCAGGCGACGCTGCAGATCCTTCACCAGGTCGACGATCTGGGCCTGAATCGTGACGTCCAGCGCCGTCGTCGGCTCGTCGGCCACCAACACGGTGGGACGGCACGAAAGGGCCATGGCGATCATGACCCGCTGCCGCTGGCCTCCGGAGAACTGATGGGGGTGATCCGAGAGGCGCTCTGCCGCGTTGGGGATGCCCACCAGCCCGAGCAGCTCGGCCGCGTGCTCGCGAGCCTCGGCCGTCGACAAGCCCAGATGGCGCTTGGTGGCCTCGAACAACTGGTATCCCACCGTGAGCACGGGGTTCAGGGACGTCATCGGATCCTGGAAGATCATGGCGATCTCCTTGCCGCGGACGTCGCGCCACTCGCCCGGTCCCAGGCGGAGCACGTCCCGGCCGTTCAGGATCACCTCTCCCCCCTCCACCCGGCCCGGTGGGTCGGGGATGAGCCCCATGAGCGAGAGGACGCCTACGGTCTTGCCCGAGCCGCTCTCGCCCACGATGGCCAGGGCCTCGCCCTCGTCCACGGCGTACGAGATGCCGTTGACGGCGTGAACGATCCCACGCTCGGTGTGGAAGCGCGTTACCAGGTCGCGGACCTCCAGGACGCTCACGGCCGCCTCCATGCCACCAGGCGCTGCCGGCTCCAGTGGGACGAGCGCGAGATGTGACAAGCGAGGGCCCAGTGCCCGACCCGCCTCACCAGCTCCGAGCCTACGGCCCGCCTAACGACGCCCGAGCCCACGACCCGCCTCACGATCCCCGAGCCCACGGCCCGCCTCACGATCCCCTCCCGGTGGGATCCAGCGCATCCTGCAGTCCGTCGCCGATGAAGTTGACGGACAGCACGATCAGGAGGATGGCCAGACCCGGAAAGATGGTCAGCCACGGTTTCGTGGCCATGGTGGCCTGCGCGTCCATGAGCATGTTGCCCCACGTGGGCGTGGGCGGCTGGATTCCCAGGCCGAGGAAGCTGAGCGAGGACTCGAGGATGATGGCGTTGCCCACGGCCAGCGTGGCCCCGACGACGATGGGACCGATGGCGTTGGGCAGGACGTGCCGGAGGATGATGCGCGGGTTGCCCGCCCCCACGCTCCGGGCGGCCTCGACGTACGCCATCTCCTTGATCGACAGGACCTCCCCCCTCACGACCCGTGCAGTGGCCATCCAGCTCAGCAAGCCGATGATGACCGACATGGAGACCGCCGCGGCGGCAGTATAGGCGCTCAGGACAATGAGAAGAGGCAACGTCGGGATCGAGTAGGCCAGGTCCGTGAGGCGCATCAGCGCGTTGTCGATCCGCCCACCGTAGTAGCCGGCGATGGCGCCCACCGCGGACCCGAAGCCCGTGCCCACCACGGCGGCGAGCAACCCGATGAGGATCGACACGCGACCGCCGTAGAGCACCCGGGTGAACAGGTCCCGGCCCAGGTCGTCGGTTCCCATCCAATGCTGGAGCGAGGGAGGTCGGCGGATGCTGGACAGATCGATGGCGTCGAACTCGTATCGGGCGATCACCGGGGCCGCAAGGCAGACCGCGGCCATGAGGACGAACACCCAGAACGACAGCACCGCAAGCTTGTGCCTCCTGAGCTGGGTCCATACCTGGCCCCAGTCGCCACGCGCCTCGGGAGCGTCCGCCATCGTGCAGGACTCGCTCATGACCGGCCACCAACGACTGCGCCTGCCACACTCGGGGCCCGACTGCCGACGGCCCCGACGCCACCCGCGCCGCCCTGCGCGACGGGGCCGAACATCTCGACGCCGCCGGCACCGCCCTGTGAGCGATCTCCCACGATCGCGCCGCGCGCTTCCACCGCCCGATCCTCACTCATAGCGGATCCGTGGGTCGAGGACGCCGTACAGGATGTCCGCCAGGAGATTGAACACGATGACCATGACGGACCCGAGCAGCAGGATCCCCATGAGCAACGGGTAGTCGCGGGCGAACATGGCCTGAACGAACATCCGGCCGATCCCGGGCCAGGCGAAGATGGTCTCGGTGATCACGGCACCCGAGAACATCCCGGCCAGGTTGAGGGCCATGATGGACACGAGGGGGATGAGGGCGTTCCTGACCGCGTGCACCCCCACCACGACCGTCTCCGGAAGCCCTTTTGCCCGAGCCGTGCGCACGTAGTCCGCCCGAAGCACGCTCAGGAGGCTGGAGCGGAGGTAGCGGGACCAGCCGGCGATGTATCGCACCGAAAGCACCAGGCCGGGCAGGATCAGGTGCAGGAGGTGATCGCCGAGCGAGCTCGCCCCCACCGTCTCGGTGCCCGCCACGGGAAGCCAGCCGAGCTTGACCGAGAACACCAGCTGCAGGATGAGGGCGAACCAGAAGACCGGCATGGCGATGCCCACGAAGGACAGCCCCGTGGCCACGTGATCGAACGTGCTGTACTGCCGCACCGCGCTGAAGACGCCGAGCGCGAGAGCCACGACGGCGGCGAACAGGAAGGACGCGCCCATGAGCTCGAGCGTCGCGGGCAGGCGCTCCATGATCATGTCCGCGACGGGCCGCGTCGTGGAGAAGCTGACCCCCAAATCGCCCGTGACCGCGGCCCCGAGCCACCGAACGTACTGCACGTGCACGGGCTGGTCGACGCCGAGGCGCTCTCGGTAGTTCTCGATCACCTGTGGATCGATGAAGCGCCCGGTCTCCAGGAGGGCGCCCTCGGGTCCGCCCGGGGCGGCCTGGATGATGGCGAAGATGACGATGGTGACCCCGAGGACCATCGGGATCATCTGCAGGACGCGGCGGATGACGTAGGTGGTCACGGCCGACGCGGGGTGGGCGTGGTCATCACCCTAGTTTAGGGTGCCCCTCCGACGTGGGCCAATCGCCAAAAGCGCCCTCGGGACGGGGACCGACGGTCCCGCGCCACGGAAGACCGGCCGGCTATCGCACCAACGACCACTCCCACAGGTTCCAGAAGCTACCGAAGTTGGTGCCGCTGCCCCGGTACCCCCGGATATCGGTGCTCACGACCTCCGGTACCACGTTGTAGTAGATGGGTAGCGACATGGCGGCCTCGGCCCACATGGCCTGGGCCTGGTCCAGGATCGGCTTCCGGTCTTCGAAGGCGATGGTCCGGTCCGACGCCTCCATGACCTCGTCGAGCTCGGGATCGCACAGGCCGGTCATGTTGTTGGGACCGCCGCAGGCATAGAGGCCGGTGATGCTCGGGTCCGCGGGCAGGAACCAGGCGCTGACGATGCCCTCCCATCGCCCGCTCCGCCACCGCTGGGTCCACGCGGCGCTCTCCAGCGTTTCGAACGTCACTTCGATGCCCACGTCCTTGAGTTGCGCCTGGATCACCTGGGCGATGGCGATGCGATCGGAGCTTCCCGCCCGGTTGATCATCTGGAACGAGAAGCGCTCGCCGTCCCGGATGCGAATCCCGTCGGGGCCCTCCGTCCAGCCCGTCTCGTCCAGCATGCGCCGCGACCGCTCCGGATCGAAGTCGTATCGCACCACATCGGGATTGTGATAGGGGCTCGATGGATTGATGGGCGTATCCGCGACGATCACCGTCCCCTGCATGAGCTGTTCGGCGATCGCGCCGCGATCGATGGCGTGGAACATGGCCCTGCGAACGGAGGGGTCGTCGAAGAGCATGCGGCCGCGCGGCGTGTTCACGCTCAGATCGAAGTGCATGACCGAGTTGCTGCTGATCAGGTTGATCTGGTAGCCCGGCAGATCCTGGACTTCGGCCACCTGGGTCGGCTCGATCTGGCCGTAGTGGTACTGTCCGGCGAGCAAGGCGTTCAGCCGCGTGTTGGAGTCGGGGATGAACGCCCAGACCACTTCGTCGATGGCGGGATACTCGGATCCGCGCCAGTAGTCGTCGTTTCGAACGACGCGGATGTACTCGCCCGTCTTCCACTCCGCGAACTTGAAAGGTCCCGTGCCGATGGTCTCGGGGCCGCGGTTGTACGGCTCGTAGTTGACGATCTCGTCCGTGGTCATCCCCCCGAGGACGTGCTCCGGAAGCACGGCCTCGAAGATGCCGGCGTAGTATCCGTACACGCCGTCCCAGAGGAACACGACGGTGTGGTCGTCCGGCGTCTGGCAGTCGAGGATGCCCAGGTACTGGTCCCGGTTGTAGGTGACCGACCCCTCGCTCGCGACGAAACGCCAGGTGAAGCAGACATCGGCGCTGGTGAGCGGCTCGCCGTCGTGCCACCGAACGTCCTCGTGCAGGCGCCACGTCATTTCGACGGTCCCGTCGTCCCGGAGCACGACGAGGCCGTTCTCCTCGGTGGGGATCTCCCTGGCGAGCACCGGTACATAGGTGTTGTTCTCGTCCGTCGTGATCAGCCCTTCGACCATGCTGAACTCGATGTCCACCAGGTTTTGGCTGGTGAACGCGTTGAGGACGTCGATCTCCCGGTTGTAGGCCACGCGCAGGATCCGCCGGCCTTCGACCGGCGCGTCGGCGGTGGCTGCGCCGCTTTCGACGCCCCCGTTCGAATCGCCGGAGCCGCATGCGAGCGGTACCGTCGCCATCAGGACCGACGCCATCGCCCGAGCTTTCGCGGGCACAGGTGACCACACCCGCCCGGGAGCGACCGCGCGGCGCGCGGCTTCGCCCGCGGATCTCCCGGTCATCGTGCTTCGTCGAAGGGCGCTCATGGGCGCAGCATCCCGACGCTCGTCACCGAATGCAGACGACTGTACAGATGGTAGAGGAGCGCCGGGCGGCGTTCCGGCGGGATGCGTCTCCAGAGCGGCAATACCGAGCGCTCTCCCCACCAGTACGACCAGATCAGCACGGCTCGTGACGGCGCCGAGATGAAGTCCATCCGGTTCCGCACCCACCCCTCCCCGCCCACCAGGCTCGCGTCCCGGAGCCAGTCCTCGACGTCGTGTGGCTCCCAGCCCTGGGCGTGCAGGCGCCAAGCCGCGCCCGTGCCGATCCCGGCCCTGTAGCGGTTCATCAAGGCGTGAAAGCGATCATCGTCCGTGTCCAGCCACTCCACCATCTCCATACCGGCGTCGGCAATCCCCTCGAACACGGACGAGCTGGCTGTGTTCACCACCGAGAGGAGAACATCGGCCGGCGCCTCACCCTTCCGCCAGAGCGTCTCTCGGAGCTTGAACTGGACATAGTGCCCGGGATAGCCCTCGTGCACGGTCAGGTGCTTGAGCGCCGGACGCGTGAGAACCGGATCGACGTTCAGCTCCACCGTCCTGGACAGGTAGTCGCAACGAGCGTTGTAGGGCACATCCGTCACCGTCGAGACCTTCATGCCGTCGGTTCGAGGCGCCGGAATCTCGAAGAGGAGCTCCTCGGTCCGGTCCCAGGCCTGGTCCATGAGCTCGTCCAGCACCCCCTCGACCTCGTCGGGCGCCACTCGATTGCGCTCCTCCCAAGCCTCGCATTGGGCCGAAAGATCGCCGCTGTATCCCATCTGTTGCAGCAGACCCCCCATGGAGTCGCGCAGCTTGTCGAGCTCGTCGGCCGTAGCCGGCATGACCGGGACGTGCAGGAACCCTCCCAGCTGCTCCTCGAACGACAACCCCTTGGTCCTCCAATCGATGAAGGCGAGCGTGGAATAGCAGGTCTGGTCGTAGTACAGGCGTCGGTCCGGCTCGGCCAGCTCCACGGCCTCGCGCTTCAGCTCAGACAGCAGGGCCCGCGCGTCCTCGTACGTCTGGCACGGCTCCGGAGAGAACGCTCCGTCCGTATCCATGTTCAGCACGGCGAGCCCCTCCCCGTCTCCGCTCTCGGCGCGGTACAGGGCGTCCACCGCGAGGAGCGCCCGGGTCATGCGCTCGCCGTAGGCGAGCGTCCGGTCAGTTGGCGTCACGTCGTTTCCGTTTCATGGCAAGGCTCACCAGGCTCACGGGTACGGAGCCGTACGAGAGGAGCTCGTCGTGGAACCCCCGCAGCGTGAACCGCTCACCCTGAAGCGCCTCCATATCCCGCCTCAGGTCGTGGATCGCGTCGGTGCCCATCAGGTACATGACGGCCGCACCGGGGAACATGCTGTTCTTTACCGCCTCGCTCTCGGCGGCGTTCTTGGTCATGCCCGCCGCGGCCTCGTAGTAGTCCGCGGCCTGCTCCAACGTGAAGCGACCCCGGTGGAGCTCCACGTCCACCACCGTCCGCGCGCACATGCGGCGTCTGGCCTGGTGTTCGGCGTATCGCTCCAGCTCGGTGAGCGCGCCGACCTCTCCCATCAGGTCCGTCGCGTAGCACGCCCACCCCTCCGCCATGGTGCCACCGCAGAACATGGCGATCCTGGCGGCGCAGTCCACGGCGGCGATGCGACCCACGCGACTGGGTGATCGGAACGCGTTCCAGTTCTGCACGTGGTGCCCGATGCCGCCATGGTGGATCACGTGGTTGGACTTGATGACGCCGTCGTGGTGGGCCCGGAGAAAGCGCTCCTGCTCGTCCGGGGCCGCGGATGGATCGAGGGGCGTGACCAGGTAGTCGTGAATGGGCGGACGGCAGAAGGCCGCGGGCGAGCGGTAGAACAGGAAGTACAGAAATGGTGCGGCCTTTCTGGTCCACTGCGGACGCGGCACGTAGCGGATGGGGAAGTCCGGCCACGTCAAGAGGTCGTGGGCCTGAGCCACCTCCCGGCTCTCGTCCCATAGCCGCTGATAGCGGTCATAGTAGCCCTCGGCGCTCGGGTGAATCGCCGTCAGGCGGGTGAGGACTTCGGTCGGGCCCCGTGCGCCGAGCTCGGCCGCCCCCTCCTCGAGGGCGGCGTCCGCTTCGGCCAGCTCCGCTCGGGCGTAGCGGACGATCTCCTGGGCCGAGTCCTCCAGGAAATGACCCCTTCGGAGGTACAGCGAGAACGCCTCCTCGCCGCACGCATACGACTCGGTTCTCCGGAGGTCGCCGTCCAGATGGGCTCGATACTGGGCGAAGGCGGCAGCCGCTCTGTCCGCCGCGCGCCGAAGCTGGGGAGCGTCGATCCGGTGCTCGCTCACGAGGGCGTCCACGCCGTCCGTGAGGAACGCCAGCGCACCGTCACACTCCCGCACGGCGCGGCGGGTCCACGGGGTGGGAGCTGCCCTGACGTTGGTCCTGGCCTGGGCCAGGAAGCCCGGAACGGCTCCGAGGCGGTGCGTGGCGGCCTCGACGCGCTCGCCGAGCGGCGCGTAGTCGGTGAGGAAGGCGGCCATGACACCGAAAACCGCCTCGCCGGTGTACACGCTGGGGTTCCCGCCGTGGAAGTGCCGGGAACCGTACTCCCACAGCTGAGTCTCCAGGAATCCCCTGGCTAGCCGGACGTCCAGGGCTTCCATGGCCGACCCGGCCTGGGCGCCGCCCGTCCCCGATGCGACGTCGGCGTTGGAGACCTCAGCCCGTCCAGAGTCGTCATGCTCGAGGGGCGCGGACTCGGCCAGCAACGCACGCATCTCGGCCACGGCGTCGCCCACCGCGCCTTCGGAGAAGTCGGGCAGGAGCGCGTCGTAGTCGTGCACGCCGATGAACGACGCGTTCACCGGCCGGTGGCGATAGTACGAGGCGAAGAAGCGATCCAGCCAATCCGAGTGAGCGGACGACCCGACGGCAGGCGGCAGTGGCGTACCCGTCATCTCTCGGGCGTTCATCCTGAATCGGGGTTCACGATGGGGACCGGCCATTCTAGCCGGAATCCCGCCTCGTGGCGATCGGCCCGGATCCCGCGGGCCGAAGCGCTCCCGCCCCTCCACGCGCCGGTGCACCGGAGACGGATTGCTGGCCCGTCGCGGGCGCGGTACCGTGCACTCTCGTTCCGTTACCCTGATCCGCGTCGAGAACACGTCGGAGATGACCACATGCGCCAACGGCTGACCACCCTGGGCTTCGCGTCGATGATCTTCCTCGCTCTCCCCGTCGGCCAAGCCGCGGGCCAGGAACGGGGCACACCTGAGGGAGAGTGGCGATACTGGGGAGCCGACGCGTGGAGCACCCGTTACTCGCCTCTCGATCAGATCAACGCCGCGAACTTCGGCGATCTGGAGGTGGCATGGATTTGGCGCGGCGACAACTTCGGCCCAGAAGCCGATCCGCTCCTCCGGGCCACCCCCATCTACGTGGACGGGCGTCTCTACAGCGTCGCCGGAGCGCGGCGCACCGCCGTGGCCATCGACCCGGCGACGGGAGAGACGCTGTGGATGTTCCGCGAGCCGGAGACCAAGCGTTGGCGCGACTCCATGCGCAAGAACTACGGCAAGGGGGTGGCCTACGCCGACGTGGGCGGCCGCGGCAGGGTCTATCTGGTCACGCCGGCCTTCTTCCTGCATGCGCTCGACCCGGAGACGGGCCGCCCGGTCGAGGGTTTCGGCGACTACGGGACGGTGGACCTCCTGGACGACCTGGGTTATCCGCACGACCGGGAGGCAGGGCTGGCTCCCGAGGTGGGGTATATCACGAACTCGTCACCACCCATCGTGGTGAACGGAGTCGTCGTCGTCGGCAACTCACATGAGCAGGGCTACTACCAGACACGGAAGGAGAACGTCCCGGGTCACATCCTGGCCTACGACGCCGCCACCGGTGAGCACCTCTGGAAGTTCAACGTCATCCCCCAACCGGGAGAGTTCGGCCACGATACGTGGGAGAACGACGCGTGGTCCTACACCGGCAACGTGTCGACATGGGCCCCCCTGTCCGCCGACCCGGAGCTGGGCCTCGTGTACGTCGTCACCGATCCCCCCACCATCGACTACTTCGGAGGCTTCCATCCCGGCGACAACCTGTTCGCTACGAGCATCATCGCCCTGGACGTGCGGACCGGGGAGCGGAGGTGGCACTTCCAGACGGTCCACCACGACGTGTGGAACTACGACAATCCGGCGGCTCCCAACCTGATCGACGTCACCGTGGACGGTCAGCGGGTCCCGGTCCTGGCCCAGACCACGAAGCAGAGCTTCGCGTACGTGTTGAACCGCGAGACAGGCGAGCCCGTGTGGCCCATCGAGGAGCGCGAGGTGCCTCAGTCCGACGTCCCCGGTGAGAAGCTCTCGCCGACCCAGCCGTTCCCTACGCGCCCGGCCCCGTACGAGATGCAGGGGCTGACCGAGGACGATCTCATCGACTTCACGCCCGAGCTGCGGCAGATGGCGCTGGAGATCCTCGAGGACTTCCGCATCGGACCGCTCTTCAACCCACCATCGATCCAGGACGCGCCTGACGGCACGACGGCTTCGATCCACTGCCCGGGCGCCAACGGGGGCACCAACATCCCGGGCGGCACCGTGGTCGATCCGGAAACGGGGATCCTCTACACGGCCTCCATCAAGGGATGCAGCGCTCCTCGTCTCCGACCTGGCACCGACGTCGACGAGAACTCGAACGTGGACTGGGTCAGCGTGGGTCCCGGCGGAGTGCCCGGCCCCGAGGGGCTACCGCTATGGAAGCCCCCTTACGGCCGGATCACCGCCATCGACATGAATACGGGCGAGCACCTGTGGTGGATCCCCAACGGCGATACGCCGGACAACGTGAAGAATCACCCCATGCTTCAGGGCGTGGATCTGCCGAACACGGGCGCCCGGGCCCATGCCACGGCGCTGGTCACGGGCTCCTTGCTCATGTACGGCGAAGGCCGCGGGGCGCGCCCCATCTTCCACGCGGTCGACAAGCGGACGGGAGAAGAGGTGGGCCGAGTGGAGGTGCCGGCGCCGACCATGACGGCGCCCATGACGTACCTGCACGAGGGACGGCAGTTCATCGTGGTGGCGGTGGGTGGCAGTGGACACCCCGGCTCCCTGGTCGCGTTGGCGCTACCGGAGTAGCCCCCGAGCGAGCGACGGCCCGCGCGCGGGCCGTGACCCGACCCCGGAATCGCCGGAGGGCGTCGACGGTCGATCGCCCGTGGGGAAGCGGCGTACCCCCGAATCCTCCTTCTCCCCACAGACGACCACCGCTCGGCGAACCTATGCTTTTGTGCGCGGGTGTGCCTCGAGACGGTGCGTCGCGGGGAGGTCACAGACCCGGGCCCACCGCCGTGGCATGAGCACCCGGCGCAGATCGGCCCCCGGGATCCGGAGGATGGCTCGTGACGGGCCTTCTCCTCGTGTTGGTATTGAGCCTCGCCGCGGTCGTCCCCGGTGCGGCGCAGGATGACGTGCCGCCTTGGGAGGGGGGGATCACTCGGTCCCTCAGTCAGCCACCTCGAGCCCGTTGGCACTCCGGAGGCTCGTTCGGCGGGGTTCTCGCGGACGGCAAGCTCCGCCCGTTGGGCTACGGGCTTCTCGGTGTCGAGAGGAGCCTCACCAATCCGGTGACCGGGGTTCTGTCCGCTTCGCTCGAGGGATACGCCGGCTTTCGCGGAGACCTCGCGGACGGCGGAGCGCGAGTCCTCCTGAACAGCACCACGTTCCGAATCAGCGGCGGCATCGATTTCAACGTCCGGGACATGGCGTTCCGGCCGCTGCTCGGGCTGACCATGCCCGTTCGACGGGCGGGGATATTCGGGGCCGGTACGCTTCTTCGCCTCGAATGGTCGCCCGGACCGAGCCAGGCCCTCAGTGCCAGCGTGATGGTTCCCATCGGTCAGCCCCTGGCCGGCCGGACGCGACAGCGCGAAAGCAGCGTGGGCGCCCAGCCACAGACGCCCCGGCTGCGGCGCATCGCGCTGCCCGACGACGCGCCGGGCCTCGAGGCTACCCTCACCCACCTGGTGGTCGGGGTGCGACGGCTGCAGTCACTGCTGGTCCCCTACATCGACGCACCGACCGCCGATCCCTACGACGCGCTGGAGCCGACGGTCGCCGCCCTGCTCGATCCCCCGGCTCTACCCGGGATCGTCCCCGGCCCCGGCCTGAACATCGAGGGCGTCATTCGGGCCTACCACGCCCATCTGGAGCGGGCCTTCTCCATCGCCGCCTCGGGGACCCCCGTGGAGCTCGGGGAGCCGACGGCCGCCGGGCGGCGCCTGGCCGACACGGCGCGGGAGACCCTGCTGGATCACGTGATCATTCCCTTCGACCGCTTGCTCGGGCGATGGAAGTCCCCGGACCTGCTGGACGCCTTCGGCCGACAGGCCCTCGGCAACTTCGCCCGGGCCCTCGTGTTCGCGGCCGTGCTGCCCAAGGAGAGGGAACCGGCTGTCCTCTACGTCTTCCAACAGACGGTGGAGGCCATCGTGTCGGTCCAGCGGGAGGCGCTCCGGGAGTGGGGAGACAGCAGGGTGCTCTGGATTCCCCTACAGCTGGCGTTGCAGCCGAAGGATCACGTCACCCAAGCCCAGATCGACGCCCTGATCGAGCGAGCGGTGGGCCAGCCCTTCAGCGATGGCAACCGGGTTTGGTACGTCATCAACGAACAGTTCCAGGAAGAGGTCAGCCGGTCCATCCGAGTGGCCGAAGACTACCACGTCTTGTGGATCCACGACTTCCGGGGCAGGAACTCCGAAGGTGAGCCGGACCGGTTGTCGCTGCGCTACGTCGTAGACGCCTACCTGGGGGCGCTCACGGAACGGGTGAGACGCTACGACACGGTGGGCCGTCTCCCCGTGTTCATGATCCTCCTCGATCAACACTACTACGAGGTCAATCGAGGGCGATTGTGGCTCGACTTCCTGGAGAATCCCCTGGGGGACCTTCCCAGGCTGCCGGGTGGGTTCGAGGACTTCGAGGCGCGGCTGCGCGCGGCCCAGGACACGCTGCGAGACGCGATCGCCGACTCCAGACTCCTGGCGTCGGAGGCGCGGGAATACGGCGACCGCTGGTTCAGGAATCAGGTCAAGATCCACGTAAGCATCACGAACCCGGCCGATCCGTCGTTCTGGAGCAGAGACATCGTGCCCATGATCGGGATTCCGGACAACGTGATGCGCGACCACAGGAAGATCGTCTTCTACGACATTACGGAGGACGACCCCTACCGTGGGATGGCCATCTACACCGGGATGGGCATCGGTGAGCACTACAGTGGGCCGACGTGGGAGGATCGGTCCATCATGGCCCAGGGGCCCGCGGTGCTCACGCTCAAAGACGCGGCGCGGCAGCTCTTCCTGGCTCATGGCCTTCAGCCCGAAGAGATGCCCTATCCGCTCCGCTCCCGGCCACTTGCCGGCGACTACGGCGAACAGGTGGCCGCCGAGATCGCTCGGCAAGAAGCCGCCGGCAGGTCCGATCAGCGGGCGATGGAGCTCCATAACCAGACCGGGTTTGGAGAGAAGCGCGTCAACGTGGCCAAGGCGTTGCTCTATACGCTCATGCCTCCTGGCTCGGTCGTGAAGGTCCCCGATTCGCTGTGGGGCAGCAGCATCTTCGCCTCGATGCTGGCCGGGAGCGCGCTCCGGGGTGCCCGCGTTCTCTTCATCGCCCCGTCCCTCGATTCCGCGCCGAGCTCCGGTTGGCCCGCGATGGGGCTGGCCCACGACCTGTTCAGCCGGCTGATCGTGCTCCAACAGGCGCTCGGGCCCGAGCTCGAAGCGGCGGGAGGGCTCCTCAAGACCGGGATCTACAACCCCGGCGTCGGCGTCCAGGACTTCGCCGCGCGTTTCGACGCAGCCTACCGAAACGGCCGACGCACGCCCTTCCTCCGGCGACTCCTGCCGCTGGACCCCGCCGTGGACTCACTGCTGGTTCGAATCGGCTCCACCGCCACACCCGCCACGTCGGGTGGGGACCTCGTGACACCTCCGGACAGCGTGGTGCCCAAGCTGCACCTGAAGGCCAATTTCTTCGCCTCCCGGGAGGGCTGGGACCGGTTGGTGGCGAGCCCCACCATCGAGGGACTGCTCAGGGCCTATTACCTGCAGCTCGTACGCTACGGCCTCGAGGGAGGGCCCGATGCGCGCGCCGTCGCCGACGCCCTGGCGGGCGCTGGCTGGCAGCTCGTGGCCGAAACGAGGGCTGGTCTCGTGGGGGACGCCCGGGAGCGGATGGTCTACTACCTCCTCGTCGGGTCCGCCAATCAGGACTACCGTTCCATGTTCATGGACGGAGAAGCCTCGGTGCTCCTATCCGGCTGGTCGGGGATCGTGGGGCTCATCGACTTCGGCCTGCTCATCAACCTGAGCACCTGGGTCGACGACCTGGCGCTCCTGGACGCGCTGCTGCCACCTCCCAGCGGATTCCGGCGCGCCATTGCCCGGACGATACGGCCCGCCCTCTAGTGGGGTGAATCAGAAGCACGACTCTGGCGGCACGTCGCCAACCTGGGAGCTCCAGGCCCGCGGCCGCAGGCACGCCGCTGCGCCGCGCTCTGCGCCCTAGAAGGCCGGCACGAAGCTGAAGCTCCATCGCACGCCGAACTCCCGGTCACCCGG
The DNA here is from genome assembly GCA_039586035.1 of Gemmatimonadota bacterium. Lineage (GTDB taxonomy): Bacteria > Gemmatimonadota > Gemmatimonadetes > Longimicrobiales > Gaopeijiaceae > JBDHHQ01. Next base: position 31,519 of record JBDHLD010000013.1, on the reverse strand, counting down.
CCCGTCGTCGTGCGCCAGGGTGGGGTGACTGACCCAGAAGGGGAAGTCGAAGCGGGTCTGGAACGGCGTCTGGCCGATCCGGTGATCGATGCGAAGGCCCACGCCCCCGTCCCCCACGCCGCGCAGGCGGTTTCCGGAGTCGTCCAGATCCCCGTCGGCCAGCGCCACATCGAGGAAGAAGGCCAGCGCTCCACGGCCGAAGAGCCCGGCGCCTCCCCACCACAGGCGGTTCTCGAATTCGAGACTCAGCCCGTACGCTTGCCGCGCGGCGGTCCGCGGATCCACGCCGCGGACGCCGGCACCACCGGGCTGATGGTAGAACACGCCGTCTCGGGCGAGAATCGATCCACGTGATCGGAGAAAGGGATTGCCGTAGCGTTGGTACGGGTCGGCACCGGCCACGTAGATCAGGCGCTGCCGGACCAGATCGTCCGGTGCGATCGTCACACCGCCGTACGCCCGGGCCGCGATGGACATGGGCCCACCCACCGAGCGGCGCGCCGTAGCGGCCACCGTGACCCGCCCGTAGGGCTGCTCCCGTCGCCGATCCACACCGGTGGCGACCGAATCACGGTACATCCAGCCTGCCGCCAGGCCCCCGTCGAGCGACAGGTCCCAGGACCCCTTTGGGCCCCTGAAAGCGAAGGCGCCGGTGAGCTCGACCGTTCCCGCATCGTCGTAGTAGCCAGGATCGAGGTAGGCGGGCGCGCGGGTCGAGAGCCATGCCACGGACAGGCCGACGGTACGCTCATGGGGGTCGGAGACGCTTCGGCGAAGGTCCTTGTCCACGCGGGCCGCTGCCGCCACACGGCCCTCGGACCAGGCGAAATCCAACCGCTGTCCGAGCTGTGGCGATCGCAGCGCCGTGGGGTTTCGCAACGTGACGCGGACGTCGAAGTCTGTGCGCCCGTCGGTCGTCCCCAGTCCCGTGCTTTGGGTCACGGCCACGCTGTGCAGCTCATAGCGACCCAGATAGTCATCACGGCTACGCATGCCGAAGGTCCACCCACCAGCGTCGTTGTACCACGCGAGTGGCGCCCAGCCAACCGTCAACCGGTCCCGGCGGGTCCTGCGGGAGAAGTATGTGTCGAGGTAGTGGTCCTGCGGCCGGTCCGGCTGGAGCAGCAGGATGGACTTGCGGAACCCGAAGGTCTTCTGGTTGTTGAGCGTGTTCCAGTCGTGGCTGCGGCCGCGGGGGTCGATGAGGACGCCACGGGGTCGTGTCGCCGTCTCGATCTCCACCACCTCCCGCGCGCCGGAGCCGCTCGTGCGCGTGATCACCGTGTCTCCCTCGGCGAAGACCCAGACCTCGACGGGAAAGTCGGCCGAGGTCATCCGCTCGACCTCCACGGCCGTTCGCCACCGGCCGTCCGGCAGCATCTGGCGGTCCGCATCCGCCACGGCGTAGTCGTAGAGCGGTGTGGAGCGCAGCCACTGATCGAAGAAACCGCCCAGAGATCGTCCGGCGGACGCGTCGGCGATCTCGAGCAGGAGGGATTCGTCCACGCGTCTTCCCAGCCCATTCCGGTAGTACGTCCGCAAGAAGCCGCGCATGGCTTCCTCGCCGATCAGCTCTCTCAGCTGGTGGAAGAACAGCTCCGCTCGTGACCGGGTCATGGCCTGATGGGTGCCCATGTCGCGGAACTCGTCCGCGGGCTGGCTCAGGGGCTCCGCAAGGCCGTCCAGCTCCCAGTCGAGCACCTGTCGCTCCAGCGCCTCGTACTCACCCCGGACGCCCTGCGTCTCGAAGAACCACGTGCGCTGGAAGTGTGTGGGACCCTCACCCAGCCACGTCTCCGTCCACGGGTCGTTGGCGAGCACGCCGCCAAAGTGGATGCGCCCCACGTCGTGGATGGCGGTGGCGAGGCTCGGCTCCACGCTCTGAACCATCATGGGGTGGTCGTTGGCGCTCTCCAGCCTCGAATGCACGCTGGTGAGCTGGGGCCACGGGTAGGGTCCCAGCAGCTCCGCCAGCCACGCCAGGGAGGTCTCTACCCGACCGGTGACCAGACCCGCTCCCCAGGTGCGCTCGTCCTCCGGCGTGTACAGGGCGCGGATCGGCAGCTCGAAGATGTCGCCCTCCTCGTATCGGTAGCGTGGATCCACCAGGAGACCGAAGTGGGTCACGTCCTCGGCATACCAGATCACGGTCTTCCGGCCGGGCGCGGGGGCCGAGCAGCCGTCGGATCGATACCGAAGGCCGGCAGCCTTCGGGTCGCGGGGGGCCGGATACGATTCCCGGGCGTGGGTCACGGAAGTGGAGGGGGCTCTCCGGGCGTGCGTCCAACCCGGGTCCCCGCACAGCGGCACGCCCGTGGCCGCGATCACCTGATCGACGGGGACGTCGAGCTCCACCAGGAACGTGCCGAAGTCCCCGGCGGTCCGACCGGGCGGCAGGAACGGTCTCATGCTCCATCCGTGGCGGTCGTACGCGGCCATCCGCGGCAGGGCGTGGCTGAGATCGAAGCTGCGAGGGTCGTTCATGGTCACGGAGCGGGCCGGAGCCCTGGCCACCCAGCTCAGCGTGATCCGAACGGAGTCACCGGGCGGAATCCGTTCCGGGAGCTCATATACGACGAGGGTGCTGTCGGGCGCGAAGGGCCACCGAGGCGTGAGCTGGACCCCTCCCGCCCGGGCGTTCTGGACTCGGTGGAAGCCCGAGGCCGAGTCACCCAAGGTGTCGTACCGGTGTAGGCCGGCCGCAGAGTCGGCGGCGACCCAGCGGGATCCGGGGCGGAACGCGTTGAGATCGAGCTGGAGCACGACCGAAGCCAGCGGGTGCTGAGCGAGCCCTCCGACAGGCAACAACTGTGGCGCCAGACCAGCCACCACGACCACTACCGCGCGGATGAAGCGCCCGGCTTCCTCCGGTGCTCTCGGGCGTCCGCATCCCCGGTCCGGACGCATTGGCGTTTGACATCGGCGAGCGAGCATCTCGATGCCGCCCTGACGTCGATTCGGGTTGCTCCGGCGGGAATCAAACCGCACAGGAGGTGGCGTCCCCCCCGGACGCCACTACCATGACGATGCCAAAGAGCCGAACCGACGTCTGTGGGGAGATGGCTGATGTCGTTGTCGGACCGCTCAGGCGCGACCCGGGCGCGCGTCAGGTCCGACCCGGGCCAGTCCAGGCGCGACCCGGGGTGAGGCCAGGCGCGACCCAGGTGAGCGTCGGCTACCCCCCAAGCTCCCGGTAGAGGCGGTCGGTCTTGGCTCCCATGATCAGGTCGTTTCGATGCAGGCTCCCGATCTTGTGCGTCCACCACCGGACCTCGACCTTGCCCCACTCGGTCAGGATCGCGGGGTGATGGCCCTCTTCCTCCGCCAGCAGGCCCACCCGATTCGTGAAGTCCAGAGCAGTCGCGAAGTCGCGGAATGGGAAGACCCGACGGATCTGCGGCACGCCGTCCACATCCATGCGGCGCCACTCGGGATGATCCTCCAGGAAGGAGTCGAGCTCCGCTCTGGTGGCGGGCGGAGCCCCCACTCGGCAAGCGACGCATTTCATTTCGACGAATTCCGTCATCCCGTCATCTCCTGTCGGGCAAGGGTTCGCATCCACGTCCGCGCCACGAGCCCGATCAGCGCCGCGGCAAGGGCCGCTCCTACTCGAGCCCCGGGGAACGGTGCGTCGACCATGACCTCCAGCAGACCCAAGACGGTCGTGGTACCGACGATTCCGGGCACGAGCGCCGGGTGTGCGGCGCCCAGCCGGACGACGCCCCAGACGACGACAGCGCCGACCACTCCGCCCGCTGCCCAGAGGCCCGCGGACTCCTGGAAGGCCCGAGGCACCTGCAGGACGCCGATCACCAGGAAGGCCAGGATCATCAGGGCGCCGGGAAGACGACGCTGGCCGAAGCGCTGGTACGCCGCCACCAACAACATCAGGGCCGAGGTGGCGAAGAGAAAGGGAGTCACGGCTTCCAGGGACGGCGAGGCGAATGGCAGGATCGACGCTGCCGGCGCGTAGTCGGGCGGCCGGGGCAAGCCACCGGCCACGGACGCCGCCCAGCTCGCCAGGCCGGCCAGGACGAGGCCGACCGACATGGCCACGAAGGCAGGCGGGGCTCTGCGGGTCTCCGGCTTCAGCCACGTATGGCCCAGCGCCACCGCCAGCCCGATGGCACCGGCCGCCACCACCGCCAGCAGCGCCAAGCCGAAGATGGCCGTGCCAGCTTGGAGGCCGAACGGCTGGGTGGTCGAAAACGTGGCGACGGTGGAAGGCCAACCGTTGATCCGAGCCGCCGCCGTCGCCAGGAAGACAACGGCCACTACCGGTACCACGAGCCCGTCCAGAAGTCGCTTGCGACCCCAGACCACGATCGCCGCGATGACCGCGGCAGCGTAGGCGAGCAACAGCAGCACGCCGCCTACCCCGCCGATGAGGGTCCTGCGGCTCGATGACTCCCTCTCGGCCCGCACCCACGCTTCCGGCACGTGCACGTACCGATACGCATCTGCAACGGCATCGCCCGTCATCTCCACCGCGATCCGGGCCTCGCCTTCGAGGTCGGCGAGCACGGCTGGATCGACGAACGTAAAGGTCCAATCCCGGCGCGCGGGCCTCTCCGTCTCTTCCGCGCCCACCTCGGCGAGCGCTTCGAGGCGGAGGGCGAACTGCTCCCGGATCGCCGCCAGAGCCAGGCCCCGGGCCTCGTCGCGCGTCGGACTCGCGCCCGTCCGTCCTTCGGGCAGCAGATGGGCGGCTCGAAGGACCTCCCCGCCGCCCCCGAAGTAGACGCGGTGCTCCTCTACCCGCTCCTCGGGCTCGGCGCCGAAGTCCACGATCCGCACCAGCCAGTGTGGTGGCGGGATGTATTCGCCCAACAGCGCCCGATACGCGTCGGGACCCGCCTCTCCGAAGACGTAGCGATGGGGGTCCGCCGGCGATTCACCGCCGTTGCTCGCCGGGCGGCGGCCGCTGCGAGCGCGGACGAGGGTGGACCAGCCCTCCACGGAGCTGCCCTGTGCGACGAGCCGCTCCCTGGCGGCCTCCGCCACTTCGCCTCGGGTGACCGTCAAGCGGGGTGGTCGATCCGCCGTGGCCGTCGAGAACGCCCAGAGGAGTGCGCCGAGCGCCCCGGCGGCGTAGAGGACACGGGTGGGAATCGGCAGCCCCGGCGCACCGCGGGCCTGGGGGGCGACGCCCGGGGCCCCTGGAGGCACGACCGCGGCCTCGTCCGTGGCAGGTGGCGACCAGGCCCTGTTGTAGGCCGATTGCGGCGCCCGGGTGCGGGCCCGACCGCCGGACCGCGCGCGCAAGACGATGACCAGGGGCAGGAGGCCCGCGAGGACGATCATGCCACGGTCCAGCAGGATCCCCGGCCCTTCGGAGGTGAAGAGCAGCGACGAGAAGAGCGAGAGGTCGTAGAGGAAGTGCGTGAGAATCGTGGGCACGAGGCCGAAATACAGGTAGATCACGCCCCAGCCGAACGCCGGCAGCGTGAGCTCCGCCACCCGTGCGTACGGCGGCTGCTGGGGATAGTTGGCGTGTCCGGCGGCGAACACGACAGCCTGTAGGGCGATGGCCCCCCAGATCCAGGCATTGCGGCGGCCGAATCTGGCGCCCAGAAGGGCCGCGCCAGCGATGGGAACGGCCCGGAAGACGCTCTCCTCCCACAGCGCGGCGAACAACGACACCGAGACGGCCCCGAGCCAGGGTTGATACGTGGCGAGCAGGTCCGGCTGAACCTGTGGGCTGGCCGGTGTCCACCACCCGGTCAGGCGGGACGTCCCCAGGTAGAAGAGAACGATGTACCCCAGCTCGAGGCCGAGGAGCAGGTAGGCGGCCACCGTCCGTCCCAGGGCGGGCGTCGAGGCGGCGACGTCTCGTGACCAGAAGCGCCACTGCTGCAGATGGCCCGGGAAGGCCCGCCGCCCCAGCGACTCGCCCGCCATGAAGAAGAAGGCGAGCAGCGGCGTCCCCAACAGCGCGACCCCGCCTGCGGCGAGGAGCTGCTGCCCCAGATACACACTGCGCGGTATGGCCGTGTCGTACTGCATCCATGAGAGGGGGAGCGCGTTGAGGAGGTTGAGCCCGAAGAGCGTCGCGACGATCGCCCCCCAGATCAGCGGGATGCGCCAGAGCACCCATCGCTTCCTCAATAGGAATGCCGTGCCCACGCCGGCGCCCAGGAGCATGAACACGAGGATGAAGACCGCGTTCGCACCCAGGGCGATGGCGTCGTTCGCGGAACGCATCTCGCCGTATCGCCGGGCGAACGCCTCCGGCACGTGCAGGAAGTGGCGCACCTCGGACGCAAGACTCCCGGCCACGCCCAATTGCAGCCGCACCTCGGCCTCGCCGAGGCTCACGTCCTGCCGAGCGTAGACGAACGTGTGATCGACGCGGCCCGACGGCGTCGTCTCCACCGACGACTCCAGCAGCTCGAAAGACCCGAGGACGACGCTCCAGTCGGACGCCACGGCCTCCGCCACGGCGCGGGCGCTGTCTCCGGAGAGGTTGCCGGTCCCAGGGTCGTCCTCGGGCAGCGTCAGGCGAAATCCATACGGCGTCCCAGACGGTGTGAACCAGACCCGACTCTCTTCGGGGTCGGCCTCGGCGAACCGCCGGACGGTCCAGACGAACGAGTGATACACCCCTCGCTCCGCCAAGCCGAAGAAGGCGTCCCGCCCGCCACTCTCGAGCTCCACATAGGGTTGTGCCAGCGAGTCGACCTGGCCGAAGGAGATGGCCGATCGGGCGTCTTCCGGGCCCCACCCGAACCGCTCCGAAAGCTGGCCCGCCTGCGCCGACGCCGCTGCCCGGTCCATGGTGATGTCCAGCGCCACGATGGGGAGCGCCACCGTGAAGTAGCGCACGCCCACGGCGGCGCCGAGAGCGGCCACGACCGCGAAGATCGTCCAGAAGATGGGGCGACGCGTCATCGGTGCCTCGGTGAGCCGGTCCCGCACAGCGGATTCCAGTCCGCCTCGCGCGCGGCTGGCCCGCTAAGGTTGAACGCCCGGTCCGCGTGCGCCACCTTTGCGCCGGCGCCGCGGGCCCTTACCCCGCCGTATTCGTTGGCGACCACCCTCAGCCTCGGGCGGGAGCGGAATGAGTCGAAGGTCGGATCGACGGACCCCACGCAACGTGGCGTCGGCACGTGGCCTCGGTGCGCCGTGACGGGCTCCAGGGGCATTACCAGCGCCGCCGACCTGCCGCTCCACTACAACGCCGTGGAGATCCTGGAGGCCAACCTGAGGTCGCGTCTGGACAAGCCGGCGCTGCTGACCGACGAGCGGACGCTCACCTTCGGAGAGGTCTCCCGCGAAGCCGATCGGGTGGGGAGCGCGCTGCGCGCCACGGGCGTCCGCCTCGGTGACCCCGTCGCGATCCTCTGTCCGGACACGGCGGAGTGGGTCACGACGTTCTTCGGCGCCTTGAAGGTCGGCGGGATCGCCGTGGGCATGAACACACTGCTCGTGCCCAACGGCTACGCGTACGTTCTGAACGACTGCCGGGCTCGGGTGCTGGTGGCGCACGCCTCGTTGGTGGACGCCGTCTTGGAGGTCACCGACCGGCTGCCGTTTCTCGAGCACCTGATCGTCGTGGGCGACCGAGCGCCGAGCGGCGGGATCACGTACGCCGAGTGGATCGACGGCGCCTCGCCCACCGCGAAGACCGCACCGACCCATCGCGACGACTTCGCCACGCTGAACTACTCGAGCGGAACCACCGGCGAGCCCAAGGGCATCTTCCACGCCCACAAGGACCTGCCCCTGACGGCCGAGCTCTGGGGCGTCCGGACCCTCGGTCTCCGAGAATCAGATCGCACGTTCTCGGTGGCCAAGCTGTTCTTCGTCTACGGACTGGGCGGCAATCTGATATTCCCGTGGCACGTCGGCGCTTCGGCCGTCCTCTTCTCGGGCAGCCCCAGACACGCGACCGACGTCCTGGACGCGGTACAGCGCTCCAGGCCCACGATCCTCTTCAACGCTCCTACAGGGTACGCGTCGGCCCTGGCCGTCGCGGACCTGGAGGAGCGGTACGACCTGGGCTCCCTGCGCCTCTGTGTCTCCGCCGGCGAAGCCTTGCCCGCGCCCCTGTGGGAGGCGTGGAAGTCACGTACCGGCCTGGACATCCTCGACGGAATCGGCTCCACCGAGAACTTCCACATCTTCGTGTCGAACCGACCCGGGGACATCCGACCCGGCAGTAGCGGGAAGGCCGTCGAGGGATACGAGGTCCGCATCGTGGACGAAACGGGCGCGGCCGTGCGGGGCGGCGAGGTCGGGAACCTGCACGTGAAGGGCGAGACTGCCGCTCTCTTCTACCTCCACGACGCAGATCGAAGCCGGCACACCTTCCTGGGCGAGTGGCTCAACACCGGCGACAAGTACTATCGGGACGAGGACGGATACTACTGGCACGCCGGTCGGTCGGACGACATGCTCAAGGTGGGCGGCATCTGGGTGTCTCCCGTCGAGGTGGAGAGTGTCCTGATCGGCCACGAGTCCGTGCTGGAGTGCGCCGTGGTCGGTGCCAGGGACTCGGCCGGGCTGGTGAAGCCCAAGGCCTACGTGGTGACGGCACCGGGGGCAACCGCTTCGGACGAGCTGGCGATCGCGCTCATCGACCACTGCGTCCACAGCATGGCCGCCTACAAGCGGCCCCGATGGATCGAGTTCGTGGATGAGCTGCCCAAAACCGCCACGGGCAAGATCCAGCGTTTCCGTCTGCGCTGACGAGAAAGGTCCATGGGCTCATGCTGACGACCTCCCGACCGGTCCTCTGGCTCGCCACGGTGGTCCTCGCCGTGGGCTGGAGCGGCGCCTGCCAACGGCCTGAGCGAGGGGAGGGCCGTTTGTCCGACGAAGCGGCACAAGCCACCGTCCCGCCCGCAGGCCAGGTGCGCCTGTACGCGGTCGACCGCTACGAGGGCGTGCGTCGCCTGGACCCGAGCACCCTCGCGGTGATCGACTCCATCGACACGGGCCCCCGTCCCCACGGGATCGTGGCGTCCCCCGACGGCCGGACGCTGTACATCACCCTCGAGGCCAGCAGCGAAGTCATCAAGGTCGACGTGGCGACGCACCGGATCCTGGGTCGGGCGGCGGTGGGAGACGTGCCCAACGAGCCGGCGCTCGGCCCGCGTGGGCGCTACTTGTTCGTGCCGCTCAGAGCGGCCGGGGGCACCGACGTCGTGGACACCGAGTCCATGGAGCGAGTACGGTCGCTGCCCACCGGCGCCGGCGGGCACAACGCGTACCTGGCTCCCGACGGCAACGTCTACGCCACGTCCATGGGCGACGACCTCATCGCGGTGATCGACCCGACCACCCTCGAGATCACGCGCAAGATCGGGGTAGGCGGAGTGCCCAGGCCCGTGGCGTTCACCGACGACGGCCGGCTGGCGTACGTGGCGCTTTCCGGATTGATCGGCTTCGTCACGCTGGACCTCACCACGGACCAGATCGTGGACCGTGTCGAATACCCCGTGCCGGAAGGTGCGGAGGTGCCGGTGCTCGACACCTACACGCACGGCGTGCTTCTCACGCCGGACCAGCGGGAGCTGTGGGTCGCCGCATACGGGACGGACACGCTGTACGCGTTTCTCATGCCGGAGGGCCAGGAGCTGGCCGCCATTCCCTTGGCCAGGGGCCCCCACTGGCTGACCCTGCACCCGGACGGAGAGCCGCTCTACGTGAGCCTGGAGAGATCCGGCGAAGTCGCCGCCATCCACCGGGGACTCCGGGAGGTCGTCCGGGTCGCCCCGGTCGGCCGTGGACCCACTCGGGTCCTGGCGTTCCGCACGCCCGTGGAGTAGGCCGCCGCATCCTCCACGGTCCGAGCTCCGCCCTCGCATGGCCGGACGGGCGTGCCCCACCGGTCCAAGCGGCTCTTCCTACGGGATCGATGGCCCGGCGCGGTCCGCGAGCTTCCTCCGGTGCTGCCGCCTGGTCGGCGGCACCGTTCGAGTGGCATCACCAACCGCCAATGACCACTTTCGTGAATCGGTGGGCCGTCCACCGATGTGCGCGTCTCTCGACCGCGAGGCCTCGTCATGCCCGACCACGTCAGCTTTTCCGCCCAGGTGGACCGCTACTTCGACAAAGCCGGTGCCTTGATGGATCACCCTTCCGGCCTCCTCGAGCAGATCCGGATCTGCAACAGCGTCTACCACATGCGGTTCCCGCTGCGGCGGGACGACGGGACGATCGAGGTCATCCACGCCTGGCGTGCCGAGCACAGCAATCACCGCCTGCCTGTGAAGGGCGGCATCCGCTACGCCCCCAACGCCGACGAAGACGAGGTCGTGGCTCTGGCCTCACTGATGACGTTCAAGTGCGCGCTGGTGGACGTACCCTTCGGCGGTGCGAAGGGAGGGGTTCGCATCGACCGTGTGAACTACTCTACTTCCGAGATCGAGCGCATCACGAGACGCTACACGTTCGAGCTCCTGGGCAAGAACTTCATCGGGCCCGGCTCGGACGTACCGGCCCCCGACTATGGAACCGGTCCCCAGGAGATGGCGTGGATCGCGGACACGTACATGGCCATGGCCACCAACCAACTCGACGCGGCGGGCTGCGTGACCGGGAAACCGCTGACCCAGGGCGGTATCCGTGGTCGCCTGGAAGCCACCGGTCAGGGGGTCTTCTTCGGAATTCGCGAGGCGTGCAGCCACGAAGACGACATGACGAAGCTCGGCCTCGACCGCGGCCTCGGAGGCAAGCGCGTCGTGATCCAGGGGCTGGGCAACGTAGGATTCCACACCGGGTGCTACCTTCAGGAAGCCGGTTCACTGATCACGGGAATCGCGGAGCGGGAGGGTGCGATCCACGATCCCTCCGGCCTGGACGTGAGGGCCGTCCGGGAGTTTCGGGCCGAGACCGGCTCCATTCTGGGCTATCCCGGTGCCACGGACATCCCCAACACGCTCGCGGCTCTGGAGCTGGACTGCGAGCTCCTCGTTCCCGCGGCCCTGGAGAGCCAGATCACCGTCGAGAACGTCGATCGGATCCAGGCCCGGATCATCGCCGAGGCAGCCAACGGACCTGTCACCGCCGAGGCGGCGGAGAAGCTCCTCGAGCGCGGCGTGATGATTCTCCCGGACCTGTATCTCAACGCCGGTGGCGTGACCGTGTCGTACTTCGAATGGGTCAAGAACCTCTCCCACGTGCGATTCGGCCGGATGGACAAGCGCCACCAACAGGCGGCGGACCACGAGCTGCTGGGGGCGGTGGAGAACATGGTGGGCAAGAAGTTCGACGGAGGCTTGTACGACCGCATCCGGAATCGCGGTGGTGAGGCCGATCTCGTCCGCTCGGGACTCGAGGACACCATGATGTCGGCGTACGACGGGATCCGGGAGACGGCGCTGAGGTTGGACACGGACCTGAGGACCGCCGCCTTCGTGAACTCGATCCACAAGGTAGCGCTCGCGTACCTGGAGCGTGGCATCTTCCCCTGACGACTCAGTCGTCGAGGCCGTGCTCCTTCATCTTCCGCCACAGCGTGGTCCGGCCCATGCCCAGGAGCTGGGCCGCCCGGGCGCGCACGCCGTCGGCCTGGCGCAGAGCCTCGACGATGGTCTCACGCTCGTCTGCCGCGCCCCCTGCCCGGTAGCGTCCGCGGCTGGAGTCAGGGCCGTCGACCCCGTCGGGTAGCACCTCCGGTGGAAGATGCTGCGCGTGGATCGCCATCCCGCCGGACCGAACGGTAGCGCTCTCGAGAACCGAGAACAGCTGCCGCACGTTCCCGGGCCACGCGTAGGACAGCAGCGTGCGCATGGCGAGGGGGGAGACGTGAGGCCCCCCGCCGCGGCCTTCGCCTTTCTCGGCTCTGGAGCGGAAGAAGTGCTCCACCAGGAGGGGGATGTCGCCCTTGCGCTCGCGGAGGGGAGGCAGCCGGATGTGGAAGACGTTGAGGCGGTAGTAGAGGTCCTCCCGAAAGTCCCCTCGCTCCACGGCCCGGGCCAGGTCACGGTTCGTGGCCGCCACCACCCGCACGTCGGTGCGGACTGGCTTGACGCTGCCCACCGGCAGAAACTCCCGCTCCTGCAGCGCCCGCAACAGCCGTTGCTGGGTGGCCGGGCTGACGTCGCCCACCTCGTCCAGGAACAGGGTGCCTCCGTTCGCGGCCAGGAACAGGCCCTCCTTGTCTCGCACGGCACCCGTGAACGCCCCGCGGACGTGCCCGAACAGCTCGGACTCCAGCAGGCCCTCGGACAGCGCCCCGCAGTTGACGGCCAGGAACGGTCCGTCCGCCCGGCCCGACGCCTCGTGGATGGCCCGTGCCACGAGCTCTTTCCCCGTGCCCGTATCCCCGGTGACCAGCACGGTGGCCTCGGTGGGCCCCACGCGCTGGACCTCGTCCAGCACCTGCAGCATGGAGGCGGATCGCGCGACGATTCCGCCCAGGCCAGGACCACCGACTCCGGTCGGGCGCGCGGTGAGCAGGCCGTCCACCCTGCCCAGCAACACGTCCGGCTCGACGGGCTTGGTCAGGAAGTCGTCGGCCCCCGTGTGCAGCGCCCTGACCGCCGCATCGACGGTGCCGAAGCCGCTGATCATGAGGATCGGTACGCCCTCTCCACGCGTGCGGAGGACCTCCACCAGGGAGATTCCGTCCAGCCCCGGCATGCGGAGGTCCAGGAGCAGCAGATCGAACCGATCCCGCGCCAGGGCGTCCACCGCCTCCTGGGCGTCGGAGGCCTGCACGACCTCGTGACCCTCGGCTTCGAGGAGGGCCGCGGTCGTGATGCGGAAGACGCGATCGTCATCGACGATCAGGAGTCGCCCCGTCATGCCGCCGGAAGGTCGATCGTGAACCGGGCGCCGGGCCCGTCGCCACGATTCTCGGCCGAGATTCGACCTCCGTAGGTGCGTACGGTGGCCTCGGCGGTGAACAGGCCGAGCCCCACGCCGTGCACCTCGGCCTTGGTCGTGAAGAACGGATCGAAGATCCTCGGCAACGCCTCGTCGTCGATGCCCTGCCCCCGGTCCAGCACCTCGATCCGCACCCGCTCGTCGGCGGCGGTCACCAGGATCTCGACGGGCCCCTGGCCATTCGACGCCTCCCGGGCGTTGAGGACCAGGTTGAAGAGGACCTGCTTGAGCGCCTCCGGGGCCATGGCCGCCCGTGCGCCGCTTCCCACCACCGTCACCCGCTGATCGCCACCCGCGGGGCCGGCGTCGACGAGTGACGCCACCTCGGTGGCCACCGCCGTGGCGTCACACGACGAGCCGGGCTCGGCAGGCCGCCGCGTTTCCAGCATCTGCTCGGCCAGCTCGTGCATCCGAAGCAGCTCGTCCACGGCCATGTCGGCGTAATGGACGGCTTCGGGGTCGTTCTCTGCGCGACGCCTCAGAAGCTCGAGGCAGTTGCGCACGCTCGCGATGGGGTTACGGATCTCGTGAGCCAGTTGCGTCACCAGTCGTCCGGCGGCGGCGAGGCGCTCCCGCTGGATCAGCTCGCCCTGGAGCGTGGCCAGGCGCTCCTGGCGGTCCTCGAGCTCCCGGTTCATGGCTTCCAGGTCCTCGAGGCGGGCCACCAGCGTGCGCCGCATGGCGTCGAAAGCGTCCGCCAAACGATCCACCTCTCGCACCGAGGAGCCGGCGATCGGTGCCTCCACGTCGCCTTCCGCCAGCCGATCCGCCGCCTCCGCCAAGGCGGATACCGGCCGCACGACGAGGGACGCGAACAGTACGCTCAGGAGCAGACCGATGCCCATGGCGCCGGCGGCGCTGACCAGCGCCGTCCGCCGGAGGCGGGGGACCACGGCGAGCTCCTCGTCGAGATCCCGGAAGAAGATCACACGCGCGTCGCCCGCGACCGGGCTCATCAGGGCCAGGAACTGCCGCGTCCCCACGCCGACGACCTGAACGGAGTCGGCCGGAACGCCCATCATCGCCGCGGCGATGGGCCCCGCGGTCTCCAGCTCCCCGGTGGACGCGTGGGGACCGCCATCGGGTCCCTGGATGATGACCCCCGACCTGGTCAGGCCCGCCAGGGTCCCGGCTTCCAGCTCACCGAAAGCCGTGGCCCCTCCAGCCGCCCCCACCCAGGCTCCGTCGACCTTCACGGGTGCCAGCGCGAGCAGGTGCAGGCCTTCGTCGCCCTGCACCACCTGAACCGGCATGTCGCCCTGCTGCGTGGCCTGCACCAGCTCCATGGGAGCGGCGGTGGGTCCCACGATTGCCGTACCGTCGCCGCCCAACAGGACGGGGATCTCGGCGAAGCTCTCGGCCAACGGGGTGATCACGCTCCGAGCCCGGCTGGAGTCCCCGTCCATGAGCGCCTGCGCCAGATCCGGGGCCTTGGCAAAATCCTGGGCGTGCATCATGCGCATGCCCGCAGTCACCTCCCACCGGTTCTGGAGAACCATCCCCGCTCGGTGGAGGTCGTCGCGGGCCCGCTCCTCCAACGTCTGCTCGAGCTGGCGGCTCATGAGCAGGCCGGCGGGAATCGCGGCCAGCACCAGCACGAGGGCCACGACCAGGAGTAAGGCGGATCTCAGGGACATTGGGTGCGAGGCTCAGGCCCGCGCCGTCGCGGGCTCCAGAGATGAATGATACCGAAGATGAGGCGACTGCCGCGACACCTGCACGGGTTGGGCCGCGGTGGGGCCGGGCTGGGGTGGGGCACCCAAGGCCTTACCCTCCTGTCACTTGAAGCTCGTGACGCACCGGGTGCAAGACACTATCCGCGCGTTCCATGAAACGCGCTGGAACGTTCCGGAGCGCAGGCGCGACGGGCAGCAATCAGCGGAGCGCGGTGCCTGTTGAGGACCCACGCACGAGCGCGTGGCGAATGCCGCAGCACGCAACCTCGGGCCGACGTTCAGGGATACGCAACGACGACGTGCATCAGAGCCTCCCGGGAAAGGCCTTCGCCCCGACGCATGGCGTGCATCCGGACTGACCCACGCACCCGGGCCCGGGCGGAGAAGCTCCGCCCGGGCCCGTCCCGTCCACCTCCACCCGATCCTGCGTTGTCTCGAGCCCGGCGCCTCCCGTGCCCGAGTCGCCTCCGGGTCAGTCGAACAGCCCGACCAGTCGGTGCAGGCACGAGGTCCAGCCTTCGATGTGGGCGTCGGTGACCTCCCTGGCCGGGAAGCCCTCGTGGACGAGCACGACCTCGGTGGACCCTTCCAGATCGTTGAACTCCACCGTCACGATCGTGTCCTCGCCCATGTGGTGGTCCGCCTCCTCCCAGTCCCACGTGTAGACGAGCCGTGTGGGGGGCTCGATCTCCCGGTAGACCCCGTACGCGGTATAGCTCTGGCCCTCCGCTCCCTTCATCTGGATGCGGTAGCGGCCACCCACCGTCAGGTCCACCTGAACGTCATCCACCGTCGCGTGCTCCGGGCACGCCCAGTTGCGCATGTGCTCAGGGCGCGTCCACGCCTCGAAGACCCGGTCGCGAGACGCCGCGATGACCCGGGACAGACGGAGCGACGTGCTGGTTTCGGTGCTCATTTCCTCTCCTCCCCCTCGTTGGTGTCCTCCAGGTAGCGAGCCAGCCGATCGAGCTGCCCCTCCCAGAACTCCCTGTGTTGCTCGATCCAGTCCGATGCTTCGTCCATCGGTGCCGGATCGAAGCGCAAGCGGTGCACTCGCCCGTCCTTCCTCCGGATCACCAGTCCGGCCTCCTCCATCACCTTGAGGTGCTTCGACACGGCCATGAGGGACACGTCGAACGGCTCGGCCAGCTCGGACACGGAGCCGGGGCCCTCGCGGGCCAAGCGCGTGAGGATGGCCCTGCGGGTGGGATGCGCCAATGCGGCGAAGGTCCTGTCCAGTGCTGCGTCCGATGCGAATGTCACCATGACGCAGATATTAAACCTTTTGGTTTAATATCGCAAGAGGCCAGTCAGCTCAAGCCTGCACGGGCGGCACCAGCCGGGAGAACTCCTCGGCCATCGGATAGACCCGCTGTCGTGCGTGGTAGCGCTGGAAGACCGAGAGCTTGTAAAGCACGTACGTCATGAGCAGCGAATGGAACGCTCGATGCTTCGCCGACCGGTTCGGCAGATACGCCCGCATGAACCGCCCCCACCGCCTCGCCACCGCGGGCCACGCGTAGAACTTCCGGTTCAGCAGATTGAAGGTCTGAAAGACCTGGTCCGAGGTGACCCCCCGAGGATGATAGACCAGGTGATCCCCTTCGTAGTGCGACAGGTCGTGATCGAAGATTCGGCCCTCTCCTTCCACCCGAGCGTGGAGCGGCGTGCCCGGAATGGGAATCGCGATGGAGAGGAGAATGGCGCTGGGGTCCACGCGCTCCAGGTTCTTCGGCAGGTTCCGGTAGTAGTCGGGCGTGTCCTCGTCCAGAGCCAGGATCATCCCGGTGAACGTGAGGATTCCCTTGCGCTTGAGCTTCATGAACAGCTCTTCATACTCCTTCACGCGGTTGTGCAGCTTGTGCACCGACCTCAGACTCGGCTCGTTCAGCGACTCGAGTCCGACGAAGACCATGCCGGTGTGTGCCTCGGCCAGCAGATCGATGAACTCGTCGTCATGGAGGTAGTTGAAGCTGAACTGTACGCCCAGCGCCCACAGATCGAGCTTGGCGACCTCCCGCATGAGCTCCTTCGCGTAGTCCAGATTCCCGCCCAGGTTGTTGTCCATCAGCATCGCCATCTTCCGCTTCCGGAAGGGCAGCCGCTCGGTCGCGGTCAGGTCCGCGATGACGTCCTCCACCGGACGGCAGCGGAACGGGGTCGGCTTGACGGTCAGCTGGCAGAAGTCGCAGTTGAAAATGCACCCCCGGGTGGCCTCGGTGACCATGGGCACCGCGAAGTCGGGCTCAACGAGGTCGTAGCGTGGCGGCGGGATACCCTCGAGCGTCACGAGTAGCGGCGCCTCGTAGACCTTCTGCAGCGTACCGGCCACCAGATCTTCCACCACCTGGGGCCAGACGCCCTCGGCTTCGCCCACGACTGTCGCGTCGAAGTGGGGGATGACCTCGTCCGGGAAGGTGGTGGGGTACTTGCCCCCTGCGATCACGGGCTTGCCCAGCTCACGGAAACGCCGGGCCACCTGGTACGCATGCGGCGCGCAGAAGTCCATGAAGCTGATCGCGATGTAGTCCGCGTCGGTGCCGTAGTCGATGGGCCGGACCATCTCGTGCAGGACCTCGACGTCTACGATGGGCGGCGTTTCCGCCGCGAGCAGGATCCCGGCCAGGGGTGGAGCGGGTGAGCGGGCGTAGTAGGCTTGCCTCTCACCCAGATTCTGGAAGAGGACGATGATCTGCAGCTTGGGCTTGCGCATGGCACTCCCTCCTTCCCGGGCTGCTCAGCCGAGGAGCCCCACGAGAACCAGACCCGTCCCGACCACGGCGCCGCCGGCGCCGATGGCATGGCCCACGAAGAACAGGCTGTTGCGCCCCAGAGGCACGGGGACGAGTCCACGCTCCCCGACCCATGCCCCCACGGCCAGGGCGAACACGAACCCGTAGGCGGACGCCACCAACGCCCAGCCCAGCAGCCAGGCGGCGCCTCCGCTCAGGGCGAGGTGCGGACCCATCAGGGACACGATCAGCAGCACGAGTCCGTCGGAAATGAGCGTGGTGTGGGCCACCCGCCAGGCGCGAACCGCGTCGGATCCACGGTCCCGGATGATGGTCAACCAGAACGGGAAACCGGCCAGGACACCCAGGAACACGACGATCGCGCCATGGAGCATCAGGAATCGTGCGACCTCGAGTGGCATGGCTACCCTCCCTCCACCGTGGTCAGCTCGAGGAGCGAGGCGTACATCCCGACGGTGATGCGGGCCAGGGCCTCGAAGTCGAGATTCTCGATCGTGTCCAGGCTGGTCGTATGGGTCGCCGGGGAACGAAACGCACCCGTGTCCGTGATCTGTATCCCCGGGTAGCCAAGGCGCCAGAACGACGCGTGGTCGGACCACGACGCGCCCTTCACCCACCACGGGACGCTGCCCGCCTGAATCGGGAATGAGCTGCCCTTCTTGAACCCCCGGGTCGCCTCCACCACATACTGGCGCGAGGACAGATTGGCGATGAATCCCAGGAAGTCGCCTCGGTCCGGATAGAAGGGCGAGAACGGGAACGGCAGCTCCTGGCTCCCCGGCTCGTGCTTGTAGATGCCGATGGCGTCCATGGACAGCATCACGCGAATGTCCTCGCCCCGGTCGAACGAGCGCCCGGCGTACACGCGGCTCCCCTGGGCCTCCGTGCCGCTGTACGGCGGCTCCTGCGTCGTGAACGCCACCAGCCTCAGGGTTCGGTCCAGCTCCTGGTCCTTGAGCAGATCGCTCAATTGCAGGAGCACGGCCATGCCGCTCCCGTTGTTGTTGGCGCCCGGCGAGTCGGGCCAGGTGTCGTACTGGGCCGTTACGATGACGATCTGGTCCGGGCGGACCCGGCCCGGAATCTCGATCTCCAGGTTGCTGCACGCCGCGCCTTCGACCAGGAACTCTTGCTCCCCGACCTCGTAGCCGTGGCTCAGCCACCGCTCTCGTATCCACCCCGCGGCCCGCTCGAGCTCCTCGTGGTGCGGGGGATTCCGTGGACCGAGCGTGTCGGCCAGGAACGACACGTCCGCCCGGAGGAGCCCCTCCAAGGCCGTCAGACGGTCCCCCATCGAGTCCTCCAGCACCGGGCCGTCCCACTTTCCCTCGCACTCCAGCATGTACCAATGGGCAAGGCCCAGGGCGATGGCGACAAGGGCTAATCCCACCAGCACCGCGCCCCTACGCCTCATCGGGTAGCCTCCAGAACAGGTTCTTGAAGACCCGGGCCCTGGCCTTGTGGGGAAGCACGGCCGCCACGGCCAGCCCAGCCCGGGTCGCCAGATCCCCGTAGGCCCAGACCTCATCCCTATCCAGCATGCCCACGATCCGGTCCGCCACCTCCTCGGGCTCGTGCATGAACCAGTCGGGAATCCGGCTCATGTCCATGGCCGCCGAGGTCAGGAACTGGGTCTTTGTGAACCCCGGGTGGATGCACAGCACCTTGACACCGGTTCCAGAGAGCTCGGCGGCCAATGTGTCACTGAGACTCGAGAGGTAGGACTTGCTCGCGCCGTAGACGGCCAGCCCGCAGTAGGGGATGCGCGCGCTGGCCGAGCTGACGTTGACGATGGCGGCCTCCGGGCGGCTCCGGAGGATGGGTAGCAATCCGTGGATCAGGCGCGTGGGCGCCAACGCGTCGAGGAGGAACGTGCGCTCGACGTCGGGCCACGCCGACCTGGCGAACGAGGCGAACTGGCCGGCGCCAGCATTGTTGATCAAGACATCGAGCGGCGGGTCTCGGTTGCGGACCCACTCGACGAAGGCACGCGCCCCGTCCGCTTCGACCAGGTCCAGAGCCAGCCACGGCACCGGCCGGCCGTGCGCCGTCTCCAGGTCCCGGGCCACGTCCTCCAACTCCCCCCGTTCAAGACCCGTGAGAAGAAGGTGACACCCGCGCTCGCCGAGGGCGAACGCCAGAGCTCTGCCAATCCCCCTGGACGCCCCGGTGATCGCTGCCACCTTGCCCTGAAGCTGCATCCCCGCCTCCCGTCGGCGGCAAGCCCGGCCGAGCGACAAGCGCGGCCAAGCCGCCTCGTGGGTGGCCCCTATGGCGCACACCTTCCCATGTTCAGGCTAGCGGAGAAGGCCCGGTGGGTCTGTCAGGAAAAGGAGGATTCGGCGGTGGGGACCCGTGCGCCATGCCGCCCGCGTCGCTTCAGGGCTCGTTGCCCCCCGGCCGGCGGCGCTTGGCCTTCCGGCCCGTCGACGCCGAGCCCGACCCGCCGGCTGGCTGATAGGAACCACCGGATCGCTGGACGCTCCCTCCGCCCGACCCGGACGTGGTGCCGGCAGACGGCCGTGAGCGGCCCAGCGTGTATCCTCGGCCGTTCACCACACGGGCGGCGCTGGGAGGACGCGGCGTCACGGTCACGTAGATCGGCCGATAGCCAGGGTATCCGTAGTAGTGGTCGTATCCGTACCCGTATCCCGGATAGCCGTAGCGATACAGGTAGCGGTGTCCGAAGCCGAAGTAGAAGGGAGAAAAGGGCAGCGGCACGCCCGCGGCCACCGCGGCGCTCGGCACCGGGGCTGGCGGAGCCACCTCGAAGGCAGCACCCCGGTCGATGGCGAACCTCTGCGGAAACGAGATCGCGACGACCGCGTCGATGACGGACTCGGGGACACCGGCATCGGCCAGGCTGACCAGGGCCCGCCCGTTGAGACGGAAGGGTTGGCCCGTCTCCACGATCCACGCCTCGACGGCTTTGCCGTGAACGTGGCGGCTAGCCTCCATCACGTGGTCGAGCGTGGGTGGGACGGACGCGGCCAGGCGTGCGGCAGCGGCCGAGGCGGCGACGTCGGCCGGAAGCGGGGTGACACCCGCCTCGGCGTATACCCGCGTCGACGCCCGCTGGTAGTACCGAGCCGAGGCGACCCGCTCCGCCCCTATGTACGTGGAGCGTACATCCATCCACTGCGTCGGCGTGACGAAGGACATGATCCCGGTCGCACTTCGGCTCTGGCCGTCTGCGCACGTCAACGTGGACCGCGTGTACATCCTCCTCTCGTCGGGGGAGAGCCGGGCTTCCTCCCAGCCGTCGCACCCCTCCCGTGCGGTCGCCCGCCTCTCCCCCACACCCCTCACGACCTCGCGCGCCGTGACGATCCCGTCCGCCACCACGAGCATCGACACCCCTTCGGCGTCAGCGGCGGGCTGGAAGCACAGGGCCGCGCCGTCGCCGAAGGGCCCGATGGGTACCCAACAGCCCAGCCAGGGAAGAAGCTGTGGCTCCGTGTCCTGTGCTCCGGCAGGGACGACGCCAGCTAGCACTGCGACGGCTAGCCCCATAATGACACCGAACCGGTTCGGCCTTCCCTCGCCGCTGAGCACCAGCCTACCGCCCATGTTCAGCCTCTCTTCCGTCAAAAGCGGACGCCTACCCCGAACGTCAACTGAAATCCCGAGAGGTCCAGCGCGTCGAAGCCCACGAAGTCGGCGTCCAGGACCCCCTTCCCCCATGCGTACCGGACCTCGGACGAGATCAGCAGACGCGGGTTCAGGGAAAGGTCAACGCCGGCGGCTGCGTGAGCCGTGAACGCCGATCCGGAGCTCCGGAACCGCTCGGTGAAGATGTCCAGGCTCTCGAAGTCGACGAAGTCACCTTGCTGCTCGAAGCGATACCACACGAGACCGGCGCTCGCTCCCAGGTAGGGCATCCACCGGGAGGGCACCCAGGCGAAGCGGCCGATGCTCCGGCCGCGGTCAGCCAGGTAGACCTTCGCGCCACCTGTCAGGGAGGTGCGGGCGAACTCGGTCACCTGCTCGATGGGCCGATCGTCGGTGTCCACCCAGTCCCTGAACTCTGACCGGGTCGTGCCCCCCGCGTATCCGAAGTACACCGTGCCGTCGACCCGGTCCGTGATGCGGACGCCCAACTCGCCGGCGATCACGGGGGCGTTGAAGTCCGCTCGCTCGAGCGTGAGCTGCTCGGTGGTGAAGTCGAAGAGGTCGCTGCCGGCGCGGGGTACCGAGTAGCCCAGCTTGAGCCCCAGGGTGACAGGAGGCGGCTTGAACAGGAAGCCGTCACCTCCGCTCTGTGCCCGGGCCCCCGACGGAAGTGCGAGGCAGCAACAGAGCGCTGTGATCGCGGTTGAGCTCGTGGTCCGTGATAGGCGCGCCACGCCAGCTTCCCGGAGCGAGGATCGAAGCCCGCGTTCCCGACCGAGCACGACAATGCAAAGCGGGGTCCGCGATTCAGCTGCGCGGGATCACAGTAGCAAGTGACGTGCCGACGACGCTATTGCGAACCAGAGACTGGATTCCGCCTCTCTTCCTGGGACCCCTGGGACTCGATGCGACTGCCAGCGGTCGTTCACGGCATCCCTCTGTGTGGACACGATGTCCTCGGGGGGGGACGTTGCGGTTACCTTCTCACCTCGCCCACCGACCCCTCCATCGCCCTCGATCCCCATGACCGTCCTCCACTACCGCCCGGTCGTCTCTTCCGGCCACGCGCCCAGACGGTGGATGCTGGTGCTCCACGGCATCTACGGGGCCGGCCGGAACTGGCGGTCGGTGGCGCGGCGTTTCGTGGACGTCCGCCCCGAATGGGGCGTGCTGCTCGTGGACCTGCGGGAGCACGGAGCCTCACAGGGCTTTCCCCCACCCCACGACCTGGAAGCGAGCGCGGCGGATCTTCGGCGCCTGGTCGAAGCCGAGCGGGTCGACGCCCAGGCCATCCTGGGCCACTCCTTCGGCGGCAAGGTGGCCCTGGTGTACTCCCGCGAGCCCGCGGTGCCGCTCCGACGCGTTTGGGTGGCGGACTCCACGCCGGAGCGCCTGGCGAATGCTGCGGGTCCTCCGTCTCCACGCGGGTCCGTTTCCCGACCGGGCCGCGGCCATGGCGGCGGTGGAGTCGGAGGGGTTCCACAGCTCGGTGGCCCAGTGGATGTCGACCAATCTGGTGAAGCAGCCCGACGGGCTCGTATGGCGCCTCGACCCGGATGACATGGAGGCTCTGCTCAGGAGCTTCTTCTCCACGGACGCCTGGGACGCGGTGGAGCGTCCGGCCGACGGGACTCACGTCCACGTGATGCGGGCTGAGGCGTCCAGCATCCTCACGGACGAGGCGTGTCTCAGGATCGAAGCGGCGGGGAGGGACACGGGTCGGGTGCACTTGCACCGCGTGCAGGGCGGTCACTGGCTCAACACCGACAACCCCGAGGAGCTACAGCGGCTCCTGGTCACGCACATGGATTGACGTCGAACGGGTCTGCGCGATCGCTCTTTCCAGCCGCCCCGCCTACGGCTGGATTCTCGTCGACCCCACCGGCGGCGCCTCCCAACGCGGGCGCTCGGGACCGGTTGCCCGACGGCGTGCAGGCCTTGCCCGACGTGGAGGGCGCGGGCCTGGCAAACGGATCAGCCCTACTCCGCCTCCGAGCGAACGAGACCGTACTTGCGGATCTTCCGGGTGAGCGTGGGTCGTGAGATCCCCAGGATACGGGCGGTGGCGCTCTTGTTGTGACCGGTCAGATCCAGGGTCAGCGAGATGGCCTCGGCTTCGATCTCGTCGAGGCTCCGCCCCGTCGGAGGAATGAGGATCGCGGCCGAGCCGGCGTCGGCCGGGGCGTTCCCGTTCGGGGATTGATAGAAGGGGAGGTCGAACACCTCCACCACCGTACCGGTCGCGCTCCGCGCCGTCTGTTGGACCATTCGCTTGAGCTCGCGCACGTTTCCGGGCCAGCGTCGCTCCTCGAGCGCGGTACGGGCGGCATCCGAGAACTCCCGGCACTGGAGGCCCTCGAGCGTCGCGATCTGCTTCAGGAACTGCTTCGCGAGGCCCGTCACGTCGCCCCCGCGGTCCCGCAGCGCGGGCAGACCGAGTCGCGCCTCCTCGAAGTGCCGGTATAGATCCTGGCGGACCAGTCCGTCCTCGATGGCCTGGAAGATCCGAGGCGAAGCCGACGCAACGACCTGGCACCGAACCGCGTATCCCTCGATGGCGCCGATGCGGCGTGCCGTCTTCGATTGAAGCGCCGACAACAGCCGGGGCTGTACCATGAGCGGAAGCTCGTCGATACGGCGCAGAAAGAGCGTACCCCCGTCAGCCGTCTCCATGAGCCCCTGGCGCCCCCCCAGAAGGTCCGGCAGGCCGCCGGGCTCGTATCCGAAGAGCTCCGCCTCGAGCAGCTTGGCGTCCATGGCCCGGCAGTCCAGCGTTACGAAGGGCTCGACCGAGCGGCCGCCCTCGGAGTGAATGGCGCGGGCCAGGAGCTCCTTGCCCGTGCCCGGCTCGCCGACGATCAGGATCGCACCGGGATCGGTGTCCACCAACTCGGCTGCCCGTTCGAGGCAAGCGCGAAGGGCCGGATCCTTGCCCATGACGGACGCGAACCGGAACGAGGGAGAGGTGCCAGCCGGGGAAGGATTGCTCCATGCCGGCTCTTCCAGGGCGATGCGGTAGCTCATGGCATGCTCACGGCGTTGGTGTTCACGGCGTAGTCGCCAGACGGCGCTGCACGTGACCACTCTCGTCGATCTCGAATACAGGACCCAGCCCCACCCTGTGGAGCTCGGGCTCGATGGCCTCACGGTCGCCGACCACGACCCAGTAGACCCGGTTTGACTGACTCCGGCCGCGGTGAGCTCGGCCAGCCGGCTGGACAGCGAATCGAAATGCCCGTCGGCGAGACCGAACTCGAACATGTCGGTGATGGCGTTCATGACCTGACGGTTCGTCTCCAACGTTCCCGCCATGCCGAGTCTCCGCGAAGACACGATCCAGTCGAGCTCTGCGGCCGTCACGGGACGATCTCCGGTGACGCCTTCCAGCTCCATCGCGATCTCTTCGATGGCTGCACCGGTCTTGTCCGTCTGCACGGGGGCGACGATCAGGAACGGCCGGGGGCCGCGGGCGCGCCAGATCAGGCTCTGGGCGCCGTATGACCAGCCCTTGTCCTCGCGCAGGTTCATGTTGATCCGCCCTCCGAAGTCGCCGAGCACCGCGTTCACCGCCTCGATGGCCAGCTCGTCGGGGTTGTCTTTGGGCGGCACGAGGTGCCCTGCCACGATGGCGCTTTGCGGGGCTCCCGGTCGATCGAGGATGAAGACCGCGTGTCCCTCCGCCGGCTGTACCACCGGCAGGCGCTTGTCTGGAACCGGCCCGGCCTCCCACCGACCGAACGCGTGCTCGAGTTCGGGGATCATCTCTTCGAGCGTCGTCGCTCCCACGACCACGAGCGTCGCGTTGTTGGGTTTGAACCAGGTGCGGTGGAAGTCGGCGAGGGTCTCGCCGTCGATGGACGCCACGGACGACTCCGTGCCGGATCCGCTGAGCGAGCCGCCGTAGGCGTGCTCCGCGCCGTACATCAGTCCGGGCAGGACGCGGAGAGCCGCCCAGACCGGGTCGGCGCGCTCTTCCCGGATCTCGGCGATCCGGCGATCTCGGAGACGATCCACCTCCGTCTCGGCGAAATCGGGCCTCAGCACGATGTCCGCGAAAAGCTCGAGGGATGGCCCCAGCTTCTCGCGGAGGGAAGAGATGGTCACCACCGACACGTCGAGGTCGGAGCCGGTGCGCAAGGTGGCCCCCAGGTCCTCGAGCGCGTTGCCGACCTCCAGAGCCGATCGGCCGGCGGCGCCCTGCTCGAGCATGGCCAGAGCCAGCGAGGCCGTGCCGGGGAGTCCGGAAGCGTCGGCCGAGTACCCGGCGTTGACGACGATCCGCACGTCCACCAGAGGCACCTCCGGCCGCTCCGCGAGCACGACCGGCAGGCCGTTGGACAGCGTCGCGCGGTGCAGTCGGGGGAAGCTTACGACCGGTGGCGGCCCCGGGGCCGGCGGTGCCGAGCGGTCGATGGTGGAGGCCACCACGGCGCCTTCCCCGAACGGGTGCACCTCGAGCGTCAGCTCGCCGTCGGCCAGCCACGTCCGGGCGGTGACGCGGAGCTCTTCGGCCGTGGCGTCGCTGGCCTGCGCCAGACGGCTCCGGAAGAAATCGGGGTCACCGGCGAACACCTGGTTCATGGCCAGGACGTCGGCGACGCCGCCCGGGCCGCCGATGCGTTCGACGCCACGAATGAAGCGCGACCGCATCCGGGTCGCGGCCCGCTCGAGCTCCTCGGCCGAAGGGCCGCCGTCGAGCAGATCTGCCAGCTCCCGGTCCAACGCTGCTTCGAGCTCCTGCAAACCGACCCCGTCCACGGGGGTCGCTTGAATCACGAACAGGCTGCCCAGCTCGTGCTCGATCAGGAAGGCCTCCACCTCGGTGGACAGCCGGTCCCGGTGGATCAACGCGCGAGAGAGCCGGGAGCTGGCGCCTGAAGCCAGGACGTCGCTGACCAGGTCCAGATGGACGGCTTCGGACGACCCCCAGCCCGGGACGTTCCACGCCTTGTAGACGCGGGGCTGGGGGACCCGGTCCTGCACGCTGATCCGACGACTGCCGGTCCGACGGGCGGGCCACTGCTCCAGCCTGACGTTGGGGGGCCCCGAAGGCACGTGACCGAAGTACGACTCGACGAGGGCCCGCACCTCCTCGGCTTCCACGTCACCGGCTACGGTGACGACGGCGTTTGCCGCCCCGTAGTGGGCGCCGATCCACTCTTCCACGTCGTCCACCGTGAGCGCGTCGAGGTCGTCGTCACGGCCGGTGACGGGGTGGGCGTAGGGGTGCTCCGGCGGGTAGGCGTGCTGGAAGATCGTCTCGAACACCCGGCCGTAGGGCTGGTTCGCGGCTTCCCGCCGTTCGTTTCGCACGACGGCCAGCTGTTCCTCCAGCTTGGCCTGGTCCAAAGCACCGAGCAGGCTGGCCATTCGATCCGACTCCATCCAGAGCACCACGTCCAGGGCGGAGGTGGGGACGGTCTGGAAGTACCGGGTCCGGTCCACGTCGGTGAGCCCGTTGAGGTCGGTGGCACCCACCGACTCGAGTTGCCCGAAGTAGTCGCCCTGGAAGTGCTCGCTGCCGTTGAACATCAGGTGCTCGACGAGATGGGCGACGCCCCTCCGCCCTGGGACATCGTCCTTGGAGCCCGCGTGGTACGAGACGTTCACCGCGACCAGGGGTGCGGAATGGTCCTCATGAACGACGAGCGTCAGGCCGTTGGACAGCACGTACCGGGAGAAGGGCAGCTCGACCTCTCCTACGGGCCACGTTGCACCCGACGCGCCCAGGAGGGCGAGGGTGATCAACGCCAACCACACCTTGGCGGAAGGTGTCGGAGGTCTCATGGCGGCGGAGCTCCTGATCTTTCGGGGCCTGTGCTGTCCGCCCTAGGTATCGGCACCACAAGATGTGGTGTAAAGAGACGTTACAGCGGTGGGGCGCGCGAGTCGCGGCAGACGTTCGCCGTCCCGCGACTACAGGGAGCGGCTCCGCCAGCGGCAGTGGCGCCTCAGGCGCTCTGCAGCTCCTGCGGCGTGGTGAGGGACGGCTCGCTGAGCGTCGCTTCCCGGGTCAGCTCGCAGAACAACGAGACCAGCTCCTCGTTGAACTCCGTGCCCGCCTCCTGTTCGAGAATCGCGAGGGCACGGGCGGCCGGCAGGGGGTCGCGATAGGGCCGCGCGGTCGTCATCGCGTCGAACGTGTCCGCGATCGCCAGGATCTGGGCGGCCCGGGGGATCGCGTCTCCGGCGAGTCCCTCGGGATACCCCGAGCCGTCCCAGCGCTCGTGGTGGTGGAGAATCATGGGGCGGATGTCCCACGGGAAGTCGATATCGGCCACCAGCTCGGCCCCGACCGTGGCGTGACTCTTCATCACGATCCACTCCTCGGAGCTCAAGGGGCCGTTCTTGTTCAGGATCTCCAGAGGCACCGCCACCTTCCCCACGTCGTGGAGCAGGGCGCCCATGCGGAACCACACGTGGTAGTCGGCGTCGAGGCCGTCGGCCTCGGCGAGGCGGCAGGCGTAGTCCGCCACCCGCGTGCAGTGTCCTTGCGTGTACGGATCCTTCCGGTCGATGGACTCGCCCCACTCCCGGACGATCTCGAGGAACATCTCCTCGAACCGCTTGAGCCGGCCCGCCAGGCTCGCCAGCTCCCGGCTCGCCTCCAGCTCTCGGAAGAGGCGATGCGCCTCGGTCAGGTACTGGAGGGTCTCACGATTGTGACCCTCGTGCCGATGTAACACGCCCAGCTCCGCGGCCGTCTCGGCCGCGAGAATCCGATCCGAACGAGAGAGGGCAGTCTCGCGTGCCCGCAACAGGTGATCCAGGGCCAGGCTGGGCTTGCCCGCCTCTCGATGCAGCACACCGTACTGCTTGTGGATCTCCCCGATCCAACGGTCGTCTCGAGATTGGGTCGCGAGCTCGTACGCCGCATCGCACGCCTCCCGGGCGGAGACGAACTCTCCCTTCGCGGCCTCCAGCCGCGCCTGATTCACGTGGACCAGGATCTGGTAGCTCACCTGACCGGCGGCCACACACGCGTCGTGAGCCGCCGCCAGGGTCTGCTCGGCTTGATCCCACATCCGCAGGTCGGTCTGCAGCCGCCCGATGTTCGTGCGCAGGGGCCCCAGGTATGTGGCAAGGCCCAGGGCCCGGTAGAGGTCCAGGCTGCGACGGTAGTGCTCCAGGGCCTGAGGCCATTCGCCGCGCAGGTTCGCGATCGCCCCCAGATTCTGGTGGATCATGGCCTCGAGCTTCTTGTCCTCCACCAGTGTCGCCCGCTTGCCGGCCCATTCGTACAGGCGGGCGGCCTCGTCGAGATCACCGCGAAGGTGGTGGACCGTGGCCTGGCAATTGACCGCGTAGGCGATTGCTGGGAGGCTCTGAATGCCCTCGGCTACGGCACGGGCGGCTCCGTAGCAATCATTGGCCGAATCCAGGTCTCCCTCGTCCAGGTAGGTACGCCCGATCCAACGGATCAAGGCGCTGGCGAGCTCCCCACCACTCTCGCGGTCGAGGCCCCTCAGCGCCTTCTCGTATGCTTCTCTGGCCCAGGCCCGATTCGCCTCGGCATCGTACTGCTGAGCCTTCTGCACCAACTCCTGCACCGGCCCAGGGGCCTGATGAAGGAGGTCCTCCTTTTGGCTCATGCCGCCTCCTGGACGAGGCGCTGGATCTCCACGGCCTCGAGCATGGCGCCAAGCTCCTGGAAATGAGACCCGGCCATCTCCCAGAAGCTCAGCGCGCGACTCGCGTCGCCGAGAGCGGCCCAGGTGTTGCCGAGCTCCTTCATCACTTCGCCGCAGAGGAGCGTATCGCCGCTCTCGACCGCCAGGTCCTGCGCGCGCTCGAGTAGCGCCAAGGCTTCGCGGGGCACGCCCTGCGCACGCCGGATCTCGCCACTCACTTTGAGTACTTCTGCTTTGCGGATCGCATCCTCCCGGATATCGGCCAGTGCCCCGGCGCGATCAAGCGTAGTCTGCGCCTCCTCGAGCCGACCGAGCTTGACCAGCAGCGCGCCCCGATTGGCCAGAGACAGCGTCTCCATGTGCAGGTCGTTGCGCTGCTCGGCGATCTCGAGCGAGCGGGCGATGGCATCGGCAGCCTCGCCGAATGCGCCCGTTCGCAGGTGCAGCACTCCCAGGTTGTTCAGCACCCAGGACATCCCCTCCTTGTCGTCCGCGGCCTCGAAGGCCGTCAGGCTGTCCCGGTAGCGCACGAAGGCAGTGTCCATGTCGCCCCGGATGCTGGCCATGACGCCGAGGTTCTGCTCGATCATGCCCTTCAGGCGATGGTCACCGGCCTGGTCGGCCAACCGCGCCGCCCGCCGGTAGTATCCGCCGGCCACCTCCATCTGTGCACGCCGCTGGGCCATCAGTCCGAGGCAGTTCAAGCCGTGGGCCTGCGCGCCGACGTGATCGCCGGCCTCGGCCAGGCGGAGGCTTCTGGTGTAGAGCCGTTCCGCCTCGACCGACTCACCGAGCTCCCGGTGCACGGTGCCCATCCACCTGAGCAGATCGGCTGAGAGTGCCTCGCCCTCGTGGTCCGCGAGCACGTACAGCGCGGCTCCGTAGAGCTCCAGGGCCCTCTCGGGCCTGGCCGCCGCGTGGCCTTCCTCCGCCAACCGGCGGGCTTCGGCCACCGCGTCGGCCCCTGGAGGCGAGGTCGCCGTCGGGCGCATCGTCGTCACCGGACCGTGGATCCGGTCGGGGTCGTTCCGTGCAGTCATGGCTAGAACGAAGTGTTGAGTTTCCGCGAGGATCGGCTGCCGGACGCCAGGGCGTAGCCGGAGAAGTGGTCGGTCTGGAGGCCGAGCCAGCTCGGATTCTCGAAGACCGGGAAGAACTCGAGTGCCGTGTATGTCCCCTCGGCGTCACCGTCGTAGTAGACGCCGACGAGGTCTTGCGTGGTCGAGACGATCCGCTTGGAGATCCACAGCGTCAGGGGCTTGTTGAACTGCATTCCGTGGGGCTGCAGGTCGAACGCGACCTTGCTGCCGGCCAACGCCGTCAGGGTGATCTCGACATCCTCGTCGACGGCGCCCATGGGAACGAAGAGCTCGGCCTCGCCACGCACCCGTACATAGGCGCCCAACGGTCCGACCAGCACGGTGGTGGCCTCGTCCTGCGCCAACGGTGCCCTGCGGTCGAGCATCCCGTTCGACACGGCCACGGCCTCGACGGTGCTGGTGCTCGTCTCGGTCGTCGTTCCGTCCGTCGTGCCGGTCTGATTCTTCCCGTTGCCGTTCCCACCCTTGGCGAACTGGGCCAGCGGGTCGTCGATGGAGCCCAACGGCCCCGTGACAGAGCCGTCATCCGAGCATCCGACGAAGGCCAGTACCGTCATAAGGACACCGATTGCGGGGAGGGTCTTCAGTCGATTCATCATTCTTTCCTCAACGGGTATCTTCATGATTGGTGCGTGATCGATCTCAGTGCTCAGAAGCTGCTGTCCAGGCTGCGGCTCTTCCGGCTTCCCGACGCCAGCGCGTAGCCCGAGAAGTGATCCGTCTCGAGAATGAACCAGAACTCCTCGAGAAGGGGCATCAGGTACTCGAATACGTGCACACTCCCCGAGAGGTCGTAGGCGAAGTAGATGCCGTAGACGCCTTCGACCCGCGTGGCCGCGTCCTTGGCGATCCAGAGGTGCACGGGCTTGTTGAACCTGAGGCCGTGCGGCTGCAGCTCGTAGGCGATCTTGGATCCGGCGAGGGCTGTGACGGTGATCTCGACGTCCTCGTCCAACGCTCCGTAGGGGATGACCAGGTTGAGCCCCTCCTGGGGCATCGAGATCACGCCGCCCCAGCTGCCGATGACCGCAGACCGGGTCACGTCGTGGCGTAGCGGCGTTGGTCGGTCTACCAGTTGGAAAGGATCTTCCGAATCGGTAGCGGTGGTGTCGGCCGTGCTGTCGGACGCTGTGCCTGTGGTGTCGTTGGACCGACCCTTACCGTTCCCACCCTTGGCCGCAAACGCGCTCGTGAGGGCGTCGGAGTTACTGGCGACAGGTCCCACCGGCATGCCGTCGTCGGAGCATCCGAGGACGGACAGCGTGATCAGGAGGACACCGATCCGGCAAAGAGACTGTAGGAGCTTCATCGTCGTTTTCCGTCAAAGGTCACTTCTTCGGCCCGTTCGGAGCCGGTCGCACTTGTGATGGGCACCTCCTGTGCCAAGACACGGCGAGGTGCGCTAACTTTATATTTGGTAGTGTTTTATGGCTTCAACTGGCAAAGGTGCCCGTAACGTTTCTTGCCAGGAGTGACGGGTGTCAGCAACGCCCCTCGCGTAGCCGCAAACGGGGTGGAACGTTTTGTTCCGGACCCCGGCATTAGGGCTGCGGCGCTTGAGTCCGATCCGGCGTGACGGGGCGTTGCGTGGGATCTGCCTTGGCTGCCTTGACGGGGGCATCCAGCCCGGAGCGGGGTCCCCAAGCGTGGCGACGGGGCAATTAAGAAGGACCCGCCTTCCGGCGGGTCCCGGTAGGCACCAGTCAGGTGCCTCGGAGCGGCGGGACTACCAGGAGACCGCGCTGAGCACCTCGTCCTGCGCGGGCGGCGGCGCGATCCGAGCCTGGACCGCGCTAGCCAGCTCCGTGCCCGAGAACGGCTTCTCGAGGAAGGCCACGTCGGGATCGAGCGAGCTGTCCAGCCCGAACGCGCCATCGGGGTAGGCCGACATGAACATGACGTCCATCTCG
>JBDHLD010000163.1:0-6082 GCA_039586035.1 Gemmatimonadota bacterium | reverse complement strand
ACCCGTTCCAGGTTGGCCTGCATGACCTCGGCCATCGCCACGTTGGGCAGGAGGTTGTAGATGCCGTGGATGACCTCGTATTCGACTTCGGTGCCCGTGCCCTTGGCCGCGCCCTCCGCTGCGGCCGCAACCCGCTCGAAGATGGAAAGCACGTTCTGCGGATCCGGGTTCCGGACGTAGTAGAAGACCTCGGCGAAGTCGGGGGTGACGTTGGGCGCGTTCCCGCCCGCGGTGATCACGTAGTGGATCCGCGTCTCCTGCGGCACGTGCTCGCGCAGCATGTTGACCATGAGGTTCATGGCCTCCACGCCGTCCAGCGCCGAACGGGCTCGCTCGGGAGCCCCGGCGGCGTGGGCGGACACGCCGTAGAACCGGAATTTGGCCGACTTGTTGGCGAGCGAGCTGTATCCCCACACCGCGTTCCGGTCGCCAGCGTGCCAGTGGAGCACCGCCCCGACGTCGTCGAACAGGCCCTCGCGGACCATGTACACCTTCCCCGCGCCCCCTTCTTCGGCCGGCGTGCCGTACAGTCGGATCGTTCCCGGCGTCCCGCTGGCGTCCAGCCACTCCTTGACCGCGATGGCAGCGGCGGTGGATCCGGCCGCGAACAGGTGATGCCCGCAGGCGTGTCCCGCGCCCATGTCCGGGCGGGGCGCCCGCTCGGGTGACCGGTCCTGAGTGATACCGGGCAGCGCGTCGAACTCGGCCAGAATGGCGATGACCGG
The DNA here is from genome assembly GCA_039586035.1 of Gemmatimonadota bacterium. GTDB lineage: Bacteria > Gemmatimonadota > Gemmatimonadetes > Longimicrobiales > Gaopeijiaceae > JBDHHQ01. The sequence goes on along the minus strand of JBDHLD010000163.1, from coordinate 5,357 downwards.
CTCGCCCCGACCGTATTCGGCGACGAAGGCCGTGGGCATTCCGGCCACTCCGGGGGTCACGGTGAAGCCGGCGTCCCCGAGCGTGCGCTGCAGCAGACCGGAGCTCTCCGTCTCCAGATAGCCCACTTCGGCCAGGTCCCAGATGTCTTGGGCGATGGCTCCGTAGGTCGTTCCATGCTCTTCGATGTGGGCCGAGACCATGGATTTGCCGTCCTGGGCGTCCAGGGCGGTGACATTGACCACCAGCAGTGCTCCGGCGCCCATGAGCGCCATGCGATCGCGTTTCATCGCACCTCTCGTTGTCGAATCACGTTCTCGAGGTCTCCGGCTCCGGTGACCCATGTCATGCACACGCCCAACGGGTCCAAGATCCCCTGGCCTCCTTCTACGGCCAGCGGGCGAGCGCCGGTCCCGGTCCCCGAGCCGTGCCTTCCGAGTCAGGGTCGGACACGCCCTCCCACTGGCCCGTCTCTGGATGGTACCGGATCGCCTGAACTCTACCGAACGCACCCACCCGTTCGGTCTCCAAGACCTCGAGCCCGATGGCCCGGATACCCGCGACGTCGCCCTCGTTCCAGCCGGCCGACATCTCCATGTCCAACGTGCCGTCGGAGTCCGGATGGACACGCGGCGCCGACATCGCGGCCTGGAGGGTCATGCCGTCGTCCACGACGCGGCTCACCACCTGTACGACCGAGGACACGATCCGGGCCCCACCCGCGGAACCGAGCACCAGCAGCAGCTCGCCGTCCTTCATCACCATCAGGGGCGAGATGGAGGAGCGCGCCCGGTATCCGGGCTCGAGGGCGGATCCCAGATAGCCGCCCAACGTCGAGGCGTAGAGCATGCCCATGCCCGGCACGGCGACCTTCGAGCCCATGGCGGGGCCGATCGTCTGCGTCAGCGCCACCGCCATGCCCGTGGAGTCGGCCGTCGACAGGTGGGTCGTGTAATGCTCGGCGTCCCAGTCCGGGGGAAGCGCGGGCGAGTCCAGCCCATGACCGCTGCGGGCGGCGTCGATCCCGGTAGCGACCCCCACGCCGCGCGTCCCGGTGGCCGCGTCGGCGAAGCCGGCATCTGGCTGTCCGGCCGCGCCGTCGGCCGCCGCCTTGGCCATGACCCGGATCTGCCGGGCCTGCTGCCGTGCCCACTCCTTCGAGGTGATTCGGGCGGCCGCGCTGTCGGTCCCGAGCCCGTCACGCTGGCGCGCCGCGAGTCCGATGGCCTGGCCAACCACCGCCGCCCATTCCTCGTCGTCCATGGCACCGGGGTCGAAGTTCTCCATGACCTGGAGCGCGAGGATGGACACGGCGCCGGACGCCGGGACGTCAGTCCCGACCAGGTCGTAGCCCCGGTAGCTGCCCCGCACGATGCGGCTGTCGAGGGCCTCGTAGCTCTCTAGGGACTCCTGGTTCACGAATCCACCGTTGGCCTCCATGTCGGCGATCATCACGCGGGCGAGCTCACCCCTGTAGAAGACGTCGTGGCCGCCTTCGACGATCTTGCGCAGCGTGGCCCCGAGAGCCTCCTGGACCAACAGCTCGCCCTCCCGGTACGGCGAGCCGTCGGGCTTCAGGTAGTGCATGCGTCCGCCTTCGGACTCGGCCAGCGCCTCGGCCGAGCGGGCGTGAAAGCCGGCCTGTTGGCGGAGCAGGCGGAAGCCCTGTTCGGCGAAGTGGATGGCCGGTTGCATGACCGTCCCGAGCGGCAGGGAACCATGCTCGGCGTGGAGTCGCATCAGACCGGCCAACGCACCCGGCACTCCAACCGTCGCGTAGCCGAACTCGGCCTCCGGCGCCGTATCCGGATCGTAGCCGATGGGCACCTGCGTCGTCCCGTCGATGCCGCGGAACTGCCCGTCCCCAGTCCGGATCAGGATCTGGTTGCGCCCTCCGATGCTGTTCATGCTCGGCCGCACCACGGCCACGGCGAAAGCGGCCGCCACGGCGGCATCGGCCGCGTTCCCACCCATCTCGAGGATGCGGGAGCCGGCCACGGTGGCCAGTGGGTGAGCGGTGGTCACCATGCCCGCCTCGGATCGGGCCGCCTGATGGACGCCCTGGGCGGATGCGTGAGGTGGCGCAACGAGGGTCCAGGTCGATACGAGCGTCCACAGGACGCCCGCCCCGATGCCTCGTCGGACCCCTGTGCCTACTCGGCTCGGCGATATCTGCATGAGTCGTCTCTCTTTCGGCTCGGAGCGGTAGCGGAGAGTGCGCGCGAGCGGCCTCGGGGACGCCCCTGGACCGGTGACGGGGAGCGTGGAGTCTGGCGCAGCACATGGTTTCGGGTCAAGGCTCGCCCGGTGCGGGCCCAGCACGGCTGAGCCGGGGGTCCGCGCCAGGACGAGCCCGGACCTCCGGACACCCCACTAGAACCGTTGCAGGTAGGTCAGCTTGGCCACCACGCCCCGGTTCTCCAGGTTTGCGAAGTCGGTCCCGCCCCGCTCCTCCGTGAACACGATGAAGAGGTCACTGCCCGGCCGGTAGATGTAGTTGAAGCGGACATTGGTGATCAGGGCATCGTTCAGGCTGTTGTACTGCACGAACGCGTTCAGCGTCGCCTGGGTGGAAAACGAATAGGTGCCCCGGAACGACGCGATGTCTGCCACGAAAGCGCCGTTGGGCAGGCTGACGTCGTTTCGGGTGTAGCCGCCCGTGACACCCACCTTGGGCGTGGGATTCCACGTGAGGCTCCCGCCGACGGTGTTGACGGTGCCGCCGAAAGACTCACCTACGGTCGCCTGCAGCTGGCCCACCAGCGGCCGTGCCGGACTCGAGTTGAATGCGAGCTGAACGTTGGTGGCTCCGTACACGCCCGGCTCCACCAGCACCGTGTCGGCCAGATCGAACGCCTCGGTCACGGTCTGCTCTGCGAAGTCGATCTCGAATCGGCCGCCGTCGCCCGAATCCCACTCCGGAGCCGCGGTCGGGCCGAACTGCCAGTCCTGACGGGCACCCGAGAAGTCCGCGAAGTAGTCGCCGCTCAGGAAGAAGTCGATCTTCCGGAGCGACAGGAAGGACGGCCGCGCCGTGTAGCGGCCGCCGCCGCCGGTACGCTGCACGTCGGTCCGGGTGACGAAGCCCATCTCTGCATTGACTTCGGGGCCGATCCCCAGATGCTCGAAGAAGAAACCGTACCGATCCGTGGTGTAGTTCAGGGCACCCCGAAAAGCCACGTCGTCGCCGCCATTCCCATCAGTCGACGTGTACGCCAGAAAGGCCTCGGTCGTGAGCTTGGTGCCGAACCAGAATGTGCCGTCCACACCCGCCGTCGTGTTCCAGGTGTCCCGGGTCCGCCGATCGGTGAGCATGACGCCCAAGTAGCTGTTCTCGCCGATGTCCCGCTTGGCCCTGACCACCGCGAAGTTGGTGACGGGCTCCTCGAAGGCCTCGTCAGTGACCACGTTCAGGAGTCCGATCGTCTGTTGACCGGTGCGTCCCGTCAGCCGCGCGCCGCCCAGGATCGGCACCTCGCCATCCTCCGAGATCCCGATCTGGCGCGAGAAGAATAGGAGGAACGGAGGCGGCTCGAAGAAACCGCGATCGCCGAACTCGAAGATCCCCGCGTTTTCCAGGAAGAAGTCTCGCTTTTCCGGAAAGAACAGATTGAAGCGGGTGAGGTTCACCTGTTCGTCGTCCACCTCCACCTGTGCGAAGTCGGTGTTCAGCGTGAGGTCCAGGACGAGCCCGCCCGCCACCTCCGTCTTCAGGTCCAGGCCGATCTTGGAGTCCAGCTCCGTCGGCGTGGCGCCGGTCAGCTCGTCGCGCTCCTGGGTGCTGCCGCCCAGGACGTACGGCTTGACCTCGAGATTCAGCCCCGGCCGAGGGAGGTCGGTCAGGCCAGAGAGATGCCCCGCCCGGCTGATCCGGTTGAAGCCCTCGTTGTCCCGCGACCAGGCTCGCCAGAGCACCTCTTCGTTCTTGCGGCGGATCATGCGGTAGACGTTGAAGCCCCACGGCTCGACGCCCCCGTCGGTAGGATAGCGCAGCGTCCGGAACGGGATCGCGATCTCGGCCGACCAGCCTTCTGGGATCCGGGCCGCCTTCACCCGCCAGATGCCCCGCCAGTCGATGTTCACCTCGCCGCCCTCGTCCGTGACCAGCGCGTCGAACTCGGCCCCGTTGGGGTTCGTGGCGAACACCATTCCGTTGCGGTGATCGTGGAACGGGTCGAGCACGATGGCCACGACGTCGTCTCCCGTGGCGCTCAGCTGGTTGCCGAATCCGCTGGCCTCCATGATGCGGTCCCTTTGGAGGATACGACCGACAATGGCCTCCGGGTCTGAATCCAGCGCCCGGATTCCCACGTACATGGTCACCTCGTCGAAGGCGATCCGAACCTCGGTCGTCTCGCTAGCCGGCTCACCCTCGAGCGGCTCCTGTTGCCGAAAGCCCGTGATGACTGCGGCGCGGGCCCAAAACGTCTCGGCCAGCAGCCCGTCCAGCTGGATCTCGGGCTCCTCGGCACCGGTGATCCGAATGGCGTCCACGGGGAGTTCGACGGGGAGCGGCGTGGCAGGACTCTCCTGGGCTTGGAGGGGACACGCGAGAGCCGCCAGGGCGCAGAATCCCCGAATGGCTGCCCTCGGCGTGGGGGCTCTGGACGGGCGCCGCCGCGCCGCGAGACGCGGAAGGAGGAAGCGGAAGAGGGTCATTGCGGGCCAGAGGGTCATAGGGCCCTGCAAGATCGACAAGGACCCACCCGCCGGCCAGGGGTGTGAGACCATCGTCCCGATGGGGCAGGTCCGACCCCCTGCCCCGTCGGCGCCGGTGCTCCGGGCCTGCCGTGTCGACAGGCCCAGAGTCACACCCACGGCCGTCGAGTCCCGGGTGGCCCCTCCGACCTGCTCGACCGACCGTGTGTCGAGACTGCCGTCGTCTAGGTCGGGTCGGTGCCGTTGACGTAGTGCTCCATGAGCAGGTAGCCGTCTCGTCCCGGGGCGGCGGCGTCGGCACACGTCGAGCAGTTGTAGAACCGCTGCTCCCACGCGTCCGGTAGGCCGTCGACGTCCTGGTCGGTGCAACCGGTCCCTCTGGAGTACGACGGATAGCCTCCCACGGCCCCCTCGTCGGCGGGCGGACTGGACCGGCCCGATCCGTTCCGGGTCTCCGAGATCACACGGCTGTCGACCGGATCCAGCGCGCCGGTCCAGCGGCCGTCACAGGTCAGGCGCTCGTTGGCGCCCACGTCGGCCACCACGGCGTCGTACGCCTGCTGCGCGGTCCGCAGGGCGACCGCGGTCGCGATCCCGCGCCACGGCTGTTCGCTGCTACGGCGCCACGACGGCGGCACCTCCTGGCCATCGTAGTCGCCCGAGCCGCGGTAGCAGCTGACCTGACGCGTGGATCCGCTCC
>JBDHLD010000309.1:0-2024 GCA_039586035.1 Gemmatimonadota bacterium | reverse complement strand
AAGGGCGCCTCGAACGAGGCCGAGACGGGCCATGCGACCGGTCGATCCCCTCAGGAGATGGCGGGACTGAGGGAAGCTGCGAACTCGGCCGAGCCCGGACTGATCGATGTAGCGTGTGCGGCCCACCGTTCCGGAAGGCGGGCCAACCTACCGAAGGGGCTGGCGCGTTCTAGGCAGGCCCAGGATCGAGCCCCCCGCCGGCATCGGGCTGGCACTCGGGGCAAAAGTAGGTGCTCCGCGCCAGGTCGCCCTGGACGATCCGCTCGATCTTCCCTCCGCACTCCAGGCACGGCTTGCCCCCACGGTCGTAGACCCAGAGCCGTGGACTTCCGGGCTCGGGCCGGCGCTGGAGCGGGACCGACGTCCGCCAGATCGTCTTCAGGTTGGCGCCCATGAGCCGCGCCGACTCGGCGAAGAGACCTCGCAGCTCATCGTCGGAAAGGGCCCGCAGGGCGGTTCGCGGGTGAACGCGCCTGACGAAGAGGACTTCGCTCTTGTAGACGTTGCCGATCCCCGCAGCGCGCCCGGCGCACGGCCCCGTCGATGTCGGGCTCGTCGGCCAGCAGATCGGGGCCGAGCCGGGCCAAGCGAGGATGCGTCCTGAGGCGGCCGGTGCGGACCAGCTCGGCCTGGTAGGCCCGGACGCACGCCCACTGCCGGCCGCCGGCCTGGATCAGAACGGTCGGAAGGCCCGGTGGTGGACGGCCCGGCCCAAGACGTCGCCACCGACCCTTCATCCCCAGATGGACCCGGAGGCTCCAGTCGCCCTCCAGGTGAACCAGAAGGTGCTTGCCCTGGGCCGCCACCTGCTCGACCCGTGCTCCGCGGAGCTCCGACACGGTGCCCAGGTGCTGCAACTCCAGATGCTCCAGTCGCCGGCCGGTCAGGTCCCGGCCCATGGCGCTGGCAAGGCGGTGGATGGTGTCGCCTTCAGGCATGATAGCTACGGTACGTGAAGCCGCATGGCCTTGTATTCAGGAACGAATCCCACGCCCTCCAGGCGGCCGGCGAACTCCGACGCGGTCGCTGTTTCGCCATTCACCCGCTCCAGGAGGATCCGTCGACGAGGCCGGGTCCGGGCCAGGTCCGGCAGCGCCTCCAGCGCCTGGTCGAGGGCCTTGTCTCCAGCGTCCCGCATGATCCGCAGACGCCGCGCGCCCCGGTCCAGGTAGAGCACCGGGGCACCGTCGACCAGGACCACCGTGGCACCGGCTACCCGCCGGGGCCCCCTGCCGCCCTCGTCTTCGTACTCCGGCCACGAGAGCAGCCAGCCGTACGGGTTGGCGGGGTCGGTGGCGCTCAGGACGTGGACCACGCCCTCGGATGCCCCGTCGCGGATGCGGCGCAGCCGATCCACGGTCCCCGGATAGGCGAACTGAGCGCCGCCCAGCCCCTCGACGAAGTAGCCGCGGCGCACCTTCCCGGCCTCCTCCATGGTGCGCAGCACCCGGTAGATGCCCGCGAAACCGCCAGACAGACCCTCGACGGCCACGCTCTCCCGGGTGAGGACGCCGTGGCGTTCCAGGAAGCTCGTGGCCAGCGCGTGAGCCCGCTCGGTGGGGGACGCGGGCGACGGCACCAGATCCGTGACCAGGGCCCAGCGACCCCCCGGATAGGTGGAACGGCTCCGGCCTCTGCGACGACGCATGTGCCGCCGGGCCGCGAGCCCTCTCAGCGCCTGGAAGGTGTCGTTCGTGACGAGTCCCGCCCACACCAGGTCCCAGAGGGCCTCCATCAGCGCTGCCGCGTCAGTCCGCTCGGTCGGCACGCCACCGTCTCCCGACCCTGCAAGCTCCGCCGCCGCCACCAGCTCCGTGAAGAACGACGCGCCCCTGCGGCCGAGGTGATCGAGGATGGCGCGATGCCGCTCGTCCGCCCCCTCCGGGAGGGCTTGCAGATCCGGGGGCTCCAGCATCCGGGCCACGCGCTCCCGTCGGTAGAGCGCAACCCTGCCATCGTCGCTCCGGAGCGGTGAGTGGCCGACCCAGACCAGCCATCCCATGGCCCCCAGCTCGTCGAGCTGC
>JBDHLD010000056.1:0-23635 GCA_039586035.1 Gemmatimonadota bacterium | reverse complement strand
TCGTCCCTCGGTACGGATCTGAAGCTACCGCCGTGGGAGGAGCCCAATCGGCCGCTGATCGAGAAGGGCCTCGCTACCGTCACGTACTGAATCCGGCGGCGCCGCAGACCGAACCCGACCTCGCTCGAGCTCGGCGCGCTGCGGGTGCCGAATCCGGCGAACGCTCACCTGACCTCGCGCACCGCGAAGACCAACCGAGGAGCATCCATGCAACCACACGCCGGCCAGCCGGTCGAAACCACGGGCCGCCCCCTGGGCGAGGGGTCGGCGGCGATGATCCTGGTCCACGGCCGCGGCGCGGGGCCGCGCAACATCCTGGAGCTCGCGGATGTGCTGGCCCACCCCGACTTCACCTACCTCGCGCCGGCCGCCGCGGGCAATACCTGGTATCCGTACTCGTTCATGGCGGACACCGCGTCCAACGAGCCGGGGATCTCGTCCGGGCTCGCCGTGCTGGGCGGTCTCATCGAACGGGTCATCCAAGCGGGTGTTCCCCGGGACCGCATCGTGCTGAGCGGCTTCTCCCAGGGCGCCTGCCTGATGTCCGAGTACGCGGTTCGGCACGCGGGCAGGTACGGCGGGGTCATCGCTTTCAGCGGCGGCCTGATCGGGCCGCCGGGAACTACCTGGCCCTACGAAGGCGACTTCGCCGGGACGCCGGTGTTCCTGGGCTGCAGCGACGTCGATGCTCACGTGCCCAAGGAGCGCGTGAACGAAAGCGCGGACGTCTTCTCGAGGATGGGGGCGACGGTCGAGAAGCGCCTGTACCCGGGAATGGGCCACCTGATCAACGAAGACGAGATCGCGGTCGCCCGTTCGATCGTGGACGCCGTGGGGTCGTGAGCCCGAACACGGGCCGTGGGGCCGCGAGCCGGAAGTGCGGCCGTGGGACTACGGGCCAGAGCTCATGACCCGCGTCCTGCCCCTTTCGGAAGCGGTCGCCGAGCTGGTGGACGACGGTGCTCGCGTGGCCATGGAGGGCTTCACCCACCTGATCCCCCACGCAGCCGGACACGAGATCATCCGCCAGGGCCGGAAGGAGCTGACGCTCTACCGGATGACGCCCGACCTCATCTACGATCAGCTGATCGGAGTGGGGGCAGTCGCCAGGCTCGTGTTCTCCTGGGGCGGGAACCCCGGCGTGGGCTCTCTTCACCGGCTCCGGGACGCCGTGGAGCACGGATGGCCCAGGCCGCTGGAGATCGTGGAGCACACCCACGCCGCCATGGCCGCCGGCTACGTGGCGGCCGCGTCCCGACTGCCGTTCACGGTGATCCGGGGCGCTCCGGGGGCCGACCTTCCGGCCGATCCGACCCACGTCCGGTGGCTGAACAGCCCCTTCGACGACGACCGGGTTCTGGCCGTGCGGGCTCACGAGATCGACGTCACCATCGTTCACGCGCAGCGGAGTGACCGAGCCGGCAACGTCCAGCTCTGGGGCATCACGGGCATCCAGACGGAGGCGGTGCTGGCGGCTTCTCGCGTGCTCGTCACCGTCGAGGAAGTGGTCGACGAGCTGGCACCGGTGCCCGGAGCCGTGGTGCTTCCGCACCAGGTGATCACCGCGGTCTCGGAGGTGCCGGGCGGGGCACACCCCTCCTACGCCCAGGGCTACAGCCGCCGCGACAACGCCTTCTACCGGGCGTTGGACGGGATCTCGCGGGACCGGGACCGGTTCTCGGGCTGGATCGACCGCCACGTGCGGGGAACGGCGGACCACGCGTCGCACTTGGAAAGCCTTCGCCAGGAGGCGTCGGCGTGAGCCACTCTTACGAGCCCTACGAGATCATGACCATCGTGGCGGCCCGGTCGCTGCCGGACGAGGCCGTGTGCTTCGTCGGGATCGGGCTGCCCAGCGCCGCGGCCAACCTCGCACGCCGCCTCCACGCCCCCGATCTGCTGTTGATCTACGAGTCGGGAACCATCGGGGCCAAGCCGGACCGGGAGGCCACCGGGTGGCCGCTCCGGGTGGCCGACGAGGTCACGGAGACGGCGCCACCGACCCCAGAGGAGCTGGCCGTGCTCCGGGAGCTGAAGACGCGAACGGAGAGGGCACACGCGGAGAGCCGCATCGGCGGGTGAACCTCGCCGCATGCAGCATCGTCGTGCGTGGCTCCGCCGCGTACTTTGCATGGACGGGCAGTCCACCGACCCGAGCAGCGCAGGAGCTCACGATGAGCGAGTCGTCGCGTCCGTTGTCGCGAAGGGATTTCGTAAAGGCGGGAGGGGGCACGCTGGCCGCCGGCGTGGTCCTGGGCCCTTCAGCGTTGGAGGGTAGCGTCCCGACCGACCTCCCGAGACCGCTGCAGCGACGTCCCGTCCCGCCCCGCCAGACGCCCATGCGCGTGGCTCTGGTGGGCACGGGCATCCGGGGCACCAGCATGTGGGGCCGGGACGTGGTCCAGGACTACCCCGACGCGGTCGAGTTCGTCGGGTTGTGCGACATCAACCCGGGGCGCCTCGAGCACGGACGTCAGTACATCGGGGTCGACTGCCCGACGTTCACCGACTTCGAGGTCATGATCCGGGAGACCCGGCCCGAGGCGGTGATCGTCACCACCGTGGACAGCACCCATCACGAGCAGATCGTCCGGGGCATGGAGCTCGGCTGCGACATCATCACCGAGAAGCCGCTCACCACGGACGAGGTCACCTGCCAGGCCATCCTCGACGCCCAGGTCCGGACCGGGAAGAACGTCACGGTCACCTTCAACTACCGATACTCACCCCATCGGCAGCGGATGAAGGAGCTGCTGATGGAGGACCGCATTGGCCGCGTCACGTCGGTGGACTTCCACTGGTACCTGGACATCTACCACGGCGCCGCCTACTTCCGGCGCTGGCACGGCAAGGAGCGCTTCAGCGGCACGCTCTTCGTCCACAAGGCCACGCACCACTTCGATCTGCTCAACTGGTGGCTGGATTCGGAGCCGGACGAGGTCTTCGCCTACGGCGCGCTGGAGTTCTACGGGAACAACAACGCGTTCCGCCACACGAACTGCCGGGGCTGCCCGTACCAGGACCGGTGCGAGTTCTACTGGGACATCACCCGGGACGAGCGGCTCATGCGCCTGTACGTCGATCACGAGCACCACGACGGCTACCTGCGCGACGGCTGCGTGTGGAGCGAGGACATCGACATCTACGACAAGATGGCCGCCCAGATCCGCTACGCGAACGGCGTCCAGGTGAGCTACTCGTGCACCACGTACTCGCCGTACGAGGGCTACCGGATCGCCTTCAACGGCACCGAGGGCCGCATGGAGGCGTGGATCAAAGAGCGGCAGCCGTGGGAGGCAGAGGCCTACGACGAGATCCGGGTCACCGACAACTTCGGCGAGACCGAGCTGATCCAGATCCCCCACGGGGGTGGAGGTCACGGAGGTGGCGACACCCGTCTCCGCGACCGGATCTTCGTGGATCCCGACGCTCCGGATCCGTGGCAGCAGGCCGCCGGCGTCCGGGACGGGGCGATGTCGATCCTGCTGGGCGTGGCGGCCCGGGAGAGCGTGAAGCGGGGCGAGCCGGTGAAGATCGGGTCGCTGACGTCGCTGGAGCCCCAGGCGGTGCGGCCGAAGGGGTGAGGGTTCCGCGGGGGGCCGGCAACGGGAGAGCCTGGCGGCCTCACCCCTTCCGGTACAGCCCGTTCACCGTCACTCTGAACCCCCGCTCCCGCTCGGCGTGCACCGCCACCGTGGGCACCTCCGGCGCGAAGCCGTGGCGCGCCAGCTCGGCGTCCAGGTCGTCCGGCTCCAGCAGGGTGGCCTGCCGGCCGTCGCTCCACACGTAGCCGAATCGCTCTCCGGGCACTGCGTCGAGCGGTTGGCCCCGAGGCTTTGACCTGGGGCTGAAGTTGGCCACGAGCAGGCGGCCCCCGGGACCCGTGACGCGACCGACCTCGGAGAGCGCCCGGCTCCACTCGGCGTAGGACTCGGCGTCCTGGAAGATCCCCAGCGCCAACACCAGCGCGAACGTCTCGTCTCCGAACGCCGACAGGTCGTCCATGCGGCCCTGCACGACCCGTCGTTCCGCCTCCGCCTCGCCCAACACCGACGCTACCCTGGCCCGCGTCCGCTCGACCATGGGGGCGGAGGCGTCCACGGCGAACACGTCGAATCCCCAGCGGGCCAGCGGCTCGGTGTTGCGACCGGCGGCGCACCCCAGGTCGAGGACGCGGGTGGCGGCCGGGTCGGGGTACCCGGGTGCGAGCTCCTTCAGCCGGTGGTCCGGATCCCGCCGGGCGAATCGCTCGACGGTGTCGGGGTGGTCCCAGGGATTCGGGGCGGGTCCGCCCGTCTCCATCAGTCGTACAGCCGGTATTGGGCCGTGTCGTCCTGCCAGGCCCCCAGCTCGCCCCGCACGCCCCGCAGGATCTGCTTCACGTCCGCGCCCCCGTCGATGCCGCGGCGCAGCTCGTCGCTGCCCCAGAGGATGTCGATGGGCATCTTCTCCAGCTCGTACTCGTACGGAGGCTCCAGCCACTGGAACCGATCTCCCGCCTGATCGCGCACCGTGCGCAGGATGGCGACCGCAGCCTCCACCGGCCGGAAGCGCTCCCGGTCGGTCACGTGGATCTGGGCGCCGCCACACACGGTGCCCGCGTGCTTCTGGAACGTGGGCTCGAACCAGCAGGGGCGGAACCGCACGCCGGGCAGCTCGCGGGACTCGAGCGCGTCCACCAGCGTGTGAGGCTCGAGGTACGGTGCGCCGAACAGCTCGAACGGGCGGGTCGTGCCCCGACCCTCCGACAAGTTGGTCCCCTCGATCAGGACCATCCCCGGGTAGACGGTGCACGAATCCAGCGTGGGGAGGTTCGGGCTGGGGAACACGAAGGGTAGCCCGGTCTCGTCGAACCAACGGTCACGGCTCCAACCCTCGCAGGGGATCACGTCCAGGTCGCAGCCGATCTCCTCCTCGGAGTTCATCCACCGGGCCAGTTCCCCGGCGGTGAGCCCGTGGCGGAGGGGGACGGGGTGGAGCCCCACGAAGGACTCGTAGCCCGGTAGCAGCACGGGCCCCTCCACGATCTGGCCACCGATGGGGTTCGGCCGGTCCAGCACCACGAAGCGGATGCCCGCCTCGGCGCACGCCTCCATGGCCAGCGCCATGGTCCACACGAACGTGTAGACCCGGACGCCCACGTCCTGGAGGTCGAAGACCAGCGCGTCCAGCCCCTCGAGCATCTCGGGCACGGGCTTGCGCACGTCACCGTACAGCGAATGGACCGGCAGCCCCGTGCGCAGGTCCACGAAGTGATCGCTCTCGATCATGTTGTCCTGCTTCTCGCCCCGGGCGCCGTGCTGAGGACCGAACAGGCAGCGCAGGTGGAAACCGGCCGCCAGCAGGGCGTCGGCCCCGTGCGTCAGGTCGGCGGTGACGGAGGCCGGATGGGCGATGAGGCCGAGCTGCGCGTCATGGAGCAAGGGTCTCCAGTCAGCGAGTAGTCGTTCGAGGCCGGTGCAGGTCATACCGGCAATCTGTGGCGGCAAGCGAACCGGGGCAAAGCTGCTCCGCTGGGCGGCCCCGCCCACTCGCTCAGTCGGTCTTCAGCGCCTTCATGGGCTCCACCGAGGCGGCTCGTCGCGCTGGCAGATACACGGCCAGGGCCGCCACCGCCACCAACACCAGCGGGACGCCCGCGAAGGCCACCGGGTCCAGCACGTTCACGTTGTAGAGCAGCCCCTTGAGCAGCTGGGCGGCACCGGCAGCACCGATCAAGCCGAGCACGGTCCCGACGACGGCCAGCTTCATGCCCTCGGACAGGACCTGCTTGAGCACCGTGGACTTGCTGGCTCCCAGCGCTACCCGGATTCCCAGCTCCCGTGTGCGCTGTGCCACCGAGTACGCCATCACGCCGTAGATTCCCACCGCCGCCAGGATCAGCCCGAGCACGCCGAACATGCCCAGGACCGAGCCACCGAGCCTGGCCGGCAGGAGCGCGATGCCCATGTGATCCTCCATCGACCGCACGTCGTAGAGCGGCAGGTTGGGATCCGCTGCCTGGACCGTCTCGCGGACGCTGCGCAGCACACCCTGGGGGTTGGACGGCGTGCGCACCACCAGCGTCATCGCGAACGCGAATCGCTCGCGGTGCGGCAGGTACATGAACTCGGTCGGCTCCTCACCCAGGCTGTTGTACTTCCCCGTTTCGACGACGCCGATGACCTCGCGGTCGGCCCCGGCCGTCTGGACGATCTTCCCGAGGGCCGACTCACCGGGCCAGAACCGGTCGGCGAACCGCTTGTTGACGATGATCACCGGTGGCCCGGCCTCGTCGTCCTGCCGCGTGAACCCGCGCCCCTCGACCAGGTCGACGCCCATGGCCTCCAGGTAGCCTTCCGTGACGTACGAGTAGTGCAGGCTGTTCCGCTCGCCCTCCGCGAACTCGTAGCCCGGGATGGCCACGCCCCGGTCCGAGGACCCGAGTCCCAACGGCAACGTGGTGGTGAGGCCCACGGCGGTCACTTCGGGTAGGGCGCTGATCTGCTCGGTCAGCCGATCGAAGAGCTCCCGAGCCTGAGCCTGCTCGTAGCCCTGGAGCCCGGGATCGAGCGAAGCCACCACCAGATTGCCAGGCTCGTCGAAGCCCGGATCGATCTCCGTGGCCCCCTGCAGGCTCCGAAGGAACAGCCCCGAGCTGATCAGCAGGAGCAGCGAGAGCGCCATCTGCACCACCACCAGCCCACTGCTCAGCCTCGAGCGGCCAGCCTTCTGGCTGGACTCGCCCTTGACCGCCGAAACGGTGTCCGGGTTGGCCGCCTGTAGCGCCGGAGCGAGGCCGAAGACCAGCCCGGCCAAGAGCGAGACGACCAGCGTGAAGAGCAGCACCCGGCCGTCCATGGGGATGTTGAAGTCGAACGGCCCGTCGATGGGCGGTCGGAACCGGCCCAGCATGCCCATGGCAACACGAGCGATACCGAGGCCCACCAAGCCGCTCAGCAGGCTGAACAGCACGCTTTCGGTCAGGAGTTGCTGGATCAGGCGGCGACCGCCCGCGCCCAGGCTCAGCCGAATGCCCATCTCCCGCCGCCGCTCCCGGGCCCGGGCCAGGAACAGGTTGGCCACGTTCACGCAGGCGATCAGCAGCAGGAGCCCCACCACCACCATCATCACCGTGCTCATGCCCAGCTGTGCGCTCTTGAAGCTGGGGTGGATCCCGGCCTCCATCTGCGGCACCAGCGTGTTGCCGAGCTGGTTCTCGTAGTTCTCGGGGTACTCCTCCTTGAGCTGCAGGAGGATCGCGTCCATCACCTGGGCCGCCCGCTCCACGGTGGCACCCTCCTGCAGCCGTGCCACCATGGTCATCATGTTGTTGCCCCGCGCCTCGATCAGGTCGCGGCCTGGCATGACCTCCCGCTGCATCATGATCGGCACGTAGATCGGGACGACCGCGAAGTTCACCGGGCCACGGAAGTCCTCGGGGGCCACCCCCACGATCTCGAACGGGTGACCATTCAGGATCATGGTCTGACCGACGACGGACGGGTCACCGCCGAAGCGGCCCTGCCAGAACGCATGGCCTAGAACCGCGACGGGGTGGGCCCCTGGATCCACGTCCTCCACGCCGGGGATGAAGGTCCGGCCCAGGTAGGGCCGCACGCCGTAGGTCTGGAAGAAGTTGGCGCTCACCATCATGCCGATGGTGCGCTCGCTGCGGCCGTCCGCGGAGACCGAGACCGGCACCAGATTCCAGGCGGCTACGCTCTCGAACGCCTCGTCGGCGCGGTCCCGGATGGATTGGTAGTGGGGGATGGACGTGGATCCGAACTCGATCCCGGCCCAGCTCCGGTAGACCTGAACGAGCTCGTCCACGTCGCGTGCACCGTCCAGCGGACGCAGCAGGATCCCGTTCACCGTGGAGAACGTCGCGGCATTGAGGCCGATGCCCAGCGCCAGCGTCATCACGGCCGCGATCGTGAAGAGAGGGCTTTTCGTGAGCATGCGAGCGCTGTACCGAAGATCCCGCATCAAGTCACCCATCACCAATTCTCCCCGCTCCCGAGTGCTGATTCTCTTGTGGTAGGGGCCCGGACCGCCCGGCGCCCCTCGATCGACCAACGTCTTGTTCTCCGCCCGGAGGCCCCGAGCGGCCTTCGCCTCCTCGGCGCGCACGCGCACCGCGGAAGGGATGACGTCCAGCGTTGCCCTGACCCAGAAGGCCCAAGCCGCCATCGGTCCCCCCGTCGACGAGGCCAGCCGGCCCCGCTCTACGAAGTCGTGGATCATCTCCGCGCCGTAGCGCCGTCGGAACTCCCTCGGATAGAGGCGAGTCGTGAGCCGGTAGCACGTCAGCGCGAGGCGCGAGATCATGTGCCCAGCGCGGGCAGCGAACGAGCCAGATCCACGTCGCGCTGAAGCCGTGCGACCTCGGCCTTCAGCACCGCGAGTCCCGCCTCGGTGAGCGCGTAGAACCGTTGTCGCCTACCGTCGGCGCGCGCCGCGGTCTCCCGCGCCTCCTCGATCAGCCCGCGCTCTGCCAGACGATGCAGGTTCTCGTACAGCGTTCCCGGGCTCATGCGAATTGCCCCCTCGGACGACTCCTCCACGCGAATGCCCAGGCGATAGCCGTTCATGGGCTCGGTCGCCAGGGCCATGAGGATGTGGAAGACCTTGGGAGTAAGAGGCTTGACCGTCATGGTGTCGCTGGGCGTCATCGGGCCCCCGCCTGGATTTGAAGACACGGGCGACCGCACGCCGCCCGACCTGTCCGATTCCGATCAGACGGAAACCGTCTGGTCGGGCCCTGACGATACGTACGAGAGGGGGTCCGGACAAGATTCACGGACGGAGCCCGCGGCCCGACGAGGAGCGACCTGAGCAGACCAGTGGCCCCGCCGGTGCTCCCGCGAGCGCCTCGCCGACGAGCCCCCGCTCCTGTTGCGGACTTCAGTCCCGCCCCATGTTCGGGCCACGCCTGGAGCACGCACCGCTCGGACCCGGTCCGACAGGAGCGCTTCGGACGTGGACTCGGACCCTCGGCCAGCGACCCAGTGACTCCACTCCTTCGCATCGTCCACATCGAGCCCGTGGCTGACTGGATCCAGGGTCTATACGAGGGCATGATGGCCGATTCCGGGCTCACCCTCGAGTGGGCCGGCCATGTGCCGGACGACGAGGCGCCGACGGCACCATGATCTCGGATCCGCTTCTCCTCCTGGCCTTCATGCTGGCCGTGGTGGCCTTCACCCGCTGGTTGGAGCGCAAGTACGAGTGGGTCGAGCGGATCAGCTCGGCGGTGGTATGCACGCTGCTGGGAATCGCGCTGGCCAACGTGGGCATCATCCCACACACCTCGCCCACGCACGAGGCCGTCTTCACCTACGCGGTCCCGTACGCCATCGTGCTCGTGATCCTGGGCTCCGACCTCCGGGAGCTGGTCAACGCGGGCCGTCCCATGATCCTGGCGTACCTGGCCGCCGCCCTCGGAAGCTTCGCGGGTGGGCTCGCGGCCGGGCTTGTCCTCAACCCCTGGGTGGGACCGGAGACGTGGAAGCTGAGCGGCGCCTTCTCGGGCGCCTTCGCCGGGGGAGGGATGAATTTCGCGGCGGTGGGGCAGGGCCTGGAGATCGACCCGAGCACCTTCGCGGCGGCGGCCGTGGCCGACAACCTGTCCACCGTACCGTACCTGCTGTTTCAGGTGGCCCTGGTGTCGCTGCTCGGGGCCGTGTTCCTCCGCCGGAGCCGGACGCTCGCGACGGCCCACGACCTGGAGCCCGACCAGGACCCCACGGCCCTGCGCATGGTGTGGACGCACGCCGAGGTCAGCATTACCGACCTGTCGATCCTGGGCGCCATCCCGCTAGCGGCGCTCTGGGTGGCTCGGCAGCTCGGCAGTGTCTTTCCGGTCATCCCCGAGGTCCTGTGGCTCACGACGCTGGCGCTGATTCTGGCGCAGCTTCCGTGGGTGCGGCGGCTCAAGGGCGCCGAGATGGGATCCTATTTCGCCCTCCACATCTTCTTCATCGTGCTGGGGGCGGCCTCGGTCATCGCCGAGGTGATGGAGGCGGGGCTTCCCATCTTCGCCTTCATGTTCGCCATCATCGGGATTCACGTGCTGGTGGTGTACGGGCTCGGTTGGCTCTTGCGTATCGACCTGCCGACGGTGTCGCTGGCCAGCCAGGCGGCCGTCGGGGGGCCCGGCTCCGCGCTGGCGCTGGGCATGGCCATGGGATGGCACAAGCTGGTCATGCCCGCCATCATCGTGGGGATCTTCGGTTACGCGCTGGGCAACTACCTCGGCTTCGCGTGCGCCTACCTGGTCAACGCCGCCCTCTGACGCATGACCGACTCCCTGGTCGGGTGGGACGCGCCGGTCACCGGTGCTGTCCCCGGACTGGGCAGAGGGGTCGCGCGGGCGCTGGCCCGCGCCGGAATGCGGGTGTGGCTCGCGGGGTTGCGGGGAGAGGTCGGCGGCTGTCGCTTCAACGCACGCGGGCTCACCGAGGCGCTGGAGCGGGGCGGCCCGGACGGGGTGTCGAGAACAGTCCATCAACTGGACGAGGGGCGGAGCGCACTGTGGTCCTAGAAAAGAACACCGAGGTCATTCGCCAGCGGCCGCAGGCCCGGGCCCTGGCCCAACGGGTGAGGGGGCTGCGCGGTCCTGCGGAAGGAACGGCGGGGAACGATCGCCCCGAGATCGAGTCCCCGTTCTCGGTCAAGATGGTGCTCTACTTGAAGGCGCACCTCGACGCCGGCGAGACCCACTACACGACGCGGCCCGGGATGGTGGAGCTGCGGCAGCGAGTAGCCGACGCGTTGGCCGGATTCGGAGCGCCGGCCCGCGGTCCCGAGGCCGTCCTGATCACGGCAGGTGAGGGGGAGGCGGTGTTCGCTTCCCTCCTGGGCCTGGGCTACGGGCCGGGCGACTCGGCTCGCTTCTCGGGCCGCTGGCGTCCCCACGGGCGGCTCCTGGACATGATGGGGGTGACCCCACTCGAGGAGCCCCTCCCGGAGGACGAAGCGTCCGAGTCGGAAGCGGAGGCCGAGAGAGGGCGGCTGCTGCCGCCACCCCGGTCAGCCAAGGCGGCGGCCTCTCCCGGGGAGTCGGCAAAGCCCGCCGCGGCCGCGGAGGCCTCCGGTGGCCCTGTGCCCATCGTCTGTCTCGGCGACGTCTTCGGTACGGCTGCGGCCGAGCTGCCGGATTTGGCCCGCGACGCCGTATACGTAGGCAATCTCGACGGGCTGCCCGAGATGGACATGTTCGGCCTCGGCTTCGTGGCGGGATCGCCCGAGCGGATCAAGCGGATCATGACGTGGAAGCAGGCGTTCTCCATCTGCAGCCCCGCGCCGTCGCAGAGAGCGGCCCTGCTGGCGTTCGAGCGCTGGGACGAGCGGCAGGCCGAGGCCGGCTCATGAGCAAAAGGACAGCCCGCGCGGGCGAACAGGCGGCACGGGCGGGCGAACAGGCCACGTCGATCCGCTACCGGATGATGGACCTGGCGGCCCAGATGGACGGCGTAATCTCTCTGGGGCGCGGCGATCCGGACCTGGACACCCCCCAGGAGATCCTGGACCTCGTGCCGCCTCGGGCCGAGTACTCGGCTCCGCGGAGCCCCGTGCAGGGTCTTCCCGAGCTCCGGCGCGCGGTGACCCACCGCTACGCCGAGGAGCAGCTGCTGGACCTGGATCCCGAGCGTTGCTGCCTCATCACCAACGGTGCGCAGGAGGCATTGTTCCTGGCCATGCTGGCGCTGGTGGATCCGGGTGACAAGGTGGTGACGCACGATCCCCGCTACTCGTCGTACGACCAGGCGGTGGGCGCGGCGGGGGGCACGCTGATCACGATACCTACGCTGCCGGAGCACGACTTCCGGCTCCAGCCCGAGGCGGTCCGCGAGCACGCTAAAGGTGCCAAGCTCCTGGTGTTCGTGAACCCGAACAACCCCACCAGCGCCCACGTGGAGCCCGACGGCGTCAAGGCCATCGCCGAGGTGGCCCGCGACATGGACATGCTGGTGGTCTACGACGAGATCTACGGGGACTTCGTCTACGACGGCGTCGCGTTCCAGTCGATGGCCGCCTGCCCGCTCATGCAGGAGTGGACCGTGACCATCGGCGGGTTCTCCAAGGCGTACGCCATGACGGGCTTCCGCGTGGGGTACCTGATCGGGGAGCCGCCCTTCATCCAGGCGGCCACCGCCCTGAAGGCGGCCATCTCCGGTCCGTGCCCGAAGTTCTCACAGCAGGCGGCGTTGGCCGCCATGGACGTGCGTCCGGACCCCAGGCCCCGGTTCCGGGAGATCTACGACGGCCGGCGCAAGCGGATGATGGCGGGGCTGGACGCCATGGGCGCCCGGTATGGCCATCCGGGCGGTGGCCTCTTCGTCTGGGCCGATCTGTCGTCGTTCGGGATGGAGACCGAGGAGTTCTGCTACCGGCTCCTGGAAGAGACGGGGGTGCTGATCTTCCCCGGTGCCTCGTTCGGGGAGCAGTGGCGGTCGTGGGTACGCATCTCGCTCCTGGCCCCCGACGATCGCATCGACGAGGCGTTGGCACGGATGGAGCGATTCGTGGGAGGACTGGCATGAGCGATCTGCTGATTCAGGGCGGCACCCTCGTGGACGCCGCGCGCTCCGAGGCCGCCGATCTGCTGATCCGGGACGGCCGGATCGTGGCCCGCGGCGCAGAGGCCGCCGACCAGGCCAACGGGGCGCCCGAGATGGACGCCACCGGCCTCCTGGTCATGCCGGGCGGGATCGACACCCACACGCACATGGCCCACCCCATCGACCGGATGGGCATCACGACCGCGGACGACTTCCACACCGGAACCGTGGCGGCGGCGTGTGGCGGTGTGACCACCATCATCGACTTCGCGCTCCAGCGGAAGGGCGACCGGTTGGCCGACGTCATGGAACGGCGCCTCGACGAGGTGGCGGCGGACGCGGTGATCGACTACGGCCTGCACATGATCGTCACGGACGTGCGGGACGACGTCATCGCGGAGGTGCCCGAGCTGATCGCGGCGGGCCATCCGTCGTTCAAGATCTACATGACCTATGCGGACAAGGTCGTCCACGACGAGGCCCTCCTGCGGGTGCTCGAGGCCACGGCCGCCAGCGGAGGTCTGGTCTACCTGCACTGCGAGAACGACTGCGCGGTGAACCACCTGATCCACCGGTTCCTGGAGGCGGGCCACACGCAACCAGCCTACCACGCCCGCAGCCGCCCGCCCCAGGTGGAGGCCGAGGCCACCAACCGGGCCATCCTGTTGGCCGAGGTCGTGGGCGCGCCGGTCTGCATCGCCCACGTGACGTCGGCCGAGGCCGCCGAGGCGGTAGCGCGGGCCAGGGACCGGGGCATCGCCGTGGCGGGTGAGACGTGCCCGCAGTACCTGGTCCTCACCGAGGACCGGTACCACGACAACGGCGGCTTCGAAGCGGCCAAGTACGTGTGCAGTCCACCGCTGCGACCGGGCGGTCACCCGGAGGCCCTTTGGTCGGCGCTGACCGACGGCTCGCTGCAGCAGGTGTCGTCCGATCACGCGCCCTTCCGCTTCGCCGACCAGAAGACCCAGGGCCGTGACGACTTCACCCGCATCCCCAACGGGCTCCCCGGGGTCGAGACCAGGCTGCCGATCCTGTTCAGCGAAGGCGTGACGGCGGGGCGCATCTCCGCGAACCGGTTCGTCGAGCTGGTCTCCACCAATCCTGCCCGGATCTTCGGGCTGTATCCCCGCAAGGGCTCGCTCCAGGCCGGAGCCGACGCCGACCTCGTGCTCTTCGACCCGGCGGCCGAGGCGGTCGTGGACGCCACGGAGCTGCACTCCGCGGTGGACTACAACCCGTTCGAGGGCATGAGGTTGAAGGGACTCCCGGTGCTGACGATCTCCCGAGGCGAGGTGGTGGCCCGGGACGGCGAGCCCACGGCGGTGCGCGGTCGGGGGCAGCAGGCCGAGCGCGCGCCCGTGTCCGCGGCGGCACTCCCGTAGGCGACGGCGCACCCGTGGCGCCGGCCGAGCGGGACCGGGGGCACATGCGCCGCTGCTTGGAGCTGGCCGGGCAGGCGCGGGCGAACGGTGAGACGGCCGTGGGCGCGGTCGTGGTGCACGATGGGGTCATCGTCGGTGAAGGCCGGGAGCGCAATCGTCGTGCGCTCGACCCCACGGCCCACGCCGAGGTGGAGGCGATCCGGGACGCGTGCCGGCGCCTCGACTCGCTCAGCCTCGACGGCTGCGAGCTCTACACCACCGTCGAGCCCTGCATCCTGTGCTCGTACGCCGTTCGCCAGACGGGGATCGCTCGGGTGGTGTACGGCGTGACCGCCGGCCCCGTGGGGGGTGGGTCCGCCGCCCCGCATCCGGTGCTGGTGACCGAAGCCGTGGACACGTGGGCCGCGCCGCCGGAGGTCGTGTCCGGGTTCATGGCAGCGGAGTGTCGGGCGCTGCTCGGGTGAGGCCGGCGGGCAGCCGAAGGTCCGACTTCCCTCGATCTCTCAGCCGGACTCCGGGAGCAGGTCGTCCCGCACCTCGTCGATGATCCCGAAGAAGCAGCACCACTCCCCCTCCAACACCGCCGGCCGCGACCGGAGTCCGAAGATCACGCCGTCGGTCGGGGCCGTGACCTCGCCCGCCACGTCTCCGTAGAGGTCGTAGACCCTGCCGAGTAGCGTTCCGGCGGAAACGAGCTCCTCGAACGGCACGTCCGGGCTGCCCACCCACATCCCAGAGGCGGGGGCCAGGAGCGCCTGCTGGTGGCCGGTGCGCCACCGGTCGGCGTACGCCGCCTCCCCCTCGATCACGCCGTAGTGCCGGAGCACGTTCAGGTAGCTGTCCGACAGCTCCCGGGCCACCGCGTGGAAGTCCGCACCGAGGGTCCGGCAGTTGCCGCCGAGCTCCACGGTAATGCCGCCGCCGCCCAGCGCCGCGATCTTCGACGAGGGGTTGTTGCCTCCCACGCCCGTCTCGAAGACCAGGTCCCACTGGGGTCCCATGGCCGCTGCCAGCTCCAGGCTCTCGGGGTTCCCGGCCGCGAAGATCATGCGTGCCAGGTAGGAGTGCTCGCCACCGGAGTGAATCGCGATCTGGAGGTCGCACGCGTCCTTCATGGCCGACCAGTGGGCCCAGGCGGCGCGCTCCGTGGGGTAGCCGTCGGCCCGACCCGGGTAGATGCGGTTCATGTCGTAGCTGAACGTGTCGAGGGGGTTGCCCCGCTCTCCGGCCTGGAACGCCGGCACGTTCATGGCCGGCACCGCGACCACCGTCCCGTGCATGGCCGCCGGGTCCAACGCGGCGAGGGTCAGATGGATGGAGAACGCCCCCTCGGGCTCGTCGCCGTGGGTGCCGCCGTTGAGCCAGAGAACCGGGCCCGCCTCGGCGCCGCGAACCACGATGATGGGAATCTCCTCGGCCGTGCCGTCCGGCCGCGCGCCCACGGGGATGCCCCCACGGACGGTGGTGCCCGGCGCGGGGGCCGCGCTGCCGATCTGGATGCGGTCGGTCATGGTGTTTCCAGGAAGGGGTTGCGGTTGGCGCTCGTGTCCTCCAAGCGGGTGCTGCCCCGGAGCCGCCTCCCCACTTTGCTGGGTGCGTGGACCACGCGACGGCGATTCCGGGCGCTCACGGTCAGTCCCACCTCGGCACCGGATCCGGCAACGGGGCGGGAAAGCTGAGCCCGACCTCGCGACCCAGCTCGCTGACCTGGTCGACCGTGCTCAGGGCCACGGGGATCCCGTCACGGAAGCGGGTATGCGCCCGACGCTGCTCGACCTCACCCGGCAGCATGACGGGCCGCTTGGGATCCAGCGGCGGCGCGGACTTCACCTCGCCGATGAGTCGAGCGAGGCGGCCGTTGAACGTCGACCGGTCCATGAAGCACTCGGGATCGATGGCGATCAGGACGTGGCCTACGTCGAAGTGGGTATCGTCCTGGAATACGGAACGGCCGAAGAGCGATCCGGTGAGCACACCGCACAGCACGTCGGTCACGAGGCTCAGGCCGTACCCCTTGTAGCCTCCCATGGGAAGCAGCGGACCGAGGTTCGCTGCTTCCGGATCGGTAGTTCGTTGGCCGTCGGCGGTCAGGGCCCAGTCGTCCGGCATGGACAGCCCGGCTCGCGCGAGCCACCGTATCATCCCCTTGCCGGACTGGGTGAGCGCCATGTCCAGCACGATCGGGTCGTGTCCGCCCCCCCTGGGAACCGCCAAGCCCCAGGGGTTCGTGCCCAGCACCGGTGTGGCCGAGCCCCACGGCGCCATCTCGGCGCCGGCGTTGGTCATGGCGATTCCGATGAGGCCGCTCCTCGTGGCGTGCAGGGCGTGGTAGCCGGCCACGCCAAAGTGGTTGCTGTTCCGCACCCCCACCATGGCGATACCGCTGCCGCGCGCCTTTTCCAGGGCGGCCGCCATGGCGCGGTGCGCCGACACGTAGCCGAAGCCCTTGCCCGCATCCATCAGGGCAGTGGAGGGTAAGTCGTGGATTCGCGCCATCTCGGCACGGGTCACGATGCCGCCGTTCCGGATGCGGCGCGTGTAGCGGATCAGCTTTTCGAGACCCTGCCCCTGACCGGGGTGCCACCAGCTGCTGGCGGTGATGAGCCCGTCGGCGACGATGCGCGCCTCTTCCACGCTGGCGCCCAGCGCCCCGAGAAAGTCCTCGACGAACTCCCGCACCAGGGGCTCCGGGTAGCGCGCAACGGGGTCGTCGTCCGTGAGCCAATAGGTCAGGGGGCGTCCTCCGGGAACGCCCACGAGTGCGCGTGGGGCTGGATGAGCTCTACCGTCATACCGGGGAGCTGGTCCGGGTACACGAAGGCTTCGAAGCCGTCGTTGGCGTCGAAGACCGTGTCCTCGAAGAAGGGCACGCCGTGGGTCCGCAGATGCGCCACGTCCCGTTCGATGTCGGCGGTCTGCAGGGCGATGTGGTCCAACCCCTCGCCGCGGCTGCGCAGGAAGCGGTTCACGCGGGACTCGGGGTTCCAGTTCTGGACCAGGTGCAGCCACGTCTGGTTCGGGAACAGGATCCGGGCGTCGAGCTGGAAACCCTTCCCCTGGTCGTCCCGGAAGTCCCGGGCCTCGAGGCCGAACAGACGCTCGAAGCGCTCGCAGGCCTGGTGCAGGTCCTCCACCACCAGTCCCAGGTGGTGAAGGCGCAGAAGGCTCATGTCGTCGCTGAGCGGTTGGCCCACGGCGTCTGAAGGGTAGACCCACGCTCGCTCGTGGGACTGGATCAGCTCGATGGTCAGGCCCGGGAGGTGATCCGGATAGACGAAGGCTTCGAAGCCGTCGTTGGCGTCGAAGATCCGGTCCTGGAAGATGGGCACGCCCGCCTTCCGCAGGCGGGCGACGTCGCCCTCGATGTCGTCCGTCTCGATGGCGATGTGCTCGAGCCCCTCGCCCTTCTCGCGAAGAAAGCGGTTCACCCGGGACTCGGGGTTCCAGTTCTGGACCAGGTGGAGCCAACACTCGTTGCCCAGGAGGATCCGGGCGTCGAGTTGGAAGCCGCCGCCCTGGTCGTCCCGAAAGTCACGCGCCTCGAGCCCGAAAACGCGCTCGAAGCGGGCGCACGCGGCGGAAAGATCGTGGACGCAGATGCCGATGTGCTGCACGCGAAGGAAGGTCATGCCGGAAGACTACGGCGGGACGGCGCGCCTGTCGATCAGGCGGCGCCACGGTCCGGTCCCAGACGCCCACGTGGTCGGTTGTCGGCATTCGACCGACACGCAGGGCGGCCGGTGACCGTGCGAAACGGGCGACCTCGGGGCGGCCGCCCGTCGGGCTCACGAGTGGGCGGGCCTGATCGCCATGACCGTCACGCCGGTTCTGGACGACGAGGGTGTCATGCGGGTCCTCGGCGCCGGCTGAGAAGACGGACGGCGCCCCGGCTGGTGCGGCTCCGGCGCGCACCACAGGAAGGCGCCCCGCGGGGGACGGTTCGCGTCCCTACCGTCGCCGCCGTGCCCCTTCGCTCCGTTCTTTCGGACCAGTCCCATCCCCGCCTCCATCTCCCCGTGCCCTCGGCCCGGTGGCCGCGCGGCCGGCCCCGAGCGGGCCGGTCCCTGTATCTGTAACGTCCCACGGGGCAGGAGACTGACAGGTGGGAGGGAGAAGCTCCCGGCGGCTCGGAGCATCGGCCGCGCGAGCCCTGCGATGGTGGCGAGCGAAAGCGGGCCGTGCCGTCGGCTCAGCGCTCGGCCGGAGCCCGGGACAGAATCGCCCGGAGCTGGTAGGGGATGAGCCAGCGGTAGTACTCGGGGATGAACGGCATGGCGAAGCCGGCCCGGAGCCACTGGAGGCGGGGCATCCGGTTCCGGTACATGTTCCGGTATCGGTGGCGGTAGGTGCGCCATCCCTTGGCCCGCATGGCGTCGCGTACCTCGCTCCAGTGCCGTGGGTCTCGGTGGGCGAAGTCCTGGAGGACCGCATCGTTGTCCAGAGCGTCCAGCCAGGTCTTGATGTCGGCGGCCAGCTCCCACGGCGACGCCTTGAGGCCCTCGCTCGACTCGTACCAGCGGTTTCCGAACACCGCCTCGGGCGCGAACGAGACCTTGTGCCCCAGCGCGAGCTTGAGGGCCAGGAGGTCGTCGTCGCCGTTCACCATCTCGGTGTAGCCGCCGATGGCCCGGATGTCGCTCACCCGAGCCATCATCGTGATGAAGTTCCAGAAGCCGTACTTGCCGTCGATCCACATGCGCACGAACTCGACGCCGCTGAACGTGTCGGGAGGCGTCTTCGGAGAGCCCGTCGACGGACGCACCGATCCGTCCTCGTCGAGGACGTCGACCCGAGGCAGCGAGAGGCGGACCTCGGGGTCCGCGTCGAGCCGGGCGGCGAGCGTCGAGACGAAGCCGGGGCTGATCTCGTCGTCGTCGCTCAGCAGCGTGTAGTACTCGCCCTCGGCGTTCTCCACGAGCTGGTTGAAGTGGATCGACATGGGCACGGTCGCGTCGTTGCGGCGGAAGCGGAACGGACGGTCGTAGTGTTGCTCGACGAGCTCCCGGACCTCGGGGCCGTTCTCGCCGTTGTCCGAGACCAGCAAGTCGATCTCGGGGTAGTCCTGGGCCGCCACAGACGCCACGGCGCCCGGCAGGAAGCGCAGGCGCTTGTACACGGGGATCGCGACCGTCACACGACGGGTCATCGGCCGGCGCCCCTGCGTACGGTGCTCAGACCCCGATCCCCTCGTAGAGGGCGAACTGGGCCGGGTCGAGCATCCGCCGTCCGTCGATCACCACCGGAGGATCCTCTCGGCCGTTGATCAGCCCGGCGAGCTGGTCGAACTGGTCCCAGCGCGTGATCAGCATGATGGCCTGAACACCGTCCACCGCCTCGGCCAACGTGTCCACGTACCGGATCTCGGGGTCGCCCAGCGCCTGGTCGGCCTCGTGCGCCGCCACCGGGTCGAAGGCGCGGACCCCGGCGCCCCGCTCCCGCAGATAGCGGACGATGGGCAGCGCCGGCGACTCCCGGACGTCGTCGGTGCCCGGCTTGAAGGCCAGGCCCAGGACGGCCACCTCGACGCCACCCAGGTCCGGGAAGTGCCGCTCCAGGCGCTCCACCATCTGCATGGGCTGGTCCGCGTTGATGCGGATGACCTGCTCCAGCAGCCGCATGGGCGAGCCGGCCTCCTCGCCCCGGGCGATGAGGGCCTTCACGTCCTTGGGGAAGCAGCTTCCGCCGAATCCGCAGCCCGCCTCCAGGTACGACACGAAGCCCGGGCGCATGCGGTCGCCGTTGTCCAGCACGGGCATGAAGCGGCGGTCGAGGTGAAATCCCTCTTGCACCTGAACCACGTCCACATCGCCCAGCGCCGCGCACATGTTGCCGATCTCGTTGGAGAACGAGATGAGCGTGGCCAGCAGGGAGTTGGCCGCATACTTGATCATCTCGGCCGTCTTGCAGTTCACCTCCAGGATCCGCGTGCCCTCGAAGACCTGGTAGAGCTCTCGGATCCTGGCCGCGGCCTGCGGGTCCGTGGCCCCGATGACGATGCGATCCGGGTCCATGAAGTCCTCCACCGCCTTGCCTTCCCGGAGGAACTCGGGGTTCATCCCAACGCCCAGTCCCTCGCCCACCGTCCGGCCCGACGCCTCTGCGAGGATGGGCGCGACCACGTCGTCGGTCGTGCCCGGCACCACCGTGCTCTTGACCAGGACCACGTGAGGCGCGTCGGAGCCGGCCAAGGCCTCGCCGATCTGACGGGCCGCGGTGCGGATGTACTTGAGGTCGATGCGCGCGCCGTCGAAGGGGGTCCCCACGGCGATCATGGTGAGCTCGCTGGCCTGGACCGCGCCGGCGAGGTCCGTCGTGGCGCGGAGCCGAATGCCCACGTTCTTCTGAAGGAGCTCGTCCAGGCCTTCCTCGTGGATGGGCGCCTCGCCCCGGTTGATCATGTCGACCTTGTCGGCGTCGATGTCGACGCACGTCACGTCGTGACCCTTTTCGGCCAGACAAACGCCGGAGACGAGCCCGACGTAGCCGGTTCCGATAATGGCGACCTTCATCTATCGCTCCTCCGCGGTCTGATTCTCACGGTACCAGATCAGGGCCCGGCGGACGCCGTCGTGCACGTCTACCGTGGGATTGTACCCCAGCTCCCGGCGCGCCTTTTCGATCACCGGGCAGCGACGGTTGGGATTGTCGGTGAGGTACTCGGCATCGTCCGACACACCGGTGACCACCCGTCCCTCGTAGCCGAACAGCTCCCGGGCCGCGTCCACCGTGATCTGGGCCAGCTTCTTCATGGAGATCTCCGGCCTCTCCTGGCCGATGTTGTACGGCTCTCCAGGCCGGCCCCGGGTCAGGACCTTGTAGTATCCACAGACGGCGTCGGCCACGTAGCAGAACGTGCGGGTGGGCGCGCCGTCGGAGAGCATGACCACGTCCTGGCCGCTCAGGATGTTGCGGGCGAAGTCGGGCAGCACCCGGGCGTCGGTGATCTTCAGACCCGGGCCGTAGTTGTTGAACGGCCGCGCCATGGCGATGGGCAGGCCGTACTGGCGGGCGAAGTTGACGCAGAGGGTCTCGCCGTAGCGCTTCGACTCGTCGTAGCAGGCCCGGGGTCCCGTGCACGACACGTTGCCCCAGTACTCCTCCGTGGTGGGAATGAACTGGGGAAACGGGTCGCCGTAGATCTCGCTGGACGAGAAGAACAGGAAGCCGCCGGTCTCCTTGCCCGCCTCCTTCTGGGCCAGGAAGTAGTCCAGCAGCGTGCGCAGGCCGTTTACGTTCCCGTCCATCGTGCCGATGGGATCCTTGCGGTAGTAGATCGGCGACGCGATCGACGCGGCATGCACGACGTAGGGGTAGTCCGCCATGTCGGCCGGAAGCGGGTCCCGGATATCGTGGCGTTGCAGCGTGATCCACTCCGAGCCGTCGGCCACGTCCGTGAGCCATTGGGGTCGCCCGCGGCCGAAGTTGTCGAACACGGTCAGCCGGATGCGCCGTGCCGGATCCATCTGGCCGTTCCACCGGTGCACGGACTGGACCAGGTAGTAGCCGAGAAAGCCCGCTCCACCGACGATCAGGAGGTTCTTGCCCTCCATCCGGCCGAATTCCTCGGACAGATTCCCGCAGATGTAGTCGAGATCCTCGGAGACGACCTCGGCCGCCGTGAGGGGTTGGGTCAGACCCATGGGCTCGGCGTCCCTCCGTGTCGTGTCATCAGGTGTCGTGGCTCGGCGCCCGGCTCGTGGGGCGCCCGTGTCATGTCGCGACCGGGGCGCGTGCGTGCAAGAAACGTGCGAGCGGGCGGGGATCGCGCCTCGTCCGTCAGTCCGCTGGCGGCGCGTCGAAGGGCGATGCGCCTCGGGCCAGAGCCCCCGACGCCCGAGCCAGGTTCGCGGGCGTGCCGATGTCGATGCAGCGTCCGTCCCGGAAGGTCACCGTTTCCACGGGGATCCCCGCTTCGATGGCCGCCTGGAAGACGTACCCCACCTTGACCTCGCGCCTCTCGGCACCGGCGGCCACGCCCAGCTCCACCGTCTCCAGGTGCTGGTGGAGGAAGTCGGTGAAGACCGGCGTCCACACCGCCGAGTTCCACGTGTACACCAGCTCCGTCTGATCGGGCCAGAACAGGATCCGCGCCACGCGGGAACCGTCCAGCTCGACCATCTCGTCGTCGGGGGGGTGGGGCGCGGGGAAGAGGCCCAGGACCAGGTCGGCGCCGGTGGCGGTCTGGTGCTCGGCCACCTGGCGGAGCGAATCCTCGGGGCTCAACAAGATGTCGGGGAAGCCGAACGCCACCCGCGCGCCGTCCACGAAGGGCCGCGCCTGGTCCACCGTGTAGGCGGGGCCGTGGGGCACCGCGGCCACCAGATAGGCCAGGTCGATGCCCACGTCGCTCCCGTCGCCGTAGTACTGGGGGATGTCCCATTTGCCCGGGCGTAGCACCATGTACGCCCGTTTCACGCCCGCGTCGCGCATGGCGGCCAGCAGGTAGCTGCTCACCACCCGGGGCCTGCTGCCGCTCCGGGGATCCCCGTGGAACCCCACCGGAAGGATCTCCTTGCTGCACGGGATCGGCCCCAGGCGCCGGCTGAGCCCGCCGGCCGGTATGACGCCGATCAGGGGCATGGGGTCGTGATCAGCCATGTGGGCCTCCGGTCGATTCCCGCCGTGTACCGCGGATCCGGTTTCTCCGCGACGCGCCGGTCGGCGCTCCCCGCATGGCTCGCGGCGGGCCCGCGCCCGGCCCCCTCACGGGAGCCCGTCCGACCACGAGTCGCCGGCAACCCACCTCACACCAGCCCGTTGTACTTCCTCCAGACCGGCTGCACGGGTCTGCCCTCGAGGTACTCGTCGACCCCGTCTTCCAGCGCACGGGCGTAGATCTCCAACGAGCCGTCGAAGGCGTCGATCGTGCGCTCGATGTCCTCGTCGGTGTGGCTGTAGCTGATGATCAGGCTCGGCGTCATGACGCCCCGTTTCAGGTTCTCCTGGATCAGGAGCGTGCGGAACGGCTGGGACGGATTGCCCGACTCGTCCTTGCTGCCGAAGACCACGCAGCAGGGCCGCCCCAGGACGGGGATGTGGTCTTGGAGGCCGTGTTTGGCCGCCACCTGCTCGACGCCGTCGGCGAGCTTCTTGCCCTGGGTCCACATCGTCTCGATGACGGGCTCGTCCTGATAGACCCTCAGCGTGGCCAGCATGGCGGCGAGGCCGTGGGTCTCGGCGCCGTGGGTGCCGGACATGAGCCAGACGCGCTCCTTGTCGTGCTTGAGGCCGCCCAGCTCCATGATCTCCTTCTTGCCGGACAGGGCCGAGACGGCAAAGCCGTTGGACATGCCCTTCCCCCACGTCGAGAGGTCCGGGACGATGTCGTGCATGCGTTGGCAGCCCTGGCTGTGCCAGCGGAAGCCGGTGATCATCTCGTCGAGGACGAATACGGCGCCGTGCTCGTGGCAGGCGTCGCGGAGCGCGTGCAGGAAGCCGTCCTCGGGCGGCCCGTACTTCTCGGGCTCGAGGATCACGCAGGCGATGCTGCCCGGGTGCACCTCGAACATGGCCCGTACGCTCTCCATGTCGTTGTACTTGAACGTCGTGGTGAGCTGCTGTACCGACTCGGGGATCCCGGCGCTCATGGGCGTGGTGCCGATGAACCAGTCGTCCACCGCGAAGAACGGGTGGTTGGCGCACCGGGCCACCATGTCCCGGCCCGTGAAGGCCCGGGCCAGCCGGACCGCTCCGGACGTGGCGTCC
>JBDHLD010000055.1:0-31609 GCA_039586035.1 Gemmatimonadota bacterium | reverse complement strand
CGGGAGGGCTCCGAGGGCGGGGACGGAGCGGGTCAGGCCTCGTTGGTGGGTTCGCCCTGGTCCCACTGCGACACCGTTTCGCCGCCGACGATCGTGCGCAGGACCCGTATGGAGTGGAGCTCGTCGTCGTCGGCTGTCAGGGGATCGTCCGACAGGACCACCAGGTCAGCCAGCGCGCCGGACCGGATGCGGCCTTTCTCACCTTCCTGGAAGCTGGCTTTCGCCGCCTCGGTCGTGAACATGGCCACGGGCTCGCAGGGGTGGCAGTCCGAGCCGCCGAACACGTGCACGCCGGCCTGGACCAGCTCTCGGTACCGGAGCGTCATGCGGTAGGCCCTGTTCTCCCCGTAGGCCCGGCAGATCATCTCCTTGTACCACGGCTCCATTCGGTACGAAGGCACCGTACAGACCGAGAGCCCGAGCCGCGCGATCCGTTCGATCTGCTCGTCCGTGAGGATCGGCACGTGCTCGAGGCGATGCCGGTGGTCGTCCCGTGGGAGTCTGGCGAGCGCTTCTTCGTAGGCGTCCAGGATGATGTCCGTGGCCCGAAGCCCGTCGCAGTGAATGGCCAATTGGAACCCAGCCTCGTGGGCCCGCCACACGAGCTCCCGGTAGTCACCGGGGTCGGTCTCCCGCCAGCAGTAGCCCCGGAGGTGAGGGGCGTCGTCGTAGGGCTCGTAGTTGGCAGATGTGCGGGTGTCGAGCCAGCCGTCCACGATCACCTTGATGGGGCCCAGCTTGACACGGTCGCCGAACCCGGTCCGGAGCCCCAGTGCCCTGAACCGATCGACGTGCCGGTAGTCACCTACGGTGGCGATGTTCTCGTACCCCTCGAACATGAGCCAGATGCGGAGGGGAAGCGTACCGGCTTGCTCCATCTCCACGAACGGCCAGATCTGCTCCGGACCGTAGCCGGAGGGGAGCCAGTTGCGGATGTGATGGACCGTCGTGATCCCCATGGCCGCCATGTCTCTCACCGCGACTCCGGCCGCCTGCCTCAGCTCGTCGTCGGAGGGCGTCGGCACGGCCCCGAAGACGGGCAGCATGGCACCATCGTTGAGCAGCCCGTTGGGATGGCCATCGGGACCGCGGTGCAGCACGCCGTTGATCGGTTCGGGCGTATCTCCCGTGACTCCGCCCCGCTCGAGGGCCAGGGAGTTGCATACGAGTAGGTGTCCCCCGAGGTCGTTGAATGCCACGGGGTGATCGGGGGCCACCCGATCGAGCTCCCAGCGGTCCGGTGGCGTGCGGTCCGGCCACCGATCGACGCTGAACCCGCGGCCGGTGATCCACTCCGCTCGAGGTCGGAGGGCGGCCTCCTCGTGCGCGACCTCCAGGAGCTCCTCCCTGGACGTGACGGGAGCGAGGTTCCTGTTGTAGAAGAGCGCCGCCCGAGACTCCGCCAGCCCGTAGCCCATGACGTGGGCGTGGGGCTCGATGAAGCCGGGAAAGAGCACGTTGCCCTGGAGATCCACGCTACGCGCGTTCGGCGCCGAGTCCGCGATCTCCGCGGCCGTGCCGATAGCCAGGACCCGCCCGCCCCCGACGAGGACGGCCTGGGCGGTGGGACGCTCCGGATCCAGGGTGACTACGCGAGCGTTCGTGAAGACGGTGAGCATGGTGTTCGGCAGAGACTAGGCCCTCTCGGGTCGGCCTGCCAGTCCGTTGCGAGGGCCCCGGTGCCTGCTCGCCGCCCTCCCCGAGGGCCACCGAGGGGCCGGACGATCGTCAGCGCACCGTCCTGCATTGACTGGCTCTGGCGAGTGGCCTGCGGTAGCTTGGCGTCCACCCCAGCTTCAGCCCGGAACGAGTCCGACGGGCGGGCGTCCTCGGCGCGGCTCCGGCCCACGGCGGGCTCTTCACGTTGCGATTCCAAATCACGAGGTACCCATGACGGCCCAAGCGCGAAGCCACCGAGCGTGGCCTACCGGTGTTCTGGCGAACCTGATCGGCCTGGCGGTTGTCTGCCAGCTTCTCGTCACCGGTCCGCGAGCGATTCAGGCCCAGGAGATCCCCTCCATCGAAGACAAGACCGCCGGCATGACCGCCATGGAAGGGTTCTTCGATCTCTACTGGGACGAGTCCGCCGGCAAGCTCTACTGGGAGATCGCCCCGCTGGACACGGAGTTCCTGTATCTCGTGTCGATGGCTTCGGGCCTCGGCAGCAACCCGGTGGGGATCGACCGGGGGCAACTCGGCGGAACCTACCTCCTCACGGCCAAGAAGATCGGACCTCGGGTGCTTCTGATGGAGCCCAACTATCAGTACCGAGCCGAAAGCGACAACCCCGAGGAGGTGAAGGCGGTGGAGGAGGCCTTCGCGCCCTCGGTCCACTGGGGCTTCGAGGTGGCGGCGCAGACGGGAGACCGCGTGCTGGTAGACGGCACGGACTTCTTCCTTCGGGACGCCCGCAGGGTGGTGGACCAGATCGCCAGCCGCGGTCAGGGGACCTTCCGGCTCGACGCCAGCCGGAGCGCGCTGTATCCGGACGCCATCCTGTCATTTGCAGACAACACCGAGGTGGAGGCCATCCTCACGTTCACGAGCGACGATCCGGGCCCGTTGGTTCGGGGGGTCGCGGCTAGCGGCGAAGCCATCACGCTCCGCCAACATCACTCCTTCGTGCGGCTGCCCGACGACGGCTACGCCCCCCGGGTCACCGATCCCCGGGTGGGCACCAACGGACCCACGATCTACGACTACGCGACGCCCATCGACCAGGACCTGAGGCTGCGCTGGGTCGCACGGCACCGTCTCGAGAAGCGAGACCCCACAGCGGAGCGGTCCGAGGCGGTGGAGCCCATCGTCTACTACCTGGACCCGGGGGTCCCCGAACCCATCCGCAGCGCTTTGCTCGAGGGTGCCGAGTGGTGGAACCAGGCGTTCGAGGCGGCGGGCTACATCGACGCCTTCCGGGTCGCGGTCCTGCCAGACGGGGCGCATCCGCAGGACATCCGCTACAACATGATCCACTGGACCCACCGGAGGACCCGGGGCTACTCGTATGGCAGCTCGGTGGTGGACCCCCGCACCGGTGAAATCATCAAAGGCAACGTGAACCTGGGGAGCCTGCGACTCCGGCAGGACTACCTGCACGGCCAGGGCGTGCTGCCCCCATTCCCCGCCGGACAGGGCATGTACTACGAGTCGTGCGGACTCGCTGACGCGCCGGGCTTCGAGTACCTGGCACAGGTCGCCGGCGACGCCGACGCGGTGGAGATGGCGCTGGCACGCGTCCGGCAGCTCTCTGCCCACGAGGTGGGACACACCCTGGGCTTTCCTCACAACTACCTGGCCAGCGCCTACGGCCGGGAAAGCGTCATGGACTACCCGGCGCCGCTCGTGGAGATCGCGGATGACGGCACCATCGACCTGTCCAACGCGTACCTGCGACGGATCGGCGACTATGACAAGCTCTCGGTCACGTGGCTCTATCAGGACTTCCCGGACGGGACCGACGAATCGGCCGCCCTCCGGGAAATAACCGAGGAGGGGATGGAACAGGGCCTGTTCTACATGGGCCACACGAACAACAACTTCCGTGGTGCCGGCCACCAGTACGCGGGTGTCTGGGACAATGGCGACAACCTGGTCGACCACCTGAAGACCGAGATCGAGGTGCGCAGGATCGGCCTCGAGAGCTTCGGTCCCGAGGTGATAAGGCCCGGCGAGCCCCTGTCCAACCTGGAACAGGTCCTCCTGCCCCTCTACATGCACCACCGCTTCCAGCTCAACTCGGCGGTGCAGAGCGTGGGCGGCGCCGACTACGCGTACGCGTTGCGAGGCGACGGGCAGACACCGTACACCATCATCCCCGCCGACGAGCAGCGGGACGCTCTGGAGACGGTGCTATCCACCTTGACGGTCGATTTCCTGGCAATGCCGGAGCAAATCGTCGAGATGATTCCGCCCCCCGCCTTCCGGTACGGTCAGGGAGAGGTCTTCGACGGTTATACGGAGCTGCTCTTCGATCCCCTGGGCGCGGCGGAGGGAGCCGCGGCCTTCGCCGTGGAGGAGCTGCTCAGGCCGGAGCGCATGGCGCGTCTCGTGGTGTTCGGCGCCATGGGCGACTATCCGAACCTCGAGGAAGTCGTCGATCGACTCGTGGACCACACGTGGAGTGCGCCCGAGCCGGACGACGAGTACCGGATGCGGGTCCTGCACACCATCCAGCGGGTCGTGGCCGACGAGATGATGGTGAAGGCCGCGCGTGACGACGTATCGGCGGAGGTCCGGGCCATCCTGGCGGACCGGCTCGGACGGCTGGCCGACTCCCTCGAGGCGCAGCCCGAGCTATCGCCCCATCAGCGCTTGGTCACGGCTGACATTCGGCGGTGGGAGAACCGCTCCGAAGCCACCATTCCCGGTCCGAAGCTGGAGATCCCGCCGGGCGATCCTATCGGGAGTCCGGGGAACTAGTATGGCGATGCCCTTCGCCCCGCAGCACGTGAGACGATGTCGTGACTGAGCGACGCAAGTACCTGAAGAAGGCCACGTCGACGGTCGTTGCCGTGCAGCTCGATCTGGAGACCGATGGCTTCACGTACGAGAAGTGGGGGGGGACGCAAAGCTGCAAGGCGGGGGATTGGCTGGTGGACAACGGGGGCGACGTCTACACGGTGGACGGGGCGGTCTTCGCTCGGACCTACCGCCCGGTGAGCCCAGGCGTTTGGCGCAAGGTCACCCCCGTGTGGGCCGAGAAGGCAGAGCAGGATGGGCACGTGGAGACGCTGGAGGGCGTCACTCATTACGTAGCGGGCGACTACATCGTCTACAACGATCCGGGAGGCGAGGACGCCTACGCCATGGCGGCCGACTCCTTCGAAGCCATGTACGAGCCGGAGCGGTAGCCCTCTCGAAGGAGGCCACCTTTGGGGTCCGCCTGAGGGGCCGAGCGTCCCACTCAACAACACGAGCCCCGCGCCGACCGAAGTCGGCGCGGGGCGCTGGTCAGGGTACCGGAACGCGGTCCGCAGCGTCGGGACCTGGCGTTCAGATCAATACCGATACCACTCGGGCTTGTACGGTCCCTGCTTGGGGACGTTGATGTAGTCGGCCTGGGAATCGGTGAGCTCGGTCAACCGCACGTCCAGCTTGTCCAGGTGGAGGCGGGCCACCTTCTCGTCCAGGTGCTTGGCGAGGAGGTAGACCTTCTTCTCGTAGCTGTCGTTTGTCGCCAGCTCGATCTGGGCGATCACCTGGTTCGTGAAGCTGGCGGACATGACGAAGCTGGGATGCCCGGTGGCGCAGCCCAGGTTCAGGAGACGGCCCTCGGCCAGGATCATGACGCTATGACCGTCGGGGAACACCCACTCGTCGTACTGGGGCTTGATGTTCTCCCGCCGGATGCCCGGGAGCTTCTGGAGACCGGCCATGTCGATCTCGTTGTCGAAGTGGCCGATGTTGCCCACGATGGCCTTGTCCTTCATGCGCGCCATGTGGTCGGCGGTGATGATGTCCTTGTTGCCGGTGGCCGTGATGAAGATGTCTGCCCGGTCGAGGACGTCCTCGAGACGCTGGACGCTGAAACCCTCCATGCTGGCCTGCAGGGCACAGATGGGGTCGATCTCGGTGACCACCACCCTGGCGCCCTGGGCTTTCAGGGCCTGCGCACAGCCCTTGCCCACCTCACCGTAGCCGCACACGACCGCCATCTTGCCGGAGATCATCACGTCGGTCGCGCGATTCAGGCCGTCGATCAAGGAGTGCCGGCATCCGTAGATGTTGTCGAACTTCGACTTGGTCACGGAGTCGTTGACGTTGATGGCAGGGAAGAGCAGCGTGCCGTTCGCCTCCATCTCGTACAGCCGGTGCACGCCGGTGGTCGTCTCCTCGGAGACGCCGCGGATGTTCGCTGTGAGCCGCTTGAACCGCTGCGGATCCTGCGCCAAAGACCGCCGGAGCAGGTCGAGGATCACACCCCACTCTTCGGGCTCGTTCTCCGCGTCGAAGTCCGGCACCCGGCCGGCGTCCTCGTACTCCACGCCCCGGTGGAGCAGCAGCGTGGCGTCGCCCCCGTCGTCCACGATCAGGTCCGGCCCGCTCCCGTCCGGCCATTCGAGGGCCTGCTCGGTGCACCACCAATACTCCTCGAGCGTCTCGCCCTTCCAGGCGAAAACGGCTATGCCCCGCGGATCTTCGGCGGTTCCGTCGGGGCCCACAGCGACCGCGGCCGCGGCGTGATCCTGGGTGGAGAAGATGTTACACGATACCCATCGGATGTCGGCGCCCAACTCCACCAGCGTCTCGATCAGGACGGCCGTCTGGATGGTCATGTGCAGGGAGCCCATGACCTTGAGGCCGGCCAGCGGCTTCTGGGACCCGTACTCCTCTCGGGCCGCCATGAGACCCGGCATCTCCTGCTCGGCCAGCCGGATCTCCTTGCGTCCCCAGTCGGCGAGGGAAAGGTCGGCGACCTTGAAGGGCGGGCGGGCCGTCGAAGTCACGGTCTCGGCCTCTGTGTTCATGACGGTGGTTTCCATGGGTAGGTCTCGTCCTGTCAGCAGGTGTGGATCGATTGGTTCATTCGGTTCTCGTGGCCGAGGCCACGAAGAGTAGAGGTCCCGCCGCTTCGGGCCGCGCGGGCAGGGGTTGGTACTGGAAGTCCCGCAGACCGGCCTCCCGGTGCCACAGGCTCATGGATGTCTCGTCGAAGCCGGGCCACACGTGGCCCACTTCCTCACGGTAGCCCTCCCTCGCGTGGGGCCTCATGTCGACCGTGATCAGACGGCCGCCGGGTGCGAGGGTGCGCGCTGCCTCGGCCAGGGCGCGCGCCGGGTCCACGATGTAGTGTAGCACGAGCAGCAGAACCGCGACGTCCAGCTCTCCGTCCGCTAACGGGAGGCTCTCGAGCTCGCCGCCCCGGACCTCGGCGTTGGGGAACGCCTGCAGGCGTGTCCGCGCCGCCTCTCGCATCTCGGGTGAGGCGTCCACGGCCACGACGCGTCGTACGAACGGCGCAACGTGGGCGGCGAATTGGCCGGTACCCGTTCCCAGGTCGCCTACCGTCCAGCGGCGGTCCAGCAGGCCGACGAGCGGCAAGGCATCGGTACCCGCCCCGAAGAGCTCGTCTCGCAGCCCATCCCAGCGGTCGGCGGCGGACGCGAAGAACGCTTTCGACTTCTGCCTTCGCTGCGCCATGACGGCGACCGCCCGTTCGCCGTCGCCCTCCGTATGTCCTGCGGAGACCACGTCCAGTCGGACGAGGCCCCACAGCTCCTGCGCCTCGCGGTCCAGCGACGTGGACATCCGGTAGTGCCGGCTGGTGCCGCTCGCCCTCGACGTCACCCAGCCGTCGTCAGCGAGGACCTTCAAGTGACGGCTCACCGTGGACTGGGGGAGTTGGACGATCTGGACGAGCTCGGACACCGTGAGCTCGCCCTGCTCCAGCAACACGAGAATACGGCTCCGGGCCAGATCACCCAGAGCGCTCATCCTTTCGAAAACGCGCGGCTCAGTCGTCGTATCCATAAATCCGGATCGAATGATATACAAAATCCGGGCCAGGATCAAGCGGGGGTGGGACCCGGGGAACCGCCGGCCGTTCACGCACGAAGGGCAGAAGGCGGAGAGGGCGGGGGGTATGCGGAGCGGGCCCCCGCCTCGAGAACGGGGGCCCGTGCTACGGAGGCACGCAGCCCGGCGCCTTCCGCTTCGACGATGGGACCCGGGTTCAGCGGGGCGTTGGCCTCGACTTCAGCAACCGGACGTCGCCGCTCACCGTGTTGAACGACAAACGCGGACCGCCTTCTCCAATGGTGCCCCGCACGTCGGAGCCGACCCACTTCTCGCGCTCCCGTTCGACGTGGAGGTCGAAGTCCGTGTCCAGCTCACCCGAGAGTGAGGCGAAGCGGACGTCGGCGTTCAGGTCCGCAGGGAGGCGCAGGGTGATGTCGCCGCTCACCGTGTGGAAGCGTTGGCTCCGGTCGATTTGGCCCATCTCCACGTCGATCCCATCTCCACGTCGATGGACCCGCTGACCGTGGTGGCCCACGCGGTCCGTCGGGTGGACACGACCACGTCACCGGTGACGCTGGAGGCCGTGACGTCCGAGTCGACCCTCTCCACCTCCACGTCGCCGGTGACCATGGTGCCGATGAGCTCGACGCCCCTGGGGATGGCGACCACGAAGTCCACGTCCACGTCGATGGAGCGGTCGCCACCGCGGTCGCGGTGGTCGTCGTCATCGTCGCCGCCCCTGTGGCCGCACTCCCGCGTCCGCTCGGTCGGATCGTAGACGGCGCAGATCGTGAAGCCGTCCCCTTCTTCGATCACGCGGATCTCGACTCGCTCCAGGTCCGAGGGGCGCCCCCGCTTGCGGGCGCTCACGGAAGCGGCTTCGCCCTCGGCCAGCTCGGCTCGAATGCCGCCCGTGATCCCCTTGACCTCCAGGATCTGGCCCGCGCTCATCGCTTCGCTCCAGGCGAAGTCCTCCTGCGCCACCAAGGGCCCGCCGCTCAACGCGGCGAACAGACCCACGCCCACCAGGAGATGAACCAGTCTTCCCGTCATCGTGCCCTTCCTCCTCGTCGAGTGCACGGTTGCTATTGCTCTGACGAGTTCCGCACCCGTTTTGTTTGAGCCGGCCTCGACGAAGAACGGGCCACCCCGGGAAAGTCCCGGAGTGGCCCGCGGTGACCACGAGGGTCAGCGACCGTCTACGACACCCGCACCACGTTCTCGGCGGCAGGGCCCTTGGTCCCTTCGGTGATGTCGAACTCGACGACATCGCCCTCGGACAGGCTCTTGAAGCCTTCAGCCTGGATGGCGGAGTGATGCACGAAGCAATCCCTGCCGTTGTCCTCGGGCGTGATGAATCCGAAGCCCTTCTGGTCGTTGAACCACTTCACGGTTCCTCTGGTACGCATCATCTGCTCCATAGATGGTTGGTCAAGTTCGGAGTTTCGGACGATCCGCACCTCACGACGCCTTGACTCACGCGGCCTCTACCCCCGCGCCGGGTCTGTGGCAAGACAGCCACCAAGAAAAAACGGGACTCCCGCCGAGGCAGGCTCCCGCATCGTTCCCACCAATACCTTTGCCTAAACTCGCTACCTCGCGCCACCTAGCCAGGTCGACGCTGGACGGAACTTCGCAGCCGGGGCACGGGCGGTCAATAGGGTTGGGCGGGACCTTCTCGACGGGTCGGTTGTCCACCCGGCGGGACACTCCCGCGCGCCTGTGTCGATTCTCGGAGCAGTGGGCCCTACATTGCCTGTGTGCAGCCCGACCCAGAGGTATCCATGCATCGCCTCCCGCGACGTAGCATCACCGTCAACATCCTCCTGATCGCGTCCATGATCGGGTGTAGTGACGGGGACGGCGGACTCGCCGATCCCCAAGAGCCACCAGACGATACGCCGGCTGGCATCGGCGTGGTCAGCGGCATCAGCCAGTCCGGTATCGTGGGCTCACAGCTGGCGGAGCCGCTCGTGGCGAAAGTGGTCAGCAGGATGGGGGCGCCCCTGCCGGGCGTCACCGTGAACTGGGTCGTGGAGGCGGGCGAAGGTTCGTTCGCGAGCCCCGTGTCCGTCACCGACCAGGACGGTCTCGCGGAGACGAGATACACGCTGGGCGACACTCCAGGCGAGAACTCCATGCTGGCCGCGGTCGCCGGGACGTCGCTCAGCGCGCGCTTTCTGGCCATGGCCCTTCCGGCACAGGCTTCTCGGGCCGTGCGCGGGGGGCGTGTGCCGAGCCCGTAGCGAACGCCGCCGCAGAACATCACCTCCATGTCAGGAATTCTCCCACGATCCAAGGGGAGAAAATCCCGCTATCGCTCTCCACTGGTGCCGTTCAGCTTGGGAACACGCCCCCAGGAAGGGGTCTAGGCGATCATCGCGAACACGCCAGGAGGATCCTGATGTTCAAGCAACGTTCCGCCATACGCCTCGCCGGATTCACGGCGGCGTCACTCTTGCTGCTGACCTCCTGCAGCCCGCCCGATGCCGCCCAGACGGGGGCTTCGGCCACCGAGCTGTCGGATGCGGCCTCGAACAAGGGACAAGCGTTCGTCCAGGACGAAGGATCGAAGCCCAACATCCTGCAGATCGCGCTGGGCTCGCCGGACCACAGCACGCTCGTGGCCGCCGTTCAAGCAGCGTCTCTCGAGAACGTATTGGTCAACCAGGGGCCCCTCACCGTCTTCGCGCCGACCAACGACGCCTTCGCGGCGCTGCCGGAAGGGACCGTCGACGACCTGCTGAAGCCCGAGAACAAAGCGGCTCTGGCCAAGATCGTGACGTCGCACGCCGCACCCGGAAAGTACTCGACCGATCAGCTGCAGGATCTGATGGGGCGCGGAATGCAGCTGTACCAGGCGACCGGCCACTACGTGGACATCGAGGTTCGCGACGGTGACACCTACGTCAACGGCGCCAAGATCCTGGGAACCGTCGACGCGACCAACGGCGTCGTGCATGTCGTAGACCAGGTCTTCCTCATCGCCGCGAACTGACCCCGCACCGGCCACGCGCGTGCGTGGCTCGGTCGGAATTCTCCCAATCCACAGCCTACGGCGGCCACCCCGGTGGCCGCCGTGCGCTCATCTCCGTCCGTAGAACCGCGAATCCTCCGCGAAGCGCGCCGTCCGGGGGCGACGACGCCGGCGCGCCGCGTTAGCTTCGTGCAGCGCCCCAGCCGGAGATCAGCGTGGACCCCAAGACCCCGAGCTCACCGCCGCCGGCAGCCGCCGGTCTCTCCCGGATGAGCCGCCGCCTGAGCGAGGACTTCCTGGGAGGGCCCCGCATCCTGCGGCTTTCCTGGGTCATCAACTTCCAGAAGGGCGGAACGCTGCCCTTCATCGCGATCCTGATGCTGCTCTACCGGAACACCTCGACCGAGGCGTGGGTGTATCTGGCCCTGCACGGAAGCTACGGACTGTGCTGGCTCATGAAGCATGCGGCCTTCCGGGACTCGCGGTGGGATGCCAAGATCACCTTCGGAGGCGCGTTGCTCTCTTTCGCCCTCGTCCTGGGGCTGTACTGGGTGCTGCCCTTCCTCCTCATCTCCCCGGTGTTGCAGCCACGGCCCCCGGCGCCCGATTGGCTGCTGGCCATGGCGATCTTCTTCCACACCCTGGGCGTGGTGCTGATGATGACGGCCGATGCCCAACGGTACTTCACGCTGCGCGTGCGGCGCGGGCTCATCAGCGACGGCCTATATCGGCTCGTACGCCGACCGAACTACCTGGGCGAGATGATGGTGTACGGATCGTACGCGCTCCTGGTCCGTCACTGGATCGCGTGGGTGATTCTGGCTTGGGTTTGGCTCGTTGTCTTCGTCCCGAACATGCTGCTGACCGATGCGTCGCTCTCGCGACACGAGGGGTGGGAGAGCTACGAGCAGCGGACCGGTCTGGTGTGGCCCAGGATGTGGCCACGCTGAGAGCGTCAGGGGCGGGCCGGGCTCGCCGCCCCGACCTCACATGATCGCCAGTTCCTGGCGTATGGCCCGTCGATCGATGAGGCCGGATCGTCGCTCTGCGCGGCCTTCGGTGTGCGGGTCCTCAGGATCGTTGCCGTCCACTGCCGTGACGCTGCCCGGACCTCGTGCCTTGGCGCGGTACATGGCGTTGTCGGCGGCCTCGATCAGGGCCCCGGGGCTGGCGAAGCGGGGCCCGTATTCGGCCAGACCGACGCCGACCGAGAGAACCTCGCCCCGGACCGGGGCCTCGGCCAGCCCCTCCTTGACGCGCTTCACGAACACGAGGGCACCCTCCAGGCCGGAGGACGACACGATCGACAGGAACTCCTCGCCGCCCCAGCGGCACGAGAGGTTCATCTTGCGCGTCACGCTCTCGAGCACATCGGCGAAGACCTGCAGCGCCTCGTCGCCACCCGCATGGCCGTGGGTGTCGTTGAACCGCTTGAAGCCGTCCAAATCGAACATGACCAGGCATAGGCGTCGGCCACGCCTCGCCGCCGCGAATTCACGATCGAGCGCCAACTCCGCGAAACGGCGGTTGGGGAGCTGCGTCAGTCCGTCGGTGAGCGCCATCTCCACCGCACGCTCACGCTCCCGATGGATCAACTCGGTCAGTAGCCCGATGCCGACGCCGATGATCACGTACGCTCCCACTACCGTGGCGAGCATCTCGGGGTGCAACACGCGTCGGCCCTGAAGCAGTAGGATCACCTGCACGCCCGTGAGGACGACCATGCCCAGAGCCAGGGCCTTGGCTACGCCCTCCCAACCACGGTAGTACGCGACGAGGAAGGCCGGAATGAGCGCAACGAGCCAGACGAGGACCTCGTTGTTCTCGAGCTGCTCGGAAAAGGCCAGAGTCGCCACGGCCGGGACGAACAGCGCGAGGGCAGATATGAGAATGGTTCGCGAGGGGACCGGCTGACGCCCCAGCCCGGCCCTCCAGAGTGTTGTTCGGTTCCGCTGCATGTGCGCCGTCTGGGCTTGTCGTTCACGGTGAACGGCGGGTCTTGTCCTGTTGTCGGCGCAATGCGGCCGGAAGTCGACCCCTTGTCCGAGCCCCGTGGTGCGGCTGTCCTCGCCGGGAACATGTGGTCTGCCCCATAGCCCTGGACCGACCAGGCGCGCTCGCCGCGCCCGGCCTCCGGGACCTGCCATCAACGGGCAGCGCCACCAAGACCCTTGTCTGTTGTTGGCCTCACGCAACAACTTGGACCTTGTCGGTTGGCAACCCCCTTTGATTCCTGGACGATCAGGCGGCCCGCTCTTTGCTGAGCTGGGCTGGTGGCGACAGTGCGTCGTCAGCAGTCCGGTCTGTACCGCTTTCGAGCGGGAAGACAAGGAGGGGTAGCCATGAAGTCATCGACATCCACCTACTGGGCCCTGATGCTCATCACGGCCTTCTCATCCACCGCAGGGGCACAGGAATCGCGCGAAGCTCCAGTCGTCGCGTTGGGCGACGCCACCGTGGCCGTCGTGGAGTCTACCGACTCGGTACCGACGCTGCGCATCTCCGCCACGGTAACGGATGCCTCCACTGGCGTCGCCACGACCCTGACCGAGGTCGAAGGCGATCGAGAGCAGGTGTACGCGCTTCTGCTCGAGTTGGCGGCCAGCCTCACGACCGACGCCGGGGATGGTGCAGACCCGGCGCAGGCCGAGGCGGCGGCTCTGTACGCATTGGGTCAGATGTTCGAGGCTCGCGGGTACAAGGACCTCGCCGCCGACGCGTACCAGACCGTCATGAAGAACTACCCGGAGTTCGACCAGGCGGTCATGGACTGGCGGCGGCTGGTGGGGCGCTGGGAGCTCAACGTCTACGGTGGGCTG
Source organism: Gemmatimonadota bacterium (assembly GCA_039586035.1). Taxonomy (GTDB): domain Bacteria; phylum Gemmatimonadota; class Gemmatimonadetes; order Longimicrobiales; family Gaopeijiaceae; genus JBDHHQ01. The sequence goes on along the minus strand of JBDHLD010000055.1, from coordinate 18,355 downwards.
CTCAACGACGAGCCCGAGTACAACCACGGGTCCGAAGAGGACGAATTTCGACGTGACGCCGTATTCGGCGTCCGTGGCTCATACCACTTCACCGAGAACGCGTTCATCCAGGCCGAGGTAGCCAACGCCCTGGCGACGCTCCGGTCCGGCGGTACGAGGCAGAACGTGAACGCCTTCCCGCTGTGGGGAGCCCTCGGCTACGACCTACACCTGACCCACGACTTCCAGATCTTCCCCACGCTGGGTGCGGGGGTCGTATTCTGGCGTCCCGACCAAACGAGCGGGAGCGCCGACTTCGCGCTCAGCTATGGGCTCGGCGGCCGCGTCTTCCTGACGCGGAATCACGCCCTACGGGGCGACGTTCGGCTCCATCACATCCCGAACGCCCTCGGACCGACGCTCGACGACCTCCAGATTCTGACGGAGAAGACGTTGTGGGCGTTGGAACTGAGCTTCGGCGTGTCGTGGTTCCCGGCCGGGTAGAAAGGTAGAAGTGTCGCGCCCCGGTACTCGCGTGCGGCAGCGGGACCGCAAACCCGCTCGGCGCTAGCTGCCCCGACCCCGTCTTGCCACGGGTGCGCCGCGAAGAACGCGGCCATCCACCTGCCTTCCGCGGACGGCTCCGCCGGCGCGGCGGAGCCGCCGTGATTCGGGCCTCGGGCCCTGTATCGTCCCTCACCCCCTCGACGTATCGTGTCCTCCACCACCCCTCGACCCGAACCGGAGGAGGACCGTGCCTGTCGCACGCGAAGCCCGTCGCCGTGTCCGTACTCACCCCACGCCCGTCCGCAGGAGTCGGCTGAGCCTCTACGCGGCCGTCTCGCTGATCGCCGTGACCGTGCCCTCGGTGCTGACGGCCCAGGAGGATGCTCCGGCGGACCCTGTGCTCGAGCAGCTGGCCCGACAGAACGAATCGATGCGCCATCGATTGGACCAGCTCGAGCGTCAGGTCGACGACCTGATGTTCTTCAATCGCCTCGGCGACATCGCCGAGATCGATCTCGTGCGCCTGACGGGACCGCCGCTTCGCTATCAGCCGAATCCCACGGCCCAGGGCGCCGGGAATCCGTTCCGGTTCTCGGCCTACGTGTTCATTCCGAAGGATCTGGATCGCGGTCGTGGCCAGCCCCTCATCGTGTTTCCGCATGGAGGGGTCCACAGCAACTTCAGATCCGGCGCGACCAACGTGCTTCGGGAGATGCTGGCGCAGGGGTACACCGTGATCGCCCCGGAGTACCGGGGGAGCACCGGGTATGGTCGGGGCACCTACCAGGCCATCGACTACGGGGGCCTCGAGATCGAGGACACCTACGCCGCCCGGAACTTCATGCTGGAGAACTACGACTTCCTGGACGGCTCACGCGTGGGCGTCGTGGGCTGGAGCCACGGCGGCCTGCACGCGCTCATGAATATCTTCGAGCACGGTGGCGACTATGCCGCGGCCTACGCGGGGGTGCCCGTGAGCGACCTGATTGCCCGCATGGGTTACAAGAGTCAGGGCTACCGCGACCAATACTCGGTGGAGTATCACATCGGGAAGACGGCGCAGGACGACGTCGAGGAGTACCGGCGCCGTTCCCCGTCCTGGAACGCGGCCAAGTACGACGGCACCCCGCTCCTCATTCACACCAACACCAATGACGCGGACGTCAACGTCCTGGAGGTCGAGCGGTTGATCCAGGCCCTCCAGGCCGAGGGCAAGCGCGGGTTCGAGTTCAAGATCTATCAGGACGCGCCTGGCGGTCACTCCTTCAACCGCCTCGACACGCGACTGGCCAAGGAGTCGCGTCGGGAGATCTGGGCGTTCCTGGCCCCGCACCTGAACCCGGAGCGACCGATCCGTTGAGAGGGAATCCGTGAAGACATGGAGAGGAGCGGCGTAGGCGGCGAGTAGGCCGGGCCCCGGCCTGGGGCCCGACCCCACGGTGTCCTCAGCCCGACGACGCCGTCACGTGCCCTCGGGTGGCTCCGCCTCGGTGCTGGGGCCCATGAAGTAGATGTTGTCCTTGTGCGCGGCGCAGTCCGCGAACGGGCCCGGACCGTCGGCGAGCTCGGGGTTTCGCTCGGTCACCCGCCGGCCGACCTCCGCGACCGCCTCGAACAGGCCCTCCATGCTGGGTGCCACGCGGTAGTAGTTCACGTTGTACTCGTCGGCCCATGCGTGGAAGAAGAGTCCGGCGCTGAGCAGCATGCCCTCCGTCACCAGCTCGTCCTCCACGGGGCGTGTGTACGTATCGTAGTTCTCTGCGATGTCGGAGACCGCGGATTGAGGGCACACATACGACGAGATCGAGAGGATCTGCGGCGGTCCATCGTCGTCCTGGGCTTGCAGGGCCGTCGGGCCTACGAGGGCGAGCGCCAGAATGGCAACTAGCGAGCGGGTCATCTCTGCCTCCGTTGGGGATAGGGTGTCCTGCACCATTGGCGGCAGGAGATGTGGACACAAGAAAACTCTTGTTTCCACCGACGAAGGGAGCCCCGCACCGAACCTTGATCGCGGCGTCCGAGGCCGGCACCACGGCCCAGGATTCACGCGCGCCCATCGTCCCGGGTTCCGAGTGCGCCTGTCACGCCACAGGAGCGTTCGCCTCGAATCGGTCGAACCAGCCGCCCAGGCCCCTCGAGGTGAAGCACGCTGCCGCCACGATGCACGCCAGGGCCCCGGCCGCCAGCACGTCGCTGGGGAAGTGGGCCCCGAAGACGACTCGCTGAGAGCCCGCGAGGAGGGCGAAAAAGGCGAAGAGTCCCCGGCCCCTGGGGTAGAGCCACATCAGTCCGATGGCCAACCCGACTGCCACCGTCGTGTGGCCCGACGGGAAAGACTGGATGCCATGGTCCAACATGTCGCCGAGCCCCTGGGCCTCGGCGAAGGGCTCCCAACCGAGGAAGGTGGCGAGAGCCGTCTCCGGCAGCTCGCCGTGGCCGGGCCGAGCCCGGGGAATCAGCAGCTTGAACACGTCGCACACCAGGCCCGCCCCGAGAGAAAGCCCAGCGAGCCGATGCAGCCGGCGGCGATTCGCGGGATCCAGCACCGCGACGGTGAGGATGATCGCGCCGACGCCCATGCCGTGGGCGAAGACCTCGGACAGCCGGATCAGGTTGCCCACCTCGCCGCCAAGGCACCGGTCCCGACAGAGGGCCGCGACCGGGATGTCGATGAAGAACGCCAGCGCCGCCAGGACCGCGAAGAGACCGGCCCAGCGCAGCAGCGAGGACGAGTTCGGTGCCTCGGGTGGTGACATCGTAGTCGGGTCCATTGCCGGTGGATCAGTGCTCGGGAGGGCCACGGTCGAGGGACTGACGGCGGGGCGTCCGGCCGCGCGACGGTAGTCTACACCATCGGCCGGTGGAGGTCACGGATCGGCGGCCCCCGCGCTGGTGGTGGCGACCTCCAGCCCGATAGGCTGGAAACCGCGACTGCGGCTGGAGAGGTAGCTGCACGTCTCCGGCCGCCGTCCGCTCAGCGGGGGCGACGCGCGGTCTCTGGCGGGGGCGTGAACTCCAGGGCGTCCCGATCCCAGCCCCCCAGGTCGGCGGCGGCCTCGTAGGTGCTCTGGAGGAACTCCATGAGCGTCTCTTCCGGTGACGCCGCGGAGCGGATCGCATCGTAGGGCAGCACGTATTCTCCGAGCTCCTCGTGGAAGAACGCGTCCGCGGGTCCCACGGGGGCGCCGTCGAAGCCTTCCGGCGTGGGATAGGCATAGGCGTAGAAAAGGGGCGGTACCGATTCGTTGCCCGGCCAGAATCCGCAGCTGCTGACCTCGTGGGAGTACGCCTCCCGCGTGATCCAGTCTGGCAGGTTGGGCACGCCACCCGGATGCGCAGGCGCGATCCGACCCGAGAAACGCGTGACGGCGAGATCGAAGCTGCCCCAGAAGAAATGCACCGGGCTGCACTTGCCGAGGAAGCGCGCCCTGAACTCGGTGAACACCCTGTGTACGCTGTTGAGCGCCACGCAAAACCGGTGGACTGCGGCGGCATCGTAGCTCGCGTGCGCCAGGTCCTGGTCGAACGGGACCGGATCTTCCACTTCGTTGGGCAGGGGGTGTATGACGACCGGGCAATCCACCATGGCCAATCGCCCCATGAGGTCGCCGTAGAAGGAAGCCACGGATCGGGGACCGAGCCGGATGACCTCCTGGGCGCCGTCGCTGGTCGAGATCCGCCCCTCGTGGTCCAGCAGGTCGAGATCGATCTGGAAGCTCCGCTGGCCGTGCGGGATCGGACCGGTCGTCAGCCCTCTGGGCGTCACGTACAGGACGACGTGCCACGAGTGGTTTGTCCACGGCGTCTGCGCGGTCCGCACCTTGCCCACGATCTGCGACCAGAGGTGCAGCGTCTGGCAGGTGTCCCCCCACGCTTCATACGGCAAGGCCGGCCACGAATCGGACGTGGCGGCGGTCCCCGAGCGGCGTACGGTCATCTTCATCACTCCCAGTGAGGAGGTGCTTGCGTATAGGGTGGGGCGTCGTACTCTACTTTCCCCACGAAGCCTGCGCACGCCCCTACGCTCCCCGACGGACTCTGCCCTTGGCCCGGATCCTGGTTCAGTTCGCTCACCCGGCCTTCGAGAAGTCACGGGTCAACCATCGCCTGGTTTCAGCGATCCGAGGCCTGGCGGACGTCACGTTCAACGACCTCTACGAAGCGTATCCCGAGTTCGACGTCGACGTGGGGCGGGAGCAGGAGCTCCTTCTGGAGCACGACGTTGTCGTCCTTCATCACCCGTTCTTCTGGTACAGCACGCCAGCCCTGCTGAAGCAGTGGGAGGATCTCGTGCTCGAGCACGGGTGGGCGTACGGCTCCACCGGGGAGGCGCTCGTGGGCAAGCGGATGATGAGCGTGGTGACCACGGGGGGGAGGGAAACCGCCTACGGGCCGGAAGGGCGCAACCGGTTCACGATCCGCCAGCTCCTCGCGCCCATCGAACAAACCGCAGTGCTTTGCGGCATGGAGTACCTCCCCCCGTTCGTCGTTCACGGTACGCATGGCATGGACACCCAGGAGATGGAGCGACACGCGGACGACTACCGAACGATGCTCGAGGCCCTGAGGGACGGGACCCTCGACCTGGACCGAGCTCGGACGCAGAGCCGGATCAACGCCGACCTGCCGACGCTGTTGCCTGAAGGCGCCAGGGGAACCTGATGGGCGGTGGCCAGTTCTTCTTTCAGGCTTTCGTCTTTCTGACCGCTGCGGTCGTGTGCGTGCCCGTCGCCAAGCGCCTGGGCCTCGGCTCGGTTCTCGGGTACCTCATCGCCGGCGCCGTCATCGGTCCCTTCGGCCTGGGGCTGGTGGGGGAGGAGGGCCAGGACATCTTGCACTTCGCCGAGTTCGGCGTCGTGTTGATGCTCTTCCTCATCGGCCTGGAGCTGGAGCCGCATCGGGTCTGGCGGCTGCGCGGACCGATCCTGGGGACGGGTGGGATGCAAGTGCTGATCACCGCCCTGGCGGTGACGGGCGTCGCGCTGGTCGTAGGGTTGGCGTGGACGGCGGCGCTGGCTCTCGGCATGGTGCTGGCGCTGTCCTCGACCGCCATCGTCCTGCAGAGCCTCCAGGAGAAGGGCCTCACACGGACCGCGGGTGGGCGAAGCGCGTTCGCGGTACTGCTTTTTCAGGACCTCGCGGTCATTCCGATGCTGGCCGTGCTTCCCCTCCTGGCCACGGGCGCCGGCGACCATGCCGGTGAGCTCGGACACGCCGCCGAGGCGCTCTGGATCGACCAGTTCCCCGGACCCGTGCGCACCGTTGTCGTGCTGGCCGCGGTGGCCGGCGTCGTGCTGGCCGGGCGTTTCCTGCTGGGTCCGGCCTTCGGGGTGATCGCGCGCACGCAGCTCCGGGAGCTCTTTACCGCGGCTGCCTTGTTGCTGGTCATCGGCATCGCTCTCCTGATGGACGCGGTGGGCCTGAGCCCGGCCCTCGGGACCTTCCTCGCGGGCGTGGTCCTGGCAAACAGTGAATACCGGCATGAGCTGGAGAGCGACATCGAGCCCTTCAAGGGGCTGATGCTGGGGCTCTTCTTCATCGCGGTGGGGGCGTCGATCGACTTCGGACTGGTCGCTGCCCAACCCGGGGTGATCGCGGCCATCGTAGGGTCCTTGATCCTCTTGAAGTTCGTCATCCTCGTGGTCCTGGGACGGTTGTTCCGACTCAGCCTCGACCAGAACCTCGTGTTCGCCTTCTCCCTGGCTCAGGCGGGGGAGTTCGGGTTCGTTCTGATCAGCTTCTCCGTGCAAGAGGGGGTCGTGGACGCCACCGTCGCCGCGCCCGTTGTCGCCAGCATCGCACTGACCATGGCGCTGACGCCCGTGCTCATGCTGATCAACGAGCGGCTGGTGCAGCCTCGGGTGGGCACGCGCAGGACGGAAGAGCGGGCGCCGGACGAGATGGATGAGCAGACGCCCGTGATCATCGCCGGCTACGGCCGTTTCGGCAGCGTCGTGGGACGCCTGCTCAGCGCCAACGGCGTCGAGGCCACCGTGCTCGACAACGACTCCGATCAGGTGGACCTGCTTCGTCGCATGGGCCTCAAGGTCTTCTACGGGGACGCCACCCGTCACGATCTGCTGGCCGCGGCCGGGGCGAACCAGGCACGCCTATTGGTGCTGGCTTTGGACAGCCCCGAGCGGAACCTGGCCTTGTGCCACACGGCCCGAAAACACTTTCCGCATCTGCGGGTCATGGCGCGGGCGGCCGGTTGGGACGACGCCCACGAGCTGGAGGTCGCCGGTGCGGAGCACGTGTACCGGGAGACGCTGGACGCGTCGCTGCGGTTGGGGGCGGATGCTCTGAGTCTGCTGGGCCAGCGCGCCTACCACGCGATCCGCGCGGCTCGGAAGTTCCGCCGTCACGACGAGGAGGTCGTCCGGAACCTGGCCGCGATGCGTGACGACAGGGCCGCCTACCTCGACACCGCCCGTGAGCACATTCGTGAGCTGGAGGAGCTCCTGCGGTCGGACCTGGCCGAGCGCACCGACGACGTGGATGCCGGTTGGGATACCGAGACGCTCATGGAAGACGCCCGCTCGGGCTGGGTCAAGGACTCCGAGGCTGACGAGGACGGCCGGGAGTGACGCGGGGGGCGGCGCGCCGGGGGGGGGAGGGCGATGCCGGTCGGGCTGGATCACGGACGCGGAGACCCGCAGGGGTCTGCCCTTTCCGGTGGGGCACAGGCGTCGGTGGCTTTCGGACGAGCCGAGGCGCTCCAGATGGCGCGCGCGGCCTGGTGCGGGGAGGCCTCGCGCGCGCCTCGGTGTGTTACCCCGCCGCGGGGCCCGGTGACCGGATGTTGACCGGACACCGTCGATAGCCCTACCGTGCCTGACGGGAAACTCCATGACAACGGGCTGTTCGATGCCATAACAGGAGGTCTACCATGAAGTTACGTCCCGCTCCCTTCTTGTTGCCCGCCCTTCTCGTCCTGGGCTGCGGCGGTGACGCCGGCGAATCCGAGGCCGTGATCGAGGGAACCGCTGAACGTGAGATGTCGGCCGAAGAGGCGGGCATGGCGGCGATCGACGCACTCGGTGACGCATTCGAAGAGCACTACAACATGGGGCACGCGTCGATGGTCGCGGACCTCCACGCCGACGACGCGATCCGGCTCATGGCCAACGGCGGCATCTACAGCGGACGAGACGAGATCCTCGCCTCTCTCGAGGCCGCGGTGGCTGGATCGCCCTCGCTCACGATCGACCGGGGTGATACGAAGATCATCGGCGAGCACGCCGTGTCCCACGGCACGTGGGCCGTCGAGGCCACCGCGGAGAGCGGCGAGGCGGTGACGCAGAGCGGCTCGTACATGTCCGTCGCGCGCAACATGGGCGGCGACTGGAAGGTCGTGGCGTCCCTCACCAACTACGGCGCGCCCCCGCCCGAGGGATTCGAGTTCGAGCCGGCTCCCACCGAGGGTCCCGACGACCTGGTGGACGGGCCGGTCGCGGACATCATCGATTACTACCAGACCCACTACAACATGGGTCACGCGTCCATGGTGGCTGACCTCTTCGTCGACGACGGCGTCGCGGCGTTCGCCATGGCGCCGGCTGCCGTGGGCCGTGAGGCCGTGGAGGCGACCATCGCCGCCGGAATCGAGGCGGGCAACCAGATCACCATCCACGACGTGAACACCGAGGAGCTCGGCGACGGCTACTACCTCGACATGGGGTGGTACGAGATAAATCCGGGCGACGCACCGACCTGGGGCACCTACATGGTGCTGGCGCACCGGGCCGAAGACGGCACCGGCAAGATTGTCTGGGCAGCGAGCAACGGCGGGTTCCCCGCGGGCGAAGAGGGGTAGGAAAGCCGTTCGCGCTACTGCGGACGAAGACACGGAGCGGGCGGGTCCCTTCGGGGCCCGCCCGTTCGAGTTGCGGCCAGGTCGCTCAGATCAAGGCCTCGTCAGACGAACTCCACGTCCATGACGTCGCAAACGGGTTCGTACCCGATCTGCTGATAGATCCTGTTCGGCGTCGGGGACGAGGCGTCGGCGTATAGGCAGCAGAATCGCCGGCCGAGGTCCAGCAGGCGCTGGCTCAACCGGGCCGTCAGGGCAGAAGCGTACCCACGGCCACGGGCTTCAGCGGGAGTATACACGTACCCCACCCGGCTTCCGTTGGGCGTGTCGCCCATGGTGGCGGCCATACACACGGCGGCTCCGTCGTCTTCCCACAGGAACATGCGCCCGCGGGTGATCAGATCGTTGACGAGCGGCTCGGAGCGGCCGCCGTTGATGCCGGTGTCTTCGTGAAAGGCGTCGGCCCATGTAATCAACATGGGCCCATCGCCGGCAGTCGCCTGTCTCATCAGCCCCGGGGAACGACGAGGCGGCGGCACCACGCGCTCCAGCTGGTAGATGCGCTGAGCCATGCCCGGCCTAGCGACCCGGCCGACCCGCTCTGCCCAATGGCTGGCGAACGCTCGCGCCACGGCGACTGGACCCAGCACGGCGCCGATCTCGTCGTAGACCTCGGCGACGCTCCGACCCAGCTCCGTCACTGCCCCCAGCGGCATGCGGGTGAGGCCGAGCTTGAAGGGTGGCGTACGGAACGCGGCCCCCACCACGTCGCCAGCCCGTTCGACCGTGGCCAGGTAGAGAGGCGGCTCGAACCAGGTCCCTCCGGCGGCCAGGCTCCGGGAGATTCCGAGGATCAGGTTGTTCTCGGCTTCCCGAGCCATGAGCCACGGCTCGGCCCGGATCACGAACGAGCCGGCCTCGTCGAACCTGCGAACGCGATACGGCTCGGGCTCCACGGTGCTACTCGTTCCGGTCATCTTTCACGGGGACTCCTTGTGCGTCTCCATCCCGTTCCACGCACCCCAGGGTTCGGGTCCTCGCAGTGATGCGCAAGTGAAACGAGGTCCCGGACCCGCGTCGGGCTGCTGCGCTGATGAGCGCATCGCGGGGACCGATCGACGGTCAGCGCCTCGGACTCCGACGTCGAGGGCGCCTTGCCTCCCCAGCAGGCGGCTCGCAGGTTGCGTCCTCCGGCTCGCCCATCGGTCGCTCACGCCGACAGGCGGCCCGGGCGCTGGCCTCTTCCCCGTGATCTCGGGCAGCTTCGGCCCCGCTCCTCGGGGCCTCCGGCGCCCCGCGGGGCCACGCCCGGGGCACCCGTCATCGAGGAGCCTCACGCATGACCGCAGACACCACACCCGTTTCCTGGTGGGCGAAAGGCCTGCTCTTCGAGAGCTGCAACTGCACGATCGTTTGTCCAGGCCACGTGCACTTCGAGCAGGCCTGCACGCACGAGCGCTGCATCGGGTACTGGGCCATCCGCTTCCGTGAGGGCGCATTGGGTGGGGTGAGCCTGGCGGGAGTGGATGCCGTGGTCGCGTACGACTGCCCCCAGCGCATGATCGACGGAGGGTGGATCGAGGAGATCGTGGTGGGGGACGGAGCTGCGGATGAACAGGTCCAGGCCGTGGAGGCCATCCTCACCGGAGCCGCTGGTGGCCCGTGGGAGATCCTGGCCCGGTTCGTGGACCGGCGTCTGCCCACCCGAAAGGCAGCCATGCGATTCGTCGAGGAAGAGCGCATCAAGCGAGTCAGCGTGGAAGGCATGCTCGAATCGACCCTCGAGGCCCTCCGCGGCCGCGATCGGTCCAAGCCCGTCACGTTCGAGAACATGTTCAACCAGGTCCACGCGACGACCCAGGTCATTGCCCGGGGCACGAGCTCGCTCGCCGGCAGCGAGGTCGCGGTCACCACGAACCAGACTCACGGCCTCTGGTCGGACTTCCATTGGGTGGTGTCGGGCGCGTGACGGACCGAGCGGCCGCTCCCGAACGCCTCGACCGCCAGGAGGTCGCCATCCTTTCGGTCGCCGTACTCGGGACGGCGGCGTTGGCGTGGCTGTACCTGACCATCGAGGTCAGTCCCGGCGGGACGGCGCTGGCGCCCTGGCAGCACGCGGCGTCGGGCGCGCTCCCGGTGGCGTTCGCCATGTGGGCCGTGATGATGGCGGCAATGATGTTGCCGCCGTCATTGCCCTGGGTGGTCACGTTCGCTCGGCTCTCGGGTGGCACCACCCTTCAGCGTCGCGGGCGGACGGCAGCGTTCCTGACCGGATACGGTACCGTCTGGGGTGCGTACGCCCTGGCGGCGGCCTCGGCGCAAGTCGTCCTTCAGCGCGCAGGCGTGCTGGTGGCCCCGGGACCCACCCTGCCCGCTCGGATCGGCGGGTTGGTGCTGGTGGCTGCCGGCGTCTTCCAATTCCTGCCCCTGAAGGCAGCTTGCCTCAGCCAGTGCCGTAGTCCCGTGTCCTTCTTCCTCGCTTCCTGGCGCGACGGCCCCGGCGGCGCCTTCCGAATGGGTGTGGGCCACGGCGCGCACTGCCTGGGGTGCTGCTGGGCCCTCATGGCCGCCGCCTTCGCCCTGGGCGTGATGAACCTGTCTTGGATGGCTGCCCTCACCGTGGTGCTCTGTCTCGAGAAGCTCGTGCCCCGAGGCGCGGAGCTGGGGAGGATCGCCGGTGGATTGGCGGTGGTCCTGGGCATGTGGACGCTGCTCGCGGGACCCTGAGGGTCGGCCCGGAGAGAACGAGGGTGGGATGAGCCGAAGTGACGCCGACGGCCCCGAGGACCGCGGAGCGCCGCTGGGCCGGCCCGCCGACGAGGGGATGACGCCCGCCGTCGGGGATCCCCGCGCCCCCTCGAACGAGGACGGAGGCGAACCCCCCATCTGGCCCACCATCGTGGCCGCGGTGAAGGGAACGGCTCTCGACCTGACCGAGGCACCGCTGCGGCAGGCCATCATCCTGATGGCCGTGCCCATGGTGCTCGAGATGGTCATGGAGTCGGTGTTCGCCGTCGTCGACATCTTTTGGGTCACCAGGCTCGGCGCCAACGCGGTGGCGGCCGTGGGGCTCACCGAGTCCATGTACGCCCTGGTCTACACCGTCGCCATGGGCCTCAGCATCGGAGTCACGGCCACGGTGGCGCGGCGCATCGGCGAGAAGGACGAGGAGGGAGCGGCGCGGGCGGCCGTCCAGGCCATCATCCTCGGCGTGGGCGTGTCGGTCGTCATCGGGGTGCTGGGTGGCGTCTTCGCGGAGGAGATGCTCGCGGTCATGGGTGCGCCGCCCGACCTGATCGCCGACGGCGCCGGCTACACCCGCGTGCTGTTCGCGGGGAACGCGTCGGTCGTGCTCCTTTTCCTCATCAACGCGGCGTTTCGCGGCGCGGGTGACGCGACGGTGGCCATGCGGGTCCTGTGGTTCGCCAACGGGATCAACCTGGTGCTCGACCCCTGCCTGATCTTCGGGCTCGGGCCGTTCCCGGAGCTGGGGGTGACGGGCGCGGCCGCGGCCACGGTCACCGGCCGGGGTCTGGCCGTGCTTGTGCAGCTATGGGTTCTGTTTCGCCTCTCGGACCGGCTCCGCGCGGCCGCGCGCCACGTGGCCGTCGAGCTCGAGACCATGGCTACGGTGATCCGCCTGTCCGCGGCGGGCACGCTCCAGACCTTCATCGCCACGGCCAGCTGGATCGGCTTGGTCCGCGTCCTTTCTACCTTCGGTCCCGAGGCGCTGGCCGGTTACACCATCGGCGTGCGGATCATCCTCTTCGCCCTGCTCCCCTCCTGGGGGATGGCCAACGCCGCCGCGACCCTGGTAGGGCAGGGTCTGGGAGCCGGCAAGCCCGAGCGGGCGGAGCGTGCCGTGTGGCTGGCGGGACGCCTGAACTTCTACTTTCTCGGTACCGTCGGCGTCCTGCTCATCGTCTTCGCGCGGCCGGTGGTTGCCGCATTCGGGCCGGATCCCGCCACTGCCGACTTCGCCGTGCGCTTTCTCCAGATCGTGTGTGGCGGGTTCTTCTTCTACGCGTACGGGATGGTCTTGACCCAGTCCTTCAACGGGGCGGGGGACACGTGGACGCCCACGTGGATCAACCTGGGCTGCTTCTGGCTCTTCGAGATTCCCGCCGCGTACGTCATGGCCCACCCCCTGGGCATGGGGCCGCCAGGTGTGTTTCTGGCTCTTGCCCTGGCGTATTCCGCCCTGGCCGTCGTGAGCGGCGTGATCTTCAAGCAGGGCCGCTGGAAAGAGAAGAGGGTGTGAGCCCCGTCCCTCAGTTCTGGAGAAACTCGAACGAGAGCGAGATGCCCCGGTCGACGAACTCCCGGCGCAGCGTCTGATCCACCGGCAGGAAGCGCAGGTCGCTGCGCGTGAGCTCCATGTACACACCGAGATTGATCAAGGACTGGGCGCTCACCCGGTATCGGAAGCGGAGCTCCGCGTCGGCCATGACGCCGCCTTCGACGCGCACGGTCCGGGCTTCGATACCCGCCTCCGGATAGAGCTCGCCGAATCGCGACTCGGTGGCGCTGCTCTGCGGATGAGACAGGTAGCGGCCGTTGGCGTACACCCCGAACCGGCTCCGGATCAGGCCCATGGCTGCGGTGATGCCCCCTCCCACGCTGGTGAAGCTGTCGCCGCCGAGCGTGGTCTCGCGCTTGAAGTCGACCACGGGGGAGATCGCTGCGTACGCGGCGTCGCTCCGCCACGATACCGACGGTCCCACGTGGCCCGACCACAGAGACTTCTCGAAGGTGGGGTGCTCCACGACCATGGTGGAGATCGTGCCACCGAAGGCCAGAACTCCGGCGCCAACGCCCAGCCCGACCGCCCCGCCGCGAAGCAGGTCCACGAACGCGTCAGCCCGCAGCCCGAGCCGGTGCGCCGGGCCGCAGTCGCGCTCGGCGCAGACGAAGTCTGGATCGCGCACGGCCTCCTGGGTCAGGAACTTGCCCCTGAGCTTGCCCGTCCCGATCACGTTGTGATGGAAGAAGTCCGCGCCCAACGCGACGCCCAGCGTGCTGTGCGCCGGCTGCTCGCTACGCTGGACCGAGGTTCCCGCACCCATGAGCACCGAGATATGCGCGAAGCTGATGTTGGGCGGTGGCGGGACCGGCGGAGCTTGCCCCGCCGCGGCAGTGGTCACGGCCATGCCGGCAAGCGCACAGAGGACCCCCCTGAAGCCGGACGCGGGTGATGGGAACGCCCGACCCCTGGCGTGTCGCCTGGGGGGTCTGGTCCTGAGGGTCACGGGTACCGAGGCGTGAGAGGAGGTAGTCCAACGACCGACGAGGCTGTGACTCCAAGATGCGCGTTGGGGTGCGATCCTGCCAGATTGGGGGAAACTCGACTCTGAGCCTGGGGCGTGAACATGCACGAACGCAGCATCCGCGGAGCCCTCGCCGCCCTCCTTCTGGCCGGCGCCGGCGTCGCTCCAGCCGGCCTTGCGGGCCAGGACGTCACCTTGGCGTTGGTGGGGGGCAGGATCCTGGATGGGTACGGCGGTCCGCTCATCGAGGACGGTGTGGTTCTCGTGGCGGGCGACCGCATCGTGACGGTGGGCACCCGCGACGCGGTGGGCGTGCCGGCCGGAGCCCGGGTGGTCAGCACCGAGGGCATGACCGTGCTTCCGGGCCTCATCGACATGCACGTCCACATCCAGCTGCTGGGTCACGGCGACTACGAACGGTGGCACGAGCTCTACGGGGACGCCCACGCTTCGACCACCATGCCGGTCGCCGCCGAACAGCTACTCATGGCGGGCGTGACCTCGGCCCGGGATCTGGGCGGGCCCCTCGAGCCGCTTCTCGACGTGAAGCGGCGCATCGCGGCCGGCGAGATTCCGGGTCCACGGTTGTTCGTGTCCGGTCCGTTTCTGCAGCGGGCGCCGTACGCATCGTGGCAGAGCGAGTACCGCTGGGGCCTATCGGGGCCGGAAGACGCTCGCGAAAAGACGCAACGGCTGATCGACGCGGGCGTGGACGTGATCAAGCTCATCGACCAGGATCAGCTGACCGCGGGAGAGGTGGCTGCGGTCGTGGAGACTGCCCACGCCGCCGGGATCAAGGTGGTCGCGCACGCGCACCGAATGGCCGAGATCCGCGTGGGCCTCGAGCATGGCGTCGACAACTTCGAGCACACCGGGCTGGGGACGGCACCCGGGTACGCCGAAGACGTGCTCCAGGCACTCAGCGAGCGGAACACCAGCGTCTATTGGACGCCCACCGTCTCACCGCTGTACGTGATGCAGTACACGGGTGAGATCTTTCCGGAGCGTTTGGACGACCCGTCCTGGAGGGTGGGAATGCCTCCGGAGATGGCGGACGAGATCCGGGCGTCTCTCGAGCACATTCCACACCTGCCCTACTACGCGCTGTTCCCGAGCCGGATCCCCATCCTCCCGCACAAGTTCAACCAGATCCGGAAGACGGGCGTGCGCCTCCTCATCGGTACGGATTCTGGTATTCCCTCCATGTTCCACACGGACTCGACATGGCGCGAGATGGCTCTGTGGGTAGAGCTGGGTGTGCCGCCCATGCAGGTCATCCAGGCCGCGACGCTCTGGCCCGCACGGTTTCTGGGCGAGGAGGAAGATCTCGGCACGTTGGCGCCGGGTCGGCTGGCCGACGTCATTGCCGTGCGGGGGGATCCGCTCACCCGCATGGACGTGTTGCGCGACGTGAGCCTGGTGGTGCAGGGAGGACGGGTGGTCAAGGGGCCGATCCACTGACCCAGGGGTCGGGAGCTCTCGCGATGGCGCCCGACGCCGGGGCGGGCTGAGAAGCTCCCGGCCGTGGGTCGGGAGATCCGCCTGGGCCGCTTGCGTGCCCCTCGAGTGCCTCCGCCGAGCCCGCCGTCCACGTCGCGAGCCGGCTCCACCGCGCCATTCGTATTGCCCCGCCTCAGGCCTCGGCGTAGGCTCCGGCCAACGCTGGCGCACACCATCCAACGGAGTCGGCCATGACCGTCCATGTAGATCCGGAACGCGCCCGAAGAGTCTTCCTGCTCGGCCTCGTGCTCGGGATCTCCCTGCTCTTCTTCTTCATGGTGCGGCGATTCCTGATGCCCGTGTTTCTCGCGGCCATCTTCACGGGCCTCATGTACCCGCTGTACACCCGGGTCGTGCGCTGGATGGGGGATCGGAAGTCCTGGGCCGCCATCGCCACGTTGCTGTTCGTGCTCGTGGTCATCGTCGTGCCGCTGACGTTCTTCGGCGGGATCGTGACGTCTCAGGCCGTTCAGATCACGGAGCGGGTCAGGCCGTTCGTCCAGGAGCACATGGCGAGCGCGGACATGCTCGACGTGCTGGTCGAGCGATTCCCACGACTGGAGATGCTGCTGCCCTATCAGGGCTTCATCATGGGCAAGTTCGGGGAATTGGCGAGCACCACCGGCACCTTCCTGTTCAACAGCCTGGCCGCCGCGACGCGTGGGACCGTCAGTTTCCTCTTCTCACTGTTCGTCATGCTGTACTCGATGTTCTTCTTTCTCCGGGACGGACCTCAGCTTCTGGACCGGATCCTCTACCTGATGCCGCTTTCAGCTGCGTCTGAGGAGCGGATGGTGGACCGCTTCGTGTCCGTGACTCGGGCTACGCTCAAGGGCACGCTGATCATCGGCGTGGTGCAGGGCGGGCTGGCCGGCGGAGCCATGGCTCTGGCCGGTATTCAAGGGGCGGCGTTCTGGGGCACCGTCATGGTCGTGCTCTCGATCATCCCGGGGATCGGCACCGCGCTCGTGTGGTTCCCGGCCGTGGTCTATCTGATGGTGACGGGAAAGGTCGCAGCCGGAATCGCCCTCTTCGTCTGGTGCGCGCTGGTGGTGGGGTCAGCGGA
This sequence comes from Gemmatimonadota bacterium, assembly GCA_039586035.1. Lineage (GTDB taxonomy): Bacteria > Gemmatimonadota > Gemmatimonadetes > Longimicrobiales > Gaopeijiaceae > JBDHHQ01. The sequence goes on along the minus strand of JBDHLD010000055.1, from coordinate 2,223 downwards.
CAACTTCCTCCGCCCCATGCTCGTGGGCAGGGACACGGAGATGTCCGACCTGCTGATCCTGTTGTCGACCCTGGGCGGGTTGATCATGTTCGGCGCCGCCGGGATCGTGATCGGACCCATCGTGGCGGCCTTGTTCGTGACCGTCTGGGATATCTATGCGGCCGCGTTCAGGGAGATCCTGCCCGAAACTGGCCGGATGTCGGCCGAGGGCGCGGGGTAGGGGCGTGGCAAGTCCCCGAGTGTGCTCGCCGAGCCGACCCCCGCCGGCCGGCCGGACCCGAGCGAACGGAGCCCGATGACCAGCCAGCAGGTTCGTCTTTCACGCATGACGCGGGGGCTGCTGATCGCCAGCGCCATCGCGATCCTCATCTTCCTGGCCCAGTCGGCCCAGGCGATCTTGGTTCCGTTTCTCCTCGCGGTCTTTCTGGCCGCCATCGCGGCGCCGCCTGTCATGTGGCTGAGCCGACACCGCGTGCCGCACTCCGTCGCGGTCGCCATCATGGCCCTGGCCATGATGCTGGCGCTGTCTTTGGTCGGGACCATCGTGGGTGCCTCCGTGAGCGCCTTCACGGCCCGGGTCCCCAGCTACGAGCGGCGCCTCCTCGCCGAGATCACCCGCTGGTACGATCAGTTCGGAGCGGCGGCGCCCGAGACGTTCCGGGACATGCTCCCGACTCTCGAGCCCGGGGCCGCCATGGGCATCGCCGCCAACGTCCTGAGCGGCCTGAGCGGCGTCTTGGGCAACATGTTCCTGATCGTCTTCACGGTGATCTTCATCCTCGTCGAGGCGCGGACGGTCCAGAGGAAGCTCGACGCGGCATTCGGAGAGTCGGAGGCGGGGCTGGACGTCTTTCGCGAGTTCATGCAGAAGCTGCTGCGGTACCTCGAGATCAAGACGCTGACGAGTCTCGCGACCGGAGGGTTGGTCACGTTGTGGGTCTGGTGGATGGGTGTGGACTTCCCGGTCATGTGGGGGCTTCTGGCCTTCCTGCTCAACTACGTCCCCACCGTCGGGTCGATCCTCGCGGCCGTGCCGGCGGTGCTCCTCGCCGTGATCCTGCATGGCCCTGGCACCGCCGCCATCGTGGGCTTGGGGTATCTGGTGATCAACACCCTGATCGGTAACGGGATCGAGCCACGGGTCATGGGGCGGGGACTGGGCCTGTCACCGCTGGTCGTCTTCTTGTCGTTGGTCTTCTGGGGGTGGGTCCTGGGCCCCGTCGGCATGTTCCTTTCGGTGCCCATGACCATGACGCTCCGCATGGCGCTGCAGGTCAACGAGGGCACGCGTTGGCTCGCGATCCTGCTGGGTCCCGCGGACGGGACGGCCCCGGCCCCCGTCAGCGAAGTTGGGCTCACCTGATCGAGGGCGGCCGGAACGGTCCGGTGCCCCCCGGGCCGACCCGGCCGGGGAGCCGCCGGATCGATCGTGGTCACGGCTTCGCGTCGACCGCCACCACGTACCGGACGTTGTTGTTCCAGACGATGCCCACGAGCTCACCGCCGGCCTCCAACCTGATCAGGTTGGACGGGTCGGAAGAGATCCGGTCGGCGCCGAACTGCCGCACGGAGCCATCCTGGATCTTGATCTCGTAGGTCCTCTCGGCCTTCGTGGCCGTCTGCACCACGTAGATCAGCTGATAGGCCACGAAGGCCGCGACGGTCACGCCATCGTCTTCCAGCGTGACCATTCCCGACGGATGCTGCACGATGCGGTCGGCGCGGAGCTCGAACGCCGATTCACCCTGGAGCTGAACCTCGTAGACGTGAAAGTCCTGGGCGGACAGCCGTCCCAGCAGGCCCATGGGATTCGGGGCGGCGGCGGCGATGACGGTGGCCACGAGAAGGAGCACGAGGGCCGGAGACGTGAGGTAGCGCATGAGTCCCTCCGGAGGGGGTGGGTACCAGGTGAACGCCCTCAGGTATCTCAGGGATCGTGCCACACGAAGGCCGAACGACACACGCTTGCCCTGTCGCTCCGGTCGTGGCGACACCAGCCCCAGAGAAGTCCCTGTACTGGTGGGGACGATCGAGGCGCTCAGATCTGCACAGAGAGACGAGAAATGGCCCGTTGCCTCGCTACGGCTCGGGCCCGCGCAACGTCAGCCGGTGACTCGAATCGGTCCGGCGCGGGCCGCGACCTTGCGGCGATCCGACGCGACAGGTTCCCTGGAGGGTCAGCCCCTGCCGGCCCTCCTGGCTGGTGAGCGGCCGAAGGTTCCG
>JBDHLD010000162.1:0-6162 GCA_039586035.1 Gemmatimonadota bacterium | reverse complement strand
GTGGATCCTCGGACTGGCCAGCAAAGAGAACGCAGCGGTGTTGCCGCTCGTCCTGCTCACCTGGGAATGGTGCTTCGGCGGCCTCAGGGCGGATAGGGTCCGAGGGTCCTGGCGTTCATGGAAGCCCGCGGCGAAAGCCGGCGCCGCGGCCGCCGTCCTGGGGGCCGTTGTGGTGATCGGCGCCCTCGGTCTCCGGTTTGCCGGGAGCCCGGCTACCTGGCTCGAGACGCTGCCAACCCGGGACTTCAGCGCACTCGAGCGAGTCCTGACTCAGAGTCGGGTGGGGCTCCTCTACCTGGGCTTGATCATCTGGCCGACTCCGGGGCGCTTGAACCTCGACCATGACGTCGCCGTCTCCCGCGGCCTCCTCGATCCGGCGTCGACGCTGCCGGCGGTGGCGTTTTGGACCCTGGCGGTCATAGGGGCCCTGCTGCTTGCCCGCCGCCGGCCCCTCTACGGATTCCCCCTCCTGGCCTATATCGGGTGCCACCTGATCGAAGCTGGACCGTTCAATCTCGAGTTGGTCTTCGAGCATCGCCTGTACCTGCCTCTGGCCATGCTCATGCTGTTACCGGCCGCGGCGTTGGCCGAGCTCCCTCGCGACAAGCTGCGGCCGGCGGTCGGGGCTGGCCTCGTGATCGCCCTCTGGCTCGGCTCGGCCACATTCGTTCGAAACACGCTGTGGGCCGATCCGATCGAGTTCCACAGGGACATCGCGGAGAAGTCCCCCAACAAGCCGCGGGCCCAGGTGTTCCTGGCTCAGGCCCTCCTGGAGGCGGGCCGGGCGGAGGAGGCTCTGACGCCCGCCCAGCGGGCAGTGGCGCTGGATTCCACCGACTACGACAGCCGGCTCAAGCTGGGCGACGTCTACCGGGCCACCGGAGCCCCGGAAGAAGCGTACGCCGTCTACCGGGATGCGGCGGCTTTGGATCCCGCCAGGTTCGACGCTCCGTTCCGGGCGGGGCTCGCCCTCGAGCAGGCGGGCCGGACCGACGAAGCCTTCCAGCAGTTCATGGACGTCGGCGTCCAACTCGGCAGGGCAGGACGGCCTTTCGAGGCAATCCCGGCCCTCGAGAGGGCCGTGGAGCTTCGGCCGGAGAGCTCCGTGGCTCACAACCTGCTCGGCAACGTGTACGCCCTGGCCGACCTCCCTGAAGCGGCCCTCGCCGAATACGAGGCCGCCGTAAGGCTCGACGACAGCAGCGCCGAGGCTGTGTACAACCTGGCCCAGACGCTGGAGCAACTGGGCCGGACGGACGAGGCGGTTCCCTGGTACCAACGGTTCGTCGAGATCGCCCCACCTCATCTCGGTGAGGTGGTGGCGAGCGTCAGGGCGAAACTGGAAGCGGTAGGGCGTTGAGAACCGCGGGCCGTGAACGAGGTCCCTGATGTCGCTCGGAGAACGGATCTCGTGGCTGCGGCTGGCGTTTCTGAGTCCCGGGGTCGGCGGCGTTTTGGCCCGAGGATCTCTCGGCAGTCTGACGATTCGCGTTGCAGCCACCCTGCTCGTGTTCGCGATGCACGTGCTGCTCGCCCGAGTGCTCGGTGTAGGATCGTACGGCTACTACGTTTACGCCATTACGTGGGTGCACGTTCTCTCGCGCCTGTCGACCGGCGGGATGGATGCGGCCAGCGCCCGGTTTGCCGCCGAGTACAACGCGCGAGGGCAGCTCGATCTGCTCCAGGCCTTCCTTGGGTTCTCGGTTCGACTGACCCTGGGGCTCTCGGCCTGTGTCGCGGTAGCCATGGTGGTTGCCGTGCTCACTTTGGGGGACCGCCTGGAGCAGGAGCTCACGACTACGTTCTGGGCCGGCGCGGCCCTGCTGCCCCTGATCGCCTTGATGGAGGTCCGGAGCGGCGCGCTCCGTGGCCTGAAACGTGTGGTGTTGGCCCGGACCCCCGACCCGCTGCGTCCTGTGCTCGTTTCCACCGGCTTCATCGTGGTCCTGATCCTGGCCAGGGAGCTTCTGGACGCACCCGCGGTCATGGTCCTGAACATCCTGGCTACGCTCGTGGCGATCGCCGTGGTCGAGCTCGTGTTGAAGCGAGAAGTGCCGGCTCGGCCTCGGCGAACCCAGGTTCACCCACCGAAGCGAGAATGGGTGTCCGTGGGGTCCCAACTCCTCCTCGTGTCCGGCTTCGTGCTGCTCCTCGGCCAGACGGACACGCTCATGATGGGTGCGATGCGAGGCACGACCGAAGCGGGAATCTATGCCGTGGCCAGTCGCCTGGCCGTGTTCACTTCGTTCATGTTCGGGGCGGTGAACGCCATCATCGCCCCACAGATCGCCGAGCTTCATGCAACTGAACGCCGGCGCGAGCTTCAGCGGGTCCTGACCCTCGGCGCGCGTGTTTCTTTTGGGTTCGCGCTGCCGGTCGCCGTGGTCCTCTGGGTTGCGGGAGAGCCGCTGTTGGGCCTCTTCGGCAGCAGCTTTGGAGCAGGCATGCCGGCACTCGTCGTGCTCGTAGCGGCGCAGGTGGTGAACTGCGCCGCGGGCGCCGTCGGCAGCTTGATGACCATGACCGGGCTGCAGCTACGGGCGGCGTGGGTCTTCGGATCGAGCGCGTTGGTCAATGTCGCTCTCAACGCCCTTCTGATCCCCCGGCTGGGAATCATGGGCGCAGCCCTGGCCACCGCCACGACCATGGTGGGCTGGAACCTGTTGCTCGTAGGAATGGCATTCCGCTATCGGCGGCTGGATCCGACCATCCTGGGAACCTCGGTGAGCGCGTGAGTATCTCGAGGCGTCACGCGGTGGCCGGGGCCCTCCGCACCCTGCGCGTGCTGTCGCGGGTCCCGACCAAGCTGTTCGGCGTCATGGGCCATCGCGAACGACTCCGCCGATGGTCTGCCAAGCGGATGCCCATCGAGCTGGAGATCCAGGACTTCGATGGTACGATGATGTTCCGGTGCGATCTGGGTGAGCACATCGGGAGTCACATCTTCTGGCGCGACGCCTACTCCGTCGACGTGCTACGATGTCTGGACCGCAGGCTCGAGCCCGACATGACGTTGTTGGACGTGGGAGCGAACCAGGGAGAGGTGACGCTGTTCGCAGCCAAGAGGCTCCATAGGGGAAGGGTGATCGCGCTGGAGCCGGTGTCCTGGCTGCACGCGCGTTTGGTCGAGCACGTGCATGCCAACGGGCTTTCCAACGTGCAGGCGCTTCGGGTCGGGCTGGGTCGAACGACCGCGACCGTACCCATCTACGCCCAAGCCGGGAAGTTCAGCGACGGCACGGTGAACAGCGGCTTGCCATCACTATTCGAAGGGGGCAGCCGCACCACCCGTGCCGAGGACGTCGAGATCGTGCCCCTCGACACCCTGGCCAAGACGCACCCCTTCGAGCGGTTGGACTTCGTCAAGATCGATGTCGAGGGTGGCGAGCTCGACGCGCTGATCGGGGGGGAAGAGACGATCCTCACACACAGGCCCAGGATTCTCATGGAGCTGGCGGAAGACAACTGCCAGAGGGCGGGACACTCCATGAATGAGCTCCTCGAGTGGATCGGTGAGAGGGGCTACGAGACGTTCCGGCTGGGACGTGACGGTCGCGCGGTCCCCCTGGTCACCCCTGAGCTCCACCGGTCCCAGAATGTCCTCTGCCAGATGACCCGTTGAGAGTCGCCCTGGTCATCCACTCGCTGCGCGCCGGCGGAGCTGAGCGCGTAGCTACGGTCATTGCCGACGGCCTCGCCCGCGACAGGCACGAAGTGCTGGTGCTCACCACCCTGCCGCCGAGTGACGACTTCTACTCTCTCTCGGATGACGTTCGAAGAAGTTGGATCGGCCCCTTTGACAACAGGGGTGTCGTTCGACGTGCCTGGGATAACCTCGTCAGGCTCCGGAGAATTCGGCGCTCCATCCTGAGATTCGGCCCCGACGTGGTGATCTCGTTCATGGGCATAACCAACGTGCGGGTCCTTCTGGCTCTCCGAGCCACCGGTATTCCGGTGATCGTGACCGAGCACACGGATCCCAAGAGTCAACCCTTGCCTACGCCGTTTCTTCTGGCGGGGCGCGTCTCCTACCGCTGGAGCGCCTTCCTGGTGAGTCCCAGCCACGGCGTGAACAGCCAATTCGCGTGGATGCCGGTAGGCAGACGGCGGGTGATCCCCAATCCGCTGCCTCCGGGAATCGACGTCATGAGAAGCGCGTTGCCCGAGTGGCGTCTTCCTCCAGGAAGGAAGCTCGTGGTCTCGATGGGCAGGTTGAGGCACTTCAAGGGCTTCGACGTGCTGCTGGAGGCCTTTTCAAGAGTCTCTGCCCAACACCCCGAGTGGAACCTGTTGATTCTCGGCGACGGACCGGAGAGGCCAATCCTGGACGAAAGGGTGTCAGTGCTCGGCTTGGAGGATCGTGTCCACCTGCCCGGCAACCAGCGCAATCCCTTCGCGATTCTGGAACGGTGTCACGTGTTCGCGCTCGCCTCACGCTTCGAGGGCTTCGGGAACGCGATCGTCGAGGCCATGGCCTGCGGCCTCCCCGTGGTGGTGACCGACTGCGAGAGCGGGCCGCGCGACATAGTCACCGACGGCCAGAACGGTCTTCTTGTCCCGGTGGACGACCCGGACGCGCTTGCCGCGGGCCTGAAGCGCCTCATGGGCAGCGCGGAGCTCCGGCGGGAGCTCGCAGGACGAGGCGCCGAGCATGCCCGCCGCTATCGAGCCGAGGTGATCCTGAAGGAGTGGTACCGCCTGTTCGATGCCCTGCCGGAGCCCGGACGCGCTTGACCTGAAATCTGCCGGAGGGCGCGCAGAAGCTCACCGGGCGCGGGTCCACATCACCGTCCAGGGCGTGGGTCCGTCAGGCGTGGGGTTGTCCAGGCGTACCGGCTAAGCCGACGCGGCATCGCTACTCCTTTCAAGAGCTAGCGGAAACACGATCTGCTCCCACTGGTCAAGGATGTTGTCGAGCTCGAAACGAGCCACCGAAGCTCGCGCTGCGTTTGCCATGCGCCCCCGCAGGTCCGCGTTTTCGATCAGCCGCGAGACGGCGTTGGCAAAGGCCTCTATGTCGCCCTGCGGGAGGAGCAGCCCGTTCTCACCTTGACGGATCAACTCCGCCGGTCCCGAGGGGCAATCGAAGCTCACCGCGGGTACGCCGCACGCCATGGCTTCGGCCAAGGCGTTGGGAAACCCTTCCCGCCGCGATGTCATCGCGAAAAGGCCGGCCTGCCGCACGATGGAGTCAGGTTCGGAGACGGGGCCGAGGAGCATTGCCACGTCTTCGAGGCCGAGCCGCCCGATACGCTGCTCCAGAGAAGCACGCTCCGGCCCATCCCCCAAGATAGCGAGACGCCAGTCCGGGTGGCCCACGCGAACACGGGCGAACACTTCGAGCAGTAGGTCGAATCCCTTGTCGGGGATCATCCGGCCCACGGCCACGACGTAGCGCCCTGGCGATAGCCCGGCCGGCAGCCCAAGGGTGTCCCCACCGGACTTGGTATGGACCGGGTTGTGAACGACAAGCCGCTTGCGCTTCGGAAGCCAGCTCAATCCTCGGTCCACTCCCTGGCTCGGACTCACGACAGCGGCGGCGTGCGGATAGCACAGCCGCCGAAGCAGGCGCCATCCGACTCCCAGGTGTGCCTGCGCGGGATCGGTCCGCTCCGAGATCACGACCGGCCATCGACCGCGCACCACCGCCAGCGTGAGGACGTTGAGCTGACTCTGGAATGAAACGACCAGGTCGGGATCGCGAACCACCAGTTCGTTGACGAACGCGGGCAAGCCGCTCGCCAGGCCTTTCAAGGTTCCTGGGAGATTCCTGAGACGAATCGCGGTGCCGGCCGGCTGGCCGGTCAGGTCGAGGGCGACTCTCTCGACGTTCGTTGCCGGGACGAAGAAATCACCTCGCGTCGTCGTCGTGATCAACGTCACCGAGTGCCCTCTACGGGCAAGGCCACCGGTCAGGAGGGTCACGACCCGCTCGGCGCCGCCCATGGCGACGGAGGACGAGAGGAAGACCAGCTTCATCGTTTGTCGGTCGCCAACAGGCACCGCTCCCAGGCAGCGGTTAGCTCGACGGCGTCGAACTGATCTCGCACCTTGCTCCGAGCCGCCCGTCCCACTTCCACGCGCCAGGGTTCGTCGAGCAGCAACCGTGTCGTGGCGCCAGCGATGCCGGTGGCATCCCCCACCGGCACCAGCAGCCCCGTG